>JAEKNQ010000004.1 GCA_016464825.1 Candidatus Dormiibacter inghamiae | reverse complement strand
CACCTCCGATCCCAACTATCTGGCGATGGTGGCTAGCGAAATCAATGGCCGACCCCGTAAGATTCATAACTGGAAGACGCCCTCCGAGATATTCGCCGAACTCGTCGAGGCGAATGCTTCCACTGGCTGAATCTGCCGGCTGCATGTTCACGGCGATGTTCACCAGTAGCTTGCCGATCATTGAGAAGAGACGTGAACGAGGCAGCATCGTCCAGCGCGGGAACGCCTGGCTGGTCCGGGTCTCTGCCGGCACCGACCCGGTCACCGGCAAACGATTGTGGCCATGTGGCACCCTGCGACAGCCCGCAGCACGCCGTAAAGCTCCGCACAAAATTTCTCGGCCGACGGCCGCAAGGCCAGCTGAACCCGCGTCAGTCTTGGCCCTCTGCTCGGCCGTCACAGCACTCGTCGTTGCCTTTCTTACGACAGCGCTTTGACGAGCTCGTACATGTTCGGCACGCCGAGTCCGGTCACCAGGTCGTACCCGTGGGTCGCGTGGAAGACCCCATTGCTGCCTGATTCGATGTCCCGGAAGCACGACGTTGCCAGTGGGTAGATCAGCGGGTTCAGGAACGGTAGTGGCGGCTTGTTGGCACTGACGCGGGCCGAGTTGATGAGTGCGCAGAATCCGGCCCATACCGGTGCGCTCCAGCTGGTGCCGCCGATCTGCTGGACGTGACCGTGCAGGAGTACGAAGCCACCCTCGTCTGGGTCGGCGGTGGCGCTGACGTCCGGGACGAGCCTGCGGAGGCCGGTCACACCCGATCCGGTTTGCCATGATGGGCGTGGGAAGTAGATGCTCTTCCCGCCGCCCCCGCTCGACCAGCCAACCTCACTTGTGACCGTGCCGTCGGACGCAAGCTTCAGAGTCGTGCCGCCGACTGCGATGACGCACGGATCGGTGGACTGATATTCGGCTTGCGTTGGTCCCGTCGCGCTGTGACCGGTCTCGTCGGGGTTGGATCCCGCGTCGCCGGTCGAGATGAAGACATTGACCCCCGCGGCGGCGAGTTTCAGGAACTTCTGGTGCTCGATGGCAACCTCGCCCCCAGGCCCATTGAGGAACGTCTCACCGAGGCCGAGGCTGATCGACAACTGCCGCATCCCTGGATGGGTGGGGATGTCGTCGATGATCCTGTCGAGGGCACGATCGAGTGCGGTGAATGCCAGCGAGCCGGTAGCGTAGATACGGATGGTCGCGCCCGGCGCTATTCCGCTCGTCCACTGGGTGTCGAGCGTTTCCTCACCCTCAGGTGGTGGGAGCTGGCCGCCTGAGACGTTGATTTTCTCGATTTGGGAGAGCGTCACCGGTAGGTTGTTCTGTTTCCAGAAGGCCTGCATGTCCGCATCGGTCGGGAAGGTGTCAATCAAGATCGCGATTGTCTGCCCGCTGCCGTCCAGGCCCAGCCCATCGGCGTTGTAGGCCTTGAGTATCTCGCTCGGAAGGTAGGGTGCTGAGTTCGAGATACTCGGCGACGGACCCGGCATCGTGTGATCAGCGACTCCGAGTGCGCTGCGGTTCGAGTCGCGTGGCGCTCGTCGCTTGCTGTGCTTGTGAGCCTGCTGGAATGGTTGCAGGCCGCTGATTGCCTGCACCGCCTCACCGACCGATACCGGCAGGCTGGGCGCGTTGCGGGCAGCCGTGTAAGTGAAGCCCCCTCGATTCACGCGCACCATCTGCACCTGGAGATTTTTTTCGATCTGTGTGACGGGAGCGTTGGCGTAGATGCTCGTATTGTCTGCCGAAACCCTCTCGATCTCGAAGCCCTTCGACTTCAGCCACGCAGTCAATGCATCGGCGTCCGCCTTGGGTGCGCCGTACTCGCTGAGCGCGTCTGGCGAGACGGTCTCGCCTCTCGCTACTCGTGCTTCGAGGTCGGCCGCAGCTTCGCTCGGCAGGGCGAGCGAGAAGTGCAGCGTCATCTTCTCGTCTCGATGTTCGGGGTCCACTGTTTGGACCATTAGCCCGTTTGGTGCGGGTCCGGATTGAACCGGAATCGGAACTACACTGTCGTGAAACACCTTGCGCTCAGCCATCGGTTGCCTTCCAATTCTTAGAGTGTCCGATCTTCGTGCTGTCCGTAGTATTACCAATGAAGTCCTCAAGGGCCGCGCCGGCCAAGCGTCAGCGACTGGATCATCATCGGAGGTTCAATCGATAGAGCCCGGGCTACCGGCGCTGTGATACATCGCATCAGAGGGTCTGTTGGGGGCACAGGCGGCGCGTCGGTGTCCCGCCTCAGGAGATGGTTTACAGGAGGACCTGCCCGGTCGGAAACCTCCAGATGCGCCGGCGCTACCGGAACTGCACGCAGCGTCAGCGTTTAAGGTTGATGGTGTGAGTGACAGGCGCGGCAGGCGTGTCCATTCACGGGTTGGGCTGTGATGTCAGGCCGTTGAGACTGTGGGGAGCCAGGGGTTGCCGGTGAGGGCGTTGTGGATGGCGTCGATGGCTTGGATGCCGTGGTTGCGGGCGCTGACCAGGTAGGAGCGGCTGCGG
>JAEKNQ010000017.1 GCA_016464825.1 Candidatus Dormiibacter inghamiae | reverse complement strand
TACCTCCGGTACTACAACTTTGAGCGTGCCCACACCGGCCGGCTCAACGCCGGTCGACCACCCGCCGAGCTCGTCTACCCTGCTCGGAAGATGAGCCCACGATGAGTCACCAACGTCGGGACATCTCGTGGGCTGTTCAGTCTAACGGCGCCACGACGGGCGGCCCTGAGCTAGCATCTTGGACGCCGTGGACGACTTCGAGGGCGTCAGTCAGGGCCGCAGCCGTCGGGCCCTCGGCCTGATTGCCATCGGCCTCGCGCTGGCGCTGGTTGGCGGCATCGTCTACCTCCGGCCCTTTGTGCGGCCGGCCGAGCCGGCGCCGGCGGCGACTCCGAGCGGTCACTTCTACCTGCCCGCCGACATGCTATGGCTTTCGGCCGCTGAAGGTTGGCTTGTCTTCAACGACGGCCTAAACCACAGCACTCTCTTCCACACGCGAGATGCCGGTCGGCATTGGCAGAGAGTCTTCCTGGTTTCCGGAGGCCATGCCGCGGGGCTGAGGTTCTTCGACAGCCGCAGGGGTGTCCTTCCGATCTACGGTGAGGCTGGGGGAGTACGCGTGCTGCAAACTGAAGATGGCGGTCGCTCCTGGCAGCCAGTCCCTCTGCCCAGCCTCGTGAGCGGTTACACGGGTGTCGAGTTCGTTGACGCCCAGCATGCCTGGCTTACTCAGTGGGCGACGCAGGCCTCCCCGGCCGGTGCTCCCAACTTCGAGCTGTATCGCACAGCCGACCTCGGCCAGCACTGGCAGCGATTCCCGAATGCAGCGTTGAACGGGCTGCCGGGACCGCCTTCCCGACCGCCCGTTTTCGCCAGCGCCAAGGACGGCTGGGTCCAGGTCGGCAGCCAACTCTACGCCAGCCATGATGGCGGTGACTCCTGGCAGCCGGCGAATCTGGAGCTCCCCGCTGGCGGCGACGTGCTCCTCGTCCAGGCGATTGTCTCGCCGGGCGGCTGGGCGGCGCTGATCCTTGAAGGCTCCTCCGTGAGCGGTCAGGTTCCCCACGGTGTGGAGATCTGGGTGGGTGCCTCGAGCGACGGCGGACGGACCTGGCAGCCAGCAGTGCATATCCCGGAGACACCGAGCTCAGACGCGGCGGACTGGCACCCGCCGCACTTCAGTGAAGCCCGCAACGGCTGGCTGGTGGTGGGCCCTGACATGTACACGACAGCCGATTCGGGCCGCACCTGGAACCGCAGGAAAATGCCACCCGGCGCACCCTGCCTGGATGTGACCCCTGTCAGCGCCAGCACAGCTTGGTGCGCCGGCCGCACTCCGGCGGGAGCCTATCCAAATGGATCCCAGGTGCACCTCTACCGAACAGTTGACGGCGGCGTCGACTGGAGCGCAATCGACCCGCCGATATAGAGATGTGGGTGACCGCCTCGAGCGACGGCGGAAGGACTTGGCAGCCATTGGTCCACACTCTGGACACACAGAGCCCGGCCACGGGCGCCGGTCCGGACTGGCAGCCGCCGCATTTCAAGTGACGCCCGGAAAGGCTGGCTCGTGGTCGGCCAAGTCATATACGGCCACAGCGGCTGGCGGCTCCGTGGCCGGCTTCCCCTCCTACGTCACGGGAAGCTCCAGTCCGGTGATCGGCGGCACGGTCGCGGGCAGCGTGACTCCCACCTCGGCCAGCGGTTCCGTGAGCGTCACGCTGGACGCCGAGCGGATCACCTGCGCCTTTGTGGCGACGGTTCCGCCCCCCTCACCCCCGCCGCTCCCTGCGCTCCCGGCGACCGGGCGGCCTCCAGCCTAATTTTCTTCTTGCCGGGCGAGGGGTGGTCTCTTCGGCCGGAGCGACGAGGGAAGGGCACGGCTGGTTGCTTGATAATCAGGCAATGCCCCGCGTGAGTGAGGAGATCGAGATCCGCGCGCCTCGGGAGGAGGTCTGGCACGTGGTGCAGGAGGACCTGGCAGCGACGACTGAGTGGTCGCAGGGCCGGATGCGCGCCGCGACCGTTGACGGCAAGCCGGCCGGCTCCGGCGCGCTCATCCGCTTCGAGCTGACCATCGGCGGTGGTGAACAGTCCCTGGTTCTGCAGAACCAAACCTGGCGGCCGCCGGAGCTGTGCGCGGGCCCCATCGTGGAAGGACCCGTCAAGGGCAGCTTCGCCTACAGCTACCGAAAGAGCGGTGTGGGCACGCTGCTGCGTTTCGAGATGGATGCCCAGCTCTCCGGCCTGCTTCGATTCGCCGGTGGTGTCTTCAAGTCACAGCTGGAAACCAACCTGCGAGAGGCGCTGAGCTCACTCAAGGCCTACATCGAGAGGCGCTCAGCTGCCGCCCGCTAGCCAGCGCCGCGGCCGGCGCTCCTGCCTTGCAGTGCCTGGCAGCAACCGGCGCTTTCACGCCAAGGCCGACCAGTCGGCGGCGGACATGATCTTCCTGGACCTGGAGGACGCCGTCGCGCCCAGGGCCAAGGAAGAAGCGCGTGAGCTGGTGGTGTCGGCTCTGAACCAGTACGCATTCGAGTCAAAGGTGCGCGGCGTTCGCGTCAACGACGTCACCACCAGGTGGTGCGGCGACGACATCCGCCACGTCGTGGAGGGTGCGGGAGAGCGGCTGGACTGCCTGGTCATCCCAAAGGTCGAGGATCAGGACCACGTCCACTTCGTCCATCACCTGCTGCATCAGCTGGAGGCGAAGCTCGGCCTCAACCGGCGGATCGGCCTGGAACTCCAGCTCGAGACCGCGCGCGGTCTGGAGAACGCCAGCCGGATAGCGGCGGCCAGCGACCGCACCGAGACCCTGATCTTCGGCCCTGTGGACCTGGCCGCCGACCTTCGTCTGCCGTCCTTGCGATCGGGCGACCTGCGCGAGGACTATCCAGGCGACTTCTGGCACCATTTCCACGCCACGCTGCTGGTTGCCGCCCGCGCCCACCGCCTGCAGGCCATCGACGGGCCTTACGTACAGGTTCGCGACCTGGCCGGCCTGCGCCGGTTCGCCGTCCGCTCAGCTGCCCTCGGCTACGACGGCAAGTGGGCGCTCAACCCGGCCCAGATCGAAGTTCTGAACGAGGTCTACGCCCCGTGCCTGGCCGACTTCCGGCGGGCGCTGGAGATCGTGGAGGCCTACCGGCAGGCGACTGACGCCGACGGCAGGGGCGCCGTGATGCTGGGCGACGAGATGATCGACGAAGCGTCGCGCAAGCTTGCGCAGGTGATGGTCGAACGTGGCCGCGCGGCTGGTTTGGAGGAAGGGACATGAGAGCTGCGAGTCAATGGAGAAGCTGATCAGACAGGTCGAAGCCGTGCTCCAGGCCACGCCTGAACGCTGGCGCGCGCTGTGCGAAGCGCTGCCCGCCGAGCTGCTGCAGCGGCGACCGAAGCCCGGCGAGTGGTCCGCTGCGGAATGTCTTCGGCACCTGGTCCAGACGGAGTCAGTTTTCTCCGGTCGAATCCGGGGGTTTCTTGCCAGTGAGACGCAGGTGAAGCGCTTTGACCCAGACGCCGCCCTCGAGACGGCGTCGGTCAGTGATGTCGGCCAGCTGGCCGAGCAGTTTGCCGAGCTGCGGCGAGAGACCCTGAGGCTGCTGGGCCAGGTCCGCGAGGAGGATCTGGGCCGGCGAGCACAGCATGAGGAGTACGGCCCCGTCACTCTGGGCAACCTGCTGCATGAGTATGCCGCTCACGACCTGAACCACACGATGCAGGCTGAACGCGCTCTGGCCCAGCCCTTCGTTCAGGGGGCGGGCGGCTGGCGCCGGAGCCTGGCGGGGATCGACGACGGCGGCTGAACTGATAGGGCTCGGCGCTGAAGCTCCTTGGCACCAGGATCCATGCCTGTGTCAATTTCGGCAGCGAGCTCATTCAGCTGACGCGTCACATCGTCGCCGCCGTGGTCATCGACAAGCCGCGCCAAACCTCGAAAGGCGTCTAGCGGCGGGGAAGGAGCTCCAACTGCTCAGCGCGGTCGTTCAGGTGGGCCGTGGCCTGGCGCACCAGACCGGCGAACAGGCGCTGGTCATCGCTATCACTGAGCTGCACTGAGCGGATCCGTCGCAGCACCGCTTGCAGCGCATAGATCCCGTCTGCTTCGCGCACGAGCGCCCGCTGCGCAGCCTGTCGCAATGCCGCAGCCTGGCGCTCCTGCCGGTTGTCGGCGAGCAGTGTCGCGGCTCGATCCGCCGCTTTCAGAGCTTTCGCCATGGTCGGGTGCAGTTCCGTCCCCGGCTCGCTCGGCTTCTTGGCCCGCAGCGGGCCCGGGCGCGGGAGGTGCCGGCGGAACTGCAGGCCGCGCCTTAGGTTGGGCCCAGCCATCACCAGGACTCCTGTCAAGATGAGCAGCGCGGCCAGCAGGCCGACGACCACCTCCAGCACAGCATCAGATTACTTCTGAAGCGGCGTTCGCGCCACTTCCTGAACACGGCTGAGCCCGGCTCGCTAGGCGCAGCGGCGCAGGGCATCCCGGAGGTCGACGCGTCCTTCAAGCAGCGACTTGCCCAGGATGACCCCAGCCGCTCCGGCCGCCGCGACGGCCGTCACATCGCCCACCGAGGAAATGCCGCCCGAATAAGTGATCGGATGGCTGCCGCTGCGCCGCGCTTCAGCGAGCAGATCGAGATCCGGGCCGGCCAGGGTGCCGTCGCGGTCAATGCTGGTGACTATGACGCCGGCCAGCGGCGCCGCCGCCCACCCCTCCAGCATCTCGGCCAGGCTGAGATCCGCCAGCTCGGACCACCCAGTCACCGCCGGACGTCCCGTCCGTGCATCCAGGGCGGCCAGGACCCGGCCAGGCAGCTGGGCGGCGACTTCGTTCAGCCGCCCAGGCTCCTTGACCGCCACGGTTCCCAGCACCACCGCGGCAGCCCCGGCCTCCAGCCACCTGCTGGCGCTTTCCAACGAGCGGATGCCGCCGGCCACCTGGACCTCGATGTTCAGCGTTCCGATGAGGCGCTCGATCAGTTTCCGGTTGTCGCCTGAGCCGCGCGCTCCATCCAGGTCCACAACATGAAGGCGGCGGGCACCCGCCTCCGCGTACTGCTGCGCCAGAACCAGAGCGTCGGTCGGATACCCGGTCTCCCGAGCGAAGTCTCCCTGCAGGAGGCGCACCACCCCACCGGCGCGGAGATCAAGTGCGGGGATGATCAGCATGGGCAACTAGGCCAGAGCGACCAGTTCGCTGAAGCTCGAATCCCAGTAGTCAAGACTGCCCTCGGGCAGCATCAGAACCCGCTCCGGACGGAGCGCATCGACAGCCCCCTCGTCGTGGGTCACCAGCAGCACAGCCCCCCCGTAAGTCGCCAGCGCCTTCAGGATCTCGGCCCGACTGGCGGGGTCCAGGTTGTTGGTCGGCTCGTCGAGCAGGAGGACGTTGGCGCCGGAAGAGACCAGGGTCGCCAGAGCCAGCCGCGTCTTCTCGCCGCCGGACAGCGTGCCCACCTCCTGCTCCACAGCGTCGTTGGAGAACAGAAAGGAGCCCAGGATGCCTCGAAGCTGGGACAGCTCCCGCTCTGGCGCAGCCGCCCGCATGTTAGCCAGGACGCTGCGCCTGGAATCAAGCATTTCATGCTCCTGGGCGTAGTAGCCCAGCTTCAGACCGTGACCGCCCTTGACCTGCCCCCCATCCGGTTTCTCCAAACCGGCCAGCAGCCGCAGCAGGGTAGTCTTGCCGGCGCCGTTGAGGCCGAGGATCACAGTGCGGGAGGCGCGCTCCACCACCAGCTCGATTTCGCGCAGCACCTGAAGGTCGCCGAAGCACTTGCTCAGACCGTGAGCCGTGAGCGGCGTCCGGCCGCACGACGCCGGCTCCGGAAAGCGGAGCTTGGCGACCCGGTCGCTGCGGCGCACCTCTGCCAAGCCCGAGAGCAGGCGGTCGGCGCGCCTGTCCATATTCTGGGCCGCCCTGGCCTTGGTCGCCTTGTAGCGCATCCGGTCGGCCTGGGCGTGGAGCGCGCTGGCCTTCTTTTCGGCGTTCTGCCGCTCGCGGACTCGGCGGCGATCGTCAGCCCCGCGCTGCTCGGTGTAGGCGCGCCAGCCGACATTGTAGACATCCAAATGCGTCCGGGCAGCGTCCAGATGGAAGACACGATTGACTGTCGCCTCGAGCAGGGAGACATCGTGGCTGATCACCACCCAACCCCCTTTATTGCCCTTCAGGAAGTCTCGCAGCCAGGCTATGGAATCGGCGTCGAGGTGGTTGGTGGGTTCGTCAAGGAGCAGTGTGTCAGCGCCGCTGAAGAGGATGCGAGCCAGCTCGATCCGGCGCCTCTGACCGCCAGAGAGAGCCGCGAGGGGCAGATTCAGCACCCGTTCGGGAAGAGCCAGACTGGCGGCGATGGTGGCAGCCTCCGCCTCAGCCCCGTAGCCGCCCAGCGCCTGAAAGCGATCCTCGAAGTCGGAGTAGCGCTCCAGCAATGGAACCTGTTCTCTGCCGGCGCCGGCCATGGCCAGCTGCGCTGTCTGCAGATCGCGAACAGCGCCGTCCAGCCCGCGCCCGGACAGGATGCGGTCGCGGGCTGTCATCGTCTGATCCGCCTCGCCCGGCCCCTGCGGCAGATAGCCGACGGTGCCGGTGCTGGTGACAGACCCTGCCTCAGGCAGGCTCTGACCGGCCAGGACCCGGGCGAGCGTGGTCTTGCCGGCGCCGTTGCGGCCGACCAGGCCTATGCGGTCGCCGGGTGAGATGAGAAACGAAGCGCCTTGCAAGAGGGGCCTGGCGCCGGCGCGCAGGGCAAGGTCTTTGACGGTGATCATCGGTGAGCTCCCGAAATTGGACGAAGGACGCGCTGATTCGAGACGTGCCGCTCAGAACGGCAGGCGCGTCAGATCGAGACTGGGAGCGTCACATCGACGACGAATTGTACGCACTGGTCATTGCGGGTCACGGTTCCCACCCGAAGCCGCAGTTTCCTGGAGATCGCGAGGCTGGTCGAACGGTCGATAGGCCGGGTTCATCCCGGCCGGAACCCAACGTCGGCAAGGCCAGAATCGAATTGATATCCACCTGAAGCCCGCGGCTCCGGCCGAAGCGGCGGCTCGGTACAGACCCGGTGGGGTTCTGGAAGGGGAGGCTTGCCTCCCCTTGCTTTTTTAGCGGGCTGGTCGAACGGTCGATAGGACGGGTTCATCCCGGCCGGAACCCAACGTCGGCAAGCCCTCAGTCGAGTGGATATCCACCTGGAGCGCCCGACTCCGCGAAGAGCGGCAGTTTTCGAACCGACCCGGTGGGGTTCTGGAAGGGGAGGCCTGCCTCCCCTTGCTTTTTTAGCGGGCTGGTCGAACGGTCGATTGGCCGGGTTCATCCCGGCCGGAACCGGACGCCGGCAAGCCCTCAGTCGAGTGAATATCCACCTGGAGCGCCCGACTC
>JAEKNQ010000020.1 GCA_016464825.1 Candidatus Dormiibacter inghamiae | reverse complement strand
TACCTCCGGTACTACAACTTTGAGCGTGCCCACACCGGCCGGCTCAACGCCGGTCGACCACCCGCCGAGCTCGTCTACCCTGCTCGGAAGATGAGCCCACGATGAGTCACCAACGTCGGGACATCTCGTGGGCTGTTCAGTTTAGCCTGCGCTCGTCTGCCAGCTGCGTTCGGGCCGCGCGGTTTGGGAGACGCGAGCAGGCGACAGGGAACGGCCTGGACCCGATCGCGCAGACCGAGCGAGTTTGGTCAGGTCGCTCAGCCGGAAGCCGGGTCCAACTCGATGCCGACCACGCGCGCAACACGGGTCAGGTCAGCGTCATTGGCGAGCAGTGTGGCTCCATGACGCCACGCGACAGACGCGATCATGCAGTCCACAATTCCCCGGGGAGTCACGCCCCTGCCGCGGCAACGCCGATAGATCCGCACCGCGCCATCGAAGTCGGCCGCGATGTCGAAGCGGAGGAGTTTGAACCGCAGCATCAGGCGCCGCAGGTCAGCCTCGAGCTTGTCCGTCCGGGCCCCGGCCAGTACCTCCATCAGGACGGGCTCTGTGACAGCGATCGGGCCCTCGGTCTCGATCAGGCCGGACATGCGCTGGTCTGCCGGGCTACCCGTCGCGCGGTCGTACTCGACCCACGCAGACGTGTCCGCCAGGATCACCTCGCTGCGGGCGGCCCGGTGTCGGTCGGAGGTCCGGCAATGGCGTGCGCTCCGCGCATCGCCAACGCCTCCTCGCGCGTCATCGGTTGGCCGGCCAGGTGCCGCAACGCGAGGTCCACCGCCTCCGTCTTGGTTCGAACACTAAATCGGTCCATGATCGCCTGAACATAGCCGTCGTTGAGCTCGATGTTGGTCCGGACTCTTCCCATACACCTATCGTACATCCGCAGTGCAGCTGAGCCGGTAGCTCACTCGTGAGCTTCTTGTTCGGCACGCCGATCTTCCAGATGCGCACGCAGCGAGCGGGTGTAGCGGTTCGTCATCTGCGGCATGATCGTCTCGCCCGGCGCCGCGCGCTCAAGGCCCCACACCGTGCGCGGGAAGTCGAGCGCGCGCAGCCGCTCCCAGATCGCGTCGTGCTCGCCCGGGGGTAGAAGCTCAGCCGGATCGCCGATCGCGACCCAGCCGATAGGCACAGTGGTATCCGGCGGAAGAACAGTGCGGATATGGACCATCGCATTGATCCGCACCTCCGAGCGCGAGCCCAGCCGGGCGTGATTGAAGACCGATGCATTGGTGGCTATGAAGACCGATGCATTGGTGGCTATGAAGACCTCGCTCTCGACGGAGCAGCCGCTGAGGTAGGCGCCCGGACCGATCAGGACGTGGTCACCGACGACCACAGGATGGGCAGCAGCCGCACGCACGACGGCGTTCTCCATCACCACGCACTCGCGACCCAGGGTGACGCTCCCACCCTCCGCGCTGATCACGGCGCCGAACAGAATGCAAGTGTTCTCGCCCACGGTCACGTCGCCGCAGATGGAGGCGGTCGGGGCGACGTAGGCGGACGGATGGATGTGGGGTCGCTTGCCCCGATGCTCTAACAACACTTCAACCTCACCTCTTTAGGCTCATGTCTGATGTGGGCCGGATTCTGCGCCTACAGGCATCGGGCATGAACGGCGCACTCAGGCGTATCGGCGGCGATCACAGTCCACGCTGGGCCGCTCGACCTCTCCGGCTCGCTCCGCGCTCGGAGGGGAGCGGATAAGCTCCGCTGAATGCGAGAGCTCTTCATCGAGCGGCTGAGCTGGCCTGAGATCGAGGCAGCCATCCGGGACGGCATGACTGCCGCCGTCATCTGCGCCGCGTCCACCGAGCAGCATGGGCCGCGTCTGCCAGAGGCAACCGACGCACTGCTCGGCGCGGCCTACGCCGAAGGCCTGGCCCGCCGCCTGGGTGACGCGCTGGTCGCGCCCGTCCTCCGGCCCGCCTGCTCCGAGCATCACACGGCCTTTTCCGGCAGCCTCACCATCCCGCCGTATCTGCTCATGACCTGCTCGACAACTACCTCGGCTCACTGCGCCGGCACGGGGTCCAGCGGTTCGTGCTCCTGTCCAGCCATGGTGGCAACTATCCAGTGCTGGAGCGCTGGGCGGCCGAGCGGCCGCACTCCGACACGACAGTGATCTGGGATATCGGTGTCTTCGGGGTCGCCTTCGAGGTGCTGGGGTCATAGCAGGCGGCATCGCACTATTTCACGCCTGCATTCGAGATAGCGCCGGCCCTCCCGTTTTGTAGGAGCAGGTCTAGGCTGCATTTTTGGTGGCGGCCTAGGTTATTACGGCGCCGGTCGATTGCCGCGGCGTTAACTTGTTCCGCCGGAGGCGTCGTTTGTCACCCGAGAAGGCGTCGTCTGTCACCCCCTGCTCTGAGTCTTTTCCGGGGGAGGCGACCGCTCGGTTGGTTGAGCTGAGTGCATCGGCGTGGTAGTCCCTCGACCATGGCAAATTGGTAGTGGTCGCCCCCCAGATGAGCTTTACTGGGTGGAGTCGGGCGAAGCTCTTGAGCTTAGTGTGCTTGCCGGACTCGTCGCATGCGACGCTCATGTCATAGTGGCCGCTGACACCTAAGATCCCGTGCTTGCTGTGCCAGCCAACCGTCCCGTCGGCCGCAGCATCCCCTGTTGAGCATCCAGTAGTTGTGTTTGAGATTTGTGTAGTCCCGACCGATGTTCGGCGGCCGCGACCGTGGTGAATTGACGGATGCTGTCCGGCACTTCTGGCTGGCGCTCGTGACCAGCGCCTTGGACGCCTGATCGAGCAGGCTTGGTATGCCCGTCGTCTGACCGTCGTCTGACCGTCGTCTGGGCGGACGAGTTCGATCTCGGCTCCGGACGACGATGAGCCCAGCGTCGTCTGAACGTCGAAAGTCGGCTGGACGACGCCAGAACGGCTTGGTCAATGTGCATTTAAAGAGATGTGAGGACCACGCTTCGCATTCAGGTTCGGCTCGACCAGGAGCTGCGCTCTCACGTCCGGCGCGTCGCTCATGACAACGGCCTCGGGCTCGGTCCCGCCTTTGCCTCCTCGCGACCGGCTCACTCCAGGCTGCCGGGGGAGAAAGGTGTGGCTCTTCTGCCGACGAACGCGCCAGCTTGGCGGCTCTCCTCGCCGCCGAGTATGCATTCCTACTCACCGCCTCGGTGCTGCCAGCGGGGGAGCATCGTATTGCCGCGCTCGCCGAGCCGGGCAGCGGCCGCCGCCGAGAACCGACTGGTTCTCTTTGCCGACCAGTCAAGCGGGGAAGAGCAGGATGGCTGATCGAGCGATCGTGGCCGTGAAGAACACGACCGAAAGTGCCCAAAGCACAGGCTCGGTCGGGCTGGAAACCGACCAGTACCGATTGAAGGCCTTGGTCGATCCGCTCCCTCTTTCAGTCAGCAGCGAGCAATCCCACGGCGAGGTGCGACTGCTCCCAGCCGAGCTGGTCGAGCTTTCGCAAGAGCACCAAAAGGCTGCTGTCTCTGCCCTGGCTGAGCTCCTGCTGCCGCTGCTGTAGCCCCTGTAAAGGACATCGACATCTTGAACGAACAGCCCTACGCTCAAGCCGGTATGCGCGTCGCCACCTACACCCGCATCTCGACCGATGAGGAGCATCAGCCCTACTCCCTGGAGGCCCAGGCCGAGCGTTTGTCGGCCTACATCCGCAGTCAAGAGGGCTGGGAGCTGAGCCGCCGCTGAACCGACCAGATGACCGGCAGCAGTACGGAGCGGCCGGGGTTGCAGCGCGCGTTGGCTGAGGCTCGGGCTCGTCGCTTCGACCTCCTCCTCGTCTACCGCGTCGACCGCCTGGCCCGCTCCGTACGGGGACTCGCCCAGATCCTGGAGGAGCTGGACAAGGTCGGCGTCGTCTTTCGCTCCGCTACGGAGCCCTTCGACACCGCCACTCCCGCCGGCCGAATGATGGTGCAGATGCTCGGCGTCTTCGCCGAGTTCGAGCGGGCGACCCTGATCGATCGCGTGATCGCGGGCATGGAGCGGAAGGCGGCCAGGGGCGGTTGGAACGGCGGCGCCGTTCCCTTTGGCTACCTTCTTCACAGCAGCAGCGGCGCGCTCGCACTGCACCCCGAGCGCGGGCCTTTGGTAGCGGTCATCTTCGACCTCTACCTGCACAAGCGCCTGGGCAGCCACGCCGTTGCCGACTGGCTCAACCGGCGCGGTTATCGAACCGCCAGCGGCAGGCCCTGGAGCTACAAGACCATCCTCACCCTGCTCTGCAACCGCGCCTATCTCGGCGAGGTCAACTTCCGCGGCCAACACCATCCGACGGCTCACCCAGCTCTGGTCGATGCCGCGACCTTCACTGCTGTTCAGGCCATTCTTGCCCAGCGCGGCGAGGACACCTCTAAGCGGGCCTCCAACAGTTCCGACTACCTACTCACCGGTTTGGTCCGCTGCTGTGGCTGCGGCAACCACTTCGCCGGCACCTCAGCACGCGGCAAGCGCGCCCGCTATCACTACTACACCTGCCAGTCGCGGCTGCGCTATGGCCGCCAGGTCTGCTCTGCCGACCGCCTGCCCGCACCCGACTTGGACCAGGCGGTGGTTCGCTCGCTGCTCGATACCCTCCGCGGCACAGACCTGATCGAGCAGGGGATCGCGCAGGCGCGGCAGCGAGCCCTCTCCCGGGCACCACGACATCGAGAAGAGCTTGCCGCCGTCGAAATCGAGTCCAAGAAAACCGAGGACGCACTGAACCGCTACTTCGTCGCTTTCGAGACAGGCAGCCTTTCCGAAAGCCACTGCGCTCCCCGGATCGCGGCGCTCAACCTGAGACACGAACAGCTGCGCCAGCACCGCGCCGAGCTCGTCGGCCTGATCGAATCAGAGCCGCCCCCGGCACCGACGTCACTCGATCTTGACCAGCTGCGCTCTCACATTGAGGCGGTGCTGGCTGAGGCGAGTGCCGCACAGGTCAAGACCCTCATGCAGAGCCTGATCGCAGAGGTCCGCGTCGAGAACCGCCAATCGATCAGGCCGGTCTTTCGCATCCCGCCCGGGAGTGTTCGCGCACCGGGAATCGTGGTGGGCCGCCGTGGACTCGAACCACGTACCTCCGCGTTATCAGCACGGCGCTCTACCAGTTGAGCTAGCGGCCCATCGTCTGCATGGCTGGCAGGGGCGGAAGGATTCGAACCCTCGGCATTCGGTTTTGGAGACCGACGCTCTGACCAGACTGAGCTACGCCCCTAAAGCCATCCGGAAGTTTACCCGAGCCTCGACCCCCCGGCACCGCAGCGCCGAGGATCGCTATCACGCTCAGTACCATCCCCGAAGTGAACGACCGCGAAGCCGCCAGCGATCTGCCCGTGCTGATCGTGGGCGACGTCCACGGCGACCTGGAGCGGCTCTTCAAAGCCGTGCGGCCCTATCCAGACTGCGACTGGCGGACCATCTTTCTGGGCGATCTGGTCGACAGGGGACCGTTCGGCGTCGGCGCTCTCCGCTACGCCCGCGACCGGGCAAACTCTGACGTGCTTTTGGGCAACCATGAAGTCGCGCTGCTCTGGGCGCTGCGTCAGCCTGACATCCGCACTTACTGGCTGAGCTGGGGCGGCCAGCCGCACGACTTGGACGAGCTGGCCAAGGACCAGCAGCTGCAGGACTGGCTGCGCCAACGCCCACTGCTGATGAAGCTCAGCGACGGCACGCTCATCCAGCACACCGGAACCGACCGCTACGACGCCCTCCTGGAGGACCGTGGCGCTGAGCCCGTCACTGAGATCAATCGCTGCGGGCGGATGCTCCTCGAAAACGAGCGGGAGGACCTGCTATGGGACGTGCTATCAGGGCCGAACGTACTCGGCCAGGAGTTCCGCTTGCAGAACTGGCTGCGCCGCATGTCCACCCCTCGGATTGTCCATGGCCACGTTCCCCACCGCGGCCGCGAACCGCTCATCTATCACGGTGGCCGGGCCCTGAACTACGACGGCGGCCTGAGCCGCTACGAGTCCAGCGCTGGGCGCCGCGGCGGGGGTTCCGCCGGGGCTACGGTTGCACCTCTCCCCCCGCTTGGCCACCACTAGACTTGGCAGCGGTTATGCAGGCTGGTCTGGCTCAACTGGCACCGCCTGTGGGGGATGGTGGCAAGCCTCTGATCTCCGCCCGGCGCATCGCCAAGCGGGTCCGTCAGCTCGGTCAGCAGATCTCTCAGCTTTATGCCGACAGCGAGCAGCCGCTGGTCCTGGTGGTGGTCCTAAAGGGAGCCACCGTGTTTGCGGCCGACCTGCTGCGGAGCCTCTCCATCCCGGCGGAGCTGGAGTTCGTGCGGGCCTCGAGCTACGGCAGCGGCTCCCAGAGTTCGGGCCGCGTCAAGCTCGCCCACATGGTCGACGGACCGCTGAGGGACCGCGACATCCTCCTGGTCGAGGACATAGTCGATTCCGGCCGCACCATCAACGTCATCCGGAAAGAGCTGAAGAGCCACAAACCGGCTTCCCTGCGACTGGTAGCGCTGCTGGATCGCCCGGCCCGGCGCGAATTGCCGGTGCAGATCGACTTCACAGGCTTCACCATCCCGGACCGCTTTGTCGTCGGCTACGGCCTCGACTACGCAGGCCTCTACCGAGAGCTGCCCGGCGTGCACGCGCTCGGCTGATACTGTCCACCAGCATGCCGAGGCGACGTCGGATTCTGGTCACTGGCGTTGCGCGCTGGTGGGGCGGCCGGCTGGCCCAGCGCCTGAGCGAGCAGCCCAGACGTGGCGGAGGTCATCGGCATCGACCCGAGGAGCCGAGCTACGACTTCGGCAGGGGGTGAGTTCCTCCGGCTGGACATCCGCCATTCGGTGATCGGCGAGCTCGTACGGGCGGTCGGCATTGATACGGTCGTGCACACTGCCACCACTGTCGACTCCTTCAACCGAGACCCCAGGGCGGCCCATGAGACGAACGTGATAGGCAGCATGAACCTCCTCGCGGGCTGCTCCCCCAACCGCCGTTCCCCTTTCCGAACTGCTCGACGGCGCAGGCAAGCTGCATGCTCCGCTACTGCCGCCGCTGGCCACCGGCCTGACCGCCACAGTGCTGCGCCTGGCCGGCATCACGCTCAGTGATCAGCTCCTGAGCCTGCCGCGCCACGGACGCGTGCTCAGCACCTCGCGGGCAACGTGCCTGCTCAAGTTCCGGCCGGAGCTGGACACGCAGTCTGCTTACCTCGAATTCCTGGAACACGCCAGGGTGCTGTCCTATCTACCCGATCGCCAGCATCACCAGCTCGAACAGGAGCTGGAGGAGTTTATCCGGTCGCGCGCGCCTAGTCGGCGCCGGCCCCCTGGCGGCTAGTGGCGCGGGACACTAGGATAAGTCGCCAATATGGAAGCCGTCTCAGCCAAGGCCGCCGATGACATCCTGGATCGGATTTTCGCCCCCACGCCCAAGCCCAGCGCTTTGGACCAGGCGGAGGAGACTCTGCGGCACCCGAAGAAGCTCGTTTATGCCGCGATGTCGAACCGCAACTTCTTCTGGCGCCACCACGTGCAGAAATTCATCCTCGATTCAGGGCTGGTGCCGCTCAGCCCCTTCATGCTCTTCGACTACTACCTGCTCCACACGGTGCCCAAAGCGGCTGTACGTGAAGCCATGAACAACCTGCTCGCCAGGAGCGACGAGGTGTGGGTGTTCGGGCGGTTATCGCTGGGAGTGAAGGTTCAGATTGGCATCGCCAAGCGTCTCAACAAATCTGTCCGCTACTTTGACATCTCCGAGCTGCCGGTGGCGGTGCTGCCAATCAGCGCCGAGACTGCCGAAGAAGAGCTCAGGGACTGACCGGACGGGCTGCCTGGCCGGCCGGCAGGGCGCGACCGCCCACCACCCGCCGGTACCAGCGCTCGGGATCTTTGAACTCATCCGGTCGCGGCATCGTCTCGGGACGCTGCCAGGCCTGGTTCAGGGCGGCCACGCCGTGGCGCTCGACGACCTGCCGGCAGAAGGCCTCACCCACTTCGTACTGACGCAGCTTCAGCTCCAGGCCAGTGATGCGCCAGAACAGCTGCTCCAGCGCGCTCCGCTCCCGCGAGCGTTTGGCGTGGGCCTTCTCCAGGCGCTCGAAGCTGGGTAGAAGGCGCCTGCCCAGCTCGTTCATGACCAGGTTGCCGTGACCCTCGGCCAGTGTCATGATCGCCTGTAAGCGGCGGATGGCCTCCCACTGCCGCGGCAGGCCCACTGTCAGGGCCCGGAGTCGCTGCCAGCCGACCTGACGGTCGGCCGCCATCATGAGTACACTCTCCAGCTCCGCGTTCAGGTGCCTCGCCAGCCAGGGATTGGCGGCGAACTGCCACGCGTGAGTGAGCTCGTGGAGGATGATCCAGCTGCGCAACTCCTCTCCGGGGAGGTCTTCCTTGCGCTCGAAGGCAGCGATGTTGGTCTCGACCAGGTACAGCGCCGGCTGCACTGGTTCGCGGCCCAACAGCTGGGGATCGAACTGGCCCAGTACGCGCTTGGCGAGGAAGGCGAGTATGCCGGCTGTGTAGCGATTGATGCCGTACTGGCCCAGGTCGTTGAGGTGGGAGCGCTGCAGCGAGAGCGAGCTCTGGAGCGGTTCCAGGGCCCGGCGAAGCACTGCCAGATTGAGGCGCAGCCAGGCCGGGCGATCGAGCGCCTGGAAGTGCGGCAGCTGCGTTCCCGGCGGGAGGCCGCCCAGGTAGTGGAGCAGCGGACCCTCGAGGCGGGAAGCGAGCGCCGCGTACTGCGCTTCCACCCGATCCAAGGCCGTCGCGTCCAGGTCGCTGCCCTTCAGCTTGCGCAGACCGAGCGCTTCGATTTCCGACCAATCCAGCATCTCGGTCCGCCCTGAACGCGGTCGAACCAGCTCGCCAAGGACTGCCGCTACGACGACACCTGTCACCGCCGCCACGGCTGTGCGCCTCCGGCCGGCGTTCATAGCGGAATCGCCCAGAGCGGCTCCGGGCTCAGCAAGCTAAACGTCAAGGAGGCTGACGTCGATCTCTTTCAGGCCGTCGGGCGGCTGGATGCCATTGGTCTCCAGCTTCTTCAGCAGCGCCAGCACGTAACGAACGCCGGCCAGGTTCACCCCGTGCTTGCGGGTAAGCGTCTGAATGGCCTGCAGCTTCATCAGGTCTCGTTGGGAGTAGCGGCGGCGATTGGTAACCGTTCGCTTGGGTTGGACCATGCCGAGATGCTCGTACATCATCAGAGTTCGGGGATGGGTCTCCAGGATCTCAGAGGCGACGCTCAAGGTGTAGATCGGCTTGTCCAGGTGGATGTTGGTGGCATCGACAGCCGCCCGTGGGGAATTGCCGGGCCGGTCTGTGGTCTCCATCCGGTTCTTTTGCATTCCCTTGTTTGAAGCCACCGCTCGACAGGGGTCGTGCGCAGTGCGACTTCGACTACGGCTAATGCTACCCGTAGGGTTTGTCAGAGTGGCTGGCGGCGCGCCGTCCCCTCGGGAAAGACGACCGGTGAGGCCGAGTTCGGGCTAAGCGTCCGGTTTGCGTAATTCGGCCGATTCGCTGGCGAGAGCGGTTGTCTGAGCCTTGATGGGCGGTCCTAGCCTCATCGTCGCGGGCGCCCAGCGCCTCGGCCTGGGGGCTGAATCCTGTCCAGGTGATGCTGATCCGAATTGCGGCACGAAGCACCCAGGGCCCCGCGATTTCACGCCATCTCAACTCCCTCTCGTCTAAGTTCGGTTGAGTGGGGCCGGCCGGTCACCGGATCGGTCGGCCCCCCCGGGCCGGGGCTAGGAGGTCCGGCGAGACCGACGGAATCCCAGCAGCCAAGCCAGGCCGACGAGGAGCTGGACCAGTGCCGTCCCGGCCACCGCCGCCGCAATGAGGGAGGGGCTTTGCGCCGGCGGGGTCACCGGGCCGCCGCCGGTCGGGGGCAACGTAGGCGGCGGCGCGGGCGCCGCTGTGAGGGTCACGGTGGCATCCGCGGTAGCGGTGACCGTGGCGCCGAGGTTCGTGCCGTCAACGGTGATGGTGTCGGTCTGAGCGTCCCCAGCCTTGCCGGTGAACCCTCCGGTGAAGGAGCATTGGACGCTCGCCCCTGGTGTCAGGGTGATACCGATCAGAACCCCACAGGTGCTACCCGGCCTCGTTGCCAGGTCGCCGTAGACGTTGTCGGTCAGGCGAGTGATAGTGACCGGTTGAAACGGGCTCGGGTTGGACACCGTGGCGGTGAAGGTGAAGTTTCCGCCCGGCTCGACCTGGGTCGGCGGGCTCGCGACCTTGGTGACAGCTATCTGCGCGGGGGCCGGGGTGAGGGCCACTGTGGCCTCCGCGGTGGCGGTGACAGTGGTGCCAAGGTTCGTGCCAGTCACTGTGATGGTGTCGGTCTGAGAGTCCCCGGCCCTGCCCGTGAACGGTCCGGTGAACGTGCAGGGGGCGCTGCTCGCCCCCGGTGCCAGGGTGACGCCGATCAGCGCTCCGCAGGTGCTACCCGGCCTCGTCGCCAGATCACCGTAGATGTTGTCGACCAGGCTGGTGATCGTGACCGGTTCAAGCGTGCTCGGGTTCGACACCTGCGCGGTGTAGGTGAAGGTCCCACCTGGCTCGACCTGGGTCAACGGGCTCGCCACCTTCGTGACAGCTATCTCCGGCGCTGCCGGTGTGAGGGTCACGGTGGCCTGCGCGGTGGCGGTGACGGTGGTGCCCAGGTTCGTACCGGTCACTGTGATGGTGTCGGTCTGAGAGGCCCCCGCCCTGCCCGTGAACGGTCCGGTGAACGTGCAGGGGGCGCTGCTCGCCCCCGGTGCGAGGGTGACGCCAATCAGCGCTCCGCAGGTGCTACCCGGTCTGGTCGCCAGGTTGCCGTAGATGTTGTCGGTGAGACCGGTGATCGTGACCGGTTGCAGCGTGCTGGGGTTGGAGACCTGCGCCGTGAAGGTGAAGGTCCCACCTGGCTCGACCTGGGTCAACGGGCTCGCCACCTTGGTGACAGCTATCTGCGGCGGGGCCGTCGTGATGGTCACCGTGGCCTGCGCCGTGGCGGTGACCGGGGGGAGGCCAGCGTTTGAACCAGTAACCGTGATGGTGTCCGTCTGGGAGGCTCCAGCGGTGCCGGTGAACGTTCCGGTGAACGTGCAGGTAGCGCTGCTCGCCCCCGGTGCCAGGGTGACGCCGATAAGCGCTCCGCAGGTGCTGCCTGGCCTGGTGGCCAGGTCACCATAGACGTTGTCGATCAGGCTGTTGATGGTGACAGGGGTGGTTGTGCTCGGGTTGGTCACCTGCGCGGTGAAGGTGAAGGTTCCGCCCGGCTCGATCCGGCTCGACGGGTTCGCGGACTTGGTCACGCCGATCGTCGGCGGCGGCGCAGTGACCGCCACGGCTTCACCTGGAGCATTGCAGGCCGACGCTGAGGCGGCGTAGTTGGCATCGCCGCTGTAGGTGGCGATCACCCGATAAGTGCCGGCCACGGTCGGCGTGAACGGGTCCGAGAGCGCCGTGCCGCCGGTGACGGTGTTGGTCGAGGGGATGAACACTGGCGTCCCGGTACACGTCGCGTTATTGGGGCCGTACACGTTGAACGTCACCGTCCCCGTGGGCGCCGGCACGCCAGTGGCCGGAGTCAGCGTTGCCGTGTCCTGGAAGGAGGCAGGGATGGTGATCGCAGTCGGCGCGACCTGGGTCGCGATCCCCACCGTGCTCTTGATGGTGACTATGGCCGTGCCCTGGGCGGTTGCCGTCAAGGGCGGAACGCTGATGGTAGCTCCATTGACGAAACCGATCTGTCCGGTTTGCATGCCCGGAGTGCTGGGGTCGACGTCAATCGTGGGCCTCTTGAGCACGTCAAAGGTGAAATTGATGTCGCAAGTGAAGCCGGTCGCAGCACCGAGAATGACCGCCGAGGCCGGGACGAACGTGTACTTGCCCTGAGCCGCGTCGCTCACGGTGATCGTAAAAGGTATGCCCGCGCATGTGGTGCCGGCGGCGCCGACGCCGGTTGTGCTTAGCTGAAACACGCCCGGGTCGTAAGATCCGGCCGGGCAATTGCCGGGGAAGGTCACGCTCAGCGAGCCGCAACTTGGGACCAGCGTGATCGTGTCGAGTGTGAATTGCTTACCCGTATCGGGAACAGTTGGGTCGTATCTGATGTGGAGGGATGCTGGCTGCCCGACGTCGCCGACCGTGATCGCTGCGGGGAACGTTGGAGCGACACCGAGAAGGACACCTGCCAGCGCCGTGGAAGCGCCTCCGACCAGCACCCCGCCCACTGTGAGGGCAGCCACAACCGCGAACAGCAATCGGCGCCGCGTTCTCAAGATCATCTCAGTCAATTCAAGTCCCCCCTCAGAAGACGCTGGGCTTGACGCCTTTCCGCGGTTAATCATTCGACCAATCCCGCGTACTTTGGCTTGCGCCTTCCGGCAGTTAGTCGAGTCTGACTGTATCACACCCAGTGTTTAGGCCGCTCGCCTGGTGACCGTAGGAGACGCAACAGCCGGGCATGTTCGTCCATCAGTGCGAGCACGGTGATCTAGCTCAAGGATCTGTGCGAAGCGAGGGGCTTGACTGACCACACCCGCCGTGGGCAGGGGGTTGGCGGGAATCGGGGATGGCCTCGCGAAAGCCGTTCCACCCCGGGCCGGCTCCCCACTCAGCCGGCCGCCGTTCTGCCGCATCCAGCCACCGGCTCTGACATAGCCTGACCTGAGGTGTCAGGCAGAGGGATCAGCCGCCCGGTTTCTTCGGGGTCGGCTTGGGGGTCGGAGTGCCGGAGCTGATCGCCCAGGCCGGCAGCGCGGGTGGAGTCATGCCCGGTTTCGTGCCGGGCATCAGGTAGATACCGCCCTGCTGGTCCAAGCCAGGAGGCGGCCCGTACCACTCGTCCTTGGGCGCATTCAGCGTGTCAAGGCCGGCCGCCATGAATTTGTGGAAGGCGGGCGCCGCGGCAAAGATGGCGTCGAAGCCCTGCTGCATGACAGTGGAATTCGTATTTCCGAACCAGAAAGCGGTCGCCAGGCTCGGCGCGTAACCGACAGTCCAGGCGTCCTTCCAAGTCTCAGTGGTCCCGGTCTTGGCAGCGATGCGGCGGTCGGGCAGGGTGAGGACTCCGCGCGGGAAGATGGGTACCCGGTTGTTGTCGTCAGACATCATCGTCGCCACTATGAACGCAACTCGGGGATCGATCACCTGCTTTGCGTCCTTGGCCGGATCAGCCTGAAAGACAGCCTTGCCCTCGGCCGTCGTCACGGTCTGGATGCCGTAGGCCGGATGGAAGACACCCATGGCTGCGATGGTGGCCGCGCCGTTCGCCTGTGAGAGAACGGTTTCTGACGCCCCACCCAGCGTGGTGCTTATCGGGTAGGAGTCGGCAGGCGCCTTGTAGTCATACGTTCCATCTGACCGCGGGTAACCGGGGGCAGCACCGGCTCGCCGCGCCACGTCGACAACCTTGTCCAGTCCCACACTGAGTTCCACCTTCACCGCCGGAACGTTCAGTGAGTTGCCCATGCACATCTGCAGCGCACAGGTGCCGTGGGAGCGGTGGTCGTAGTTCTCCGGCTTGTAGTCCTCCCCACCCGGCACCTTCACTGTCAACGCCGTGTCGGCGATTGGGGTGGTGACGCTGAACTTCTGGCTCTCGATGGCAGCTGTGTAGGTCCAGATCTTCATCGATGACCCCGGATTGCGGGGGACGACCGCCATGTTGTACTCATGGCCGGGACCGTTCGGGTCGGCGGCGCCCACCATTGCCACGACGGCACCCGAACGGGGATCAACGGCTGCCATGGCGCCGGCTGTCATGTTCTTGTCGCGGTTTGCGTTCACGTTGTCCAGTGAAATCTGCTCCGCTTGACCCTGCAGCGCTCGGTTGAGGGTCGTCGTCACCCGCAGGCCCCCGTCGTAAGTGGCGGCGCGGCCGTACCTCTGGATCAGCTGGCCGATCACCCAGCTGGTGAAGCCGGGCGGACCCTGCACCATCGCCGTGGGTCTGAACATGTGGTTCGGCGGCGTCAGATCCTCGTTGTAGGCCTGGTCCGCGGCGTCGCGCGTGGTCAGGTTGTTGCGGACCATCGCATCCAGCACCTGGCTCTGCCTGAACTTCGCCTGCTCCCAGTTCCTGAAGGGGTCGTTGACGTTCGGGTTCTGGGGAATCCCCGCCAGCATCGAGGCCTGGGCCAGGTCCAGGTCCTTCGTCTCCTTGTGGAAGTACAGCTTGGCCGCCGCCGCCGCGCCCAGAGCGTTATTGCTGTAGTGGATGGTGTTCAGGTACAGCTCCAGGATCTGCTGCTTGGAATAGCTGTGGTCCAGCTGGACCGCCAGCACTGCTTCCTTGGCCTTCCTCTCGATCGACGGCTCGTTGCCGGTCAGCCTCAGCTTGACCAGCTGCTGCGTGATGGTGGAGGCGCCCTGCACCACGCCATGCTGGCGCCAGTCGATCCAGGCTGCCCGAGCGATGCCCGTGGGGTCTATGCCCTGCTCCTGGTAGTAGTTGGCGTCCTCGATGGCCACAGTTGCGTTGGGTAGGAGGCTGCCCATGGCCGGCAGTGTCTGGTAGTAGCGCTGGGAGCCCGGCTCGTGGATGTCAGCGAGCTGGGTGCCATCGGCCGCATAGATGATCGTGTCCTCGGGCAGCGCCTGGGTGGTGATGCCGTGAACGTCGGGCAGGCTGGAGGCGAAGTTGATGAACGTCATCGACCCGCTCATGAAGCCGACCACCGCCGCCATGAGGACGATGGCCAGCTTGATCAGCGGCGAGGCGATCGTCTCCGTCTCAAAGGGGCGCAGCACCGGATTCGTGAGCTGATTCCAGGCGGCCACCGCGCCGCCCTGGGCGGCACTCGCCCGGAGTCTGCGGCCCCGGCTGTCGGTGAGAGGCTCCCGTCTCGGCACTGCCCGCTGCGACTGGCGCAGCTCGTAGCCGAAGGCATCACCGACTCGGCGTGCGGTGGTCAGCACGCTGGTGGCAGCAGGCGAGCCGAGAAGCCGCTCGCGCAGGCGCGCTTCGTGGCGGTCGTACCACGCGCGCCAGCTCTCAGTGCCGGCGATGCTCATTTTCTATCCTTGTCAGCGGTTTCAAGTGGCGCAACCAGACGATCGAGCGGAGACAGGCCCGGCCGAAACCGTCCTGCTGTCCGCCCTAGCCGGAGTCTCAGCCCAGCGACTGTTGCTCGTTTCAGACTACGACGGAACCCTGGCCGACATCGTTTCCGATCCTGCTGAGGCTCTGCCGTGGGCCGAATCGCTCAGCGCCCTAGGCCGATTGACCCAGCGGCTGGGCCGGGTCGTGATCCTGAGCGGCCGCTCCAACGGGGACCTGAGGCGCTTCCTGCCGGTGCCGGGACTTAGCCTCCGCGGCGACTACGGACTGGCCGAGCCAAACGCGGCTGAGCTGGAGGCCCTGAGCCGCTTGGAGCAAGCTCTCTGGCCCGAACTGCCCCCAGGCTGCCGGCTTGACCGGAAGCCGGCCTCGCTGAGCGTTCATCACCGCGCGGCGCCGGCCGCGGGAGAGCACCTGCAGGACCTGGTGCGCCGCTTGGCTGATCCCGCGCTCCTGCGCTGGCGTCGGGGACGGCTGGTGATCGAGGTGATGCCCGCCCGCGCTGAAAAGGGACTGGCACTCCGCGAGGAGATCGATGCGCACAGGCCGGAGGCGGTGATCTTCGCTGGCGACGACACGGGTGATCAGCGCTGCTTCGAGATCACCTCCGGGCTGAGCCTTCCCCACCTTGCCGTCGGGATCCGCTCGCCTGAGGCCCCGGAGGAGCTCTTCCAAGCCTGCGATCTCGTGCTGGAGCGGCCAGCCGACTGGGGCCGGCTGCTCGCTCGCCTGGCTCTCTGGGCGGAGGAACCAGGTCCCGGAGATCGCGCAGCTGGAGGCTGAGCCAGCGACCGATGTCGTTGGTTGCTACCTGCTCTTTGATGGCATTCCGCCGCTCCGCCCGCTCCCGCCGCGACATCTTGAGGCCGGCGTGCAATGCGTCAGCCGTATCCCCGACGTCGAAGGGATTGACCGTCAGCGCCCACTGCCCGAGCTCCTCATGAGCGCCGGCATTCTCGGAGAGGACCAGCGCGCCATCGAACTCGCTCAGCACCATGCCCTCCTTGGCGACCAGGTTCATACCGTCGTAGATAGGATTGACCAACAACACGTCGAAGTCCTGGTAGAGCGCCAGCGCCCTGCGCATGCTCTCGCCCAGCTCGAGCCGGATCGGCTGCCAGCTCTTGCCCCCAAAGCGCTCATTGACTCGAGCGGCCGTGCGCCTGATCTGGCGCAGGTAATCGCGGTAGGCGTCGATGTCCTGCCGCGACGGCTGCAGGAAGGCATAGAACTGCACGCGACCGTGCCACTCGGGATGACGCTCCAAGAGGAGCTCGTAAGCGAGAAAGCCGCGCACGACGTTCTTGGAGGGGTCGGTGCGGTCGACGCGCACTATGAGCTTCTCGGGGCGTTCGTGGTGGATCGCTTCCCGCTCCTTGGCCACCCCCAGGGTGGCCGCCTGCCTTTCCAGCCCCGGCACGTCGATGGAGATCGGATAGGAGCGCGCCCAGACGACGCGGCCGGCATGGAGCACCGCCCGTTCACGATGGTCCACCCGCAGGCCCATCAGCTCCTCGCAGCTCATGAGAAAGTTGCGCACGTCCAGATTGGACTGGAAGCCGATCAGGTCGTTGCCCAGAATGCCCTGGAAGATCGCGTCCCGCATCGACTTGGGCAGCACCTTCCAGTAGTTGGGCGTCGGCCAGGGGATATGGATGAACTGCTGCAGCGCGGCCTGCGGCAGCTTCGCCCGGATCAGCTGGGGCGCTAGGTAGAGCTGGTAGTCCTGGGTCAGGATGAGCGGCGGCTTCTCCACCCGCTGAGCGACCTCCACCACCTTCTTGGCGAACGCCTGGTTGACTGCCACATAGCCGTCGTCCCAGGCGGACCAGGTCTCGGCGTCGATCACCGGTTCCCGGATCAGCCCCCAGAGGTAGTGCTGCAGGAACCAGAGCAGGGGGTTGGCAATGACCGAGTAGTAGCGGCGGTAAGCCTCCTCCTGGGTGACCACGTAATGGATTTCGCTGCCGCCTGGCGCGTGCCCTTCCGCGGGCTGGCGGCCGGCGAGCTCTCGCTCGGCGGGACTGCGTGCGGCCGCCACCCAGGGGGCTCCCGTCGCCTCGGCCACCGTGATCAGCGCCGTGACCAAGCCGCCAGAGCCCTTCTTCATGGTGCCCTTCGGACCAGGTTCGAAGGGGGCGCGGTTGCTGACCACCAGGGGCGACCAAGGCCTGAGCACCCTCGCCGTGTATTCGCGCATCGACTCTTCGGCGCTAGAGGTGCGGCCGGGCTTTTCGGCCGCACCTCTAGGCTGAGCCGGCGGCGAGCTGAGTTTCGGCAAGGCCGCTCGAATGCTACCCAGCCACGGAAGCCGAACCTCCCGCTCGGTGATGCGCCGGGCGGCTCGGCGGCCTGGGCTCAGTGCGCCGGCGGGCTGCCGACGAAGAAGAAGGAGATCGCCATGATCACGTAAGCGCCCAGCAGCTGCAGGCCCTCCAGCCAGTTGCTGCGGCCGTCGAGTGAGATCAGGCCGACGATGATCGTGGAGAGCCCCACGGCGGCGATCTCGAAGGGGCTGAAGACGAAGTCCATGGGGCGCGAGATGATCAGGCTCACGAAGATCAGCAGCGGCGCGACGAACATGGCGATCTGGGCCGACGAGCCGAACACTATCTCCATCGTCACATCGGCCTGGTTTTTCCAGGCGAAGCCCACCGCCGAGGCGTGTTCCGCCGCGTTCCCGATGACAGCGACCACGAAGATGCCGACGAAGACCTTGGTGAAGCCGACGGCGGCGATGGTGGGCTCCAGGCTGACTACCAGCAGCTCGGACTCCAGCCCCACGACCGCGCCCGACGCCAGAAGGATGAGCAGCGCCTGGCGACGGCCCCACTCGGGGCCCTCATCGGCCTCCGCCGCACGGAACAGATGAGCGTGGGTGATCTGGGTGTAGATCAGCGTGGCGACATAGAGCAGGATCAGCACACCTGCCACCACTACGCTGACGATCTCCCTCTCCGTGCCTGTCGTGCGGTCGGTGCTGACGAAGATGGCAGGCATGACCAGCGCGAGCACTGCCAGCAGCAGGCTGGCGGTCTGCAGGCCGGCGCTGCGAGCGGAAAAGCGCAGCTCCTTGTGGCGGAGCCCGCCGATAAACAGCGAGGCGCCCAAGACCAGCACCAGGTTGCCGATGATGGAGCCGATGAGGGAGGCCTTGACCACCTCGACCTCGCCCGCGGCAACCAGGAGCACGCCGATGATCATCTCGGTCAGATTTCCGAACGTCGCGTTCAAGAGCCCGCCGACCCTCGGTCCTGAATGCGCGGCGATCGAACCGGTACTGCGACCGACCAGGCCGGCTAGCGGGACGATGGCGATCGCGCAAGTGACGAAGACGAGCAGCGGCGACCCGTGGGCCAGGTCTATCGCCAAGGAGACTGGCACGAAGACCAGCAGCCAGTACAGGTTGGGACGGAACACTGCTCAAGAAATCTATCGGCGACCAGTGTCCTGCGTCTGGCGCTGGACACTAGGCTCAAACTGATGCTGAACGTACGGCGACTGGCCGCCATCGACAAGCAGCTTCACGGAGACCGGGTCATTCTCTGGGAGTTCGGGCTCGGCGCCCGGCCTCTGTGCGGCGCTGGGAGTGCTGAGCGTGGCGATGGGGATCCGGCTCCTCAAGTACTGGCTCAACTGGCAGCTGCTCTTGGGCCTCGCCTTGCTGTCGGGGGGCGTGAACTACCTGCCGCTTCTGATCCACGCCCTGGACCTGGCCAGGCGCGGCACAGTGCGAGAGGAGGCCGGCCTGGACACGAGTCCTGACGCTGCCCGCAGGTATACAGTGCTGCAGCTCTGGCTGCTGGTCCCCTTTGCCCTGGTCGCTCTGGCGCTCGCCCAGCGAGGGCACCGCTGACCAGCACCAGGGAGTGATCGCCCCCGCGCACGGTCTCGGGCCCGGTCCGGTCCGTTCGTACCATAGGCGGGTGTCGCCGAGGCCTGCGCTCGAGAACGTGCTGGTCGAGTTGCGCGAGCACGTCGCCACAGTGACGCTCAACCGGCCCGAGCAGCGCAACCCGCTCTCGGCGCCAATGCTAAGAGACCTCCGCCAGGCGCTGGAGTGGTGCCGCGAGACATCTGCGGTCCGGGTGATGGTCCTCACCGGCGCCGGTGACCGCGCATTCTGTGCAGGGGCCGATCTGGCTGCGTTCCAGTCCGAGGGGCCGGCCCTGCTCCAGCACCACGAACGGCGCCTGTTCGTGGAGGTCTTCCTGCTCCTGCAGGAGTTGGGCAAGCCTGTGCTGGGCAGGATCAACGGCCACGCGCTCGCCGGCGGCTTCGGCCTCGCCTGCGGCTGCGATCTGCTGCTCGCTGTCGAACGCGCGAGCTTTGGCACGCCCGAGATCAACGTGGGCGTCTGGCCAGCGATGATCCAGGCCATCCTGCAGCGCAACCTGCCCCGCAAGACGCTGCTCGAGATGATGCTGCTCGGCGAGCGCTGGAGCGCCGGCAGGCTGCACGAGCTGGGTCTGGTGAACCGCGTGCTGCCCACGCTGGAGGAGCTGGACGCCGCCGTGACCGAGATGGCCGGCCGGCTCGCCAACCGATCGCCCGAGGTGCTGCGGCTCGGCCGCGACTCCTTCTACCGCCAGCAGGACCTGGAGTTCAAAGCGGCCCTGGACTACCTGCAGTCGCAGCTGACGCTGGTCAGCCTCAGCGACGATGCCCGCGAGGGCGCAGAGGCCTTCTTGGAGAAGCGCGAGCCCCGCTTCGGCAGGGCTGAGGAGAGCTGACTTGCAGCGCGATCTGAAGGAGCGGCACCAGAGCCTGCGCGAGCAGGCACTGCGCGGCGGCGAGCGGTACCTGCCCAAGCTGAAAGAACAGGGCAAGCTGCCGGTTCGAGAGCGCCTGGACCTGCTCCTGGACTCCGGCTCGCTGGTGGAGGACGGTCTCTTCGCCAACTCGCTCGCCCAGGACCTGCCCGCCGACGGCGTGGTCACCGGCCTGGGCCGGATCCAGGGCCGGGAGGTGGCGGTCATGGCCAACGACCCCACAGTGAAGGCGGGTTCCTGGGGGGCGCGGACTGTCGAGAAGATACTTCGCATCCAGGAGCAGGCTGCGCGTCTGCGGCTGCCGCTGTTCTACCTTGTCGACTCGGCGGGCGCCCGCATCACCGACCAGGTGGACATGTTCCCGGGCCGCCGCCACGCCGGCCGCATCTTCTACAACCAGGTCCGCCTCTCAGGGCGGGTGCCCCAGATCTGCCTTCTGTTCGGTCCCTCGGCAGCGGGCGGCGCCTACATCCCTGCCTTCTGCGACGTGGTGATCATGGTCGAGGGCAATGCCTCCATGTACCTGGGCTCGCCGCGCATGGTCCAAGTCGTCGTCGGCGAGAGGGTCTCGCTGGAGGAGCTGGGCGGCGCTCGCATGCACTGCACGGAGAGCGGCTGCGGCGACTTTCTGGTCCCCGACGACGCCGCGGCCATCCAGCTGGCGCGCGACTACTTCGCCTACCTGCCCCAAAACCACACTCTGGCCCCGCCCCCGATCGAGTCGCGAGAGCCCCGCGCTGCTGCCAAACCGATAGGAGAGCTGGTCCCGCTGGAGCCGCAGCGCGGCTACGACATGCGCAAGGTGATCGAGGCCCTGGTGGATGAGGGCAGCACGCTGGTGATCAAGAAACTCTTCGCGAAGGAGCTGATCACAGCCTTCGCGCGCCTGGACGGCAGGGTTATCGGGATCCTCGCCAACCAGCCCATGCAGAAAGGCGGCGTGCTCTTCGGCGACAGCGCTGACAAAGCGGCCCGCTTCATCTGGCTCTGCGACGCGTTCAACCTGCCGCTGCTGTTCCTGACCGACGTGCCAGGCTTCATGATCGGCACTGACGTGGAGAAGCGCGGGATCATCCGGCACGGGGCCAAGATGATCACAGCCGTGTCCGAAGCCAGCGTGCCCAAGATCTCAGTGATAGTGCGAAAGGCTTACGGCGCCGGCCTCTACGCAATGGCCGGTCCCGCCTTCGAGAGCGACTGCGTGATCGCCCTGCCCTCGGCTCAGATCGCCGTCATGGGTCCCGAGCCGGCGATCAACGCAGTGTTCTTCAACAAGCTGGCGGAGCTGGAGGAGCCTGAGCGAACAGCCCGGCGGCGGCAGCTGGAAGATGAATACCGGCAGGACGTAGACCTCTACAAGCTGGCCTCCAACCTGGTGGTCGACGACGTGGTTGAGCCCGAGCGCCTCCGCGAACAGTTGATCAAGCGATTTGCCTTCTACTCGGCGCGCTTCGAGCCTCCGCTTGACCGCAAGCATGGCGTCCCGCCGGTCTGACCTGCCCGGCGCCGAGCCTGGGCGGGCCCGAGCTTGCGCTTCAGCCGGTCAGCTTTCGCTTCTGGGGGTAGATGGTCTCACCTCGAGCGAGCATGACGACGTACTGCTCAAGGCGTCGCGCCCGCGTATCAGCGCGCTTGGCCGCACCAAGCCTGTACAGAATTGCGTAGCGGTTCTGGCTGGTCAGTATCTCGAACATGGCTCGCGCGCGCGGCTCAGCTGCCAGGCCGGCGGCCAGGTCGCTCGGCACCTCGATGCTGGCCTGGCCTTCGTAAGCGGCTGCCCAGCGCCCGTCGGCTTTGGCTCGCGCACTTCGGCCAGCCCCGCCGGACGCATCCGTCCCTCGCGCGTCAACCGCTCCACGATGCCCACGTTGCGGCTCGACCACCCGCTGCGCGCTCGGCGAGGAGTGAAGCGCTGCAAGTAGGTTGACTCGTCACGGCGGTGGGCCTGACCGTCGATCCAGCCCTGGCAGAGCGCTTCCTCGAGCGCCTGGTCGTAGTTGAGGCTGGTCGGCTCGGTTGTCCCCTTCCTGGCCAGAACCAGCCACACTCCTTTCGGGTCGCCGTTATGGGCGGCGAGCCACTCCCGCCACGCGACTGAATCGGCGACGATCAGCTCGGCCAGCTGGTTGCTCATGGCCATCGCGGCCTAAGCTGGTTGGAGCCGCTCAGCCAGGTAGCGGAGCGCCAGCGGGTAGCGATATTCGATGGCGCTGTGGCCACCGTCGAACAGCTCGAAACGAACGTCAGCCACGCCTAGCGCGGTCAGCTCGAGCCGAAAGGCTTCGGCGCCGAGATCGAGGTTGAACTCGTCGCTCCGGCCGGCGTCGATGTAAATGCCGTGCAACGAGCGCAGCGCCCCCGCATGGCGGGAAGCCATCCGAACCGGGTCCCAGGCGAGCCAGCGCTCCCAGACCTCTGGCCGGAGCCGGCCGGTGCTCGTGTCGAAAGGCAGCGTCACCGCGCCTGACGGCTCAGCCGAGTAGCAAGCGGCCATGCAGTAAGTGTTGATCAGCTCGGCATCATGGGCCTTGGTCATGGCCGGCCGATGACGGAAGGCCTGCCAGAAGCGCTCGTAGGAGCCTTCGTAGTGGTCGCGCAGCGCCCGCGCTACCACAGCGAACTCCGGCTGGTAGCACACCTCGAACAGCGCGTCGCCGGCATGGGTGGCGAGAGCGCCGAAGACGTCGGGTCGCAGCATCGGCGTCACCAGGGCGCCGTAGCCGCCGCTGGACTTGCCGCTGATGCCGCGGTGCTCGCGTGCGGTCAGCGTCCGGTAGTGGGCGTCGATCCAGGCCACCACCTCCTCGCAGAGGTAGGTGTGGTAACGCCCGGTGCCGGGCGAGTCGAGAAACTGGCTGCCGCCGTACGAAGTCCAGGCGTCCACGAAGACGAGCACGCAGGGCGGGGCCACGCCGCCGGCGAAAAGCTGGTCCGCTAGCTCCGGATAGCTGCGCCTGAAGGCCGCGCGGTTGGCCCACATGTCGACCTGGCCGGTCATGCCCTGGATCACGTAGACGCTGGGATAGCGACGCTCGGGCTCGTCGTCATACCCGGGCGGCAGGTAAACCCAGACAGGACGCGTGGCCGGATCGCCAAGGGGATTGCCGCGCAGCGCTTGACTCTCCAGCCAGACCTTCTCCAGCCTTCCTTTCCAGTTGATCGACCAGGGTTCGCTCACCGTCAGCGCATGGTAGCCGTGGTCCGCCGGTCGGGTACCGTCCAAGCGGCTGGCGCCGGCCGGCTCAGGAGGCCCGGGCCTCCGCCAGCGAGTGCGGGAACCGGGTTGGCGAAAAGCTGACGGCCCCCGCCGGCACCATCCACGGCAGAACCAGCACAGAGTACCGGCCGCCGATCACGGCCGGATCCCGCTCCAGCACCTCCTGCGCCTGCTGCGCCTCCAGGCGCAAGATGCTCAGGCCGCGGTTCGGCCCAGCGTCAGGCGGAAGCAGCGGCCCCGCAGCCAGCAGGAGGCCTGCCTCGTGCAGCCGGGCCAAGTGGTCCATGTGCGCGTCCTGCAGCTCGTCCTCAGCCTGCGCGTCAAGAACCGGCGCATCCGGTCTGAGCAACAAGAGCCCGATGCTGAAACTGTCGAATTCCATGCCGGCGATATTAGTTGGACTCGCGGCGAAGGAAGTCGACGGATTCCTCCTCGCCGTTCCAGGTCACGAAGGTTCGCGGCGGCTCGGTGCGTGCCACCACTCGGCCGCGACGCAACACCAGTCGACGGCGCGGCACCAGCCGGATGGCGTCAAACTCACTCGGCGCCTCGAAGACAACGAGGTTGGCGGGCATTCCCACCTCCAGGCCATAGCTCTCCAGGCCGAGGGCAGCAGCGGGAGCGCTGGTCACCATCTGGATCAGCCGGGGGATCTCCTCCGCGCCAGACATGTGGCCGTAATGCGCCAGCACAAAGGCCGCCTGCAGTGGGTCGCCGTAGCCCAACGGGTACCAGGGGTCCATGACCGAATCGTGGCCTATGCAGACATTCACCCCGGCCGCCTGCAGCTCCTTGACCCGGGTATGCCCGCGCCGGACCGGATAGCTGTCGAAGCGCCCCTGGAGGACCGAGTTGTCCAGCGGGTTCGTGACCATGTGCATGCCTGAACGCGCGATGTTGTTGACCACCCGGTGAGCGTAGGCCTGGTTGTAGGAATGCATGGCGGTTGTGTGGCTTGCCGTGACACGGCCGGCCATGCCCAGCCGGATGGTCTCGGCGGCCATGGTCTCCACGAAGCGTGAGTGGTCGTCGTCAGTCTCGTCGCAGTGAATGTCGACGCGCAGGCCGTGCTCGGCCGCCAGCTGAAAGGCGAACTTGACAGACTCGACGCCCAGCTCGCGGGTGAGCTCGTAGTGCGGGATCCCTCCTATGACGTCGGCTCCGGCGTCGACCGCCTTACGCATGAGCTCCTGGCCGCCCTCGAAAGAGAGGATGCCCTGCTGGGGAAAGGCGACCAGCTGCAGATCCATCTGGTCGCCGATCTCCTCTCGCAGCTCGACCAGGGCGTGCAGCGCCGTCAGCTGAGGATCGCAGACGTCGACGTGGCTGCGCACGTGCTGGACACCGTTGGCCAGCTGCCAGCGCAGCACCTGGAGGACGCGGGCCTTCACGTCCTCCCTGGTAAGGGTCTTCACCCGCTCCGCCCAGATGGCTATGCCTTCGAACAGTGAGCCGCTCAGGTTCTGGCGCGGCTGCCCGACCGTGAGCACGGCGTCGAGATGGATGTGGGCCTCGACCAGCGGCGGCGTGGCGAGCAGGCCGCCGAGCTCGATGACCTCACGGGCCTCCGCCTGCGGCTCACTCCAGCGGCCGTCCCGCACGGCCAAAGTGGTCGGCTCGGCGTCACCGGGCAGTCTTACGCTCCGCAGGAGGAGGTCAAGCATCTACAGGACTGTAGCGCCCCGGTAGGACGTTGGGCTTGCGGCCCGCCGCGAATGGTCAAGGTCTTCCGTGGCCGCGATTCCGGCCGGGCAAGTCCGGCGCCAAACGGTTACTATCCGGGCCACCGGAACATGCCCGGAGCCGAACAGCAGAGTAAGGGGAGCAGAACTGGATGGCCACCACCGAGCAGTTGGACATAAGCGGCGTCCCTATCCGAGAAGGGACGTACGGAACGAAGGTCATGGCGGTCGAGCCGGGCGGCGTCGAGTACATCGCCGACTCTGAGCGCCACGGTCGCCCCTTCGACCTGTTCACCACCTGGGTGTCCCCGAACATGGAGTTCGCCACTGTGTTCGTCGGGGTGCTTCCCGTCGCCTTCTTCGGCATGGGCTTGGCCGACGCCGCGGTGGCCATCATCCTGGGGACCGCGCTGGGCTCCCTTACCCACGCCATCCTCTCCAGCTGGGGACCGAAGTTCGGCGTGCCCCAGATGGTGCAGGCCCGCGGCGCTTTCGGCTTCCTGGGCAACCTCCTCCCCGCCGGCCTGAACACGTTCACAGCCAACGTCGGCTGGTTCATCGTCAACAGCGTCAGCGGCGCGTTCGCCCTCAGCACGCTGTTCGGCCCCGTGCTGCACTGGTTCGACCTCCCCTTCTGGCTCTCCTTCCTGATTATCGTCCTGGCCCAGGTGGCTGTGGCTTTCCTTGGTCACAACCTGGTCCACCGCTTCGAGCGGATCGCGTTCCCGATTCTGACCATCGTCTTCGTGGTTTCGGCGATCCTCATCTTCAGCCAGGCGAATCTGGGCCAGGGCATCAACGCCAAGATCCAGGGACCGCTCGGCGAGACCGGAGCGTTCACGCTCACCTTCACGGCGGCCTTCGGCTACGCAGTGGGCTGGAACCCCTACGCCTCGGACTACACCCGCTACCTGCCGCGCAGCACCGACCGGTTCATGACAGGACTCTGGGCAGGGCTGGGCGTCTTCGTCTCCTGCGTCCTGCTGGAACTGGTCGGGGCCGCCCTGGTGACTGTGGCCGGGACCAAGTGGGGACCCAATGACATCCCGACAGCCCAGTTCATCAAACCGCTGCCTTTCGTGCTGCAGATCCTGGCTCTGCTCAGCATCGCTCTCGGCACGGTCTCGGCCAACGTCATCAACATCTACAGCGGCTCCATGTCCTTCCTGACGCTAGGTATCAGGCTCACCCTTCACCAGCGGCGAGCCATCGTGGCGGTGGGCGCAGGCGTGATCGGCTTCATCGTCGGGGTGGCGCTGCAGGCACAGGTGGGCCCGGGGAGCAAGTACGAGAGCTTCCTGCTGCTCATCAGCTACTGGATAGGCCCCTTCCTGGGCGTGGTGATCACCGACTACTTCATCCGCCGCGGCCACTACGCCGAATACGAGTTCTTCGACACCGCCCGGCGACCATGGCAGGGGCTGGTCGCAATGGTTGCCGGCCTTGTGGTCTCGCTGCCCTTCTGGAATGTCAACGGCGTGTTCGTGGGCCCGATCCCGAACGCAAATCCGGCGCTGGGAGACATCACCTTCATCGTCGGCATGCTGGTGGCGGCCGCCGTGCACTTCCTGCTGAACCAGGGGTTGAGGAAGCGAGCAGCGCCAGAAGCCGGCTTGTCCTAGCCTCGGCCTCCCCGCGTCGCTCGCAGCTGCTGCGCGAGGCGGGGATCGACTTCGAAGTCGGCCTGAGCCGCGCGCGGGAGTGGCCGTATCCGGGCGGCGATCCGGCCGAGTACGCAGAGTCGCTGGCGCGCGCGAAGGCGGCGGGCGCGGAGGGCGAGGTGGTGCTGGGCGCCGACACGGTGGTGGTGGTCGACGGCACAGTCCTCGGCAAGCCGATCGATCCTGACGATGGGGCCGCCATGCTGCGACGCCTCTCCGGCCGCATGCATGACGTCATCACGGCAGTGGCCGTGCAGGACCGCGGCGCCATCCGCTGGGGCCACGCTCGCAGCCGGGTTACCTTCCGGCCGCTCAGCTCGGCCGAGATCGTGGAGTACGTGACCAGCGGCGAGCCGCTGGGCAAGGCGGGCGCCTACGCGATTCAGGGCCGAGCGGCCGGGTTCGTCGCGGAGCTGGACGGGGACCGCGACACTGTGGTCGGTTTGCCGCTGGGCCTGGTCCGGCGGCTGCTGCCGAAACGGGTGGGCGGCCTGATCGCCGACTGAGCGGCTTTCGCCCAGTGTTCTCACGGTGACTGCCTGAGGTGCTATGGTGCGGGCTGCCGTGACCCAGCCGCCCCCACCCAACAACTGGCTGGAGCCGGATCGCCCTGAGCCAATCCTCGTCTCCGCGGGCGACATCTCGTGCACCCAGCACCGGATCATCACACCCAACCGCAGCTTTCCCCTGGCCGGCACAACCTGGATCGTCTCCAACAACAGCGTCACCACCGAATCGATGCCCACTTACGCAGTGGTTCTGGCGGTCATCTTCTTCATCTTCTGCCTGCTGGGCCTGCTCTTCCTGCTGATCAAGGAACGACGCACCACCGGATATGTGCAGGTGACTGTTCAGGGGCCGGGTGTCTTCCACTCGACCCAGATCCCGGTCTCTTCCCCCGCGCAGGTCCTCGACATCGAGCAACGCGTTAACTACATCCGAGGCTTGGTAGCCTCCTACAACTCGTAGCGCCCTTCAGCTGGCCGCCAACTTGGTGACGGCCGTGACTGTTGCCCAGTTGCGCATGGTCATCGGCAGCTTGAGTCGGCTCAGGGGCTGGCTGAGCGGCGACTGGTGCACATTGACCGTGTAGTCCAGGTAGAGCTCCCGCTCGCCCAGCGCGATCCGATCGTCACCATGCCTGAGGCCGATTCGCTCCAGGGCGGCCGGATCGGGCGGCTCGTCGAGAAAGGCCACGTGCAGGAGCTTGGTAGCGCTCACACGAGAGGGGAAAGGATTCGCCGCAATAACTCGTTGTAGCTCTTCGGCTGTGCGCACAAAGACGCGAACGCTGAGTCCCAGCTCCCGCCTGAGTGCCTCCTCCAGCAACTCTCCAACCTGGGTCGCATCAGTCGTCAGGACGACGTTGCCACTCTGCAGGTAAGTGATCGCATCGTCGTGGCCCAGTTCCTTCACAACCCGGCGCAGGTCCGCCATCCCGAGGCGGTTGCGCGCTCCCAGGTTGACGCCCCGTAGGAGCAGCGCGCACCTCTGCCTCATAACCGCCGGGAAAATAACGACGATGACCCGGCGTCGTTGTCCGCGTTCGCCCGCCCTCTCGTAACCGGTGCCATGAACACTAAGCATGGGGCGTGCTCGGCGATGCGTCGGAGCAGCTGACAGGCTGCCACATAGACCCGATCGCCGTACGGCCGGTCGAGGAGGCGCGTGGTAGCGTTCGGGCGGCCATGGACTCCGATCTGATCGTCGTCGGAGGCGGTCCGGTCGGAGCCGCGCTGGGCCTCTTGCTGCCCCGGCACGGACTGCGAGCCATCGTTCTCGAGGCGAGCGAGTTTCCCCGCGACAAGCCCTGCGGCGAAGGCCTGCTGCCGAGCGGTGCGCGCATCCTCCAGGATCTCGGCGTGGACCTGCGAGCGGCCGGCTTTCCACCCCTGGCGGGAGTTCGCTACCGGCTCGGCGAGGCCGGCCGCGCCGGAAGCGCCCTGGGCCGATTTAGCTCCGGCTGCGGCTTCGGCGTCCGCCGCCTGCGGCTCGACGCCATCCTGGCCGAGAAGGCTGGCGTCAGGACCGGCGTGCGGGTCACTGGCGTCAGAACCGACCCGCGGGGAGTTACTGTCGAGACCTCGCGGGGGGAGCTGCGGGCCCGGGCGGTGATCGGGGCGGACGGCCTACGCTCGAACGTGCGCGACTGGCTGGGCTGGACTCGCCCGCCTTTGGGCACTGGTCGCTACGGGCTGGTGGGACACTTTCACGTCCCCGATCTCGACTGGGGGGAGATTCGAGTCACCCTGCTCGATGAGATCGAGGTCTACGCAGCGCCGGCGGCCCCCTCTGAGCTGCTGGTCGCGGTGCTCGGCGCCCGCGGCTCATTGCGGGGGCCTGGCGCAAGTGTGCGGGAGAGCTACCGCGAGTTCGTCGCTCGGGCGCATCCCGAGCTGGCACGCGCCGATCTGACCGGTCGGGTCTGGGGCGCAGGCCCCTTTGCCGTCCGGCCCAGCACGGTGGCCAGCGACCGGGTTTTCGTGGCAGGCGACGCGGCCGGTTTCCTCGATCCGCTGACGGGCGACGCCATCAGCGCCGGTCTGAACCAGGCGCTGGCTCTCTCCGGCCTTCTCGCTTGCGACTTCGACTCCGCGCCCGAGCGCTACCGAAGCTGGTGGGCCGCCCAGTGGCGGCGGCGGCGCGCCGTCGGCCACCTTGCCCGCACTCTGACAGGCTCTTCGCAGCTGGCCGGTCGAGCGATGAGGGGGGCCAACCTTAGGCCTCAAGCCCTCACCTCAATCCTGGAGGTCAACGACGGCTCCCGCCCGCTCTGGCGAATCGGGCTTCGTGATTGGGCGGCTCTGGGCGGCTTCGCTGCCAGCCACTCGTGAGCTTCTTCCTCGGCTTCGGAACCGCCCTGCCCGAGTACTCGATCGACCGCCAGGAGTCGCAGCGCGCGCTGTCCGCCTTCTGGCCGAGGCTGCCGGCCGCAGCTGCCGGCGAAGCTGTGAACCGCTACACCATCGCGCCGCTGGTGGAGGTGCTTCGCGGACGCTCTGTCGGCGAGGCGATGTCGGTCTACGCCGAGCACGCACCCAGGCTGGCCCGGAGAGCAGCCTGCGAAGCGCTGCGAGATGCTCGCCTGCACCCCGTGGACATCGACATGGTCATCTCTGTTTCCTGCACCGGCTACCTGGTGCCGTCGCTCGACGCGCGCCTGGCGAACGAGATTGGATTGCGGCCGGACGTGCTGCGACTGCCGATCACAGAGCTTGGTTGTGCGGGTGGCGCGGCAGCCATCGCTGCCGCCCACCGCCATCTGGTTGCCTTCCCGACCGATCGGGTGCTGGTCGTGGCGGTCGAGCTCTGTTCGCTGAACTTCCAGCCTGGTGATCGCTCGATCGACAACCTGACAGCGGCGCTGGTCTTCGGCGACGGGTCCGCCGCCACCGTGATGACCGGCCAGCCGGCGCGAGCTGAGGCTGCCTTCGAGGTGGTGGCGACCGGCGAATGGCTGCTACCCAACAGCATGGCGGCGCTGGGTTTCGACCTGCGCGAATCGGGCTTCCACGTGGTGCTCGATCGCAAGCTGCCCAGGCTTATTGCGGCCGAGCTGGCGCCGATTGTGAAGGCCTTTCAGGACAGGCACCGCGTGCCCCGGCCGGACTTCTACGCGGTGCACGCGGGAGGGCCGCGCATCTTCGATGCTGTGGACCAGGCGCTGGGCCTCGATTCGCACCGCCTGGCGACGTCTCGCGGCGTCTTCAAGAGCGTAGGCAACCTGTCCTCCGCCTCACTGGTCTTCGGCTTGGCGGCGACGCCGCCCGAAACGTTTGGGGATGGGCTGGCGCTGGCTTTCGGACCCGGCGTGACGGTGGGCATGGCGCACCTCCGCCGGTATTGAGCGACGGTTTCCTGACGTTTCTGTCAGGGCGTCGTGACCTCCGGCTGGAGCCAACCTAGTGGCCTGCCTCTGAAGTTGGTCGAACAGATTGTGGCAGGCTGCCGTAGGCTGCCGGTCCGGACGAGGAGGCGAAGGAATGGGTGGAACTAGGAGGAGCGCATCGTGGATGCGTGACAACGACGGGCCGGGTCCCATGACGCGGCAGCGTCGTCCGGAGCCGCAAGATGCCGGCAAACTTCGGATGCGGGGCACTAGAACAAGCCCGGCAGGAAGCGCGCTCGTCCCGCGAATGCTTCTGCGTAGCCAGGGATCCGGCGCAGCAGGCGCTCTTCGGCTCGGATGCGATCGGCCAGGAGCGCGGCGTTCACCAGCGAGAGGCCGATGGCGCTGAGCCAGGCGCCCGCCGCCAGGGGTAGGCAGAGGAACTCCAGCGCCACCGCCACGTAGTTGGGATGCCTGACCCAGCGGTAGGGTCCGGAGGTGACCGGCCGGAGGTCGGTTGGCACCACAGCTCGGGCGTTCCACGCCGAGCCGAGGGACCGGATGCTCCACCAGCGCAGGGTGGAGGCGGCGCCGACTCCGGCCACCCACAGCAGCGGCAGCCGCGGCCGGCGCCGCCAAGCGATCACCTCCAGCGGCGGCAGGCAGAAGAGTGCAATGTGCAGCGCAACCATGAGGGGATAGCGCCCGCCCGCGGCAGTCGGACCTGCCAGTTCGCGCTCGTGCCGGTTCGACACGGCCATCTCGCGGAGGCGCTGAGCGCCCTCGAGCCCGAGTAGGGCCACGTACCAGCGCGGCAGGGGGCGCCATCGGTTCACGGACGGCAACACTACTGTCTGCCCCAGTTGTCGGTGCAGTTTGTGCGACATTGGCAGTGTGGCCAGACTGGCGGTGGCAGTGATGGGCCAGGACCGGCCAGGCATTGTTGCAGCGGTCACTGTCGCCCTGGAGGGGCAGGAGTGTTCGCTGGAGGACGTCTCCACTTCCATTCTGCGCGGCTACTTCGCCATGATGCTGATCTGTCACGGTCCCGGCGGGAAGGCTGATGTGGCCGCCCAGCTGGAGTCTGTCGCCAGGCGGCTCGGGCTGCTCGTCGATGTGTGGGAGGTCGGCGAGGCGGCCGCCAGCCAGGAACCGGATCATCGCCTGACCGTCTACGGACCTGATCGCCTTGGCATCGTTCGCCAGGTGGCATCACTGCTGGCGCGGGAGAACGTCAACATCTGCGACATGACCTGCCGGCTGGTCGAGCAGGGCTCCGCCATGTACGTGGTCAACATGGAGATCCGGATCCCGGCCGGCGTGCGGCTGGAGGCGGCGCTGCAGGCGGAACTGCCGCCGCTGGGCTTGCGCCACGCGCTGCACGCGCTGGAGAGTGACGTTCTCTGATCCGTCAGGTCCTCACCTATCCCCATCCGATTCTGCTGGAGGAGTGTGCTGCGCCAGCTGCCGATCAGGTGGCTGGGCTGGTCGTCGACCTTCTGGACACCATGCGCTCGTTGCCGCACTGCTGGGGACTTGCAGCGCCCCAGATCGGTGAGCCGGTTCGCGTCGCATTGGTGGACGTCTCCCGCCATCCGGCGGCGGAGGCTCACAACAGCCTGCTGCTGCTCATCAATCCTATGATCGTCGACCGAGCCGGCAAGGAGGTCGGTCGTGAAGGCTGCCAGAGCCTTCCCGGAGTGCTGGCTGACGTGCGGCGCGCCAGGCGCATCCATCTTCGCCTGGGGGCCGAGGAGAAATGGTGCTCGGGAATCGAGGCGCGAGCTGTGCAGCACGAGCTGGACCACCTGGACGGCATCCTGATCCTGGATCGCATCGCGTCTGCTCACGCCCTCCACTTTCGCTCCTAGCCGTCCGCCCGGCAACGCATCACGGCTCTGTTTGGGTTCCGATGGAGGCCCCACCGTCCTGGGCTGGGGTGTTGATTTACGTGTGAACGTGGGTGAAGGCCTTGTAAATGCGAACGGATGTTTGGTAGAATACGAGTATTGGGCGGCGCGCCGGGCTGACGCGCTGGTCGCCGTCTGCGAGCATGCGGCCGGCGTGGCGGCCTCAGAGCTGGAGGGCGCTCCCGGCCGGACCGGGTCGTGGTTCACGTCGATGCCTCGCTGCTGAGCGGCAAGGCAGAGGGCGGTCGCTGCACGCTGGAGGATGGCCAGGCACTGCCGCCCTCGGTGGCGGGCGAGGCAGAGGTGATGGAGCTCTGGGAGCGCGAGGGACTGCCGATCGACCTCGGCCGCTCGCGGCGGACTGTCTCGCCGCGGCTGCGCACGGCTCTCAACGCGCGGGACAGGGGCTGCTGTTTTCCTGGCTGCCCGGTCCCTGTGCGGCGGACGCATGCTCACCACCTGCAGCACTGGGGGCAAGGTGGCCGCACTGATCTGAGCAACCTGGTCTCGCTCTGCGGCTTTCATTACCGGCGGCTGCATGAGGGTGCCTACACGATCGGGCACCAGCGCGATGGAAGCCTCAGCTTTGAGGCGAGAAGCGGCAGGCTGATCAAGGGCCAGTCACAGCGGCTGGACTGCGCCAGTGCGGGTGCGCCGCACTTGCGAGAGCTGCATCAAGGTCGGGGTCTGACGATGACAGCGGGGACAGCGGGTGCCCGCTCGGGTGGCGAACGCTGCGACGTCGATCACACGCTCTTCGTCCTGTGCACGAACGCGGAGTACAGGGACCGCCAGGCCGGCCACTCACCCTGACCGGTCCCGCAAGGGATGGGCTGTGCCGATGTTATCCCCCTCCCCCTCCCCCCCTCCCGCGCCTGCCGCCGGAGAACCTATGGCCGACAACTCGGCGCCGCGGGTTCGGCGATGGCGGGTCACCTTCACCGCGAGGGCCTGGTAGCCCGACATGAGGCCCTGGACGGTCGGCGACGATTCACCGCCTTGACCGATCGCGCAGTATCGTGTATGCGGGGTTCGCGTGACTTCCACAGGGATGCCTGCTCCGCAGCATGGCGTCGGCGAGAATCGTTCGTGCCAGATTGGAGGGCGCTGATGTCGGATCAGGCGAACAAGCGGCGAGTACGAGACGCATACGAGGCCTTCAGCCGGCGCGACCTGGGACCATTCATGGACGCCATCGCAGACGACGTCGACTGGATCGATCCGCTTCCCCCAGATCATCCTGTGGGCGGCGTGTTCCGCGGCAAGAATGAGGTTGCACGCTACTTTGAGGAACTTGGTAAGCTCGCGACCTTCAAAGCGTTTGATGTCGTTGACATCGTGGCCGAGGGCGACACGGTTGTAGCATTTCTGCACCTAGAGACGACGATGCGACACAACGGGCGCGACTTCGTTGGGGACTCCGCACACGTGTGGACGTTTGCCGACGGTGTCGCAATCCGCTACCGAATCTTCGCCGACACGGCCCGCATCATGGCCGCGTTTCGCGGCGACTGAATATCGTAGGAATCGCACGTACCATGCGCCGGGCGGTTGGTTCCCTGGCTATTCGAAGGGCTCGAAATGCTGCTGTATAAGCCCACCGGTGCTGTTCACCCGAATGCGGCTGTGGTGATCGACGGTCACACTCGGCTTGAACGCGGTGATCTCGACGCCATCCGCCGGATGTTCAGTGCTGACATCATTTGGCACGAGTCCGGGGTCGTGCCGCCCGCTCGAGGCTATGTTGGCGTCGAGGATGTGATGGAGTATTGGAAGGTGTACTTCGGTGCTGCTGGCGCTAGTTTTCAGCAGGACATCGTCTCGATAATGGCAAACGACGAATATGCGACAAGTATTGTGCAGATGCGCGGTTCAAAAAGTTCGCTCTCATTCACCGGTACGGCGGTCGACGTCATGCGGATGGACGCCGGCCTCATCGTTGAGTTCTGGCGCTACTACGACAATTTCGAGCTGGCTCGCGCGTTCTTTTCGGGGCCGTCATAGCCAAGGTCGGCACCACATTGCGGCGCCGAATGGGTAGCGTGCCCATGGCGAGATGCGGACTCAACCCGATACTGTGGTAGACAGGGTGGTGTCGGCGTGAGGCTTGTTAGCTTCGGCTTGCACGGGGCAGAGCGCCCGGCCGTGCTGGCGGATGATGAGCACCTTGTGCCGTTGGCTCCGTTACTTGGGAGTCTCGGCATGTCGGTGGATATGACGCCCTTGGTTGGTCTCCTGGGACACCTTCGGCCCGCGATATCTTCATGGGCCGCGGAGGGCGCGCCGCGCATGCGCATCAGCGAGGTCAGGCTCGGTCCGCCGGTACCGGCGCCCCGTCAGATCATCGCGGTCGGGGCGAACTATGCAGGTCACATGAACGAGGTCAGCAGCAGCCAACCTAGCCCTTCTCGACCGGTGCTGTTTGCCAAATCACCCGGATCGGTCGTTGGTCCCAACGATGACATCATCCGGCCGCCCGAAACCCGTTTGCTGGACTACGAGGCAGAGCTTGCGGTAGTGATCGGGACCGGAGGCAGGCGGGTGCGATACTCGGATGCCATGGCCCATGTGGCGGGCTTCATGATCGCGAACGACGTCACCGCTCGCGATGTCGTGCTCGAAGACCAAGCGAAGCATCCCCTCTTCCTCCAGGTCCTCCGCGGCAAAGGCTACGACTCATTCTGTCCGACCGGACCGTGGCTCGTCACGCCAGACGATTCGGCTGATCCGCACGATATGGGTCTCCGACTTTGGGTAAACGGAGAATTGCGGCAGGACGACACGACAGCCCACATGACCTACGATGTTGAGAGCCTGATCGAGTCAATCAGTGCAAGCATCCGGCTGTTCCCGGGCGATATCATTCTCACGGGGACTCCTGCTGGCGTCGGGATGGCAATGAAACCTCCGCGTTCACTCACGGCCGGTGACGTTGTCCGAATAGCTATCGACTCCCTTGGCACGATGAGCACCAATGTCAAGGACGAGGATGATCCTACGGCTGCGACACTCTGGGAGAAACGGCAGCAAACCGACAGTTTTGCAAACCGTGCCTCACATCCTGGATTGGCTCCAATGGAACCCCGCGATCCCTCCGCCCCACGCCGCCGCTGGTTCCCGCGAACCTGAATCCCGGGGCAACCGTACTGCCTGACTTCCAGCATTGGGGCAGAGCTTTGTGATGCCTGCCTTCGCCGTTGGAGTCTCCCCTAAAGCGGGATGTTGCCGTGCTTGCGCGCGGGGCGGTCGACCTTCTTGCGCATGCACAGCTTCAGCGCGTTGATCAGCTCCCGGCGAGTTTCGCGCGGTTCGATCACGTCGTCCACATAGCCGCGCTCGGCCGCCACGTACGGGTTCGCGAAGCGGGCGGTGTACTCGGCCACCAACTCCGCCCGCAGCTTTGCCGGGTCGGACTCTGCGGCCAGCTCGCGCCGGTAGATGATGTTCACTGCCGCCTCCGGCCCCATCACCGCTATCTCAGCCGACGGCCAGGCCAGGTTCAGGTCGGCGCCCATCTGCTTGGGCGACATGACGCAATAGGCGCCTCCGTAGTCCTTGCGTGTGATCACCGTCAGCTTCGGCACGGTGGCCTCTGCATACGCGTAGAGCAGCTTGGCGCCGTGGCGGATGATGCCCTCGTGCTCCTGCGCGGTGCCGGGCAGATAGCCGGGTACGTCGACCAGCGACACGATGGGGATGTTGAAGGCGTCGCAGAAGCGGATGAACCGCGCTGCTTTGATAGACGCCTTGATGTCGATAGCTCCCGCCAGCACTTTGGGCTGGTTGCCCACCAGGCCCACCGTGTGGCCGCCGAGCCGACCCAGACCCACAACTATGTTCTGCGCGAAGAACGGCTGCACCTCCAAGAACTGTCGGTCGTCCAAGAGTCGCCCAATCAGCTCCCGCATGTCATAGGGCAGGTTGGGGCTGTCAGGCACCAGCGTCTGCAGCTCGGGATCCGCCCGTTCCGGGTCGTCGTCACTGGGGACGAAGGGTGGCGGCTCACCGTTCCAAGCGGGCAGGTAGCTGAGCAGCCGGCGGATACCCGCCCAGCACTCTGCCTCGGTCTCCGGTAGGAAGTGGCCGACTCCTGAGAGCGTGTTGTGCACATCGCCGCCGCCGAGCTGGTCGAAGGTCACTTCCTCGCCAGTCGTCACCCTCACCACCTCAGGCCCTGTGATGAACATGTAGCCGGAGCCGTCAACTATGTAGATGAAGTCGGTGATGGCCGGCGAGTAGACAGCGCCACCCGTGCAGGGCCCGGCGATGACGCTCAGCTGCGGGATGACACCCGAGGACTGCACGTTGCGGAAGAAGATGTCGGCATAGCCCGCCAGCGCCACCACCCCCTCCTGGATGCGGGCGCCGCCGGAGTCGTTGATGCCGATGATCGGCACCCGGTTGCGCAGTGCCAGCTCCTGCACCTTCACTATCTTCTCGGCTGTCACCTCGCCCAGAGAGCCACCCAGCACTGTGGGGTCGTAGGCGTAGACGCAGACTTGGCGACCGTCGATGGAGCCGAAGCCCGTAACCACGCCGTCGCCAGGCACCCGCTTTGACTCCATGCCGAAGCCCGTCGCCCGGTTGGTGGCAAACATGTCCAGCTCGACGAAGCTGTCGCGGTCGAGCAGCGCCGTGATGCGATCGCGCGCGTCGGGCTTGTCCTGCGCCCGCCGCTTGCGCGCCGCCTCGGTCTCCTGGTGGAGCACCTGATAGCGGCGGTTGCGGAACTGGTTGATCTTCTGCTCGCTGGCGCTGACCGGCCGCACCTCCGGCGCAGGAGTGGCGTCCTGCTTGGGCAGGATCCGGCGGACGGGACTCAGCTGCGGCTTCCGCTGATCCATCGCTGACCAATCGTAGGCCGCGCCCCGCACTCGCCGGTCGCTGAGCGAATAGGGTAAGGCCAAAGCCCTTGGCCAACAGACTTTGAGGAGGGAAGACATGCGCATCAACGACGAGGTTCGCTTCACTTGGATCGGCCACGGCACCTGGCTCGCGCGCAGCGCTCAGGGCAAGCAGATGCTGCTCGACGCCTGGGTCGCCGGCAACCCTGTCGCTCCTGAGCACCTGAAGAAGATCGACAGCCTGGATCTCATGCTCATCACGCACGGCCACTTCGACCACACAGGTGACGCGCTCGAGATCGGCAAAGCGACCCACCCCAAGCTGATAGCCATTGCGGAGACGGTCAGTGTGCTCGGCGGCCTCGGCTTCCCGGGCAGCGACAACATAGGTATGAACAAGGGCGGCACTGTCGACGTCGACGGGATCAAGATCACCATGGTCGATGCCCGGCACTCCGGCGGCATCGACGTGAACGAGCAGAAGCTCTATGGTGGCGATCCGGCCGGTTACGTGATCGAGTTCGAGAACGGCTTCACCGTCTACTTCGCTGGCGACACCGACGTCTTCATGGACATGAAGCTGTTCGGCGAGCTGCACCGACTGGACGCGGCGTTCCTACCGATCGGCGGCCACTACACGATGGATCCCAAGCGGGCGGCCAAGGCCGTCGAGCTGCTGGGCGTCAAGACCGTGGTGCCCATGCACTTCGGCACCTTCCCCCTGCTGACGGGCCGGCCGAGCCAGCTCCAGGAACTTGTCGGCCCCGGGGTCAACGTGCTCGACATTCAACCGGGCGCCGAGGTCTGAACTCCGCTCGGCCGGGTCGCAACCCCAGCTTAGAGGTGCGGCCGAAAAGCCCGTCCGGATCTTGGGCGCCCATGCGGGCCATCTCCGGCGTCGCCTCCTGCGCTCCTCGCTGCGCGTATTCCGAATACGCTCACTGCGGTGCTCGTCGGCTCCTTGGATCTGACCCACCTGGCCACCCAATCTCTCGGCCGGGTTCCCGGCCGCACCTCTAGCTGTAACGTTGGCGCCGACGGCTCATGTCAGCCAGCTTCAGGTACTCCCGGTGGGACGGCAGCCAGCTCTTCGAGGAGCTCGACCCCGAGCGGACCCTTGACGCCCTGGCCGACGACCTGATGAACTATGGCGACCTCAATGCCGCGCTCCAGCGTTTGAACCGCTGGGGCAATCAGGACCTGGCGGGCCTGGAGAAGCTGCTCCAGGATCTGCAGAAGAAGCGCGAGGAGGAGCTGGCCCGGTACGACCTGGACACAGCTGTCGACGCCATCCGCGAGCAGCTCCAGCAGGTGGTCGACCAGGAGCGGGCGGGTATCGAGCGAAAAGTTGCCGACGCGCCGCCTGACAGTCGCCGGCTGCTGGAGCGCATGGCCAAGCAGCGCCGGGACAAGCTCGACCGATTGCCTGACGACCTGGGTGGCCGCGTGAAAGCCCTGCGCAACTACGAGTTCATGGACGATGGCGCCCGAGAGGCGTTCGAGAAGCTGGTCGACCAGCTGCAGCAGCAAGTCATGAACCAGATGTTCCAGGGCATGAAGCAGTCGATCTCGCAGATGACCAAGCAGGATCTGGGCGCAGTCAGGGAGATGGTCAGGGATCTGAACGCCATGCTGGAGGCGCGGCGACAGGGCCGCCAGCCGGACTTCCCAGGCTTCATGGAGAAGCATGGCCACTTCTTTCCCCCAGGTATCGAGAGCTTGGACCAGCTACTGGAGCACCTGCAGCGGCAGATGGCCCAGATGCAGTCGCTCCTCCAGTCGATGTCGCCCGAGGCGCGGGCCGAGCTCCGGCAGATGATGGACGAGTTGCTCCAGGACGATTCCCTGCGCCTGGAACTGGCCAGGCTGGCCGGTCTCATGCAGCAGATGGCGCCGCCCTCGGAGTTGAGCGAACGCTATCCCTTCTTCGGCGATGAACCCGTCTCCATGCAGCAGGCCATGGGCTTGATGGACCAGCTGCAGCAGATGGACCGTCTGGAGTCGCAGCTGCAGCGGGGCAGCTTCCGCCTGGATGACGTCGACCCCAGCCTGGCCGAGAGCCTGCTCGGGCCGGAGGCGCGCCGGCAGCTGGACCAGTTGCAGCAGGTCTCCCGTGTGCTGGAGAAGGCCGGATACATCGAGCGCAAGGGTCGACGTTTGGAGCTCACCCCGAAAGGGATGCGCCGGATCGGCAAGGGAGCCTTGAAGGACATCTTCGCCCAGCTCAAGAAGAGTCAGGTCGGCCAGCACCAGCTGCGCGCTGGCGGCCAAGGTACTGAGGCGGCAGAAGAGCTGAAGCGCTATGAGTACGGCGACCCCTTTCTGCTGGACATGAAGGAGACGCTCTTCAACTCCCTGCAGCGAGAGGGTCCAGGGGTGCCTGTGCGGCTGCAGCCCGACGACTTCCAGGTCCACCACACCGAGCACGCCAGCCAGGCGTCAACAGTGCTGATGATCGACATGAGCCGCTCGATGTTCCTGCGCGGCTGCTTTCTGGCCGCCAAGAAAGTGGCGATCGCGCTGGACGCACTCATCCGTTCCCAGTTTCCGCGCGACAGCCTCTATGTGATCGGCTTCTCCAACACCGCTGTGCAGCTGAAACCGCAGAACCTGCCGGGCCTGGCGCTGAACGACTACGTGTACGGCACCAACATGCAGCATGGCTTCCAGGTCGCGCGCTCTCTTCTCGCCCGGCATCGCGGCAACCGCCAGATAGTGATGATCACCGACGGCGAGCCCACCGCCCACCTGGACCAAGGCGGTCAGGTGTTCTTCCACTACCCGCCCACGTTCCGCACAGTGCAGGAGACGCTGAAGGAGGTTCAGCGCTGCACCCGCGACCACATTGTCATCAACACCTTCATGCTCGAGCGAAGCCCTTATCTGGCCGACTTCGTGAGCCAGATGACACGCATCAACAAGGGCCGGGCGTTCTTCGTCTCGCCTGAGCGACTGGGCGAGTATGTCCTACTCGACTTCGTCTCGGGCAGGCAGCGCCGCCGCTACGCTCGCGCCGCCGGCTGAACCGCCTCATGTGAGGCGTAACCGCGTAAATCCGTGAGTATGATCGACGAATGCAGGTGATCGAGCGGCCCTTGCTGGGCCACGTCGGCCTCGGCGGCGCCATGCGAAGCTGGCACAATCTCGCTCCTGCCGAACTCTACGAGCACGCCACCGCTCGGGGCGAAGCCAACATCGTCAGCTCAGGTGCCCTGAGCGCTGACACCGGCCAGCACACCGGCCGCTCGCCCAAGGACAAGTTCTTCGTCGAGGAGCCGAGCTCTCAGGACAAGATCTGGTGGCACACCGGCAATCGGCCCATCTCAGCCGAGCATTTCGACCAGCTGTTCGAGCTCATGGCCGAGTACATCCGGGCCAACGAGGTTTATGTGCGGGATCTATTTGCCTGCGCCGATCCACGGTACCGCCTCAAGGTGCGCGTGGTGACCCAGTACGCCTGGCACAGCCTCTTCGTCAACAACCTTTTCATCAGACCTTCGCCTGAGGAGCTGGAGGGCTTCGAGCCTGACTTCACAGTCATGGCCCTGCCCCAGGTCAGGGCCGATCCCTCGCTGCACGGCACCCGCTCGGAAACCTTCATCCTCGTCAACTTCGCCCGGCGGACGGTGCTGATTGGCGGCACTCGCTACGCCGGCGAGATGAAGAAGTCGATCTTCACAGCACTCAATTACCTCATGCCGGAGGCCGGCGCGCTGCCCATGCACTGCTCGGCGAACGTCGGTGAGGCCGGCAATGTGGCTCTTTTCTTCGGACTCTCAGGCACTGGCAAGACGACTCTTTCCTCGGACCCCACTCGCAAGCTGATCGGCGACGACGAGCACGGCTGGTCCGATGAAGGCGTGTTCAATTTCGAGGGCGGCTGCTACGCAAAAACCATCCGCATCTCGAAGGACGCCGAACCCGAGATCTACGCCGCCACTAACAGCTTCGGCACCGTTCTGGAAAACGTCGCTTTCGATCCTGACACGAGAGTCCCCGACTACGACGACGGCAGCAAAACTGAAAACACCCGCTCGGCCTATCCTGTGGAGCTCATCCCCAACGCCGACTTGAGCGGCCGCGCCGCTCACCCGAGCAACGTTGTCTTTCTCTCCGCCGACGCCTTCGGCGTGCTGCCCCCGGTCGCGCGCCTCAATGACGAACAGGTTCGCTACTTCTTCCTCTCCGGCTACACCGCCAAGGTCGCCGGCACCGAACGCGGGGTGACTGAACCCGAGCCCACTTTCAGCTCTTGCTTCGCTGGCCCGTTCCTCGTGCTGTCGCCGGAGACGTATGCCCAGATGCTTGTCGAGCGCCTGCACAAGCACGATGCTCAGGTCTGGATGCTGAACACGGGCTGGGTGGGGGGCGCCTACGGTGTGGGCAAGCGCATCTCGATAGCACACACGCGCGCGATCGTCAGAGCGGTGGTCGAGGGCAGGCTGCGGGACGTCGAGACGCGGACGGATCCGGTCTTCGGCCTAGCGGTGCCGGTGGCAGTTCCCAATGTGCCTTCCGAGGTTCTCAATCCGCGCTCCGCCTGGCCGGATGCGCACGCGTACGACCAGCAGGCTCAGCGGCTCCGCGAGATGTTCGAAGCGAACCTGGCCCGGCTCGCCGAGGCCGGCGCGGTAGAGCCTACCGAAGAGGATTGACGGCCGCCCAGCGTGTCGGCATCGTCGGCAGCCGGCATTACCCCGACCTCGACCGAGTCGCCAGCTACGTGCGCGAGCTGCCCCGGGCGGCGAGCCTGGTGACCGGGAGCGCCAGCGGCGTGGACGCCACAGCGGCCCGAACTGCGCGCGAACGAGGCTTACCGGTGAAAGTGCTGGCAGCATCGTTCGAAGAGGCGCGGGACGCCGAGGCCGCCGCCAGTCGCAATCAGCGCCTGGTTGGAGCAGTGGATGTCCTGGTGGCTTTCTGGGACGGTGCCTCCAGCGGCACCCGCCGAACCATCGAGCGAGCGCTTGACAGCGGCAAGGAGGTGCACGTGCTCACACTCGGCTCGCCCCACTCAGACGCCCGATGATCACCGTCAGGCTCTTCGCTCGGCTCCGAGAGCAGGCCGGCGTGGCCTCCGAGCAGCTGCCTGGCGGCGGCAATATCGGCGACCTCTACCAGGCGTTACGGCAGCGGCATCCCGCCCTGGAAGCGGACCAAAATTTGATCCGGCCGGCCCGCAACCAGAACTACGCCGCCTGGGAGGATGAGGTAGCTGACGGTGACGAGATCGCTTTCATCCCGCCGGTGAGCGGCGGTATGGGGACCGCGGCTCTGATCGAGCTGACCGCCGAAGTGCTCGACGCTCGCCGGCTCGAAGCTGCTGTGGCGCACCCCGGCGCGGGCGCGATCTGCACCTTCACAGGCATCGTCCGCGACAGCGCTCGCGGTAAGAGCGTCACGCACCTGGAGTACGAGGCCTACGCCGGCATGGCCGAGGTCAAGATGACTGAGCTGGCCGACGAGATCGGCCGCCGCTGGCCTGCCGCTCGAGTCGCGATGGCGCACCGCATCGGCAAGCTGGACATCGGCGAGGCGTCGGTGGTGGTGACAGTGGCCTGCCCTCACCGGGGCGAAGCCATAGCGGCCTGCCACTGGGGCATCGACAGGCTGAAGGAGTCGGTGCCGGTCTGGAAGAAGGAGTTCGCGAGCTCTGGCGCTGTCTGGATCGAAGGTCCCGCTGCCCGCCCCTGACCACTGCGCTGGAGCGGTCGGTCGCTCCTTTCAGTGAACCTTGAAGGCCTCCTCCAGCCACGGAGCCACCACTGTGGGAACCACCTTGGCATCGACCAGGAGCGATCTGTCCAGGCTGCCGGCCAGCCACTCTCGCACCTGAGCCAAGTCCTCGCGGCGGCGGACGGTCACAGCGTCCAAACCGGCCGCCCGGGCCAAGCGCGCGAAGTCTGTGTCCTCGAAGCGCACCAGGCTCAGATCCTCGCCCAGCGGTTGGAAGTGGTGGACCTCGGCGCCGAAGGCGGCGTCGTTGAAGACCACTATGAGCATGCCCAATCGGAAACGCGAGACGGTCTCCAGCTCCGAGATGCCCATCAGCGCGCCGCCGTCACCGAGCGCCGTGACAGTGAGCCGGTCCGGCCGGCCGATAGCCGCGCCGATGCCCGTCGCGAGTCCAATCCCCACGACTTGAAAGTTCTGCGTGAAAGCGAAAGCCGCCGGCTCAGGCACAGTCCAGTAGAGCGCCGCATTGCCGCAGAAGTGGCCGCCGTCAGTGGCGACGTTCACCTCCCGCGGCAGCAGCTCACCCACGCCCAGCGACAACGTCCGGGGGTCGATCCGCTCGGGCGTGCTCTCATCTTGGTACGGCTGCTTCAGCCAGCTGCCCCCCGCGATGCGCGCCCCCAGCTCGTCGCTCCGCCAGCCGGGGACAGCTCGATCCGGCAGCTGGGCGCTCAGCCCGCAGCCAGTGGCGCGGGCGTCGCCGACCAGCGCCAGGTCGACCCGGTGGTGGTGACCAAGTGCTCGAGCATCACTGTCGATGGCAATCACCTTCGCCTGCCGGCTCAGCAGGCTGCCCTGGCGCGTTGTCCACATGTTGAGGCTGGCGCCTGCAGATAGCACCACGTCTGCGTGGGCGATCAGCTCCGCCGCCAGGTCGCTGGAGAAGCCGCCCGAGATGCCCAGCGACCAGCGATTGTTCTGGAAGTAGTCCTTGGCCGGCGCGCTCGTCGCGAGCAGGGCACCTATCTGCTCGGCCAGGTGCTCCAGCCCATCACCTGCTCCGGCCAGCACAGCTCCGCGGCCGGCGATTATGAGGGGGCGGCGGGCTTCGGCCAACAGCGCCGCCGCCGCCTTCAGCGCGGTTTGATCGGGGAGGGAAGGCGGTAGGGCGACCAACGGCGGGAGCTCAGCCGGGGGCTCCGGGCAGTCAGCCTGCTGCACATCGAGCGGCATCATCAGGACCACCGGGATGCGCTCCGCCAGCGCCCTGCGGTAGGCCCGTACCGTGTCGACTACAGCAGTCTCGGGGCTGAGCAGCCGCGCCACGACGGCTCCCACGGCAAGAACCAACTGGGCCTGGTCGATCCTGAAGTTGGAGAGCAGAGCTCTGGCACCGACGTCCGAGGTGACCAGGAGCAGCGGCGTCCGACTCTTCACAGCTTCGGTGAGTCCTGTCATGGCGTTGGTCAGGCCTGGTCCGTGGTGCACTGTGCAGAGACCAACCCGGCCAGTGACCCGGGAGTAGGCATCGGCCATCGTTATAGCGCCGCCCTCATGCCGGGCGTTGTAGAAGCGGGCCCCCGCCGCCACCATGGCGTTGGTGGCGACCAGATTGCCGCTGCCTATCACACCGAAGAACTCTTCGACACCCAGTCGGACCAACGTCTGACCCACCGCGCGGGCTGTATTCATGACCGACCGGCCGTCAGACGGTGGGCAGCGCCAGGTCTGCCTTGCGCGCGAGGGAGACGCCGTCCCGCAGCGGCACTATGACGCTCTCCAGGCTCGGCTCGCCGGCCACAAGCCGGTTGTAGCGGGCGACGTTTCGAGCGCCGCGCGACCCGGGATCCACCACCTCGCCCCGGCGCAGCGCGTTGTCCGCCAGCAGCAGTCCACCCGGACGCAGCCGCTCGAAGGAGAGCCGGAAGGAGCGCTCCGCCGCCGCCTCGTCGGGAAAGGAGTTGAGGAGGTCGTTGAAGACTGCGTCGACTTCGATGACTGTGCCCTCCAGGTACTCCAGCGCATCCGCCTTCACCACCTCAATCCGGTCGGCCAGTCCCGCTTCGGCGATGTTGGCCCGAGCCAGCCGGGCTCGCCCTGGATCCGACTCCAGGCTCAGGACCCGGCCCGTGCAGCCGTTGGCCAGCCAGAGGGCGCTGTACCCGGCGGCGGTACCGAGCTCCAGCACGTCGACGCAGCGGTTCATCCGCAGCAGCAGGGCGAGGAGGCGGCCTACCGCGGGGCCGATGGCCGGCAGGTTGTCGCCCTCCAGCTCCTTCTCAAGCCGCGCCAGCACTCCGTTGCTCGGTGGCAGCAGTGAGTCGAGGTAGCCGTCAAGCGCCGGCGTCATCGCCAGGGATTCCAGCTTCACTCAGCGAACCTCCAACGGTGCCAGCACTTCCAGCACTCTGTCCATCTCCCGCTCCAAGTTGTAGAAGTGCGGCGAGAGCCTGACCAGATCGCCGTGCAGGCGGGACACGATGCCGGCCGCGGTCAGATCGCGCCAGAGTGCTGAGGCGGGCGAGCCGTGGCGCCGAAAGCTGACTATGCCTGAGCACTCATCGGCCGAGCGAGGCCAGGGTTCGACCAACTCGTAGCCGAGGCCCTCCAGACCGATGCGAAGGCGGTCGGCCAGACTCAGCACCCGCTGCTCCACCTGAGCCGGTCCGGCTTGCAGGAGGATCTGCAGGCCTGCCAGGTAGCCGGTCAGGTCCAGAAGCGAGAGAGCTGACTCCTCGAAGCGGCGGGCGCTGGCTGCCGGCTCGTAGCGCGGCTGGAAGTACTCGAAGGGGCTGGTTACGCTGCCGGTGCCGACCAGCACCGGGCTGAGCTTGCGGACGAGTTCCGGCCGGCAGTAACAGAACCCCATGCCGATTGGACCGAGCTGCCACTTGTAGCCGCCCGCGGCGGCGAAGTCGACAGGCAAGCGGTCCAGGTTCAGCTGCAGCGCGCCAGCCGATTGGATGACGTCTACTGCAAAGATGACACCGCGCCGGTCGAGCTCGGCGCCGATTTGGGCCAGGTCCAGCCGGTAGCCGTTCCAGAACTGGACATGGCTGAGCGCCACCACGCGCGTGCGCTCGTCCACCAGGGAGAGGACTGCCTTGGGGGTGATCCGGCCGGCCTCAGGCTCGACCTGGCGGAACTCGACCCCCCGATCCCGCAGGGAGAGCCAGGGATAGAGGTTGGCCGGGTACTCGCCGCGAGCTCCGACCACGTTGTCGCCGGCGTGCCAGTTCAGACCCCCCGCCAGCAGCGAGAGTCCGTGAGCCGTGCTCCTCACCAGCGCCAGTGTGTCGGGCTCGGCCCCGACCAGCCTGGAAAGGGCCGAGCGGACCTCCTCGGCCAGCTCCTGGCTGTGGCCGGCGCGGTAGGGCCGGCTGGTCAGCTGCTCAGTCAGCTCCTCCAGCGCCGCCCGAGCCCGCTCCGAGAGCGGTGCATTGCCGGCGTGGTTCAAGTAGAGGCACTGGCGCGTGATGGGGAAGAGGTCGCGAGCGTCGTTCGGGCGTAGAAGGGGCATCAGGCCTCCCAGAAGTTTTCCAGCAACGGTTCCAGCGTGCAAATGTAGGCGGCCAGCAGATCGCTTGCCTGGTCCAGCAGCTGGTCGCTCAGCTCGGTTCCCGGCAGCGTCTCATACAGGCGTGACCAGCCCCTGTCCCACGGCTCCAGCTCCGCCCGCGGCAGCGTGCCCTTGACCTGCACCATATGGGCGCGGAAGAACTCGCGCGCTCGATCATTCAGGGCCCTGTCGCCTTCGAAATGGAGGCCGACCTCCAACCTCCCGACGGCGCGGTGGTGCCAGACCTCGAAGTGCGTTTCGCGATGACCGTAGTCGAATTTCAGGAGGCGGGGCCCCGGGCGCGAGTCAAAGCCCCGAAGTTGGGCCGGCAGCCGGCCGGCCAGCTTCACCTGCACAGCAGCGAAGAAGTCCTTCGCGGTCAGGATCTGTGCGGTCGGCCGGCTGGCTGTCACTCGGCAAAGCCTAAGTGTCCTGACCAGACGATGGCGCCTGCCCGCCGACGGCCGGGGGCAGCAGAGCAAGTGGGAGGCGCTGGAGAGCTCGGCTTCGGCAATATAGTGACTGGGATGGAACCTCTGGCCTGGGTGCCGACGGTGATCGAGAACGAGGGCGGCAACCGCGAGCGCTCGTTCGACATCTACTCGCGCCTGCTGCGAGACAGGATAGTCATAGTCGGGCGGCAGATCGACGACACGATGGCCAACTTGATAGTGGCGCAGCTGATCTTTCTCGCGGCTGAGGATCCCGAGAAGGAGATCCAGATGTTCATCAACTCGCCGGGGGGCTCGGTGGCCTCAGGCTTCGCCATCTACGACACCATGCAGTTCGTCTCGCCACCCATCTCCACCATCGCCATCGGGCGGGCTGCCAGCTTTGGCACCGTGCTCCTGATGGCCGGCGAGAAGGGCAAGCGCTTTGCCCTCCCTTCGACCCGCATCCACCTGCATCAGCCACTGATCGCCGGTCAGGGCATCACCGGTCAGGCCACCGACTTGGACATCCACGCCCGCGAGATCATCCGAATCAAGGCGGAGATGAATGATCTCATCGCGTACCACACAGGTCAGCCGCTGGAGCGGATCGAGCGCGACACCGAGCGCGACTTCTACATGTCGCCCGAGGAGTCGATCGAATACGGCCTCATCGACGGTCTGATCGAGTCGCCTCCCCTGGCAGTCGCAGTCCAAGCCGGATAACGGGCAAGGGAAGGCAGGCGCGGGGTAGGGCTCTAGAGCTCCAGTGTCATTCCGTCGCGGGCGGCCTTCACCTCGCTGCCGACTCGCTCGCTCATGGCGGCCGCCACCTCCCAGGGCCGGGCACGCCACACGCCCATGCCGAAGTGGCTGATGACCGCCAACCGCGGCTTCGCCTCCTGGATGATGCGCTCCGCGTCGTCCAATCCCAGGTGGGGTAGATCTGGCCGGCTCTCCGTCAGCACCGTGTGAATCAGCATGACCTCCGCCCGGTGGTCCTCGGCGATGCCTTCATAGAACTTGGAGTCAGTCACCCAGCCCAGCTGATCCCGTTCAGCGCCGAGCCTCCGGAAGCGGAAGCCGTAGGTCTCCACACCGTGGACGTGGCGGCTGGTGCTGTGAAAGCTCAGCTCGCCCAGCTCGTAGGCACAGTCAGGCTCGAGCCTCACCAGTTCTTGAGGAAAGCCGCGCAGGTAATTGAGGATGACCGGGTCTTCGTCCAATGCGTCGGAGGGGCAGAAGACGGAGCCGCGGGAGCGAAAGCCACCTTCAGTCATGCCCTCGATCATCACGTTGATATCGCAGGAGTGGTCCAGGTGCTTGTGGCTGAGCATGATGCCGCCCAGCCTGGTCAGGTCGACCTTGCGCTTTGCGTACTGCACAACAGCGCCTGGCCCTGGATCGAGGGCCAGGCGCGTGCCGCCCTCCTCCAGGTAGAGCCCACCCGAAGCCGCCAGCTGCTTGGCCACCATGAAGCGGGCGCCGGCAGTGCCCATGAAGGTCAGCTTCACCTGCCGTCCCCGGCAGACTCTCCACCCGCCGCCTCCGCCGCCGCTTCTTCCAGGCCGGGCCCTGTCGCGACTTCGGCCAGCGGCACCTCGCGCCCGAAGTAACGGCTGTAGAGCTCCTCGACCCGGCCGAGAGTGTCGATCTCGCTCGCCGGCTTCTCTGGCCGCAGGCGGACGATGCGCGGAAATCGCATGGCGTAACCGCTGCGGTGGCGGTTGGAGCGCTGGAGGGCATCGAAGGTCACCTCCAAGACCACCTCCGGCTTCACTGCGAGCGTGCGGCCGTGCTCGGAGATGGTCTGAGCGAGGAAGTGATTGGTCATACTCTCGATCTCGCGGTCGGTGAGCCCCGTGTAGGCCTTGCCGACGTTGAGCAGGCGGCCGTCCTCAGCGCGAACCGCGAAGGTGTAGTCGGAGAGGACATTGCGGCGCTTGCCGTGCCCCCATTCCACAGCTGTGACCACCACGTCGAGTGAAGCCAGCGTCCGCTTCAGCTTGAGCCAGGCCAGGCCGCGGCGGCCGGGCGTGTATGGGCTCTGCGGGTCCTTCAGTATCAGCCCCTCGTTGCCGCGCTCGCGCGTTTCGGCGAAGATCTGTTCCAGGTGCGGCGGGTCCGCCGCATCTTCGAGCCGGGCGAGGAGGAACGGCCAGGCGAGGCCGAGGGCCTCCAGCTGTCGCCGGCGCTCGGCCAGCGGCAGGTCGAGCAGCGGTTCGCCATCCAGCCAGAGCAGGTCGAAGGCGATCAGCACGACTGGCGCCTCCAGCCGCAGCCTGCGACTGACCAGCTTCCGGCCCAGGCGCCGCTGGAGTTGGGAGAACGGCAGCACTCGATCGCCGCGATGGGCCAGGATCTCGCCGTCGATCAGCAGTTCATGGTGGACGCCTGCCGCAGCCTCGACCACCTCGGGAAACGCGGCAGTCGTCTCCTTCAGGTCGCGGCTGAAGAGCTCGCAGCGGCCATCCCGAGAGAGATGCAGCTGACAGCGAACGCCGTCGTACTTTTCCTCCGTCCAGAGCACAGGCGTGCGCATCCTGGCGAAGGCTTCAGCGGCCGTTTCGACGGGACTGGCGAGCATGAAGCGGACCGGCTGGAAGAGCTGCAGCTCGCCTGTGGCCAGCTCGCCTGTGGCCAGCTCGCCCGCCTGACAGCGAAGGGCAGTCACGCCGAGATCGCCGGTCAGCATGTGGGTCCGCTGCACGGCGGCCAGCGGCACGTCGAAGGCCCGCGCGAGAGCCGCTTCGACCAAACCTTCCTGCATGCCTATGCGCATCTCAAGGCTCAGGATCTTGAGCACGTACTTGACCTGAAGGGGCTCCAGCCGGGCCAGGAGCGCCTGCAGGCAGCGCTGTTTTTGGGCCGCGCGCCCGGCAAGCCGGATGGCGTCGAAGCCGGCGGCTACTTGGCCCAGGCTCACCTGCTCGCCGCCGGTACGGCCCGCCAGCGCCTCCTGGCCCCAGTCGCCCAGGTCCGAGTGCTTCAGATAGAGCCGGCTCAGCTCGTCGGCCGAGAGGTCTGATAGCTCGCTGACCGCCTGCGCGATGGCCTTCCAGCCCAGGTTCAGGCGGTATCTCTGCGAGCGGCCGTAGGGCTGGCCGCTCATCCAGAGGACCGCGCGGCTCAGGTCATCACTCTCGAGTGTGCTGAGATACTCGGCCAGAACGCGACCCTTCTCCAGCGTGGAGCCCGTCGCGCCGATCTGCTCAGCGGTCCGCGCGAACTGAAGCACCGTTCCTTATCGTAGGTTCGGTGCGCCGCTGTCCGTATCTGGAGGAGCTGGTTAAAGAGCGGCAGCTGATGCTGCGGCGCTATCGCTTCGACTGCCACGTCGATCACCAGAGCCACCGCAGGGTCAGCCTCCACGACTCTCCCCCGATCTGTGTCCGCAACTACGAGGACTGCCATCTGTACAGGGAGGAGCGCCGCCGGGAGGATGACGTGATCCTCCGCTATACGGAATGAGCCGGCCCACCTGCGAGGTGTGCGCCGCCCCCTCCCTGTCTCTGCACGGCGCCTGCGCTTTCTGCCGTTCGCCGCTGGCGGCGAGCTCTGCGGACCCTGAGCGGTTGCTGGTCTATCTGACCGAAAAGCTGCCCCGCGGCAGGGCGCGCCGGGCGGTGCTGAATCCCAATCGGCTGAAGCGCTTTAGCGTGGTGGCGGCGGAGCAGACGTTCGAGGCGCGGCTCCAAAAGGTGGGTCTTCGGCTCAGCCCGGAGGCCGATCCAGCCGACTGGGTCGACAGTTTGCTTCACGCTCTGAGCCGGGACGCCGCCCGCGACACGTCTCTGCGGACGGCCCTCAGTAAAGCCGGCTGGGCCCTGCGCTAGGCAATCGGCGACCCGGTCGGCGCTCGATCTCCCACTGGCCGAGTCAGATGATGCGCTGAGAGCACATGAGGCACCAGGTCATCTCGTACTCGATCGCGGCTTCCGGCGTCTCTCTGGCGAGCTGCTCCAGGTGCCTCAAGCCGGCCTCGAACTCCTTCTCGGGGAGCAGCGCCAGGGTCGAGATGTAGCGGGATCGCACGCTCTCGGCCAGGCGCCGGACTGTCGTCTGGCGCCGCATTCGCACCTGCTCCTCGACCGCCCAGGGAAAGCCCGCCCGGGTCAGCGCCTGCAGCCACCGCTCAGGCGACCGGAAGCGAGGCTGGTCCGCGCCGGCCAGCGAGGGGAACCAGCGGTTCAGCACATGTCCCACCACATGCTCAGGCGTCAGCGTCCAGGTGGCGCTCCAGCCGCCTGGCTTCAGCACCCGGTGAACCTCCGCAGCGGCCGCCGGCCAGTCCTGGACCAGGTGTAGGGTCAGCGAGCTGAAGGCAAGATCGGCGCTTGCGCCGGGCAGTGGCAGCGCTTCGGCGCGGCCCAGGTGAGCCTCGAAGCCGTCGGCCTGGGTTAGCATGTTGGGCTCAGGGTCGACACCGATGACTGAGGCCGCGTTCGTCAGCTCGGCGGCAGCCCGCAGCAGCTTGCCCGGGCCGCAGCCGATCTCCACGATCGCCGGGGCGGCGGGCAGCGAACAGCGTTCCAGCATCAACTGCAGGCGCCTCGAGTCCTGTTCGCTCAGCGGCCGGAGCGCCGCGTAGCTGCCGGCGATCGCCTGGAAGTGGTCGCTCAGATCGCCAGCGCCAACTGCTCGGTCCGGGCCAGCGCGTGCGCCCGCACTCCCCGCCGCCGGAGGTGCCGGGCGAGTTCATCGGCGTAGCCGTGGACCGTGTAGACCTGCTCCGCGCCAGAGAGCCGGACCACGTCCAGCAGTTCGTCGAAGTCGCAGTGGTCGGAGAGCGGAAAGCATCTGTCGGCGCCGAAGAGGCGGGAGAACTGGGGATCCTTGGCCCAGCCGGAGACGAGCGCCGTGCGGTAGCGCGCCAGGCGCTTCAGCGCCTGCTTGCCGGCCGGAGGCAAGAGGACCACCCTGTCTTCCAAGCGTTCCTCCACCTGGCTCAGCTCAGCCCATTCGGGCAGCTTTACACCAGCCGCCTCATAGCCGCGGGCGAAGGGCAGGCAGCGTTCTTCCAGGGCGAACCGAAAGCCGAGGCGGCCGAGCAACAGCATCACCTCCTGCGCCTTGCCGAGCGCGTGGGCAAGGATGACAGGGGTAGCGCCGGCCGCAATGGCCTGGCGGCACCAGAGGGCCAGCTCCAGGACCACCGAGTCCGGCTCAGGGAAGCGGAAATGCGGCAGGCCGTAGGTGCTCTCCATTACCAGCGCCTGCGCCTGGGGGACAGGTGTCGACAGGCCTGCGGGATGCCGGAGCTTCATGTCACCTGTGTAGAGCAAGCTCCTGCCAGGCTGCTGGAAGAGCAGCATCGCCGAGCCCAGCATGTGGCCGGCGTCAAACAGGGTCACCCTGGCCCCGTCCACCACGACCGTCTGGCCAACCGGCACCACTTCAACGTCATGCGGGCGCCGATGCTTGCTGAGCAGAGACAGGGTTGGCTCGGTCAGCAGGGCTCGGCGGTGGCGGCGAGCGTGGTCGGAGTGGGCATGTGACACGAACGCGAGCTCCCTCACCACCTGCGGATCCAGCCACAGCTGATGGCCGACGACCGAGATGCCTCGATCCCAGTTGACGTCGCAGCTCATAAATGAAGCGCCGAGAGCTGAAGCCTGTCTTGCATTGCAAACAGATGCGCCGGGACGTGGGCGCCCACTGCGGCGTAGGCCGCGAAGGGGATGCCGATGTCAACCAGCCACACATCACCTGCCAGCTCGGGACCACGCCCGGTCAGCAGGCCCGCTTTCGGTAGGCCGAGAGTCACAGTGATGCCGGCCTCGATGGCGATTCCTGGCGCGGCGCCGCTGTCCGCATCGAGGCCAGAAGGCAGGTCCGCGGCGACCACCATGAGACGCGCTCCGTTGATGGCTTCCAGCCACGACTTGAGCGTGCCCTCTGGCGCTCGATGCAGGCCTGTACCGAAGAGGGCGTCGAGCACTATTCGGGCTCCGTTAAAACGTGGCTTTCGGTCGACAGTGACACCCAGGGCTCGCAGCGCCGTCAGCTGCTCCGCTGGCAGCATACCGAGCCGTTCGGGCTCGGCCAACGCAACGCCGGCAAGCCGTCCCCAGCGGTGGAGATGGCGAGCAGCAGCGAGGCCGTCACCACCGTTGTTTCCTGTCCCGCAGACCACATAGGTACTACTCCGGCAATGCCTGGCCAGCTGCCAGCCCGCGGCCTCCATCAGCCACGACCCGGCCAGCCCGAAGCGTTCATGTGCCAGGCGATCGACCTCCGCGACCTGAGCGCTGCTGAGAGTGGGAAGAACTCGCGCTGGCTGCGGGGGAGTTGTCTGCAAAGAAGCGATGACTGAACTGTACTTCACCCTATTTATCGGCCAAAGTCTTGACAACCTGCCGCCCGACACCGAAGATCAAATCCGGAGTGCACGGACAGGGCTGTCGGGTCAATCGTTCAAAGTCGGAGGTCAGCCGATGATCCGAGAAGCATCGATGGCGATCGAGACAGTGACAGTCTCGCAGCAGCGGGAGCAGGCCGAGAAGTACGCCAAGCGCAACAAGATGCGCTACTTGGACCACCTCCTGGATCAGCTGGAGCGGCTGAATTTGGCCGACCAGTCTGAGGTCCCCAAACCGCTCGCCGAGGCGGTCAAGACGCTAGTGGTGGCGTCTCCGCCGACGGCCGCCTGCAATCACTGCGGCGATGAGGTGCTGGCGACTATGGATTGCCTCTATGAGATCCTCGACGCGCTGATGGGCCACCCGGACGACGACTAGCCCACGGTCTCCAGCTCAGCCTTCGTGCGGTAGTTCTTCCAAGTAGCGCTCGTAGCGCTGATAAGCGTCTTGCTTGCGCGCGTCGACGATCTTGGTGTAGCCCTGCAAGGTGTTGAGGTTCGCGTGGCCCAGCACCTCCTGCACGAGCCGCACGTCCCCGCCAGTCACCTCCAGCAGGCTGGTCGCCGCCGTGTGGCGAGCGACATGCGGGGACTTGAAAGCCCAAGCGCCGACTGACCGCCGCACCCGCTTGACTATGTGCCGCGCACCGTCAGCTGTGAGCCGCCGCTCGCCGCGGGCTGCCCCCGCCCGATCGAAGTTCACGAAGAGCGCCAGCGAGGCATCCTCCCGCGCGTCGAGGTAATCAGTCAGAGCCACTTTCGCCTGCCCCGTCAGGTAGACGGCGCGTTGCTTGCTGCCCTTGCCAGTCACGATCAGGCGATGGCCCTGTTTGGGTACGTCGGTACGGTCGAGGCTCAGCGCTTCCGAGATCCGGCAGCCGGTGCTGATGAGGAAGTGAACCAGCGCCCGGTCGCGCTTCTCGAGTGGCGTGACAGTGGGTAGCGCGGCCAGGAGATGGGAGAGCTCATCGGGCGGCAGCGGTTTGGGCAGGCGCTGTTCAAGCTTCGGCAGCGTGATGCGGTTGGACAGGTCGATTTCGATCAGGTTCTCGCGGGCTAGCCAGCGGAGCCAGGAGCGGATGGCTACGAGCGAGCGAGCCCTGGAGGCTGGACGTGGCACAGAGGCAGCGAGATGGCGCTGATAAGCTCTCAGGTCTTCGTAGGTCAGCTCATCCATCTGCAAGCTGTGCCGGCGCTCGCTCAGGAACTCGCGGAAGCGGTTCAGCTCGCCACGATAGGCCCGCACTGTGTTGGGGCTGCGGTTGGCTTCCAACTCGAGCCAGCCCAGATACTCATCCTGGGCGGTCGGGAAATCCAGAGACATCTAAGGGGAAGCCCGGCCGGCGGCTGCGGCGGCCACCGGCTCAGGACTCCTCGGCGAGTTCCGTGGCCTTCCTGGCGCGAACGGGGCGTTTCGGCCGGGCAGGCTCGCCGGCGCGGTTCACCTGGATCCTGACGCGTTCCGGGTGTCTCCGCCTGGCCTTGGGAACGCGCAGAGTCAGCAGGCCGTGTTCGACCTGAGCCGCTGTCTCTTCCAGCAGGCAGTCGGCCGGCATGGCGATCTGGCGGAAGTAGCGGGTGCCGGGCAACTCCTGGTGGAGGTAGTCCCGATCGGGGATGGTGACCTCCGCCTGGATCGTGAGCGTATTCTCCGCACAGAGGACCTCCACCTCCTCGGGCCGGAGCCCAGGCATCGCCGCTTCTAGGACGAGCATGCCGCCCTCTTCCCAGACATTGATAGGCATTGATTGCGCCGAGCGCTGCGCCTGGCCACCTTGTCCTATCACCCGCAACATCTCGCGCACAAGCGGGTCGGTCCGATAATCGGAGAAGCGCGAGTCAGCCACGTGCTTGATTCTAGAGGCGGCTCGACGCGAATTCTTGGCGGACTGTCTGTTACAAGCAGTCAGTAGCCGCTGGCGCTGGGTGAGGTTCCTGGTGCGAGGCTGGGAGTGACAACTGACCACTTTCCACCGACTCCCTGGCCGTAGGTGTCTCCGCTGTCCTTATCCATGGCGTAGTAATACAGCGGCCAACCGTTGTAAGTGACCTGGGCGCCGCCCTCGGGGTTGGGGATCGTCCCCAGCTTGCCGGTAACACCGGGGCCTGCTGTCGGCTGACTGGTGCCGCCCTCCAGACGCAGAGGCGGCCAAGCCTTGGCACACGGCCCGACGCAAGTCACCTTGCCCTGGGAATCGGGCGTGAAGTGGTAGAGCGACAAGCCCTTGGCGTCGACCAGGATGCTTTGGGACTTTCCCGCCACCATCTTGGTGGCGGTCTTGACAGTCGCCGCCGCTGCGGGGCTGGCAGCCGTGGAGGACGAAGAGCCCGACGAGTATGAGCCTCCACCACCACCACAGGCGGTCGCGAGCAGCGCGATCGCCAGCGTGAAGACCGGCAGTGCTCGCTGAACAGGTTGAGCAGCCCTTGGCAATCTCGTGCTAATCGCTTCCATCTGCTGGTTAGTACGGTCCCGCCGGCTCGATGGTTCTAACGACCTCAATCAATTTGTGCGGGGGCATCCGTCGTGTCTCGCCCTAGCGGGGTTCAACCTCAACTCTTAGCCCTCCGCTTCCCAGCCTTAAGCGCCCGTCCGGCAAGCTACCAGCAGGATGCAGCTTGCTTCCCATTCGGAGCCTATCGGGATGGAGGTAGTGCACCGGCTTCCGGGCCGATGCCGGCTGCGCTTCGCGGCGGATCGGGCCGCGGGCGGCCGCTTACTCGCCCAACGGTTGGCAGGCCATCCGGCAGTGGTCGGGGTGCGCTGGCGACCGGCCAATCGGTCACTGACAGTCGAGTACCTGCCGTGGATCGAGCTCCACACGCTCCTGCAGCAGGCGAAGGGGCGCGTCGGGGACGGCCTGCCCGAAGTGGCCGGCTCCGGGTTGGAACACTTGGCTGCCCTGGGTGTAGCTGTCGTGAGCGGAAGTGTGGCGGAAGCGCTCCTGCTGCTGCTGCTCCCGATGCTCCTGCCGCCAACTGCGGCTGGCGCTCCGTAGGTATATTAGCTGTACTCTGCGCTATCAAGTTTTGTCCCCCCATGGTCTCTGAGGCTGCCCCGCGGCGGGCTCGGCAGCGACCTGCGCCGTTGGCCCGCAGCCTGCGCATCGCCCATGCGATTCCCGGCCGGGTGCGCTTTCAGGTCGCGTTTGAAGACCAGGCCCACGGCGCCGAGTTGGCCCGCCGGATGGCGTCCCATCCAGCCGTTTCGGCTGCGAGTTGGCGCGAGACCTCCCGCTCCCTCGTCGTCCAGTTTGACCCCGCACTCAAGTCCGGCGACCTGCTCAGCGCGCTGCCTGCCTCCGCTCAAGACGCCGCCGCGCCCGCCACGCCGGCGACGCCTCTCTGGCGCCAGATGCTGGTTCCGGCCGTATCTCTCACCGCCGGCCTGCTGGTTCCGGCCCCACCTGCTTCTTTCGTCATCGCCACTTGCGCGCTGCCCATCGCCCGGCGGGCGGTCAGAGGTCTGGTCGGCCGGAAGCTCAACATCGACGTGCTGGATGGAATGGCCGTGGGCCTGCTGCTCGCCAGCGGCGACGTGCTCGCGGCAGGCGTCTCGGTCGGGCTCATCGAGACCGGTGAGCGGATCCGCCGGCGAGCCTCGGGCCGAGCTCGTCGCGTTCTTCGTTCCTGGCTCGGCACGACGCCCAGCGCGGTCCGCCTCGATGAGGCTGGTAAAGAGCGCATGGTGCCGCTGGAGGAGGTCAAGGCCGGCGACCGCATCTCCGTCTACGCCGGCGAGTCGGTGCCTGTCGACGGGGTTGTCATTGACGGTCTCGGTGACCTGGACGACAAGACGTGGTCGGGCGAAGCGATGCCGCGCCGGGTGGCAACCAGTGCCCAGGTGTTGGCTGGCAGCTCGCTGTACGACGGCCGCGTGCTGATCGAGGTCCTTGCATCAGGTGATGAAACTCGCGCAGCCAAGCTGGCCATCGCGCTGGAGGATGCCATCGCCGCCGACACCAAGGTCTCCGACATGGTCTACCGGATTGCCGACCGCTTCGTGCTGCCGGTCCTGGCCACCGGCGGCATTGCCTTTGCGGTGACGGGACAGGTTGGCCGCCTGGTGTCCATCCTGATCATCGACTATGGCACCGGCTTCCGAGTCTCCATCCCCACCACCGTGCTCACCACCATGATCACCGGCGCCCGCCAGAAGGTGCTGTTCAAGAACGGACGCGCGATCGAGGAGCTCGCCCAGGTCGACACCATCATCTTCGACAAGACTGGGACGCTGACCAGCGGCAGGCCGAGCGTGGCCGCGATCGAGCTTCTGGCGGACCTGGATCAGCGGGAGGTGCTGCGCCTCGCCGCCGCCGCCGAGGGCCAGATCCAGCACCCGATGGCTGCCGCCATCCGGCGCGCGGCCAAGGCTGATGGCCTCAGAGCCGAGACGCCTCACGAGGTCCGCTACCAGGTCGGTGGCGGCGTCATCTCCCGCGTCGGTGAGCACCTGGTGGTGGTGGGCCAGCCGGCTCTGCTCGCGAAGCAAGGCATCACGTGTCCTGACACTTCGATCGCGGGCTCCTCGGTGGTCATGGTGGCAGTGGACGGCAGGGCAGTGGCGCGCATGTCACTGCGAGATCGAGTTGACAGCAACGCCAAGGAGGTGCTGGCAAGCCTGCGGCGGTTGGGCATCCGGCGCTTCATCCTGGCGACCGGCGATCGGGGCTCAGCGGCCGCTGCAGTCGCCAGGCAGCTGGGTCTGGACGAGTATCACGGCGGCATGCTGCCCGAGGACAAGGTTGGATTGGTGCGCCGGCTGCGTGCGGAAGGCCACGGCGTCGCGGTCGTCGGCGACGGCATCAACGATGCCTATGCCATGGCCGAGGCAGGTGTCGGCATAGCGGTTCCGGATGGGGCCCACCTCGCGCGTGAAACAGCCGACGTCGTGCTGCTCGCAGAGGATCTGGCGCCGCTGCCCACAGCTGTTAGGCTGGCGCGCGAGGCCATGGGCATCATGCGCCAGAACATCGGCCTGGTCGCGGTTCCCAACACAGTCGGCATGGGGTTGGCAGTCGCCGGGCAGCTGACGCCGTTGGCGGCGACCCTCGTGAACAACGGTTCCACTGTGCTCGCCGCCGCCAACGCCTTGCGCCCGCTGCAGAAGAACCGACTGCCGGCTAAGAGCTAGTCGTCGTTCCTTCGCCGGCTGGGCCTCCCGCCTCGCGCGTCGTGGTCCGAGTCGCTGGGCTGCGCCGGGTGGCGCGGCGGCGGGGTCCAGCTGTGGTCTCGGCCGCTGCGGTCGGCCGCCGGCGCCGCCTGCCGTTGCCACTGGTCGCCTCGCTGGCGGACGCCCGGCGCCGAGTCCGGGTGGTGCCGGGTGCCCCGTCGCTGGTCGTCCCTCCGGCGGCGCGGCGGCGCCGGGTAGTG
>JAEKNQ010000061.1 GCA_016464825.1 Candidatus Dormiibacter inghamiae | reverse complement strand
TAGGAATCGGAACCCAGGGCCTTCCTGATACCGATTCCGACGAAGCCAGCGATGTGGGTCTGACGGATTGCTGAGGTGGCTCGCGGGCATGCCGGCACGCTAGCGACCGGCGTCTCATATGTATGGAGGAATCTCAGCTAGGGCAGCAGGTGGAACTACAGGTACTCGGCCAGCGGGAACGAACGGCGGGCCCGCGGCGGCACCAGGAAATTCTGACGATGAGTGGTGTGTAGGAACTGGTTGAATCCCGCCTGCGTACGCGTAATCAAGTTAAGGGTGGTTCCGTCGGGGTAGTGACCGTCCATCGCGAGCCGGGCCCGATGGAAGGCATCGCTGGTGGGGACGAACACCACGAAATGGAGCGTGGCGGCGGGGGTTGTGGAATAGCCGTCGAGGGCTGGATCGGCAGTGTAGAAGAATGGGTTGTCCAGTGAATCGAAGTCGGATCGCTCAGGTATGGCCGTGCCCTTGGGATAGGAGTTGCCGTAGTTGTCGGTCAGGGCGCTGCCGAGGCGGGTGGTCGGTTGCAGGCTCTCGCTGTGCCCGATGGCCCGGTACTTCTGCAGGTCGGCCTGCAGATCGGACAATGAGTGGGCCTGGGTTGGCCCCTCTGCCACCACCTGAGTCTCCTTCTTGGTTTTGAACTTGGGCTCGAAGGCTTCGCTAATCCGGTCCTTGAACTTCAGGTTGTACCAGCCTTGGAGGTCCAGGAACAGATGCGACAAGTGCATGGTCGTGCCGTGAGCGAAGTACCCACTCGGCCACTGATCGGTCAGTCCCGGGATGCTCTCCATGTTGGCGATGACCCCCGAGCCGAGCGAGTCGGCTTGCGTAGAAGCGAAACCCATGAAAAGCTCGGCGTTGTCGGGGATGCCCTGTGCCCCGGGAACGTTGCCGCTCAGCGCCATCTGTTTGGGCAGGCTCTGCCCACCAGTGAATCCTCCGCCCATGAAGCCTTTACGGATGCTGGTCACGCTGAAGAGGCTGCCGGCTTGCCCAGAGCCAGTGCCGAAGACGGCGTTGGCGCCGGCGGCAATGTTGTCGAGCGAGTCGCTGCGAAAGAAGACGGCCACGTGGTTGCCCTCTAGTCGTACCTGCGAGCCGCCCGGAAAGCCGCTCGGCGGCGAGTCGCTGGGGAACTGGATCGCATCCAGGATGGCCCGGATGGTGGACCCCGCCTTGGTGGACGCACGCTGATCGACCGGCAGGTAGCCGGGGTAGGCGGTGCCGGCTGCGAAGTAGCTCGAGGGCTGACTGAGCACCGGTACGTAGTCCCTGAAGTAGGGCAGACCCCAGGCCACGACGATGCCCAGCCCGCTGGGGGTCGGCGCATAGTTGGCCTCGAGGCTTTGGATCGTCTGTTCCAGCTGCAGCTGGGCCGCCCGCACTGTCGCAGCGTCCGTTCCAACGTTCAGCTTGGCAGTGACCATCTGCAAGTGCAGCGGCGGCACCACCACGGCTACAGCGCCGACCGCGTTGCTCTGCACACCGGTCTCGTCCACATTGATGATCGCCACCGACCGCATCAGATGCTGCTCAGGCGGTAAGCTGGCGGCCAGGGCTTGGCGCACCCGCCGGCCGCTGATGACGTCGACTAGTTCGTAGATTCCGGCGGATCCCAGCGCCGCACTCAGACTAATTGCCTGCGCCCCGCCGACTAAGAACCGCCTTCTATTGAGACTCATCCGATCCTCCCTCCCATTGTTCCCTGCCCCGCGTCCTGCTCACTAAAGGGTTCAACGCACCTCCGGCAGCCTGACGCCGCCGGCCAGCCGACGCCATTGTTGATGCGCTCATGGTGGCCTGGTGGCGTAACTCTAGGCTCCTTAGCAGCATTCATTCACCACGGCAAGCCCCAACCGGTCTCAGCAGAACGTCTCTGCCGTCGGTGGATATCAAGTGAGCCATCGTCTTAACCACTAAATGTTCCGAGCGTCACCGTGGACCCTAGCGCTCGGTTGAGCAGGTTGAGCAGGCGACCGCCGAATGGGTTGAATAGGGGAACCATCGGTGCCTCCATTGTGCTGTCGGCGATCTGTCGCCGGCTGCCTACCGAACAGCTCTATCACCGGCAGGGCGAGGCACCGACGTCGATTGAATCCAAGTCGCCGAGTCTCCACCAAATCCAGACCGATTCACTCAGCCCGAGCTTCGGTCTCGGGGATTGGCTCTGCCTGGGCCCGGTATTCGACCGGCATCCCCATCCTTCCCCGAACCTCCTCCACCGTCTCCGCCCCGAGAAGCTGGAGCAGCCGCGGGGTGGGCCGGTAAACCAACGGCCGCCCCATGGCGTGATAGTCCCGCTTGGCGCAGAGCAGGCCGCGAGAGAGCAGCAGGGCCAGCGTCTCCGAGCTGTCGCGGGGCAACGAGGTCGGGCCGTCCGGCCCTATCGACAGCTGCGCCGCCCCCCTGACCTCCTCGATCCGGCGCCGGCTGGCCATGCCGTCCATGATCACGATGGCCAGGACCTCGGCCTGCTCCTGGGTGATCCTGGGTAGCTGCTCGGGCTGGACCAGGTGGGCGACGGCGGAGCGGAAGCGCTGTTCGGGGGCCAGCTGGACATGGCTGCCGTCGTCGAGGACCTGCATGCCGGCCGGCTCCAGCTGCTCGGCCAGCCGGCGCAGGGCCAGCCGGACGTCGGAGATCGAGACACCCACGGCCTCGGCGAGTTCGGCCAGGGTGGCGGCGCGAATCGCGGCCAGGCAGGCGCCCAGCGTGGCCACCAGTTCGTCGGAGATCTCACGCGGCTGCTGGCGCCAAGCCTCCTCGGGCAACGACTCGCTGATCCCCAGGGTCTGCCGTATGCGCTCCCAGGAGCGCAGCGAGGGGCGCCGCTTGCCGGTCTCGATCAAGGACAACATGCCCACCGAGAGCTGGGCCTGCTGTGCCACCTGCTCCAGGGTCCAGCCCAGCGCCGTCCGCCGCCGGCGCAGCTCCTCGGCCAGCCCCGCCTTGCCGTCGACTGACGTGCTCACGGCCGCTCCTCCCCCGTCGGGGTCACCTCTTCGCGCCCCTCGAGGCCGAGCTCGGCGGCCAGCTTGGGCCACCAGGGATCCTCCTGGCCCTCCAGCTGCCGCAGATAGATAGAGGTCGTGGCCAGGTTGGAGTGATCGAGCGCCGCCTGCACCGCTTCCAGGGGTGCTTCGACGCGACGCAGGGCGCGGGCGTAGCTGTGGCGCAGGGTGTGCAGAGGCCGCTCCAGTTCGATCCCGGCCAACTGAGCGGCCTGGCGCAGCTGCTCGCCTATGTACTTGCCGTCCACTGGCTGATCGCGCCAGCGGCCGGGGAAGACGGCCTCCTCCGGCTTCCGGGTCAGGCCGGCCGCCTGGGCGTAGACCAGAATCGCCAGCCGGACCGGGGGCGGCAGCGCCCGCTGACGCTCCTTGCCACCCTTGCCGGTGTAGCGGTAGAAGCCCCCCTCCAGGTCCAGGTCGCGCCAGCGCAGGTTCAGCACCTCGCTGCGTCGCCGGCCGGTGAGTAGGTAGGCCAGGACCAGGGCGCGCAGGCGCAGGCCGGCCGCGGACTCGACCGGAATGGCCCAGGAGGTCGATCGAGACGTCACTGAACACCACCTCGCCGCCCTTGGAACGCGCCAGAGCGCCGAAGGCGATCAGCCCGTCACCGCAACCAACGTCCAGCAGTCGCTCGCCAGCTTTCAGCTGTGCCCTGTCCAGCACCTTGTCCCGTGCCGGCCGTTGCCAGGTCCGGAAGGTCTCCTCGGGGTGACAGCACCAGCATCCCTGAACTCGGCTGAGGGCTTATCCAGGCACCCAGCCGCGTCAAAGTCCACCCATCACTAGGGGTTGTGGTTGGTGCTGGGCCTCGGGAAGCGACTTGTGGCTGGAGTTAGAGCGGCGGTTCCGCTTCGGGCTCCTATGGACCGCGGCCCC
>JAEKNQ010000060.1 GCA_016464825.1 Candidatus Dormiibacter inghamiae | reverse complement strand
TCTACCTCTCCAACCAGGAGCGAGTACAGGCCCTGCCGCTCTGGCTCGCCTACTACAACCATCACCGCACCCACACCGAGCTCAAAGACCAGACTCCAATGGCCGCGCTTGTCAGCAACGTATCCAGGAAGTACAACTAGGACCGCCAGGTTCTGGAAGCGCTGCTGGAACTTCTTCAAGAGCAGCGCGGCGTTGACGCCTGTGCAGCCGCCGAGAGCCCCGAGCAGCATCTCCGTCGGCCGCATGCCTTGGTCGTCGCTGAGGGGTGCCGCCTCGTCGACGAGGGCCTGGTGGCCGGAGCCGGCCTCGATGCTGAACCTTGTCTTGCTGCCCGACCAGCGAGCGGTTGCCTTCGCCATGATGCTTTGCCTCAGTAGATTGACCGACGTGGACGAGCGAGCGCGCGGCCACCGGTCGGCGCCGGGGGGCGCGGCGGGGATCCGGGCCACTTTCGGCCCGGCGGCGGCGAACTACTCCCGCTCATTCTTCCATGCCGACCCAGCCCGCCTGGACGAGGTGGTTGAGCTGGCCCGACCCGAGAGGGCTGATCTTGCTCTCGACGTGGCCACCGGCACCGGCAACACGGCGCTCGCACTTGCCCCGCACGTTGCCCACGTGATCGGGCTCGACCTGACGCCTGCCATGCTGGCCGAGTGCCGGCGCAACGCTCAGCGCGTCGGCGCTGCCAATGTCAGCTGGGTGCAGGGCGACGCCTGCCAGCTCCCCTTCGCCTCCGGTGTCATCGACCTCTACACAGTGCGCGCTGCACCGCATCACTTCTCTGAGCTGGGCGGCGCACTCAGCGAGGCGGCGCGGGTGCTGAAGAGGGGCGGCCACGCCTGTTTCATCGACTGCTCACCGCCCGAAGCGGCGCGCGATCACCTTCACCAGATCGAGATCGGGCGGGATCCAAGCCACGTGCTGAGCCGGACGCTGGCCGAGTGGACCCACCTCCTGGCTGAGGTGGGCCTGCAGGTCGAGAGCGCGCAGCGGCGAGAGCTGGACTGGGACTTTGAGGGCTGGATGGCAAACCTTGCCATCGAGCCGGACAGAGTCGAAGCGCTGGCGAGCAAGCTGGAGGCGGCGAAGGGCCAGGCGGCCCGGGAGCTGCGGCCGCAGCGGCGCGACGGCGGGCTCCGCCACGCCTACTGGCACGCCTTGATCCGCACAGTCAAGCCGTGAGCGGTGAGCTGCAAGCGGGCGACCTTGTGCTGCTGCACGATCGCGCCGGCCGCCGCTATCCGGCCAGTCTGAAGCCGGGTGCCACTCTGTCTCTCCATTCGGGCGCCTTGAGCCACGACGATCTGATCGGCCGGCCCGATGGCGCTGTGGTCAGGACCAGCCGGGGTGTCCGGTTGCTCGCGCTGCGGCCCACTTTCGCCGAACGGGTGACAGGACGTCGGCGCGAAGCGCAGCCCATCTACCCCAAAGACCTCGGCGCCATCCTGCTCCACGCCGACCTCTATCCCGGCGCGGCGGTGCTGGAGGCAGGCACTGGTACGGGAGCCCTGACGATGGCAGCTTTGAGAGCCGTCGGACCGCGGGGCCGGGTGGTCTCCTACGAGCAGAGGGAGGAGTTCCAGAGCGCCGCCCGCAGCGCCATCCAGGAAGTGCTGGGCTGCCTACCCGGCAATCTGGAGCTGAAGCTCGGCGATGCTTACGAAGGTTTTGCCGAGCGTGATGTGGATCGAGTTCTCCTCGACCTGCCTGAGCCCTGGCGGGCGGCGCCCCATGTGGCCCAATCCCTTCGATCCGGGGGAGTGGTATTTGCTCACTGCCCAAACGTGAGCCAGGTTCAACGCTTTTGCGACGAGCTGCGCCAGGTCGGTGGCTTCGGTCTCATCAACACTGTGGAAGTGCTGGAGAGAGACTGGACTGTGCGCGGACGAAGCCTCCGGCCGGCGCACCGCATGGTTGCCCACACCGGATTCCTGACCTTCGCTCGGCGGCTGGCCGGGCGAGAAATCTTCGACGTCGAAAGCGAGAGGTTCTAGTTGCCTGTAACGGTCGGGTGTTCAGCCGGCCGGAGGCTTCTGGGACGGGAGTTCCAGGCCGGCGGTGCCAACCGGGGTCCCGGCGAAGTCGAAGACCTGGTGGGGTGGGAGACCCGGCTGGCACGGTGAGGAGCGCATCTAAGATGCGTGAGGAGCCCCGCCGGGTCCCGCAACGCTGGCATCAGCGCCCACAGGGCGCGCCGGGTGATGCGTCGGATGCTAAACATGTGGGCCGCTACCGGCAACTGGTCCACAATCGTTCGTCGGGAGATGAAATTGGGAGGAGCTGAGGAATGCCGCGCTACAAGGTGACAGTGGTAGGGGCGGGAATGGTGGGAGGAACGCTGGCCCAGCGGCTCGCCGAGCGTGACTACGCCGACGTGGTCCTGATCGACATCGTGGAGGGCATGCCGCAGGGCAAGGCGCTCGACATCCAGGAGGCGGGGCCCGTCTATGGCTACGACTCTCGCGTAATCGGCAGCAACGGCTACGAGGAGAGCCGCGGTTCAGAAATAGTCGTCATCACATCCGGGATCGCGCGCAAGCCCGGGATGAGCCGTGACGACCTGCTGAAGACCAACGCCGGGATCGTCCGTCAGGTCACCGAGCAGGTGGTGGCAGCCTCGCCCGACTCGATCCTGCTGGTGGTGGCCAATCCGCTGGACGCGATGGTCACTCTCACTCACCAGGTCAGCGGTTTCCCCAAGCAGCGCGTGGTGGGCATGGCGGGCGTGCTGGACTCCGCCCGCTACCGCTCCTTCTTAGCCGAGGAGTTGGGCGTCTCGGCTGAGGACGTCCACGGCTTCGTCCTGGGCGGTCACGGGGACTCCATGGTGCCGCTGCCCCGCTACACGACCATCGCCGGCATTCCCTTGCCAGCACTTCTCAGCCTGGATCGAATCGACGCGATAGTCGACCGCGCCCGCAACGGCGGGGCCGAGATCGTCAGCCTGCTGAGGACAGGCAGCGCCTACTACGCGCCCTCAGCCTCAGTGGTCGAGATGGTGGACGCGATTCTCCTCGATAAGAAGCGCGTGCTGCCCTGCGCCGCCTACCTGGAGGGCGAATATGGGATCGACGGGATCTTCATGGGCGTCCCCTGCGTACTCGGCGCCGGGGGCGTGGAGAGGATTCTGGAGATACAGCTTGAGCCCGCCGAGCAGGCGCTGCTCAACAAGTCTGCCGACTCCGTCAGGGAGCTCTGGTCCGCCACCGAGAAGGCTATGCAGGCCTAGCCTCCTGGAACCGAAGTTCCTTGCATCTTCGCGGGCTAGGCGGCCGGGCGCCTGCGGCGCTGAAGCCTGCGCAGCATTCCCCGCTTCGCGGGGCCCCCTAAGCACGGGGCCCGGCACCGCGTCGCACGCCCCCGCTCGGCGGAGTCCCCGGCCGAAAATGCGTTCCTCCTTGCGCACCCTTTCCCTTCCACCCCACCAAGTCATCGACTTCGTGGGGACCCCGGTTGACTCTGGCCACCAATCCCGCGAATATGCCGCGGACCTCGGTTCCAGGAGGCTAAGGGGCAGGGGCAGGGCGAGGCAGGCCCGCGCGGCAGGGCCAGAGACGCCTCCGCTTCTCAACAGTCGGCCTGGGCCGGGCGAATGGGCCAGGGCGGGCAGCAGCCGGATCCCTCGCTAGAGTCAGTTCGTGATCGAACTGCGCAACGCCTATCCGTTCAGTGCGCTCGTCGGCCAGGCGGGCATGCGGTTGGCGCTGTGCCTCAATGCGGTGAATCCCGCCGTCGGCGGAGTTCTGATCCGGGGCGAGCGGGGGACCGCCAAGTCGACGGCTGTACGGGCCCTGGCCCGACTCCTGCCCGAGCAGCAGGTGGTGGCGGGCTGCCGCTACGGCTGCGATCCAGCGATCCCGGCTCACCTCTGCGCCGACTGCCGCTGGCGGCTCGCGGCGGGCGAGGATCCGCTACCTCGCAACACCCGGCGGATGCGGGTAGTGGAGCTGCCCATCAACGCCTCGGAGGACAGGGTGGTCGGCACTATCGACCTGGAGGCGGCGCTGCAGAAGGGCGCCAAGCGCTTCCAGCCGGGCGTGCTGGCGGATGCCAACCGCAACCTTCTCTATGTCGACGAGGTGAACCTGCTTGACGATCACATAGTGGACGTCCTGCTGGACGCCGCCGCTATGGGCGTCAACGTGGTCGAGCGGGAGGGCGTTTCTGTCAGCCATCCGTCCCGCTTCATCCTGGTCGGCACCATGAACCCGGAGGAGGGTGATCTCCGGCCTCAGCTGCTTGATCGCTTCGGGCTCTGCGTCGATGTGAAGGGCATCCGAGATCCTGAGCTGCGGGTGGAGATCGCCGAGCGAGAAGCGGCCTTCAAGACCGGCGACAGAGAATTCCTGGCTCGTTTTCGCACCGCCGACCTGGACCTGGCCGAGGCACTCGGCGCAGCGTTGAAAGCGCTGCCCAAGGTGCGCCTTCGGTCCAATCGGCGCCGCCTCATCTCCTCCATCTGCCTGCAGGCCGGCGTGCAGGGACATCGGGCTGACGTGGTGATCGAGCGAACCGCCCGGGCGCTGGCCGCGCTTGGGGGCCACCGGGAGGCAACCGCTGACGACGTCTACGACGCCGCGGAATTGGCCCTGGCCCACCGAGCCCGCTACGCAGTCCGGCGGGAGCAAGAGGAGCTGGCGCCGCAGGACGGCCGCCAGTCGGAGGAGGCCAACGCGGAAGCGGGCGAGCGGGCAGAGGCCGGCAACTCGGACGAGTCAGCCAGCGGCGCCCAAGAGAGCGAAGGGCAGGGCGAGGAGAGCGCCCAGGCAGAGGCGGGCGAGCAGGCGGCCGGCGCCGAGCAGGGCAGGACCACTGGCAGCGAAGGCAGGAGCGAGAGCCCAATCGAGGCGGAGGACATCTTCTCGGTGCGGAAGATCGAGCTGGCCCGGCAGCACAAGACGCGCAAGACCGGCGGCAAACGCCAGGCTAGCAAGGCCAGTGACCGCCGCGGCAGGTACGTGCGCGCAGAGGCCAAGGAGAAAGTTACAGACCTCGCCGTTGACGCTACGGTCCGGGCGGCCGCGCCGCATCAGGCGAAGCGGGGCCGCGCCCGGGGCGAGCGCCTGCGCCTGGAGCGCCAGGACCTGCAGCAAAAGGTGCGCGAGCGGAAGGTCGGGAACCTGATCGTCTTCGTCGTCGATGCCTCCGCCTCGATGGATGCGGAGCAGAGAATGGCGGCCACCAAAGGGGCCATCCTGTCCCTGCTCCAGGACGCCTACGTGCGCCGGGACAAGGTGGCCCTGATCGTTTTCAAGAACCGTACGGCGGAGGTGGTGCTGCGGCCGACGGCCAGCGTCTCACTAGCCCAGCGCCGGCTGGAGCGCCTGTCGGTGGGCGGCACGACGCCGCTGACGCACGGTCTGATGGCCGGCTACAAGGTGATCAAGTCGGAGCTGAGCCGCGACCCCACCATCCGGCCTCTGCTGGTTCTGATCTCCGACGGGCGGGGCAACATCAGCATGTTCAAGGAGGAGCCGCTGGTCGAAGCGCAGAAGATGGCGGCGCTCATCAAGTCGGAGAAGATCGAGGCGCTGATCATCGACTCCGCCCGCGACTACTCGACGCTGGCGTCGGTTCAGCACCTGGCTCGAGTCGCACCGATGTACCAGAGCTACGCCCTCAATGCTTGCTCGGATCTGGCCGAGCGGATGGAGGGCCGCTACTACGGCATCTACGACCTCTCCCGGGAGGAGATCGCCGCGGCCGTGGCCGGCCAACTCAACCGCCGCCGGTAACCTGGAAGCCGCCGATGGCAGTGGAGCGCATGACCTATCCCTTCTCGGCCATTGTGGGCCAGGATCGGATGAAGCTCGCGCTGGTGTTGAACGCGATCAACCCCAGCATCGGCGGCGTGCTGATCCGGGGCGAGAAGGGCACCGCCAAGTCGACCGCCGTCCGTGCGCTGACCAGCCTCCTACCCGAGCACCAGGTGGTGAAGGCCTGTCGGTTCGGCTGCGAGCCGTCAGATCTGGACCATCTCTGCAGCGAGTGCCGGGACCGCCGGGCCGCAGGTGAGGAGCCGCTGCCGGCCATCACCCGCCGGATGCGGGTGGTGGAGCTGCCCATCAATGCCTCGGAGGATCGGGTGGTGGGGACAATCGACCTGGAGGCGGCGTTGAAGGAGGGCTCCAAGCGCTTCGAGCCAGGCGTCCTGGCCGAGGCCAACCGCAACATCCTCTACGTCGACGAAGTGAACCTGCTCGACGACCACATAGTCGACGTGCTGCTGGACTCGGCCGCCATGGGCATGAACGTGGTCGAACGAGAAGGGGTATCCGTGATCCACCCCTCACGCTTCATCCTGGTCGGCACCATGAATCCTGAGGAAGGAGAGCTCCGGCCCCAGCTGCTGGATCGGTTCGGCCTCTGCGTCGACGTGGAGGGCATCCGGGACCTAGACCGCCGGGTGCACATCGTCGAGCGCCGGGCAGCCTGGGAGGAGGATCCCGCCGCCTTCCAGGCAGAGCACTCGAGCGCCGAAGGAGAGACACGAGCTCGGATCGCCGAGGCCATCCAGACCTACCCCGAACTGCAGGTGGAACGTCCCATCCTCCGCCTGATCGCCCAGTTGAGCATCGCTCTGGAGGTGGACGGGCACCGCGCCGACCTGGTCTGCGCCCGCGCCGCCCAGGCGCAGGCGGCCTTCGATCGCTCGTCGGATGTCTCGGTCCAGCACGTCAGCCACGTCGCGCCAATGGTTTACAGCCACCGCCTGCGCTCAGTTCCCTTTGGCAAGGCAGGGCCCAATCTGGCCGAGGTGATCAACCGCATAGTCGCCCAATAACGGCTGCCGGTGACTGGCCGGTTGACATCGCCGCCAGCCGGTGAGTGATCGCACTGATCGCCCACGAAAACAGGTGATCGTGAGGCAACGAAGCACAAAAAGAGCCGCCCCGAAGGGCGGCTCTGTCGTGTGGTCGGTTAGAGGGCTCGCCGGCTGCGGCCGCCCATCAGAGCTCGAACGAGGAGCAGGACGATGACGGCGCCGACGAAGGCGACGATGATCTCACCGATGATGCCGGCGGTAGCGATCCCGAGCAGGCTGAACAGCCAGCCGCCGAGCAGAGCGCCGACCAAGCCGGCGATGATGTCGACGACCACGCCGCTGCCGCCGCCTTTGACTACCACGCTGGCCAGAAAGCCAGCCACCAGACCGATCAGAAGCCAGACGAGAAGATGTTCGAGCATGACGTTTACCTATCCCTCCAGGGAAGTAAAGGCTGACAGCATGACTATCACTATAGCTACGAGCGCTGTGCTTGTCAAGGTGTGACCGGCTAGGCTAGAAGAACGATGGCAGAAACCGTTGCAGCCTTGACTGGGGCGGAACCGGTCCGCTGGCATCTGGATGAGCTCTACGACAGTCCCGAAGCTTCTGCCCTGAGCCGAACTCTGGCCGAAGCGCTCGAGTGGGCTCAGGCCTTCGAGACGCGTTACAAGGGCCGCATCAGCGGACTGCCTGCTGAGGAGTTCGCCGAGATGATGGCTTCGCTGGAGACGCATTACGTGGCGGTGAGCAAGCCTGGGCTCTACGCCCACTTGCTGCACACGCTCGATACGCGAGATCACGCCGCCGGAAGGCTCTTCGCCAGGGTGCGGGAGGCCGGGGCCGAGCAGGGCCGACACATGGTCTTCTTCGGTCTAGAAGTGGCTCAGCTGAGCGACGAGAAGGCGGAAGAGCTCTACTCCCATCCTGTCACCGCCAAGTACCGGCACACCATTGAGCAGGAGCGTCGCTACCGCAAACACCAGCTGACCGAGCCAGAAGAGCGGGTGCTGACCGAGTTCAGCCCTGTCGCATCCCCCGCCTGGTCGCGGCTTTTCGAAGAGCTGTGCGCCGCCGTCAGGGTCGACCTGGATGGGGGCAGCGTTCCCCTCTCGATAGCACTTTCCCGGCTCCGCGACGGCGACCGCTCGGTCCGGGAGCGCGCCAGCCACGCGACCAGCGAGGCTTTGCGGGCCGACCTGCGCACGCGCGCATACATCTTCAACGTGCTGCTGCAGGAGAAGTCGATCAGTGACCGCGTGCGCGGCTACCAGAGCTGGATCAGCGCTCGCAACCTGGCCAACGAGATCTCGGACGGCGCTGTGCAGGCGCTGGTGGAGGCCGTCACGGGGCGCTACGGCATAGTCCCTCGCTATTACCGCGTCAAGCGCCGGCTCCTGGGCCTGACCGAACTGCATGAGTGGGATCGGTACGCGCCCCTGGAGGCGACCACCCGGCAGTTGGACTGGGACTCCGCCAAGGGCATGGTGCTGAGCTCCTATCACCGCTTCTCACCCCGCGCCGGTCGCCTGGTGGAAGATTTCTTCAGCCAGGGCTGGATCGACGCTCCCGTCGTGGAAGGTAAGGAGGGTGGCGCGTACTGCGCTTTTGCGACGCCTGATCTGCATCCGTTCGTGATGCTCAACTTCACAGGCCGTCTCAACGACGCCCTGACCCTGGCGCACGAGCTGGGCCACGGGCTGCACGACCGACTGGCCGGTGAGCGCAACCACCTCTTCGACTACCACCCGCCCCTGACTCTGGCCGAGACGGCCTCGGTCTTTGGCGAAACGCTCACCTTCGACGCCATCATGAGCCAGGAGAAGGACGCTCGCGTGAGGCTTTCGCTCCTCTGCCAGCAGGTCGAGGACTCCTTCGCCACGGTCTTTCGGCAGATCTCGATGAACCGCTTTGAGGACGCCGTGCACACCGCTCGGCGGGCCGAGGGTGAGCTGGCGCCGGAGCAGATCGGAAGCATCTGGCAGACGAAGATGCAAGCCATGTTCGGCGACTCGGTCGAGCTCACCGAAGAGCATCGCGATTGGTGGAGCTACGTCGAGCATTTCGTTCACACGCCGGGCTACGTTTACGCCTACGCCTTCGGCAACCTGCTCGCCCTCTCGATCTACCGTCGCTATCGGGAGCTGGAGGACCCGGCCTTTGTGGAGGAATACCTCGGCTTCCTCGGCACCGGTGGCTCGCTCTCCCCGGAAGAGGCTGTCCGCCGGGTGGGCCTCGACATCTCAGATCCCGCCTTTTGGGGAAGAGGGCTGGACATCGTGGAGGGCATGGTGAGCGAGGTCGAGCGTCTGGCCGGTGAGGCCGACGCGGGCGGCAGCTTTAAGGACGGTGGTTGAGGCGCCCGCGGCGTTCGGGCAGTGGCAGGCGAAGGGTCGTGGCGGGGCCCTGACAGCAGCCAGCAACTCCGGCAGCGAAGCTACCTTCGCCCGCGTCCGGCGGTACGAGCGGCAGGCATTGGAGCCGTGGCTGAACCGCCTGCTGCCTCGCTTGCATTCGCTCACTTGGGCGCTCACCGGGAGCTCCGAGCGCTCGCTGATCATCACCCGCCAGGTGCTGCTGTCAGCCCTGGCCGAGCTGCAGGACTTTTCAGGCAGCGAGCAAGCCTTTGGGGTGCATCTACTGCAGCAAGGGGCCCTGGCAGCCCGAGCGGACGGTGTCACGTCTGGCGAGGACTTGCGCCGGCGGCTGACTGCCCTGAGCCAACCAGCTCATGAGCTTCTCGCGCTTCGGGCGCTCGGCAGAATCCCGACCGACTCCCTGGTGGCGACGGGTTGGGGCGGCGCGGCGCGCCTGCAAGCGCGCCTTCTGTCTGCGCTGCGACAGCTGAGCGGCGCCAGCGGTCTGACGGGGCCGGCCTGGGGCATGGCGATCGACAGCTTCGATCGCGCGGTGGACGATGTGGTCAGGGGCGGGCACCCCGACCGGGCTGGGGTCGGTCTGGCCGCTCCCCCGGACGCGGCGGCCCTGCTCTATACGGCGGCCGCCATTCGCCGGCTGGGGGAGGCAGCCGATGGAGCGGAGCTGGCAGGCCTCCGGCGAGAGCTGCTGGCGGAAGCGGTGAACCGGCGAGTGCAGTGGGTGCAGCGGAACCAGTCCGCACCGCAGGTGCCCGGTGCGCCGACTCGGCGGCCCCACCGACTCCGCGTGGGTAACTTGGCCCTCCTCAGCGTTGTCCTCATGATCACGCTCGGGGGTGCGCTTTTCCTGGCTCTGGTCTCCGCCTTCGCGGACCCTGACTCCAGCCTCTACCCTTTCAAGCGACTCGGCGAATCGATGCTGCTGGTGGCTCCGACCGGCCAGGCGTCCCACATCGATCTGGAACTGAAGCTGGCCCAGCTCCGGCAGCGGGAGGCCGAGGACATGGCCGCCAGCAAGCACGGGGACCTGGCTGTGAAGGCCGAGAGGGATCGCGTGGACTTGCTCCGGTCAGCAGCCCGCGACCTGGCGGGAGCCCCCCAGCGCGACGCCCGCTGGCAGGCAGAGCGGGATCAGCTGCTCCAGAGCGGCACCCCAGGCTCGGGCGGTCTGGAGCGCCAGCTCCAGCTGAGCGGTCTGGACCGGCCGGCGGCGGAAGCCAGGGCGGTGGATGACGCCTGGCTCCGGGAGCTGGATGGTTGGCGGCAGCGGCTCGGCGGCCCGAGCCAGCCCTCGCCCGCGCCCGCGCCTTCCCCCAACCCTGCGGCGACCGGCTAGCGGACCCAGGAGAGATGGCCGCCGGCTCTGGGCGCGACCTCTTCGTCCTCAGCCTTGACGTGGGCACATCCTCAGTCCGTGCGATGGGATTCGACAGCCGAGGTCGTGAACTGCCTCGGCTGGAGACCAAGCTGGAATACCTGCCCCGGGCGGGCGCTGACGGCACCGCGGAGGTCGATGCCGAGCAGGTGGCCGGGCTGGTGGAGTCGGCCCTCGATCAAACCCTGAAGCAGGCAGGCAAGCAGGCAGAGCCGGCGGCGCTGGGAATCTCCACTTTCTGGCACGGCCTCCAGGGGCTGGACAGACAGTGCCAGCCGACCACGCCGATCATTCTCTGGTCGGATACACGCAGCTGGCGCCAGGCTGAGCGCCTCCGCCGCGACCTAAACGGGGAGGCCGTACGCCGCCGGACGGGCTGCCCCCTTCACCCCAGCTACTGGCCTGCCAAGCTGGCCTGGCTCCGCCAGGCGGGAGGCGGGGCGTGGGGGCGGACTCGGCACTGGGTCTCCATCGGTGACTACCTCTATCTGCGCTGGTTCGGCGAGCTGACGACCAGCGCCTCGATGGCCTCGGGGACCGGATTGCGAAGGCTGGCGGGCGGCCTGGATCAAGAGCTGCTCCAGGAGCTGGGGATTTCGCCCGAGCGCGTGCCAGCGGAAACCGAACTGCTGAGCGGGCTGAAGCCCCAGTACCGGCGGCGCTGGCCCCAACTTGCCGGGGTGCCGTTTCTGACCGCCCGCGGCGACGGCGCGCTTGCGAACCTTGGCAGCGGGTGCACCGAGCCGAGCGTGCGGGCGCTGACCATCGGCACCTCGGGCGCGCTCCGGGTGATGACCGATAGACGGCCACCTCTTCTGGCCAAGGGTGTCTGGTGCTACCTGCTGGATGAGCGGCGTTATGTGGTCGGCGGGGCCCTCAGCAACGGGGGCAACCTGTGGGCCTGGATGCAGAGCAACCTGCGCCTGGAGCGGGAGGGCCTAGAGGAGCGCCTGGCTCGGCTGGAGCCGGCCTCCGGACCCGACTTCCTGACGCTGTTGGCGGGCGAACGCAGCCCTGGCTTCGCACTTCATGCCACTGGCTCGCTGGCCCGCCTGACACAGGCCACAACCGCTTACCACATCGCTCGCAGCGGACTTGAAGCCGTGGCGCTGCAGTTCGCGCAGGTCGACAGGGCGCTTGACCGGACGGTGCCCGGCGCCAAGACGTTGGTGGCCAGTGGCGGCGCGCTGCATGCCTCGCCGCTGTGGTCGCAGATCATGGCTGACGCGGTCGGTAAGCCGGTGTCCGTCTCGGAGTCATTCGAAGCCTCGAGCCACGGCGCCGCCCTGCTTGCGCTGCAGCACCTGGGCCTAAAGCCGGCGCTGGACACGCGGCGCGGCAACGTATACGAGCCGGATCCCAAGACCCACAGCGTTTATCGTCAGGCGGCTCGCCGCCAGGCACGGCTCTACAGGCTGTTGGTCGAGGGCGCTCCGCCGGCTGCTGCGGCACCTGCCCATGCCTGAGCGAGGGGGCCATGCCACCCGGCGGACGGCAAACCCGAGTGCAGCGTGGCGTAACTTGTGATTTGGAAACTCTTCGAAACGAACCCGCTCGAACTGGCGGGGGCATGAAGCAACAGGGAGCAAGCGCATGGCCACTGCAACCACCAGTCTGACCGGCAAGGAACTGGGCGCACTGCGCGATCTGGCGGCCCAGCTGCGGATCGATTCGATTCGCTGCAGCACAGAGGCGGGCTCGGGCCATCCCACCTCCTCGATGTCCGCCGCTGACCTCCTGGCTGTGCTGCTGAGTCGACATCTCAACTACGACTGGAAGCAGCCTGACAACCCGGCCAACGATCACCTGATCTTCTCCAAGGGGCACGCCTCACCGCTCATCTACGCAGTCTTCAAAGCTGCGGGCGCCATCGACGACACAGAACTGATGACATTCCGCAAGCTAGGTTCCCGGCTTCAGGGGCACCCCACCCCGGTCCTGCCCTGGGTGGACGTGGCCACGGGTTCCCTGGGCCAGGGCCTGCCGATAGCTGTAGGCGTGGCCCTGGCCGGCAAGTATCTGGACCGGCTGCCCTACCACGTTTGGACGCTGTGCGGCGATTCAGAAGTCGCCGAGGGCTCCATCTGGGAAGGTCTCGACAAGGCAGGCCATTACGGACTCAACAACTTCACTGCGATTTTCGACGTGAACCGCCTGGGCCAGCGCGGAGAGACCGAGTTCGGCTGGAACCTCAACGTTTACAGGGATCGGGTCAAGGCCTTCGGCGCGCGTGCCATCGAGATCGACGGCCATGACTTGGCGGAGATCGACGAGGCCTTGGCCGACGCGCGCGGCGCCGACGGCCCCACGGTGATCATCGCTCGCACTCTGAAGGGTAAGGGCTTCAGTGAGATCGAGAATAAGGACGGCTGGCACGGCAAGCCGCTGCCGCCCGACATGGCGGAGCGGGCGATCAAGGAGCTCGGCGGAGAACGCGACATCACAGTCAAGACGCTGAAACCGAAGGCCGGTCAGCCACATCGAGCAAAAGCTGGCAAGCTCGAGCTGCCCAAGTACAAAAAGGGCGACAAGGTCCCGACCCGCAAGGCCTATGGCGACGCGCTGCTCTCGCTGGGCGCGTTGCCGGATGTGGTGGCGCTGGACGGAGAGGTCAGCAACTCCACCCACTCGGACGAGTTCGCCAACAAGTACCCCGAGCGCTTCTTCGAGATGTACATCGCCGAGCAGATGCTGGTGGCGGCCGCTGTCGGCATGAGTGTGCGCGGCTACAGGCCGTTCGCCAGCACGTTTGCCGCCTTCTTCAGCCGGGCCTACGACTTTGTCCGCATGGCGTCCATCTCGCAGGCGAACATCCGGCTGGCCGGCTCGCACGCGGGCGTGGAGATCGGGCAGGACGGGCCTTCCCAGATGGCGCTCGAGGACCTTGGCTCGATGCGAGCGATCGGCGGCTCAACCGTCCTCTATCCTTCGGACGCCACCTCGGCGGCCAAGCTGACAGCGGCGATGACGGAGACCGAGGGAGTGGTGTTCATGCGTACCACCCGAGGTGGCTACCCAGTGCTCTACGGCGCGGACGAGGAGTTTCCAGTCGGGGGCGCCAAGGTCCTGCGCAAGTCCAACGACGATCAGGTGGCGCTGATCGGTGCCGGCGTCACCCTCCACGAGTGCCTGGCGGCGGCCGACGATCTGGCCCGGGCGGGGATCAGGGCTCGCGTCATCGACCTCTACAGCGTGAAGCCTGTAGATGGAAAGACGCTCCGCACGGCGGCCAAGGCCACAGGTGGGCGATTGGTGGTGGCCGAAGACCACTATCCCGAAGGCGGCTTGGGCGCCGCGGTCATGGAGGCCCTGGCGCTCGAGCCGCAGCCGCCGCGGGTGGCCCACTGCGCAGTGCGTGGTCTGCCGACCTCCGGCACCCCCGCGGAGCTGCTGGACGTGGCGGGGATCTCGGCCAAGCACATAGTCGCCGCCGCCAAAAAGCTGGTCAAGGAGGGCTAGAAACATGGCAAGCCCTTTGAAGCAGGTTCACAAGCAAGGCCAGAGCCTCTGGCTGGACAACATCCGACGCCAGCTGATCACTTCGGGCGAGCTCGCTCGCCTGCGGGACGAGGGGGTCACAGGCGTGACCTCCAACCCGACCATCTTCGAGAAGGCCGTCTCCGGCTCGACCGATTACGACGAGGCGCTGGTGCGGATGGTCAAGAGCGGTCAGAAGCCTGACGACATCCTCTGGGCACTGATGCTCGACGACATCCGGGACGCGGCGGACGTTTTCCGCCCGGTCTACGACCAGACCCGGGGTGCCGACGGCTACGTCAGCATCGAGGTCTCACCGGTGGCTGCGCAAGACACCAAGAAGACAGTCGGCATCGCGCGCGACCTGTGGCGGCGGGCTGATCGCCCGAACGTGATGGTCAAGATTCCTGCCACGAAGCCGGGACTGCCGGCGATCCGGCAGATGATCGGCGAGGGCGTGAACATCAACGTCACGCTCATCTTCTCCATCGATCGCTACGACCAGGTGGTGAATGCGTATCTCTCCGGTTTGGAGGATCTGCAGAAGAAGGGCGGTGATCTGAGCCAGGTAGCCAGCGTCGCGAGCTTCTTCGTGAGCCGGGTTGATTCCAAAGTTGACAAGTTGCTGGAGGAGCGCATTCAGGCGACCAGCGATCCGGCCGAGCGGCGGCGCCTGACGGCCCTGCTGGGCAAGGCCGCGATCGCCAATTCGAAGACCGCTTATCAGCATTTCCAGCAGCTGCACGCAGGTCCCCGCTGGCAGGCCTTGGCGAAGGCCGGCGCCCGGCGCCAGCGCTGTCTCTGGGGGAGCACGTCGACCAAGGATCCGCGCTACCACGACACCATGTATGTGGAGGAGCTGATCGGACCTGACACTGTCGATACGGTGCCACCCGCCACGCTGGCCGCCTTCCGCGAGCACGGCGAGGTTCGCCGGAGCCTGGACGACAACCTGGACCTGGCCATGCGGCAGCTGGCGGAGCTGGCCTCCCTCGGCATCGAGCTCACGGAGATCACGAAGCAGCTCGAGGTGGAGGGTGTCGACGCCTTCGAGAAGTCTTTCCAGAGCCTGCTCGGTGCCCTGAAGGAGGCTGCCAGGGAGATTAAGAGTGGCCGGGGCCCGCGCATGTGGCACTCGCTGGGGACGCTCCAGCCGGCAGTGGACGAGACTGTGGCCAAACTCCAGAAGCGGGAGGCGCCGAAGAAGCTCTGGTCCAAGGACACTTCGCTCTTCGTGGCGGGCACCGAACCGCAGAAGTGGACGGGCTGGCTCAACGTGGCTGAGAAGATGCAGGAGCAGGCGCCGGGCCTCCTCAGCAAGGCCCGCGACACACGCACCTACGAGGACGTGGTACTGCTGGGCATGGGCGGTTCCAGCCTGGCGCCTGACGTCTTTCAGGCAACGTTCGGTGGCCGCAGGGGCCTGCCTCGGTTCCACGTCCTCGACACCACCGACCCCGGCACGCTGCTCGCGCTGCGCCGCCGCATCGATCCGGCTGACACCCTCTTCATCGCGGCCAGCAAGTCGGGCGGGACTCTGGAGACGCTTTCCCATCTCGCCTACTTCTGGGAGGCGGTGAAGGAGTCAGGCAGCCGGAAACCTGAACGCAATTTCGCGGTCATCACCGATCCCGGCAGCTCCCTGGAGAAGCTGGCCGCCGAGCGGGACTTCCGCTGGATCTTCCTCAACCCGCCTGACATCGGCGGTCGCTATTCCGCGCTGTCCTATTTCGGTCTGGTCCCCGCGGCGCTGCTGGGCGTCGATCTGCCCGCCTTCCTAGAAAAAGCCGAAGAGATGGCCCACGCGTGCGATGCGGGTCTGCCGGTGGAGAAGAATCCGGGCGCTTGGCTCGGCGCCACCCTGGGCACGCTGGCCGCTCGCGGCAGGGACAAGGTGACGCTGGTGATGTCCCCCAAGGTGGCGACCTTCGGCTACTGGTTGGAGCAGCTGCTCGCCGAGAGCACAGGCAAACAGGGCAAAGGCATCATCCCGATCGAGGGGGAGAGTCTCGGCCCTCCCGCCGTTTACGGTCAGGACCGGGTCTTCGTCTACACACGGATGGCGCGGGACCTCGAAAACACGGCTGTTGCCGCACTGGAAAAAGCCGGCCTGCCGGTGATCACCCTGACCCTGCGCGACGAGCTGGATCTTGCGGGCGAGATCCTGCTCTGGGAGATCGCCACGGCGCTGGCCGGCTCGGTGTTGGGCATCAATCCGTTCGACCAGCCCAACGTCCAGGAGAGCAAGGACAACACCAAGAAAGCGCTGGCCGCCTGGCAGAAGGAAGGCGCCTTCCCGGCGGTGGATCAGGTCAGCCCCGGCCAAGCCGCCGCTGCTGTAGCCAAGTTGCTGAAGACGGCTAAGTCCAACTCCTATTTCGCGGTCATGGCCTACACAGCGCGCAGTCGTGAATCGGAGGCGGCGCTGCGCCGGATCCGCACCCATGTTCGGGACCGGACGAAGCTGGCCACCACCGCTGGCTACGGTCCCCGCTTCCTCCACTCCACGGGCCAGCTTCACAAGGGCGGACCGGCAACCGGGTTGTTCCTGCAGATCGTGCAGGAGGACGCCAGGGACGCCGTGATCCCGGGGGAGCCTTACAGCTTCTCAACTCTGAAGCAGGCGCAGGCGTTGGGGGACCTGCAGTCGCTTCAGTCCCGTCGCCTGCCTGTGCTGCGGGTGAATTTGGGCAGCTCGCCAAGGACCGCCTGGGCCGGGCTGGCCGCCGCGATCGAAACGGTGGGCAACTGATCCCGAACTCACTTCCCAAAGGAGCGCAACTATGCAGATAGGCATGATCGGCCTCGGCCGGATGGGCGGCAACATGGTCACGCGGCTCCTCCGCCACGGACATCAGGTGGTTGCCTTCGACCACTCGCAAGAGGCTGTCCAGAAGGCGGTGGAAGGCGGAGCGGAAGGGGCCGGCAGCTTGGAGGAGCTGGCCGACAAGCTTCGGGAGACACCGCGGATCTTCTGGGTGATGGTGCCGGCCGGCGACCCCACCTCCCAGACCATCAAGAAGCTCTCCGAGCTGGGGCACCAGGGTGACGTGGTCATCGACGGCGGCAACACCAACTGGAAGCTGGCGATGCAGGATGCCGAAGTGCTGAAGGAGCGGGGTCTGAGGTACCTCGACGCCGGCACCTCGGGCGGCATCTGGGGCTTGCAGAACGGCTACAGCCTGATGATTGGTGGCCGCGACGACGCCTACCAGCACTGCGAGCCGATCTTCCAGGCTCTGGCGCCGGAGGGCGGCGGCCTGGTTCATACAGGTCCGGAGGGCTCGGGGCACTTCGTCAAGATGGTGCACAACGGCATCGAGTACGCGCTGATGCAGGCGTATGCGGAGGGCTTTCACATAATGCAGGCCGCCGAGCACTTCCCCGGCATGGACATGGGAGCGATCGCCGAAGCCTGGCGGGAGGGCAGCGTGGTGCGCTCGTGGCTGCTGGATCTGATCGCGGACGGGCTGGCCAAGGACCCCGGTCTGGAGGGCATCAAGGGCTATGTCGAGGACACCGGTGAGGGCCGCTGGACTGTGCTGGCAGCTGTCGAGCAGGCGGTTCCCTCGCCGACCATTACGATGGCGCTTTACGAGAGATTCCGCAGCCGGCTGGAGGACACTTTCTCCGACCGCATGCTGGCCATGATGCGAAACCAGTTCGGCGGGCACGCGGTGAAGTCGACGCGGCCGTGAAGGGGAAGACCCGACCGCGAACCAAAAAGCCCGGTAAGGGAGCCGAGTCGAATGGCGGTCGGGCCGACGGCCAGCTGAGCGCGCCTGTCAGCCGAGCGGAGGAGTTGCCTGAGAACCGGCTGGCGGCAGGTCTGAGTGAGTATCGCTCCGCGGCCCCGGCGCTGATGGTCATCTTCGGCGCGACCGGCGATCTGAGTCATCGCAAGCTGCTGCCAGCGCTGTACAACCTGCACCGCAACCGGCTCCTGCCGGCCGGCTTCGCGCTCGTCGGCGCCGCCATCGACAAGCTGGACAGCAACGCCTTTCGCAAGCTGGCGATCGACACCATCGCCGAGTATTCCCGGACTCAGCCGGCCGACAAGGAGGCGATCAAGGATTTCGCCAAGGATCTGGAGTACGTGCCTGTGGACTTCGGCAAGGCTGACGACTTCAAGGCTCTGGCGAAGCGGCTGGCAGAGCTCGACAAGGCGCGCCACACGGGGGGCAACGTCGTGTTCTACTGCGCCACGCCGCCGCCGACATACGGCATGATCGCCAATCAGCTCAAGACGCAGGGTCTGAACCGCGGCGCCGGCTACCGCCGGATCATCGTCGAGAAGCCTTTTGGAACCGACCTCCGCTCAGCCCGCGAGCTGGGCCAGACTCTGCGCAGCGTCTTTCCCGAGGAGAGCCTCTACCGCATCGATCACTACCTCGGCAAGGAGACAGTCCAGAACATCCTCGCCTTTCGCTTTGCCAACTCCATCTTCGAACCTGTCTGGAACTGCCAACTCGTGGACCATGTGCAGATCACTGTCGCTGAGCCGCTCGGGGTCGAGAACCGCGGCGCCTACTACGATCGCGCCGGAGCCCTCCGCGACATTGTCCAGAACCATGCTTTGCAGCTGCTGACGCTGGTGGCCATGGAGGCTCCTGTCGCGTTCGAGTCGACGGCTGTACGGGATGAGAAGGTGAAGGTGCTGCGGGCCGTGCGGCCGCTCAGCCCCGAGGACGTGAGCACGCAAACCGTGAGAGCGCAGTACGAGAAGGGCTGGGTGCTGGGCGAGGAGGTGTCGGGCTACCGCGACGAGAACAGCGTCGCCAGGGATTCCGAGACCGAGACCTACGCAGCCATCAAGCTCCAGATCGACAACTGGCGTTGGGCGGGAGTGCCGTTTTACCTGCGGGCCGGCAAGCGGCTGCCGAAGCAGGTGACGGAGATCCGGGTGCAGTTCAAGCGGCCGCCGCACCTCACCTTTGGCCGCGAGGCAAGCCGTGAGTTGGAGCCCAATGCCATAGTGCTCAGGATCCAGCCGGAAGAGGGGATCTCGCTGCGCTTTGGGGCGAAGGTGCCCACCGCTGGGCTCGTCATTCGCAGCGTCAACATGGACTTCCTCTACACCACCTCGTTTCTGGATGACGCGCCCGATGCCTACGAGCGCCTCCTGGTCGACTGCATGCTGGGCGACCCCACACTCTTCACCCGCTCTGACGAGGTGGAGACCGCCTGGAGCTTGATCGACCCGATCGAGGACGGCTGGCGAACGCACGAGCCACCGCTCCAGACCTACGCCGCCGGCAGCTGGGGTCCCTTGGCCTCGGATCTGCTGCTGGCAGGTGACGGGCGCGAATGGCATCGTCCGTAGCCAAGCTCCACAGCGACAGGGTCCGTGAGCGCCGCTGGAGCGGTAAGGGTGTCACGCTCGGCGAAGTGCTGAGCCATTTGTCCGAGCTCCATCACGACATCTCGCACACGGAAGCAGAGGACCAGGGCCACCCTCACCCCCGCAACAGCGTCATGAACCTAGTCGTCTGCGTAGGTTCCCAGGCGCGGGCCGAAGAGACGCAGGAGGTGGTGGAGAGGATGGCTGCCAGCCATCCTCTGCGCGCGGTCGTCATCCGTCGGGCGGGGGAGAAGGACCGCCCCAATCTGGACGCGGAGATAGTTACCGAAGCCCATCAGCTGGTCCGCGGCGAGACCATCCAGCGGGAGCAGATCTACCTGGCGGTGAGCGGCCCCGCGGCCGACCATCTGGCGAGCTTTGTCGAGCCACTGCTGGCCGCCGACGTGCCGACGTACCTCTGGTGGGCGGGGACTCCCCCGCTGGGCGAGCGCGGCTTGCGCAACGCTCTCGCCATCTGCGACGTGCTGATAGTGGATTCGGCAGGTTTTGAGAAGCCGGCCACTGCCTTTTTGGAGTTCGCCGGCCTGGCTGATCGGCTCGGCGGCCGGATAGGCTTCGCTGACCTTCACTGGTCGCGGCAGCGGCCCTGGCGGGAAAGTCTCAGCCAGTTCTTCTCGCCACCCGAGCGACGGGTTCTGCTGGGCGGCATTGGGCGGTTCGACATCGACTGCGCAGGAGAGGGGCAGGCAGCGTGGGTGGGAGGCTCGCTGCTCACCGGCTGGATCGCCGGCGCCCTGGGCTGGCGATTGCTGCGGGCAGCGGCGGTGACCGACGAGCACGCTGACGCCATCTACGAGGCGCCCGGCGGGGCTTTGATCCCGGTGGCCCTGCGCTCCTCGGGCCGGACGACGCTGCCCAGGGGAACGGCGACGAGGCTTCGCCTGGAGGCGGAAAGCGGCGGTCTCCGCTGTCTCAACACCATCGAGCTGCACCCGGAGCGGGACGACCACGCTCACATGACCATCGAGCTGGCCGGCCAGCCGGCCATCCGGCAGCGGTTGGCACTGCCGCCGCAGGATGAGTCGGAACTCCTGGTTCAGGCCCTGGCAGTAGCCCGGCGAGACCGTGTCTTCATGCGCTCGCTGTCGGCGGCGGCAGAGCTGCAGGACGGGCTCCGATGAATCTCCAGGTCCAAGACGACGCCGAGGCTGTCGCTCGCGCTGGGGCCAGACTGGTGGCGGCGGCGATCCAAGGCGGAGCTCGCACGCTGGTGCTGGCGGGGGGTTCGACGCCGGCCCGCTGCTACCAGATCCTGGCCGAGGCGCCGGTCAGCTGGGGTCGGGTCACCATCCTCTTCGGCGACGAGCGCTGCGTGCCGCCGGAACACCCCGAGAGCAACTATCTCATGGCCCGCCGCTCGCTGCTGGATCGAGTGCAGCCCGCCACTGTGCACCGAATGGCTGCCGAGCTGGGGGCGGAGGAGGCTGCCGCCGCTTACGCCAAGGTGGTCGACGGCCTGGCGCCGCTGGACCTGGTCCTGCTCGGCATGGGCCCCGACGGCCATACGGCCTCGCTCTTCCCGGGCAGCCCCGCCCTCCAGAGCGGGGCCAGCGTCGTGGCCGTGCATGGCGCGCCCAAACCACCGCCCGACCGCGTCAGCCTGGGTCTGGAGACACTGCGCAGAGCAGGGCGCACAGTGTTCCTGATCACCGGGGGCGACAAGAGCGAGGCGCTCGCCCGGGCAGCCAGAGGAGAGGTGCCGGCCGGCCTCATCCCCACTGCCGAGTACATGGTGGATCGGGCCGCCGCCGGCGAGCTGAGCAGCGCTTGATCCAGATCGTCCCCTCCATCCTGGCCGCTGACCTGGCGCGGCTGGGGGAGCAGGTGCGAGAGGTACACGCAGCCGGCTGCGAGCGGGTGCAGGTCGATGTGATGGACGGCCACTTCGTGCCGAACCTCACCTTCGGCCCGGATGTGGTGAGAGCTGTTAAGCGAGCGGCGCCAGGACTGACAGTGGAAGCGCACCTGATGGTGGAGCGGCCCGAGCAGTACGTGAGCTCCTTCGCCTCGGCCGCCGCCGACTACATACTGGTACAGGTCGAGTCCACCACCTCGCTCTACAGGACTCTCACGGCCATCCGGGAAGCGGGTTCAGAGCCCGGTCTGGTGCTGAACCCCGGCACTCCTGTGGAGATGTTGCGGGAGCTGGTGGACCTCGTATCCATGGTTCTCGTCATGACTGTGGAACCTGGCTTTGGCGGCCAGCGCTTCATCGGCTCCAGCCCTGCCAAGATCGGTCGGGTCCGGGATCTGGCGCCCAACGTTGAGATCGAGGTGGATGGCGGCATTGACACCGCCAGCGCGCCGCTGTGCGCCGCCGCGGGTGCCACCTTGCTGGTCGCGGGCACCTCGGTGTTCGGCCATCCCGAAGGGCTGACGGCAGGCATCCGGGAGCTGCGCAGGGCCTGTGGAGGCTGAGCCCGAGCGCTGGAAGCGTGCGGCCGCCGAGCGCGCCCTGGCGCTCGTCGGAGACGGAATGCTGCTGGGCCTGGGCACCGGTTCGACAGCCCACCACTTCATCACAGGCTTGCGGGACCTCACTGCGCGAGGCTTTCACCTGCGGGGTCTGGCCACGTCTCTGGCAAGCGCTGAGCTGGCTCGTGAGGCAGGGGTGAAGATGCTGCCAGTCGAGGCGCCCCTTTCCCGGTCGCTGGACCTGGCAGTCGACGGCGCGGACGAGATCGCTCCCGACCTGAGCCTTGTCAAGGGGCGCGGCGGAGCCATGTTCCGCGAGAAGCTGGTGGCACTCAACACGGAGCGCTTCGTGGTCATCGCCGACGCCAGCAAGCTGGTTGATCGGCTCGGGCGGGGAGTGGTACCTGTCGAGGTGGCGCCCTTTCTCTGGCCGCAGACCGCACGCCGGCTGGAGGCGCTGGGCGCGAGCTGGCTGCTCCGCGGGGGTACCGAACAGCCATATCTGACTGACAATGGAAACCTCATCCTCGACCTCAGTTTTGCGGGCGGACTGAAGCAACCCGAGCAAACGGCAGCACTCCTCAAGTCCGTGCCCGGCGTCATCGAGCACGGCCTGTTCTGCGGCCTCACCCAGGCGGCAATAGTGGCCGGTCCTGGCGGCCTGCAGATCCTGGGGTCTCTGGCGTGAGCGCCAGCCAGGCAGAGGCGAATTTCGGGGTGTTCGGCCTGGCGGTGATGGGGCAGAACCTGGCCCGAAACATCGCGAGCCGTGGCATGCCGGTGGCCGTCTACAACCGCACTCGAGCGCGGACCGACCGGCTGATCGCCGAGCACGGAACGGAGGGGATGTTCGTCCCGGCCGGCGACGTGTCGGATTTCGTGGCCAGCATCGAGCGGCCGCGACCCATCCTGCTCATGGTCAAGGCGGGCGAGCCGGTAGACGCTGCGATCACCGAGCTGCGGCCGCATCTGGCTCCAGGGGACATCCTGATCGACGGTGGCAACTCGTTCTTCCAGGACACGCGGCGTCGAGCGCGAGAGCTCGAGGCGGCGGGCTTGAGCTTCCTCGGCAGCGGCGTCTCCGGTGGGGAGGAGGGCGCTCTCCACGGACCCAGCCTCATGCCGGGTGGTACCCGGGAGGCGTACCTGCGGGTCGAGCCCGTGTTCAGGCAGATCGCGGCTCAGGTCGAGGGCGTGCCCTGCTGCGCCTACATCGGTGCGGATGGCGCCGGTCACTACGTGAAGATGGTGCACAACGGCATCGAGTACGCCGACATCCAGCTCATCGCCGAGGCCTACGATCTCATGCGCTCAGGTCTCGGCCTGAGCGCGACCGAGCAGTCCCGAATCTTCCAGCAGTGGAACGAGGGCGACCTGGACTCGTACCTGATCCAGATCACCGCCGCAGTGCTGGCCAAAGTCGACGACACCAGCGGTCAGCCGCTGGTCGACGTGATAGTGGACGAGGCGGAGCAGAAAGGCACGGGCCGCTGGTCCTCGCAGTCAGCACTGGAGCTGGGGGTGCCTGTCACCGCCATCACAGAGGCGGTGTTCGCCCGTGCTCTGTCGGCCCAGAAGAAGCAGCGGCTAGCCGCCGCGCGAGTGCTGCGCGGTCCCGCCGGCAGGGCGACCGAGGGGTTGGTGGAGGACATCCGAACGGCGCTTTACGCCTCCAAGGTGGTGGCCTACGCGCAGGGCTTCGAGCAGCTGACAGCGGCCGCCCGAGAGTATGGCTGGGAGTTGGACCTGGGTCAGATAGCGACGATCTGGCGCGGTGGCTGCATCATCCGCGCCCGTTTCCTGGACCGCATCAAAGCCGCCTACGACGAGGACCGCGAGCTCCCTCAGCTGCTGCTGGCCCCTTACTTCCGAGACGCTGTGAACCAGGCGCAGGAAGCCTGGCGGCGGGTGGTGGGCGCAGCTGTTGGGTTGGGCGTGCCTGTGCCCGCCTTCAGCTCGGCCCTTGCGTACTACGACGGCTATCGCCGGGAGCGGAGCCCCGCCAACCTGATCCAGGGCTTGCGTGACTACTTCGGCGCCCACGGCTATCGCCGGCTGGACAGGCCCGGCGCCTTCCACACGCGCTGGTCTCAGGACGGCAGCGAGGAGGCGGCTGACTAAACTGACACGTCGCAGCGTGAAGGAGAGGTCGCCTAGTCCGGTCGAGGGCGCGGCACTGGAAATGCCGTAGGCGGGCAACCGCCTCGAGGGTTCGAATCCCTCCCTCTCCGCCAGTTTTCAAATCGGCCCTCACGACCCCCGTGGTGGCGTCGTCCGCGTCCGCCGTCCTCGCCTGAGCAGCGCGTTCCAAGATCAAATCGAAGGGTTGGTGCAGCTCGACCGCGAGGCGGCCGTTCTTCCAGGAGGAGTTCGAAACAACCTGCTGTAGGAGCTCGCGCCTTTCGTCACTTCCCTGACTCATGAACGCGGCGTGGGCACCGCTCGCGAGTTCGAGGAGGCGGACGCCAGTGTCTGCGTAGCTCCGATCAGCGCGGCGGTGATCCTGAATCGCCTCCGCGATCCGGTCCTGCTCGGCCCGCCACTCGCCGGCCTTGCGCTCGTAGAAGGACTCGCTGATCTTGCTGTCGAGCTTGTCGACGTACTTGGTGTCGAGCCGGTTCTGAAGCTGATCGAACTCGGTGGTGAGCCGTGCGAGCGCCTCGTCGTGGAAGCGTTTCTCGTCTTGGTGGCTCTGCCGCAACGCCTTCGTGAGGACTCCTGTATATCCTGGTCAAGGTGGAGTCCCCGCAGCAGGTCGCCGAACTGCTCGGCGATCGTCTCCTCGCGGGCGTACTTCTCGGGGCCGCGGCCCTTGTAGCCGGTGCATCGGTAGTAGACGTAGCGGCCCTTCTGAAGCTCGGCAGTCATGGGCGCAGCCGCAATGACCGCATTGGATCAGCCCGGAGAAGGCGAACCGGTGCCGGTGCCGCTTGGGACCCAGTTACCCGCGCCCGTCGAGCACGTCCTGGACGCGCTCGAAGAGGTCCTTGGAAATGATCGGCTCGTATTTGCCGGGATAGATGCGGCCCTTCCAGGAGAACTCGCCGGTATAGATCCGGTGCCGAAGGATCTTGTGGATCGTCGGGGTGGGCAGCGGCCCGCCGCTCTTGCGGAAGGTGATGCCGGCCTGTTGAGCTTTCTGGGCGACGCCCTTCAGCGAGTAGTCGCCGGTCGAGTACCACTCGAAGAGCTGGGCGATCAGCGGGGCTCGCTCGGGGTCGGGTTCGATCCCCCGGCGACCGTCCTCGACGCTGACATTCCGGTAGCCCAAGGGTGCGAAGGACGGCCACATGCCCTGCTCGGCCTTCTCGCGGAGCCCCTTCGATACCTCCTCGGCCAGGTTGTCGATGTAGTTCTTGGCCATCAGGACCTTGATCCCGTGCATGAACTTCTCGGCCGACCGGGAGCTGTCGGAGAGGATGACGAATTCGTAGACGACGGAGGCCTGGCCGCGGGTCGGGCGCTTCCACCAGGGAGCGGACATGCCGACCATCGCGCGGTGGAACGTCACCCACGCCTCCGGGCGGAAGGCGCTCTCTGCCGGCGGATCGATTCGCACTACCTTGATCTGGCCGCAGCCGAGCGAGGAACCGGACGGGGACGCGCAACTTGATAAGCAACCAGACCAGCAGGACGCCGAGAGCCGACTCGGCCGCCGGCCTTGCCGCCATATGGACGGCATGGGTCGTGATGAACACGAGGCCGTCAGCTGCGGCCCTGATCGCGGCGACGAAGTGCATCATCTGATCGACACGATCGGCGGCGGTCGCGAACGATGCGTTACGAGGTGGTGCGGAATCATGCGCACCATTCACTCAAACGGGCGCCCGCTGACCGCCCGCTGGCTCGCTCTAAGGCCCGCGTTGGAGCCGGAGGCGGGCCGGCAGCCTAATCCTCGGCGTATTCAGCCAGTCACCCTTGAAGACCGGACGGCACGTTCATCGCACGTTGCCGCCTTCTCTCCGCCTTCTGTCCGCCTGCCGACCGCCCGCCGAGTTCGAGATCGTGAGGTTGGAGGACTCGCCAAGACGTGCGTCCCCGGCCTGGAAGGCGCCTTCCGACCGCCTTCGGTATTCGAGTGGTTGGGCACGACGCGCCTGCCGAGATTCCTTCAGGTCGAGCGCCTTCCGTGAGTCGGCCAAGACGGTTGGTTGTCCGCGCCCGTTGAGCGCCCGCTGAGCGCCCGCTGAGTTCAGGATCAACCGCAAAAGAGCCGCTCGCGGTAGGACGGGGTCAGAGTCCGGCCCCTTCGAGCCGCCACCGCTGGCCCGGAGGGCGGTCCGGGCCATTTACGCTTGGCTGAGATGGATGATCGGCGAGGCATGGCTCCGGAGCATCGCGGGCGGCTGGAACTCACCTGGACGAACAAGGACCAGGCGCTCCTGTGGTCAGAGGACGGCGCCTACCGCTGGGTTCCGCCAGCGGACTACCGTGTGGCCGAGGTCCGGCTTCTGCACGACGCCGGCCAAGTGGGCGAGGTCGGGCCGGCAACGCGCCGCGCTGCTGACAACCTCCTCATCCGGGGCGACGCCCTCAATGCCTTGACCAGCCTCGCCCGAATCCCGGAGTTCCAGCGCGGGTCCCTCGGCAAGGTCAAGCTTGCCTACCTCGATCCGCCGTTCAACACTCAGCAAGCTTTCGAGCAATACGACGACGCGCTGGAGCACTCGGTCTGGCTGACGATGATGCGCGACCGCCTTCTGCAAGTGCGAACTCTGCTTGCACCGTCAGGAACCGCGTGGGTCCATTGCGATGATTCTGAGCAACACCGCCTTCGGTCTGTGATGGACGAGGTGTTCGGAAGCTCCTGCTACGTCGCCACGATCGTTTGGCGCAGCTCGGACAACAGCAACAACGACGCAAAGCAGTTCTCGACAGATCACAACTACTTGCTGGTTTACGCGCGGTCGGAGGACTGGGTGTCGGACAAATTGCCGCCCACGTCAGACCAGGCCGCCCACTTCAAGAATCCGGACAACGATCCGCGTGGTCCGTGGTTCGACGGCAACCCAGTTAATTCACCCAATCCGCGAGAGAACCTCCGATACACGATCGTGACGCCAGGCGGAAATCGCATTCCGCCGCCACCCAACGGATGGCGCTGGTCGGAGGAAACGCTCTGGCGAAGAATCGCTGAAGGCGAAATACGATTCAACGCCGACGAGACCGGAATTCGTCGACGGACCTACCTCAAGGATCACCAGGGGCTGCCGGCTTCCTCGCTTTGGGTTGACCTGGCCGAGACGGGCCACAACCGACAGGCGAAGAGCGAGCTGAAACGACTCTTCCCGGGTCGGCAGGACAGCCGAGCTGTTCGCGACTCCTAAGCCCGAGCGATTGATTCGCAGGATCCTCAGCGTCGCAAGCGCACCTGACGATCTCGTACTTGACTGCTTTCTAGGTTCTGGCACAACGGCCGCGGTCGCTCACAAGCTCGGCCGCCGCTGGATCGGCGTGGAGCGAAGCGCCGAGACCCTTGCGGGCTACGCCGTTCCTCGATTAGAGAAGGTCTGTCGCGGACAGGACCCGGGCGGCATTACAGAGTCGGTCGGATGGCGAGGTGGAGGGGGCTTCCGGATTCTCGACGTGGCACCGTCGATGTTTATCGAATCCGGCGGATACGTCATCCTGGCGGATTGGGCGGTCAATGGGCATCTCGCAGAGGCCACCGCAGCCCAGCTCGGTTACGAGTTTCACTACGACCCGCCCTTCTGCGGATTGAAAGGGAGATCCCTTCTCGCTGTGGTTGATGGGCTGATAACCGTCGAGGTGGTTGACCTCATCGCCGCGCGATTGGAGGAGACCGAGCGCGTAGTCATCTGTGGCACGGCGGTTTCTGAGGACGCAGAGACTGCACTGAAGGCGATTAGCCCGGGTTCGAGAGTGCGGCGGATTCCAGCATCCATCTTGGCCGACTATCGGACGTCTAGGAGACGGCTCTTTGGCATTCGGGAGGCCCGCCAGAATGAGGATCGCCAAGCTCCAAATGGGACCGCTGCGACCGCAATGGCCGATACGACGCGGCCATGAGCATTGCACCCCCGCTCATCGACTCCCAGACAATCGAGGCAATCGCATCCCGCCTCGATCTGCGCGCACCCAACCGAGATGCCGTCGACTCGATAGGTCGCTCAGCGCTACGAAGTGGACGGAGGAGAACCTCCGTTTGAGTGCGTGGTCGACCTGGCGACGGCGGTCGGCAAGACGTACGTGATGGCCGCTGCGATCGACTACTTTGCGGCCGAAGGCGTTCGTAACTTCGCCGTAATCACACCCGGGAAGACCATCCTCCGCAAGACCGTCGACAACTTCACTCCGGGCCATGCGCGGAGCTTGTTGGCCGGCATGGAAGCGCAGCCGATCGTCATCACCTCAGAGAACTTCGCTACGCCGGTTATGCGCGCGGCGATGGAGGACGAGTCCGAGGTCAAGCTGTTCGTGTTCACCGTCCAGGCTCTGCTGAAGCCGGAGACGGAGAGCGGCCGTCGGACGCGCAAGTTCCAGGAGGGCTTGGGCAAGGCCTTCTACGATCACCTTCAAGAGCAGGAGGACCTGATCGTTTTCGCGGACGAGCACCACTGCTACTACGGGAAGGCGTTCTCATCCGCGATCCGCGAACTCGTGCCCAAGGTTCTCGTCGGCCTCACGGCGACGCCCGACAAGAAGACCCCGACGGAACAGATCATCTATCGGTATCCGCTCGCTCGTGCGATTGCGGATCAGCTCGTCAAGACGCCCGTGCTCGTCGGTCGCAAGGACGATCTGTCCGATCACGTGACGAAGCTCTGGGACGGCGTCCGTCTGCTGGAGGCCAAGGCCAAGGCAGTCGAGGCGTATTGCCAGGTCAGCGGAGCGAAGGCGGTCCGGCCGATGATGCTGGTGGTCGCGCCCACGATCGAGGACGCCAACCGGGTTGAGGAACTCCTGACCGATCCGGGTTTCGCCGGTGGCGCCTACGCCGAGACGATCCTCAACATCAACTCAAGCTCGCCCGAGGAAGCACTCGATGCGCTCGACCAGGTCGAGACGCCTGCCAGCAAGGTCAGGATCATTGTGTCGGTCGGAATGCTGAAGGAGGGCTGGGACGTCAAGTCCGTATACGTCATTGCCTCCCTGCGGCCGTCAATCTCGGACATCCTCACCGAGCAAACCCTCGGGCGCGGGCTGCGGTTGCCCTTCGGCGCCTACACCGGCATCGAGATGCTCGACACGCTTGAGGTGCTCGCCCACGAGCGGTACCAGGAGCTGCTGAAGAAGGCGAACGTGATCAACGAGGCCTTCATCGACTATCGAGTCTGGATGGCGACCACGCGCCGAGCCGATGGCCGAGAGGTCGCGGTCATCGAGCGAAGCGAGGCTATCCCACCTGTCGCCGGCGAGGATGGCAGCGAGCCGCCAGTCGCACCGGAACCTGGCTCGGCCGTGGCAACGGTAACAAGCGTGGAGGCTCGCACGGAGCATGTCGAAGCGGAGGCGGTCCAGCTCTCGGTCCAGATGGTCCCGCGGGACGACGTCAGGCTCCGCATCCCGAAGCTGGTGATGACGGGCGTCCAGAGCAAGTTCACGCTCTCGGACATCACCGACCGAGACCCATTCAAGAGGCTCGGGGAGCGGCTCGCCGCGGACGCCGATGGCGAGCTGCGACGCGTGAAGGTGAGCGCCCGGACCGTGACTGGTCGAGACGGCCTGAAGACCACCCACATGGTCACCAGCGATGCGGTCGACAAGGTGTCGTCACACGTGCCGCTGCTCGCCCTCGAAGAGGCCCGTCGCCAGCTCGCTGATCTCGTGCTCGGGTCCGATGCCGTACCAGCCCGTCCGACCGAACGGGCGCGACTGGCCCCAATTCTCGACGATCTCGTCGCCGGCCTCGGCATGAAGGCGGTACCTGTCTTGTCGACGAACCTCGATCGAGTGGCCGCCCGGGTGATCGATCTAATCCAAAGGGTTCAGAAGGAGTTCGCTCCCAAACCGACCTACGACGAGGTCGTGGAGGTTGTCGACTTCGTCAATGTTCGCCTGCAACGCCCGATGGCCAGCGGCGATCGGTTCGGCAAGTTCGAGAGGCAGGCCGGATACGAAGGCTGGATGCGGGGGATGTACGCGCAGGCGTGGTTCGATTCAGGGACCGAGTTAGCGGCCGCGAACATCTTCGACGCCGCGAGCGACGTGGCGTTCTGGGTCAGGCTTGAACGCAACGACTGCCCGATCCTCTGGAGCGGCATGAAGACCAGCTACAACCCGGACTTCATCGTGGTTGAGAAGGGGGGCACCCACTACATGACCGAGATCAAGATGGAGAAGGAGGGGTCGACCCCAGCGGTGCTCGGCAAGGCCGAGGCGGCGCTCCGGTGGGTGAACCACGTCAACGCCGATCCGAAGACCGGCGGGAAGTGGGGATATCTCCTCGTCCTGGAGAGCGACGTCGAGTCCGCGAAGGGATCATGGCCGGCGTTGAAGGCGTTGAATCGAACGTAATCGACCACAAGCAGCCGAAGGTGCCGTCAGTGACCGACTTGCACTGGCCCACCCTGGAGGCACTCCGAGCGCTCGGAGGATCGGCGACCAAACACGAGATCGACGCTCGCGTTATAGACGACCTGGCGTTGACTCCCGCTCAGCTCCAGGTGCTCGAAGGCGATGGTCCCCACACGCAAGCCACGAAGCGGCTGGCATGGGCGCGAACTCACCTCGGCAAGATCGGTGGTCTTACCCCAGACGGCCATGGGCTCTGGACCTCTCTGAGAGGGGCTCTGCTCTCACCGCTGCGGACGTCAAGGCAATCCCCTCGCAGCTCCGCTCGCTCTATCAGATCGGTAAAGGCCGGCCTGGTCGAGGAAGCGATCGGCGTGAAATTGGGTCGGCAGGAGTAGGCGACGATGCGACTCCAGCAACAGGCGAAATCGATGAGGGACCCGTCGGCTCTGAGAATTGGAAGGATCCACTCCTCGATCGGCTTCTCGGGCTGAGCCCGTCGGCGTTCGAGCGGCTGTGTCAGCGCCTTCTGAAGGCGGCTGGCTTCGTCACGGTCATCGTGACCGGGCGATCGGGCGATGGCGGCATCGATGGTGTCGGCCAACATCGATTGGCCCTTCTGAGTTTCCCGGTCGTGTTCCAATCGAAGCGCTACCGAGGAAGTGTGGGACCGGACAAGGTACGCGAGTTCCGTGGTGCCATGGCGGGGCGCGGAGACAAGGGGCTGCTGATCACCACCGGGACGTTCACTCCCGACGCATCCCGCGAAGCAACGCGGGAAGGCGTGCCGCAGATCGACCTGATCGACGGCGACCGTTTGTGCGACCTCCTCCTTGAGCACCGACTCGGCGCTAAGATAGTCACGAGCGTCGTCGTCGACCAGGGCTTCCTGGAGACATTGGATAAGGGCTCGTAAGCGCGAATGGACTGGGTCGCGCTTTGGACAGCGGTTGCCGCGCTCGCGGCGATCGTCGCGGCTATCGGTACGGTTGGCGCCTGCTGGCAACTACGCTGCAGCTTCGCGACTCCCGCGTAGATCGCGAGGACGACTACTACCGGAAGCTAACCCCATTCCTGTCTTTCGACGTCCCCGGCGACCTCGATGCGACCTCGCCAGTTGCCGTCGATATCTACGCTGACGGCGGGGGATACGCATTCAACGTCATCGCAAAGGTCGTGCAATCCAACTCGTCCACCGGGCAGAACTCGTGGCTGCCAGGCCAGAACGTGATCCGATACCTCAGGGATGGACAGGTAAGGCGCATGGACTTTGGACGGCCGTTGGGAGACTCGTTTCTCGGCTACGTCACCGTCGAATTCAAGGATACGTTCGGGATCGTCCACTCAGCGCAGCAGGCAGTGAAAATTGTCGCCGGCCAGCTTGCGACTACTGACGCGATTGGATGGACTTGCACCGGTTCCTGTCGCGTACACGTCGTCCGACCGACTCCTCCACCCGGACGCCTCAGTCGCATTGCGCAGCGCCTCAAGTTGTATTGAAACTGGCCCGCGCGGCCGGACTGGTCGCGCTTGGCGCGGCGGCTCCAGCGGTGGGGTCGACCTGATCCGAGGCCGAGAGCAACTCTGCTAACGCATCGCGGAGAACGCGTTCAATGTTGGACGCCGATAGGGCGATATCACCTTCAGATGGCAGACGGCCGTGGACGAGGGCGTTGCGCATGCCGTAAGCGCTGAGTATTTGGCTCGTCCGTAGCTTCCTGGTTGGACGGTCGCCGCCCAAAAGCCGATTCGTCCTTTCGGCAATCAATGCGCTCGTGTTTCTCTGCGGGTCGGTCTCGCGGCTGAAGAGCGCTTCAAGCGCAATGAAGAAGTCCACGAGGCGGTCCTCCATGAAGGCGCGTTGCATCGCCACACCAAAGCGTCTCAGCGGCCACCGGATGGTGGCGCTGTTTGGACCGGTCGCGAGGCTTGTCCACCAATCGCGTATGGTCGCCGTCTGACTGGCTGGTAGGTCCCATCGGTCTCGGGCATGCTTCCAGAGGAAGCCGGGCGTGGACGAAGCTTGATGGTTCTGACTGTAGTTGCCACGCTGAGCGACCAGCAGGAACTCCGTGACCGGCACCTGAACACTCGAAGGCACGACGAGTCGAAGGAGATCGGCCGCGGCGGTAGCCGCGGTGTCGAGCTGCGCTGCGTCGGTCGCCGCGAACCCCGCTGCGAACAGGTCGTCGTCGAGAACATCGGCGGGCATACCGGCAGATCGGCTCACCTCCACGCAGGTCATGCAGCAGTCCAGGACCCATTCCGGAATGGGCAGGTGCACGTAACTCCGCTGGCGCGCATCACCTTCATCGCCCAGTGCGCCGTAACCCATCATCCGAGTCCTTCTCTTGTCTCGCCAGCGAGCTTGGTCTTCGGCGGACACTCGCCTTAACGAGACGGAGGCGCCGTCCAAGGACGCCAGTTCGATGCGATCGGCCGGGAGGCTTCCGCCGAGCATCCATACGATGCTCCGCACCTGGGCCGTCGGGCGGCTAGGCGGGGTTTGTCCGGGAGCTGCGCTACTCACCCGACGCCTGCCACCCATTCGGCGCCGCGATCCCTCGAACCGCTGCCGTTTGATGAAGTCGAAAGCATCAGCTCCTGCGCCAAGGGCTGGCTTGGGATGGTGCCATCAGTCGGCGATCCCATCAACGGCGCGGCGCCACGCGGAACAGATCCACGGATCGCGGTACCACCTTACCGAAGCATGCGGCGCAGGCGACGACGAACCTCGGGCATCAGGCTGATGACGACGACAATGATTGAGTAGAGGACAGCCAAGAGGGGGACTCCGATGGCTAGCAATGCCCAACGCGCGATGTCGGCCGGTAGGTGAGCCGCCCCAACAACAGCGATGATCGTCCCCAACGAACCAGCGGTCGGCACCCCTACCCGGACGATCCTATGGTGGGAGCCCAGCGGGACCCCCTGTCGCTCGTGACCCTGTATCGGGCCGCCGGGGCGTGAGTCAGCGACCGAAGGCCTTCCGTGGGAGCCGCTAAGACGACGCTGCACGATGATCGCTGGTCGGTTTGGACAGTCGGTCCTCGTGGGACTTGGCGCCAGAGATGGCTTGTGGAGCCGTTCTCAGATCGATCGTCAGGATTCCATCTTTGTTCAGTGCCCCAAGCCACCGACGAGCGGTCTCGGTTGGGATTCCGTAATGCTTGGTGAACAGGATTCCCGACACCAGATGCGAGGTTCCCTTGGTGTTGGCTCGGACCCCGTAGGCGTGCTCATCATTCGGATCGGCGGCGCGGAATCCCGCTACCTGGCTGTCTCGGTCGAAAAGCAGATGGATCGCTCGGGGCTCGCCGAGAGCGGCGAACGCTGCATGGTTAAACGCGATGATTCCCTTCTTCTGGATCGTCACGTACGGCTTGTCGGCGGCGCGGGCCATCCGCTTGCCAAACACCTCGAACGTCATGACGGCGCATAGCTTAGCGCATTTTGGAGCCTAGAGGGCGGCTTATGAGGTCGTGTGTCGGATCGCAGTTTTTGGAGGGCTTACGGCCGCCTGGGTCGCGAGGGCCGCCTGGGTCGCGAGGGGCCGATCCCGGGAACACGGTTCCAGAGCTTCGTAGCCGCCCGCCCGTAAAGCGGGCCAGGAGCTTGTAGATCCCAGGACTTGTCGACCCCGTGAGACTCGATCGTGATCTTGCGATCGATGATGGTCGCTGCGACGGATTCAGGGCGCGTCTTGTTGTGCCGCCGGCTCCGCTGCTTGGGGAGGCGGCGGCGGACTGGGCCGAGCCCCTGGCGCGGCGAGGCCCGTTATCACCGCTGCCGTCATCGTGACGATCGAGATCGCGTCGCGTCGCACCCAGTCGATGTTCGCTGCCACCTCATCGCGGTGCCTGGCCGGGTGCGTCACATTCTTCAGTGCCTGCCGGAGCTGAACCAGCCGTTCAGCCTTATCCAGTTCTCGAACGGGCTTGCCACCCAACTGAACGCGATCGTCGCCTACCGCCTTCGAGACCTCTTCGAGAACATCGCGACAGGCCCCGACGGCATCCCGATACTCGCCTTGAATCAGGGCGTTCTGAGCTTTCTGAAGCTGGACTACCGCGGCGGCCAGCCCGGGGTCGCCAGCGCTGCTAGGGACCTCAAGCTCAAGCAAGAGCGTCCTCGAAAACCCGAGTTGTTCTAGGACCCGAACCCAAACTCCCTGGTTCACCGTTGTGGAAGCCTGGAGTTGTTGCTGGTTTAGATTGCCTGACGTGTCTTCCAGAGTCGAATAGATGAATAGGTTTAGTTGAAAGTCCCCGCCATTCCGTATGTCCTCGATGGCTTCGAGACGTCGGCGGTCGAGGTCAAAGGTCATCGTCACTCGCTGTTCATGGACGAAGTCATAGGCGCTCAACGGGAGATGGTTGGGATCGGGATGCGCACGACCTAGCATTTGGTTCCCGGGCCCGGTCACGTCAGCGACCAGGCGGGTCACCTTCGGGGACGGCGCTGGGTGCGGGTCAACGATGAACTTGAGATCGATAGCAAGTCTGTGGAAGCCCACCCCAGCCAGGCCGCGCACGTCCGCGACCTCGCCTTCGGCGAACCGGTTGCCTATCCCGATGCGTGAGATCTGGAACGCCATCCCCGGGTAGCCTAGCCCAGTAGTGAAGCCGAATCGGAGCGAACCAGTCGACGGAGTGTCGTTCCACACCTGTGGCTGACCTTCGACCGGGCTCACAGCTCGGCTCCTGGACGATCGTGGGACCTCTTGGGAGTGGCGGCAACGCCACGGTCTGGGTCGCAACCCGGTCTAGCAGCGATGAGCAGTTCGCCTTGAAGGTCCTGAATACTTCTAAGGCGGGCCGCGAGCCGTATCAGCGGTTCGTACGAGAGATCACCTTCCTCAAGGAGCTGAAGGATGCGGCGGGGGTCTTACCCTTGATTGAGGCGCACCTGCCCGATCAGCCCACGGGCCAAGACCGCCCGTGGCTGACCATGCCGATTGCGACGGGCATCGGCGAGGCGCTGGCCGGCGCCCCTTTCGAGCGTGTGATCACAGCGCTGTCTATGGTCGCGTCCACTCTGGCGCGGCTAGCGGAGAGCGGTGTGGCACATCGAGACATCAAGCCAGCCAATCTCTACCAACTTGATGACACCTGGCTCGTCGGTGATTTCGGACTGGTGCGCGTTCCTGACCTGGAGGAACTGACGCGCAGTGGGCGGCCCCTTGGACCAGCTCATTTCACTCCCTACGAGATGATCCAGGACCCCGTGAAAGCCGACCCCCACCTAGCAGATGTGTACTCCCTCGGCAAGACCATTTGGGTCCTTGCCACGGAGCAACACTTTCCGCCTGAAGGTCATCAGCCTTCGAACTCGCGAGGCTTCACCGTGGCGGATCTTCGGCCCCATCCGCACGCGTCGGCCCTGGATCTGCTGATCGATCGAATGACCCGGCTCCGGCCGGCGGAGCGTCCGAACATGGCCCAGGTGGCGCGGGATCTGAAGGCGTGGCTTGAGCTTGCTTCCGCACCGGTTGCAATCGATGTATCAGGCGTTCGGGCCCGGCTACGCGAGAAACTCGCCGATGAGCTGACCGCTGATGAGCTACTCCAGCAGCGCAAGGACCAAGCTCATGCGGCGGTCCGGCGCTTCCAACAACTTATCGCTCCGCTGAACCGATCTCTCCAGGAGGCGCTTCCGTCGGCCGAAATCGACCTGATCACCGACTCGCTGACGCAGAACATCCTTCGAGATCACGGCGGCATGGGCACGCCTCCGCCCGTCTTTCACTGGCAGCGCTGCAGTCAGATTGGTAGCGGTCCGGCCCATCATCGCTACACCCTGCGGATGGGTAGGAGTCTCGAGCTCTCGCATCACGGAGTGCTGACCGTCCGGGCTCTGATGGCCGTCGGACATCCAAACCTAGGGGGCGGGGATCTGTTTTGGCAATCTCAACCGCGCGGCGCTCCGGTCGGGACTATCGAGATGGATAGGTGCTCCAAGACGCGACCGATGAACTCAGGGATCAGTTGGCTCTGGATCTGGATGTCTTCGTCAGCCATTTGTAAGGCCCCGCGCGAGCCAGGTCGGTATCTAGCCGTCGGCGGTAGCAGGACTGCCGCAGAGTCTGCAATGAACTCCTCCCGTCCACGCATCCAGCACCTTTACCGGACTTCGCGGGTGGCAGGGAAAATCGACTCGCCGCATGTCATCCGTCTCCGATAGGGGCGGCGGCGGGTCGGCTCGCGATGACGACGATGTCACCTTCACCTCGATGAGGCCCCCGGAGGTTTGCCCGAGCCTGCCCAACGCGTCACGCAACTTGTCGAGTTCAGGTGGTACGATCTCCGACGTCACGATCGCCTGCGCCTGCTCGATCTGGGCCTTGGTGAACCACGCACTCGGTGGGGCTTGTACCGCGCAGTACGGGCAGTAGTAGCCGCCCGGAGATGCGGCCTGGTCCTCCTCTTGGTCCCTACCGGGCCATTTGAGTTCGCGCTCGCACGTTGGGCACTCCCGCCGGACGAAGCCGTCGCCATCTAACGGCACGCTCATCGAGAGCGACTTCTCTTGCACAAGGTCGAGGATACGCCTGGCACAAATCACCAACCAAGGCCAGTCAAGTCATTTGCCCACCATGACCGTGATCCGGTCCCAGGAGCCCGACAACGTCAGCAGAGTTCGAAAACCGTCTACGATGCCCCGCCCTTCTGAAGCTGACTTAGGTACCTGACACCTGGTCTCCAAACCACACAAGGAGTCCCGATGACCGAACGAGAGCTATGCAAAAATGCAGCCCTACTCCTGGCCAGACTCCCAACGGCATGGTGGCGGCGAGCTGGCCGTAAGGCCATGCGCTTGCGGCGACCATCATCGGCGAGGACAGCCCTGCTGGCGACTGGGTAGGGTGACCTCATGCTGCCTACGAGTCATCTCTGGGCCTTCGCCGTGGTGGCCTTCGTGGTTATCGCAGTGCCCGGACCGAGCGTTATGTTCACGATCAGCCGGGCCCTGACCATCGGTCGGCGTGGGGCATTACTGACTGTCGTTGGCAACGCCGTAGGCGAGTGTCTCCAGGTGGTTGCGGTGGCGTTCGGGATCGGAGCGCTGGTCGAACGCTCGATCCTTGCCTACACGGTGATCAAGCTGGTCGGCGCCGCCTACCTCATTTACCTCGGGGTTCAGGCCATCCGGCATCGGCACAAGCTGACCGAGGTGATGGCCGCTCGCATGCCGACGGGAACCCGACTCCGGGTCGCAGCCGACGGATTTCTGGTCGGGGTCACGAACCCCAAAACCATCGTGTTCTTCGTCGCCGCCCTGCCTCAGTTCGTCGATCGGGGCGCCGGCGACGCGACGACGCAAATCCTCGCTCTCGGGGCGGTGTTTCCCTGCATTGCATTGATCTGCGACGGCATCTGGGCATTCGCGGCCGGCACCGCCCGGACCTGGTTCGCCCGGTCACCGCGCCGAATGGCCACAATTGGCGGCGCCGGAGGACTAGCCATGATCGGTATTGGAGCCACCCTCGCCGTTACGGGACGCAAAGAATAACTTCAGCCAGGCCGAAGTGATGGTGGCGAATGACTCTGGCCACCCTCACAGACGGTCTGCGTTGGCGGATGGGCCGCCCAAGCAATGCCGCCCTGCCCCGTAAGCCGATCGCTCGGCGGACGATGTAGAGCCAACCGTACGTGGCGAGAGACAGGGCGCTCAATGTTGTTGCGCACCCGAGTTGGAGGACTCACTGGCGGTGTCGCCAGCGGAGCGAGCTGGCGCTCGGAATCCCGTGAGCTCGACTGCGCGAATGGCATCGTCTGACTGCTCGGCCAGGTCCAGCAGGCCTTGCGCGCAGGCATCGCCTGGCAGGCATCCGGTCAACAGCGCGGCTGAGCACCGCAGATGCTTCCTCCCGCCATTGCACTCAGGCGCCGGGTCGCCAAGGCTCTCACTGCCGATCCAACGGATGTTCTCGTCCATCAGCAGGGCGAGGGGGGGAGTGACATCCCGGGAGCGCAGCGCAGGCAGCACGGAGCCGAACCACATCCTCCTGGGTGGCGGGCATTTTCTCCTCCTGCAGGTTCCAGTTCAAGTATCCAGCTTGCGGTGGAGCAGTGAAGCTCCGGCCCCGTCCACGCGCAGGACGTAACCTACACCGCTCGTATAGCGCCGGCTGACGCATCCGAGGACGGCTGTCGCTGATCCTGGTGCCCACCGGACGTCCTCCGCCAGTCGACCTGCGTCGCCGGCCTGCTGGTCTGCCCAAGCGATGTGGAATTGGCGAGAGGGTAAAAGGGTAGGAAGACGGCGTGGACCCTCACTGGTGGATTAGGAGGCGACAGGGCGGAAAGACGCCGCAGAGCGGCATCACCGGCCCAGCCGACATCCCCGAGCCCGAGGCGGAGCACCAGCCTCAGGACCTTCGCAGCCGCCTGCAGAGCGCCCGGCGGGCGGCCGCCGGCACCCTGGCTTCCCTGCCGCGCGTCCTGCGGCTCGTCTGGCAGGCAAGCCCCGCGCTGACCATCGGGCTGGCCATCGCCACTGTGTTCAGCGGATTCATCCCCGTCGCCACCGCCTATACGGCCAGGCTGCTCATCAACGCGGTGGTGGACGGGATCAAGGTGCGGGCGCTGCACGCACCCGACCAGGCGAGCCTGAGCCTGGGTTTGATCCAGCTGCCTGTCACCACCACGCTCATGGTCATCGTTGAACTCGCCGTCCTGCAGTTCTTGATCTATGCAGTGAGCTCGGTTCTCAGCACCCTTCGCAACATCACTCAGCAGCTGCTGCAGGAGAAGGTTTCGCTGACCATCCAGTCGATGGTCATGGACCACGCCGGCCAGCTGGACCTCCAGTTCTTCGAGGACTCCGCCTCCTACGACTTGCTCCGGCAGGCGCAGCAGGAGGCCGCGATGCGGCCGGTGGTCATGATCTCGACAGCCTTCGGCCTCATCCAGACCGCCATCACCTTCACGACGATGGTCGTGGCACTGGTCAAACTGAGCCCGCTGCTGGCACTCGTCGCACTGATCTCGCCGATCCCGCAGTTCATCTCCGATACCCGCTACGGCTGGCGGGGTTACAACGTCGCCCGCTGGGCATCACCGATCCGGCGGCGAATGGTCTACCTGACCAGCCTGGTGACCACCGACACCTTTGCTAAGGAGGTGAAGCTGTTCGGCCTCGGCGGTTACTTCCTGCAGCGCTTTCGGCTCCTGGCCAACAGCTACTACGCCAGACAGCGCAGGCTGGTGACCACCCGCTACCTGGTGGGCAGTCTTTGGGGCCTGATCTCCATCCTGGCCGGGTCGGCCACCTATCTCTACGTAGCCGTCCAGGCGATCGCGGGACGTCTGACCCTGGGCGACCTGACGTTTTTCACTCAGGCCGCCTCCTCGGTCCAGACCTCCATCCAGGGTCTGATGAGCGGTTTCTCCTCGATGTATGAGAACAACCTCTACCTGAACAATCTCTACAAGCTGCTGGAAACGCCGACGAGCATCCAGCGACCGTCTCAGCCCCGACAGCTTCCGCGTCCCGTCCGAGGCGAGATCGTCTTCGAACACGTCTCCTTCGCCTACCCCGGCTCCGGCGCGCAGGCCCTGACCGACCTGAGCTTCAGAATAGCGCCGGGCGAGACAGTGGCCGTCGTCGGTCGCAACGGCGCCGGCAAGTCGACCCTGATCAAGCTGCTCTGCCGGCTCTACGATCCGAGCGGGGGCAGGATCATGCTGGACGGCATAGACATCCGTGAGCTCGACCCTGACGAGCTCCGACAGACCATCGGCGCCATGTTCCAGGACTACGTGACCTATCAGGCGACCGCTGGGGAGAACATCGGCCTCGGCGACCTCCCGGGCCTCGAGGACAGGCTCAAGATCCAGGAGTCGGCCCGGAAGGCAGGCGCCGCCAAGCTGCTGGAGGAGCTGCCTGACGGTTATGACACGCCTCTCGGCAAGTGGTTCGACGATGGCGCCAACCTCTCCGGGGGGGAATGGCAGAAGGTCGCCCTGGGCCGCGCCTTCATGCGCGAGGTGCCCATCCTGATCCTGGACGAGCCCACGTCGGCCCTTGACGCCCAAGCAGAGTACGAGCTCTTCGTGCGTCTTCGCCGCCTCAGCGAAGGCCGGAGCGCGCTCTACATCTCCCACCGCTTCTCAACCGTGCGGCAGGCGGATCGCATCCTCTTCTTGGAGCACGGGCGGCTCGTCGAAGAGGGCACCCATTCCGACCTCATGAGGCTCAACGGTCGCTACGCCAAACTCTTCAACATGCAGGCCTCGGCCTATACCGACGATGTCCCGGCTTTGGATCCCGAGGAGGCGCTGTCCTGAGGGGTGCTGCGGCGACTGTCTACGAACAGGCGGGCGGTGAGCGCACCTTCACCCTAATCGTCGAAAGGTTCTACTCAGACGTCGCCAACGACCCGGTGCTGCGTCCGCTCTATGGCCCCGACGAGGAGGAGCTCTGGCGGGCGGCCGAGCACCTGCGCCTGTTCCTGATCCAGTATTGGGGCGGCCCTACCTGGTACAGCGACCAACGCGGTCATCCTCGGCTCCGCATGCGCCACGCGCCGTTTTCGATCGGCCATGCCGAGCGTGAGGCCTGGCTCCGTCACATGACCGCGGCGGTCGAGTCGGTGGACCTCCAGCCCCAGATCCGGGAAGCATTCCTGGACTACTTCGAGAGCGCCGCCCTGGCCATGATGAACCGGGCCGACCCCTACGCGAGCCGAGCCTGACAGCCCAGCTCATCTCTAGAATGGCGCCGTAGTGGCCTACATCATCACCCAACCCTGCATCTCGGTCAAGGATGCCTCCTGCGTCGAGGTCTGTCCTGTCGATTGCATCCACACCGACGACAGCTCGGACATGTACTTCATCGACCCCGACGAGTGCATCGACTGCGGCGCTTGCGTCGATCCCTGCCCCGTCGATGCGATCTTTCCCGAGGACGAGGTGCCGTCGGAGTGGGTTTCCTTCATCAAGATCAACGCCGACTACTTCAACAGGTAGGGGGCTCATTTGCCCCGCCATTCGGTAACACTCATCCCTGGCGACGGCGTCGGCCCCGAGATCTGCGAAGCCAGCACCCGGGTCCTGGAGGCGACAGGGGTCGAGTTTGACTGGGATATTCAGCAGGCCGGCGAGAACGTCATGGCAGAACACGGCACGCCGCTGCCCAAGCACGTGCTGGACTCCATCCGGCGCACAGGGGTCGCTCTCAAGGGTCCCATCACCACTCCCGTCGGAACCGGGTTTCGGAGCGTCAACGTAGCCTTGCGACAGGAACTAGAACTCTACGCCTGCGTGAGACCCATCAAAGCGTATGAGGGCGCCCGCAACCTTCGCGACGACCTGGACTTCGTAATCATTCGAGAGAACTCTGAGGACATCTACGCAGGTATCGAGTTCGAACGAGGGACGCCCGACTGTGACAGGCTGCTGAGTGAGATCTCGCAACTGAGCGGCAAGCGAATCCAGCCCGACAGCGGGCTCTCCATCAAGCCCATATCCGTGTCTGGCAGCGAACGAATTGTTCAGTACGCGTTCGATTACGCGCGGCAGTACCATCGTCGGAAGGTGACGCTGGTCCACAAGGCGAACATCATGAAGCACACAGACGGCCTCTTTCTGGCCGTCGGCCGTGAGGTCGCACAGCGGAATTCCGACCTCCAGTTCGAAGATCGCATAGTCGACAACATGTGCATGCAGTTGGTGCTGCGTCCGACCGAATATGACGTGCTCTGCTGCCCCAATCTGTACGGGGACATCATCTCGGACTTGGGCGCCGGGATGATAGGTGGTCTGGGTCTGGCGCCCGGCGCCAACATCGGCGTCAATGGCGCCGTCTTCGAGGCGACGCACGGCAGCGCTCCCAAGTACACCGGACAGAACAAGGTCAACCCGATGGCAGTCATGCTCTCCGGCGTCCTCCTCCTGCGCCATCTGCAGGAGGTGGAGGCTGGCGACGCTCTGGAATCCGCCATTGCGGGGGTGATAGCAGAAGGGCGATCATTGACCTACGACCTGAAGGCTGATCGCAACGATCCCACAGCTGTCGGCACCAGCCAGGTGGCGGACGCCATCATCGAGAGGCTGGAAGCGGCGGCCTGAGCGCCGCTGTCAGAAGTCGGCTCAGGCGGCTCCACCGGCGCTCGACTCTCCCGCTGGGCCGGCTCGACTACAATCCAGCCACCACGTCAGCGCCTGATCCCTTTTCGACCCCCAGCCCAGCCAGTCATCACAACCGGGGGAGGCGTCGCTTCCGCCGGGATCTGACGGTGCTCAGCATTCTGGTGCTGGCAGTTGTTGTGGCCACGAGCGTCACGCTAGTGCGCGAGTTTCGAGCCAGCCCGGCTCTGTCCGGCCGGCCGGTGCCAGACGCCGGACCTCTGCTCGGTGCCAGCCCGACCCTGGCCAACTCGCCGCTCGCCCATCCAAGCGTAGTGCCGAACGCGCCCGCGGACCTCGATCTCTCCAGCAACTGGGCAGATCAGCATCCTGACGCCAAGATCGACTTCCACGGCCTAGCCGGGATTCTGGTCGACATTGACGCGCGCGAGATCCTCTGGCTCCGCGACGCCCAGACCCAGCGTGCGCCTGCCAGCCTGGCCAAGCTTGTCACCGGCATGGTCGCCTACGAGCGGGCCGGATCGCTGGACAAGACCGTGACGGTCACCCCGCAGACCGACATGGACGCGGAGAAGGCGATCGAGCCGGAAGCCACGTTGATGGGCATCAAGGCAGGCCAGGTGCTGACTGTGCGCGAGCTGCTGATAGGCCTCTTCGTCGTCTCTGGCAACGACGCTGCCGAGACGCTGGCCACGGGTCTCGGGCCGCGTGACGACTTCATCGTCGCGATGAACGCCAAGGCCGCCAAGCTCGGCATGAAGAACAGCCACTTCACCACTCCTGTGGGTCTGGATGCACCAGGCATGCGAAGCAGCGCCTACGATCTGGCGCTGGCGGCCATGGCGATCGAAACCCACTACCCGGACCTGGTCCAACTGGCCAGCATTCCTGAGATGCACCTGCCGGCGAACGCCGGCCATCCTGCCTTTGACGCCAACAACTGGCTGCATCGCTTTCTCACCACCTACGCGGGCGCCAACGGGATCAAGACAGGCAATACAGATGAGGCAGGGCCCTGCATAGCGGCCACGGCGGCTAGGGGCAACCGTCACCTGCTGGCGCTGGTCATGCACTCCAACGTGATGGTCGACGACGCCGAGCGGCTGCTGGACTACGGGTTCTCCGTCCAGTCGAGCCAGCGATCTCCCTGAACAGCCACTAGCTGTACTTCCTGGATACGTTGCTGACAAGCGCGGCCATTGGAGTCTGGTCTTTGAGCTCGGTGTGGGTGCGGTGATGGTTGTAGTAGGCGAGCCAGAGCGGCAGGGCCTGTACTCGCTCCTGGTTGGAGAGGT
>JAEKNQ010000051.1 GCA_016464825.1 Candidatus Dormiibacter inghamiae | reverse complement strand
GCGCGCCGGCGCGCCGGCGCTCGGTCATGGCCGGTAGTCTACGGAGCAGCGCGACAGTGTCTGACGCGGGACACTAATTCCTCGAAGGCCTGAAGGCCGGGAGCCATGAAGTTCGAGCAGACCTACATCCCTTACGGCGGCTACTGGTCGACGCCATTCGCCCGCTGGCAGGGCAGCCTGGCCCAGCAGCACCCGATCCAACTCGCTGCCGCCATCACGCGCTCAGCGCTGGCCGAGCGAGGGATCGACGCCAAGGACTTCCAAGCGCTGTTCCTGGGCACCACTGTGCCCTCCCCGCAGAGCTTCTATGGCGCACCCTGGCTGGCGGGCCTGATCGGCAATCCTGACATCAGCGGGCCGACGGTGATGCAGGCCTGTGCCACGTCGGCCAGGATCATCGCCGACGCAGCTGTGGAGGTGGACGCGGCTAGTGGCGTCGACTGCATCCTGGCCATCGCCGCCGACCGCACCAGCAACGGACCTCACATCTACTATCCGGACGCCAGTGGCCCGGGTGGTCGCGGCGTGACTGAGGACTGGGTCTGGGACAACTTCCAGAACGACCCCTTCGCCCAGGCCGGACCGATGGCGGCCACGGCTGAGAACGTGGCCGAGGCGGAGGGCATCAGCCGCGAGGAACAGGATGAGGTGACGCTGCTCCGCTACGAGCAGTACGCAGCCGATCGAACCGCTGATGGCAACGGGTTTCTGAGCCGTTACCTGGTGCCTGTCGAGCTGGGTGACCCCAGCGGGCGGAAGGTGATCGGAAGGCTGAACGACGATGAGGGCATCTTTCCCACGACGGCCGAAGGCCTGGCGCGGATGAAGCCGGTCAGAGACGGCGGGACGGTTACCTACGGCAGCCAGACCCACCCCGCCGACGGCAACTGCGGGCTGGTCCTGGCCGGCCGGAAGCGGGCGCGGGAGATGAGCCGCGACAGGTCGGTCGAGGTGCAGCTGCTGAGCTTCGGCCAGGCTCGGGTGAAGGCCGGCTTCATGCCAACGGCGCCGGTGCCGGCCGCGCGCGCGGCCCTGGCGGCGGCGGGGCTCGGCATCGAGGACATGGCGGCCGTGAAGACTCACAACCCCTTCGCGGTCAACGACGTCTACTTCTCGCGGGAGTTCGACCTGCCCCTGGACAGCTTCAACAACCACGGCTCCTCGCTCGTCTTCGGCCATCCCCAGGGACCTACAGGTATGCGCCTGCTGATCGAGCTCGTCGAGGAGCTGGCCGAGCGCGGCGGCGGCCGGGGCCTGTTCAGCGGTTGTGCCGCCGGCGACACGGGCGCCGCGCTGGTGGTGAAGGTTGATTGTGGTGGCCGCTGAGCCTTCGGCGCGGCGCCGGCTATCCGGTGCCCTGGCGGAGCTTCTGCTGGTGGCCGGCCTGACGGTGGCCGCGGCCGGCCTCGGCGGCGCCAAGGACAGACCATCGGCGCCGCTGGTCGGTGCTCTACGCTGACCACCGCGGCCGCCTTCCTGCTCGCTCTGGCTCTGCCGCCTGGCGCGGCGCTGGGCGCCACTCAGGCAACCGATTGTGGCGCGGATAGGACTCCACTCTCATAGTCGCCCCGCCCGATGGCCGCGACGCCTGCGAAGCGGGGTAAAGGCGACGTTGAGAACCAATGCAGGCCGGACAGCGGTGCCACAAGCTGGCAAACATGGTTCCATTGAGATGTGATGAACCCCGTATACCATGGCACCGGGGATCCCCTGCTGCCATACTGCCAGGCGTTGGCGTCGACGAATGAGATCGTTGCCTCCCCCCTGCTCATCCCCGAGGAGAAGGGCGACGACTCGCAGTGAGCAGAGATGGCACGAGATCGACGAACCGGGCAACCCTGCGCCGCATGGTCAACGGGTACCAGGTCTCGCACGCGATTCACGCGGCGGTGACGCTCGGCATCCCTGACCGGTTGGGGCAAAGTTCGGCTCCGGGGACTGAGCTCGCGGCCGCGACGGGCTCGCAGGAGGAGGCCCTCTATCGCCTGCTCCGCGCCCTGGCGTCGGTCGGCGTCATTGAGGAGCAGCCCAATCGCCGCTTCGCATTGACCGAACTCGGGGAGGGCTTGCGGTCGGATGTCCCCGACACGCTGGCCGGCTGGGCGGAATTGATCGGTAGGCCCTATTACCAAGCTGCATGGCCGCGCCTGGTCGAGGGCGTCCGCACCGGTGGCCATCCCTTCCGCTTGGAGCATGGAGTGTCGCCATGGGAATACCGTGCGTCCCGACCGGACGAGGTCGCGATCTTCAACCGCGCCATGAATTCGCTGTCCAGCCAAGTCGCGGACGCTGTGCTCGTCGCGTACGACTTCAGCCCCTTGGGTTTGGTCGTGGACGTGGGTGGCGGCGGTGGGTTCCTGCTGGCGGCGATTTTGCAACGCCATCGCGCGGTCAAAGGCGTGCTCTTCGATCTGGAAGGAACGATTGAGGCAGCGCGAGCTTACGTCGCCTCTTCGGGCGTCGCCGACAGGTGCAAGCTGGTGGCGGGCGACTTCTTCGAATCGGCCCCCGGGCACGCCGACGCCTACCTTCTGAAGGCCGTCCTGCACGACTGGTACGACCCCGAAGCCACACGCATCCTAAAGACGATCCGGGCCGCAGGCCGCGACGACAGCCTTCTCCTGATAATCGAGCAGATTATCGAGCCCCCAAACCAGGGACCTGAAGGGAAGTTTTCTGATCTGAACATGCTGGTTGCGACCGGCGGACGCGAGCGCACGCGTGCCGAATGGGACGAACTTCTGCGCGCTGGTGGTTTCGAGCTGAGGCGGGTCCATCCCGCCCGTAGCGTTGCCGTCCTAGAGGCGGCGGCCATCTAGCGTTTTCGAGCGGTTCTCGTAGGACTCACCCGCCTCGGGCGGTCGAGATCGTGGAAGATCCGACTGCAGCGCGACGCGGATACAGAAATTGGTGGAGGCGGCGGGAGTTGAACCCGCGTCCGAAGCAGCGTCCCCTGGGATCTCTACGAGCGTAGCCGGGATTTTGCTCTCACCGCAGGGCTCCTCTCGGCAGGATCCCTGACGGCCAGCGCCGGTGAAAGTCCCTGAGCGGGGCCGTCGCACCCCCGCCCGAGCAAGCCGGCAAATGTGACACCGTTACCCCGACCGGCCGGCGCCGCCGGGGGCGATGCCCGGGCTCCTACGTCCCGGGAACTCGTCCTTTACTGCTTAGGCAGCGAGGGCGAGCTGTCGCTCATTGTTGGCATTTGTGTTGCCTGCGCTGTATCGCTCACGCCTTCGGCTCGCAATCCCAAAGCCCACTTGCCCCGTCGAGACCGGACGCCCCCAGGACAGACTTCTTGTTGCCTCTGAAGCTTACCGGCTCCGCGCCCAGCGAGAGACTTATCCTCGCAGCGCTCGTGCCATCTCCCGCTTGGCATCTGCCGCCGCCAGAGCTTGGCGCTTGTCGTAAAGCTTCTTGCCGCGGCCCAATCCGATCTCGACCTTGGCCCGGTTGCGGGCGAAGTAGAGACGGATCGGGATCAGCGTGTAACCCCTCTGCTTCACTTTCCCGATCAGGCTGGCGATCTCCTCAGCGTGCAGCAGCAGCTTGCGCGGCCGGATCGGCTCGTGGTTCGTGTACCCACCCTGTTCGTACGCGCTGATGTGGACGTTCTCCAGCCAAGCCTCGTGGCCGTCGACGCGGACGAAGCCCTCCCGCAGGTTGGCTCGACCCGCCCGGAGCGACTTCACCTCGGTCCCGGCCAGGACCAGGCCAGCCTCCAAGGTCTCGTCGATGAAGTAATCGTGGTAGGCCCGGCGGTTTACGGCCACGTCGCGGAACCGCGGCTTCTCAGGCACGCTTCACCACCAGCAGCCGCGCCGGCATGGGCTTGCGGCCGGACAGCTGCACCTCTTTCAGCAGGTAGGAACCCTCGCCGCAGGCCACTTCAACCCCCTCGCGCTCAGACCGCAGAACGGCGCCCGGCTGACCCCTACCTGTCAGAGGCCGGCCGCTCAGCACCTTCACCCGGTCGCCGGCAAACGGAAGCGTGACGCCGGGCCAGGGCCGGTAGGCGCGCACATGACGGTCGAGCGCTTCAGCCGCCAGCGACCAATCCAGCTCCCCGTCGCTGCGGCTCAGCTTGCCGGCGTAGGTGGCGCGGGCATGGTCCTGGACCGCCGGCTGAATCTCGGACAGGCGGGCGATGGTGTCGACCAGCAGCTCGGCGCCCAGCCGCGCCAGGCGGGAGGTCAGCTCCACAGCGTCTTCCCGGGGCCGGATGGCAGTTTCTTGACGGGTCAGCACAGGGCCATGGTCAAGCTCCGCGTCCATCGCCATGATGGTGACGCCTGTCTCCCGGTCGCCCTCCCGGATGGCGTAGGCGATGGGCGCCGCGCCCCGCCAGCGCGGCAGCAGCGAGGCGTGGACGTTGAGCGGACAGCAAGTGGGGATGGACAGAACAGACGCCGGCACTATCTGGCCGTAGGCCGCGACCACCAGTAGGTCAGGCTTCAGGGCAGCTAGCCGGCTGACCGCTTCCTGGGCGCGCAGCCGGTCAGGCTGGAAAACCTGCAGTCTCAGCTCCTGCGCCGCGAGCTTCACGGCCGGGGCCGTCATCTGCAGGCGGTTGGCGGGTCGATCAGGTTGCGTCACCACCAGCTCGACCTGATGTCCAGCGGTCGTCAGCGCTTGCAGAGCGGGTACGGCAAACGGCGCCGATCCAGCGAAGACGAGCCGGCTCAGGCCTTCACCGCCTCCAGCTCGGTCTCGTACTCCTCCGCTGGACGCAGCGTCTCCAAGCCCGTCAGGCGGTCGGTGAAGAGGATGCCGTCCAGGTGGTCGATCTCGTGCTGGAAGGCGCGGGCCGTAAAACCTGATGCCTTGATCCTGACCGGCTTGCCCTTGCGGTTGAGGCCTTTGACTACCACCTGCTCGGCGCGCTCAACCTCGCCCACCCAGCCGGGGTAGCTGAGGCAGCCCTCGTAGCCGATCTGGCTCCCCTCAGCCTTGACCAGCTCGGGGTTGATGAGAGCGTGGTGCTGGTTTTCATCACCCTTCACCACTATCGCACGCAGCGCGACGCCTATCTGGTTGGCGGCCAGGCCGGCGCCGGGGGCGGCGTACATCGTCTCGACCAGATCATCTAGCAGGCGGACGGCTGAGCCGTCCACGCGAGCCACCTTCTTGGCCTTGGTACGCAGAGCCGGATGCTTGAAGTCAAGGATCTTACGGATCGACATCGGGGCGAAGATTCTACCGGCGCTAGGTCCAAATTCGGTCCTGCAGACTGCGGCAGCCCGCCGCCCCCCTGGCGCCGCTTATGCGAAGCTGGGAGCGATGAAGCGGATCGAAACCGCCGACGGGATCTCGCTAGCGGTCCGCGACGAGGGCGACGGGGCGCCTGTGGTCTTGCTTCACGGCTTCCCCGACTCCTCGTATGTGTGGCGGAAGCAGATCCCCGCACTCGGCGCGGCAGGCCTTCGCCTGATCGTGCCCGACCTGCGCGGCTTCGGCGGTTCGGACATGCCCCCCGAAGTCGAGTTCTACCGCATCACCACCATCGCCACCGATGTCGTGTCGATCCTGGATTCGCTCGAGATCGAGCGTGCCCACGTCGTCGGTCACGACTGGGGCGCGGGCCTGGCCTGGGTGGTCGCCGGACTGCATCCCGGCCGTGTCGATCGGCTCGTGACGATGTCGGTCGGACACCCGAACACGCAACGCGACCCGCCGCTGGAGCAGCGCGAGAGGTCGTGGTACATGCTCTGGTTTCAGTTCGAGGGAATCGCCGAAGCGCTCTTGCCACGCGACGACTGGAAGCTGCTGCGCGAGTGGACGCGGGGTCACGGTGATATCAGCAGGTACGTCGCGGACCTGGCGCGGCCGGGGGCGCTCAGAGCGGGCCTCAACTGGTATCGCGCCAACGTCCCGCCTACGCGGGAGGTCGGACCGAGGCGAGAGTTCCCCAAGATTGCCGCACCTACGATGGGTCTCTGGTCAAGCGGTGACGACTACCTGCTCGAGGGCCAGGTGGTGGGCTCCGGCCAACACGTGACTGAAGTATTCCGCTATGAAAGGATCGAGGACGCGAGTCACTGGCTGCAGCTCGACGCACCCGAGCGAGTAAATGAGCTGCTGCTGGATTTCCTTTGCTGAGACCTGCAGCGGGGGCGGCAGCCCGCCGAGGCTGGGCTCTCCCCGCTGAGGTCCGCCCGGCCCGAAGCCAGGTTCTCCCAGGTCCGCCGCCAGCCTCGTGACACGTTTGGCCCTATGGCCGAGGAGGATCTGGATCGCGCCATCCGCCGGCCGGGTGGCTTGGCACCCTAGGCTGGGTCCACGTCGAAGGACCAGCCGCGGCCCCCGGGCAGGAGCGGCCTGATCCTGCTCAGCTCCTCCCCCTTGAGGGTCACCTGCCAGCGGTACTGGCCCCGCAGCTGGTGCAGGAACGCGGGCGCCGGCCCCTGCACCCGAATTCCCGCCAGGTGCTCTTTGACCAGCGCGGCGGCGAGCGCCTCTGCCGCGTCCCGCGTCACCGCCGCCGCCTGATCGTCGTCGCGATGGCTGTAGGTCAGGACCGCCAACTCCCCGAAGGGCGGGAATTGGAAGCGCTGGCGAGAAGGCAGCTCAGCTGCCGCAAAACCTGCATAGTCCCCCTCGGCGGCCCGGCGCAATGAGTAGTGATCGGGATTGGAGGTCTGAACCACCACAGTCGCTGACCGGGTGCCGCGGCCGGCCCGGCCGGCGACCTGGCTCAACAGCGCGAACGTCGCCTCCGCCGAACGATAGTCGGGAAAGTGAAGTGGCAGGTCGGCATCGATCACACCCACAGCCGTGACCGTCTCCAGGTCGAGGCCGCGGGCCACCAGCTGCGTCCCAACGAGAACGTCCGCTCGGCCCTCGCTGAAGGCTTCCAGCACATCCAGATAGCCGTCAGGTCCCCGGCTGGAGTCCCGGTCCAGGCGGAGAACTCGCTTTTCCGGCCAGAGCTTCTTCACCATCCCCTCCAGGCGCTGGGTCCCCACACCTAGGCCACGGATCTGCCGGGAGCCGCAGTTCTGGCAGTATTCGGGCACCGGCCGGCTGTAGCCGCAGTAATGGCAGGAGAGCGCAGCCAGCTCTTGGTGTTCCACCATGGCGACCGAGCAGCCCGGGCAGCTGACCGACTCACCGCAGTCCTGGCAGAGGACGAACGTGGCGGCGCCGCGGCGGTTCAAGAAAAGGATGGCCTGCTCGCCCTGAACCAAGCTCTGCTCCAGCACGGTGGCCAACCGCCGGCTGATGGGCAGGCGGTTCCCGTATCGGGCTTCCCGGCGCATGTCGACAAGTTCCACCTGCGCCGGGCGGCCCACCACCCGCCGGCGCAGCTCAGCCAGCCGCAGTCTGCCTGACTGTGCCTCGGCATAGGCCTCGAGGCTGGGGGTGGCTGAGCCGAGAATGAGGCGGGCAGCGGTGATTTCGGCCAGCCGGCGTGCCACCCAGGAGGCCTCGTAACGGGGCGTGCGGTCCTGCTTGTAGGCGCTGGAGCCCTCCTCGTCCAGGCAGATCAGCCCCAGGCGCGCGATCGGCGCGAAGATGGCCGAGCGGCTGCCGATCACCAAGTCGACCTCGCCCCGGCGGATGCGCCACCACTGCTGAGCCCGCTCCAGGTCGGTCAGCTGGCTGTGGAGTACGGCCGCGGGCCGGCCGAGGCGGCCGACCACGCGAGTCAAAAGCTGTGGCGAGAGGGAGATCTCAGGGACCAGCAGCAGCACGCGCAGCCCGTGGCCCATTGCCTCCTCCGCCGCCCGCAGGTAGACCTCGGTCTTGCCGCTGGCGGTGACTCCGTGCAGGAGTACCGCCCGGGATTCCCGGCTGGCCTGCACGGCTGCTGCCTGCTCCCAGCTGAGCTCAGGACCCTCCTCGGGTGGTCCGCTGGGTAGGGCGACCTGGAGCAGGCGGCTGTGCCGGGTCTGCCGGCTCGACGGCCCGGCGCCGCTGGAACGTCCCAGCCGCACCCGAGGTGGCAGGAACGCACGCAGGCACTCGATCAGCGGCGCCCAGTAGTGGTAGGCCACCAGGCGCGCCAAGTGCAGGTGATGGGGCTGCAGGAGCGGCTCCGCGTCGGCCCGCTCGATGTCCTTTACTGCGCGGTCGGGCGTCCGGCTGTGGACCTCCAGGACATAGCCGTAGGACCCCCGCGGGCCGAAGGGGATCCAGACGCGATGACCTGGCACCACATCAACAGCTGTCGGGACGGCGTACGTGTACGCCTCGCGGCCCAGGGAACGCGCCGCCTCGACGGCGACCTCCGCGTACAGCGCCATTTAGCGACCGCGCCGCCGGACGCGCTCTCGCTCCAGGAGCGCCTCCAGCTCAGCCACTGCCCTCTCGGCGTCGTCATTGACTATGGCGTGGTCGTAGTGATCGACGAAGCCCATCTCCCACTCTGCCAGCCGCTGTCGGTCGAGGTTGAGCTGCGCGGGATCGCCGCGCTCCTGCCGTCGACGGGTCAACTCCTCCATGGAAGGCGGCAGAACAAAGATGTAGACGCCGTCAGGACGCCGCTGGCGCACCTGTTCGGCACCCTGTACATCGATCTTCAGGATGACGTCCACCCCGGCTGCCTGAATCTCCTCCACCCGTCTTGCGGAGGTGCCGTAGTAGTGGCCGCCGACTCTGGCGTGCTCGAGCAGCTCGCCGGCCTTGATGAGAGACTCGAACTCCTGCACGCTGACGAAGCTGTAGTGCTCGCCGTCCACCTCGTAGTCGCGCCGGGGCCGGGTCGTGTAGGAGACCGAGTAGCGCAGGCTCGGATTGCGTCGCAGCAGCATCTCGATGAGCGTGTCCTTGCCCACCCCGCCAGGTCCCGAGATCACCACCAGGAGGGCATTGGCGGTGGCGGGGACAGCGTTCACAAACCGTCCCAGAAGGTGGTGAAGTCTAGGGGCGGGGGCGCCTCGAAGCTCAGTGGCTCAGCGGTCAGCGGATGCCGGAGTCTCAAACGCCAGGAGTGGAGAAGTGGCCTTGGCGGCTCGCCCGGACGGACCCGGCCATACAGATCGTCACCTACCAGGGGATGGCCGAGCGCCGTCAGGTGGACGCGGATCTGATGGGTCCTGCCGGTTTCTAGGTCGCAGCAGACCAGGGTCTGGCCCGCCCTCTTTTCCAGTACCTGGTAGCGGGTTCGCGCCGGGCGGCCGCCCGCCACCACCGCCATGCGCAGGCGGTTCGTCGGATCGCGACCGATGGGGCCCTCCAGCATGCCGGAGACGTCGGCCAGGCCACCCCTGGCGATCGCCAGGTAGGTCCTGCTCAAGGTGCGATCCGCCAGCTGCGCGGCCAATGCCCGATGGGCCACGTCGTTGCGGGCGGCGAGGATCAGGCCCGAGGTGCCCTTGTCGAGTCGGTGGACGATCCCGGGACGGGTCTCACCACCGGCGAAAGACCACTCTCCCCCCAACCCCAACAGCGCGTTGACAAGGGTGCCGCTCGCATGGCCGGGGGCCGGATGAACCACCATCCCGGGCGGCTTGTCCACGACCACGAAGTCCGGGTCGTCATGAATCAAGCGCAGCGGGATGCTTTCCGGCGTCGGCTGGCCCATGACCCGCTCCAGGGGGCTGTACTCCAGGACATCGCCGACGCGTACGGCGTCGGCCGGCTTGGCGGTAGCGCCGTTGAGCCGCACCAGCCCAGCTCGGGCCAGCCTGCCAGCGGTGCTCCGGCTCAGCTCCGGATCGAGCAAGGCGAGGGCGCGGTCCAGCCGACCGGCGGCAGCTTCGCCGGCTATCAAGCGCTTCGCTGACGTCGCAGATACCCGAAGAGCAGCAGCAAAACGCCCAGCGTGATCGCCGAGTCAGCGATATTGAAGACCGGCCAGAAGGACACCGCTATGAAGTCTGTGACAGTGCCATGGACTAGCCGGTCGTAACCATTGCCGAGCGCCCCACCCATGACCAGCCCCAGCGTGCCGCCCAGCGCTGAGCCCACGGGATTGCGAACGATGTAATAGAGGAGGCCGGCAGCGACCACCAGCGAGGCGACCAGGAAGAACAGGGTGGCGTTGGGGGCCAGGCTGAAGGCTGCCCCGGAATTGTGGGTGTTCACTATCTGCACGCCGGGTCCGGCTGTGAGGGCCGTGCCTGGCGTCACGTTGGCGGTGACAAGACCCTTCGTAACCCTGTCCACGGCGAGGACAACCACAGCCACTACCGCGAACAGCACACGACCCGAGCTCAACTCGCGCGTTTGAGCCCTATCCAGAGGTCCTCTCCGATCTCCGCGCCGGCAATCTCCTCCGGGCGCTGTTCGACGACTTCACGCGCCAGCGTTTCGGCCGCCACGACGCCACCGAAGTGACTGATCACTCGAGGCCAGTCCCCGGCCCCGACCAGGAAAAGAACTATGCGGTCTTCGATCTGGAGACCGCTCTGCTTGCGCAGCTCCTGCACCCTCCGGATCAGATCCCGCGCCAGGCCCTCCAGCCGTAGCTCCTCACTGATCTCGGTATCGAGCAGGAACTGGGGTCCGCTGAGAACCTCCTTGACGTTCAGCTCGTCTCGGATGATCGCAGCCAGCTCGGGCCTGAACGCGCGGGGCAGGGTCACCGACTGAAGCGGCTGGCGCACCTTGAGCCTTGCAGAGTCGCGGGCGGCCAGCCCTTCCACCACCGCCTGTCGCGCCTCGGCCATCTCCTGTTCGAGCTGGGCGTCCCGCGCCGAGCCGGAGGCACTTGGGAAGTCCGCCAGATGGACGCTGGCGCCGGCGCAGAGGTTGCGGTGCAGCGCCTCGGCCACGAAGGGCAGAAAAGGCGCCAGCAGCCGGGAGAGGCTGACCAGCGTCTGGTAGAGCGTCTGGTAGGCGGAGAGCTTGTCAGCATCGGATTCCGACTTCCAGAAGCGGCGCCGCGAGCGCCGCACGTACCAGTTGGAGAGCTCCTCCACGAACGTTTGCAGCGGCCGCGCGGCGCCGTTGACCTCATAGTGCTCGAGGTTGTGGTCGACGGTCTCCACCAGATGGTCCAGCCGGGAGAGCAGCCAGCGGTCGAGTACCGGCCGTTGCGAAAGCGGCAGCTCTGGTGACTCGGGCGAAAAGCCATCGATGTTGGCGTAGGTCACGAAGAACGAATAGACGTTCCAGAGGGTCAGCAGGAACTGTCTGACGACGTTCTGCAGGGTCTTGGGGCCGAGCCGTTGATCCTCCCCCACCGGGGAGACGAAGAAGTTCCAGCGCACGGCGTCGGCGCCGAATTGGTCGAACAGCTTGGTCGGGTCCAGGATGTTGCCCCGCGACTTGCTCATCTTCTGGCCCTGGTCGTCCACTATCATGCCCAGGCAGATGACGTTGCGGTAGGCGTTCTGGCGGAAGAGCAGCGTCGAGATGGCGAGCAGTGAATAGAACCAGCCGCGGGTCTGGTCCTGGGCCTCGCTGATGAAGTCTGCCGGGAAGGTTTCCTGGAACTCGTCGGTGCGGGCGCGGGGAAAGCCGCGCTGGGCAAAGGGCATCGAGCCCGAGTCGAACCAGCCATCGAGCACGTCGGGCACGCGCTCCATCTGCCCCCCACACCTGCGGCAGGTCAGCTTCACGGCATCGATGTACGGTCTGTGCAGATCGGCCTCCGGCGGCAACCCCAGCTCCTCGGCGGAGGCTACGCAGCGCCGCTCGCCGCAGCTGCAGATCCAAAAAGGCAGCGGCGTGCCCCAGTAGCGAGTGCGCGAGATGGCCCAGTCGACGTTGTGCTCCAACCAGTCGCCCATGCGCCCGGTCCTCACGTGGGCGGGCACCCAGTTGGTGGCGAGGTTGTTGGCCACGAGCTCGTCCTTGACAGCCGTCGTTTGCACGTACCAGCTGTCCAGCGCGTAGTAGATGAGCGGCGTTCCGCAGCGCCAGCAGAACGGATACGTGTGGCGGATCTGCTCCTCCCGGTAGACCAAGCCGCGTTCCCGCAGGTCGGCGATGATGTACGGGTCGGCGTCCTTGACGAACATGCCGGCGAAGGCCTCCATTTCGGGCACCATGCGACCGCGGAGGTCGACCGTGTGGCGGATCGGAATGCCCTTCTCCTGGCAGACGCGGAGGTCGTCGGCGCCGTACGCAGCAGCTGTGTGGACCACACCCGTGCCCTCCGCAGTCGAGACGAAGTCGGCGTCGATGACATAGAAGGCCCGCTTCTCGGGCGGCAGATAGGGGAAGAGCGGCTCATAGTCGAGGTCGAGCAGCTCCTGGCCGGTGAAGCGCTTCAGCACCTCGTAGTCGCCCTGCAGCACCTCCTGTCTCGCCTCCGCCAGGATCAACTTCTCGACCGGCTCGGGGGAGCTGGAGTCGGTGCCGCGCTTTTGGACCAGAACGTAAGCGAGGTCGCGGCCAACTGCCAGGGCCACGTTGCCGGGCAGCGTCCAGGGGGTCGTGGTCCAGGCCAGCAAGAATGTGTTGGGCTCCTGCTTCAGGCGGAAGCGCACATAGACGCTGGGGTCGGGGACGTCGTCCTCGTAGCCCTGGGCCAGCTCGTGGCTGGAGAGCGGAGTGGCGCAGCGGGGACAGTAGGGGGCGACCTTGAAGCCCTTGTAGATGAGACCGCGATCCCAGATGGTCTTCAGTGCCCACCAGACTGACTGGAGGTAGTCACTGTTGAGCGTCCAGTAGGCAGCGTCGTAGTCGAGCCAGAAGGCCATGCGCTCGGAGAATGCTCGCCAATCGGAGACGTACTCGTAAACACTTTCCCGGCACAGCCGGTTGAACTCTTCGATGCCGAACTCCTCGATCTGCTGCTTGCCGGAGACACCGAGCTTCTTCTCCACCTCCAGTTCGACGGGCAGGCCATGAGTGTCCCAACCTGCCTTGCGCTCCACGTAGCGGCCTTTCATCGTCTGGTAGCGGCCGAACAGGTCCTTGAAAGCGCGGGCCAGGACGTGGTGGGTCCCCGGCCGACCGTTGGCGGTGGGCGGTCCCTCGTAGAAGACGAAAGGCTTGCCCTCGCGGCGGTGCGCCAGACTCCGGCGGAATGTGTCCTCTTCCGCCCAGAGCGCCATTACTTCCCGCTCCAGGTCCGGAAAATGAACTCGGGGCGAAACCGCTTGAAACCGCTTATCCGTCAGCATCTGGCCGTCCTCGAGAAAGTTGATCTGGGACGAGCCCTGACGGCCCGCGGTACCACCCAGGTTCCCGCCTGACAGCGGGCTCTCATGTGGCTCCGGCTCAGGAGTGATCTCAGCCTCCTGGCCGCTGCTCGCATCTCAGCTGCGCGAGCTCTCTGTGAGCGGTGAAGCAGAGGCCTACCTGTCTCCCTCGACGCCGGACGACGCTGCTAAGTGTACCGGCGGTGGCGAGGGAAAGGTCGACGATCGGATCCCGAGCAGTCACGGCGCTGGTCGGTCCCCGCCCGCGGCGCCGCTCCCCCGTGACAGCAGACCGTGCCCTGGCCTGCTGAGTCATGATCAGTGTGTGGTCAGGCCCTGGCTGATTGACGAACTGGCGTACTCGGGCCCGGAACATCGCGACCCTGCCTTTATCGCTGGTTACGATCGCAAGCAAGGAAACCACGACCCCAGCGAGGATCTGGCCGTGCTCCGGGCGCAGGGGGTGGGGCGGACCTCGACCCTTGTCGACCTCGGCGCCGGGACGGGGAGATTTGTAATCGCTGCCGCGCGCGAATTCGGCCGGATTGTCGCTATCGACGTCTCGCCGGAAATGCTGAGCGTGGTGCGCAAGCGAGCGGCCGCTGCTGGACTATCGAACCTTAACTGTGTACAGGCTGGGTTTCTCAGCTACCAACATGCCGGACCGCCGGTCGACGCCGTGTACAGCCGCAACGCGCTCCATCACCTACCCGACTTCTGGAAGGCTGTCGCCCTCGATCGCATCAGCCGGATATTGAAGCCAAACGGTGTCCTGCTGTTGCACGATCTGATCTACGACTTCCAGCCGTCTCAAGCCGACCAGGTCCTCGGCCGATGGCTCGACGCCGCAGCGGACGACCCCACCTGGGGCTACACCTGCCAGGACTTCATCACCCACATCCGCACCGAGCACAGCACCTTCCGTTGGCTCCTGGAGCCGATGCTGGCCGCGGCAGGCTTCCAGATAGTGAGAGCCGATTTCCGTCGATCCGTGTACGGCGCCTACACCTGCGTCAAACCTTGATTTCGGGGTTCACAACTACACCGGTCGCCGGCGACGGGATTCCTCCGTCGGGTGTGGACGGCTAGCGGACCAGCCGGCCCAGCAACTGGACCAGGAGCTGGATCCCGAAGAAGACGACCACGAAGGACAGATCGAAGCCACCCATCGGCGGGATCACGCGGCGCACAGACCCCAGCACAGGCTCGGTGATGCGGAAGGTGATCACGTGGATCTGGTTCCGCGGGTAAGGCTCAAAGAAGCTGAAGAAGCCGCGGACCACCAGGCAGAGTAGAAAGCCCCAGAGAAAGGCCTGCAGGAGGGTCACTGTACTTGTCATCGCTGCTCCAAGCTACGGGGTCCAAAAAACACAGCCCCCAGCCGAAGCATTGTGCTGCCTGCTCGCACCGCCGCCTCCAGGTCTCCACTCATGCCCATGGAGAGGACGGGCAAAGGTCGGCCAAGCCGCTGTTCGGTCTCATCCCGGAGCCGTCGCAGCTCCTGGAAACTTGGCTGCGCCAGCGCGCCTCCGGCACCCATCGCCATGAAGCCGCGAAGCTCGATGAGTTCGGCCATGGCGACAGCCGTCGCCACCGCCACTTCGGGGAGGACGCCGTGCTTCTGCGGCTCCCGAGCCACGTTCACCTGCAGTAGCCCCGGCGGAGCCGCCGACAGTTGGCCGAGCGCCTCGGCCAGACGGAGGGAATCCAGCGACTGCAGCAGCTGGAAGCGGCTGGCGTGCTTGACCTTGTTGCTCTGTAGATTGCCGATCAGGTGCCAGCTGGCGTCAGGCACTTCAGGCATTTTCGCCAGGGCCTCCTGCACTCGGTTCTCGCCGAGTGCTGTCAGACCGGCCGCCAGCGCCGCCCGGCAGATTGCCGGGGGCTGGCGCTTCGTGGCCGCCACTATCTCGATGGCGTCGGGGTCACCGCCGGCCATCTCGACGCGCCGGCGGACCTGCCGGACCCGCTCAGCGATCGCCTGGACGTCGAGCTCCGCCTCAGGCAAGCGCTACCAGGCAGGCGCAGCGCGAACCATCGGCCTGGCGCCTGTGCGAGGCCAAAAAGCTGCTCTCGTAGGTGCAGGCAGGATGCTGGAAGACCTGGCTCGGCCGGACGCCGGCGTGCTCCAGCTGCCGGCGGTTGGCCGCCCTGAGGTCGAGCTGAAACCTGCCCGAGATGGCCGCCGGCCTCACCAAGCAGCGGTCGAAGTGAGCCGCCACTTCCGGCGTCACGGGGTAGCAGCGACCGCAGATGCCAGGCCCCAGGCCCGCCAGGAGGTCGGCCGGACGACTGCCGAAGTGAAGGGCCAGCGCGCTCACCAAGTCCGCTGCGATGCCGGCAGCCGTGCCCCGCCAGCCGGCATGAGCGAGGCCCAGAGCCCTGCGCACAGGATCGAAGAGGAGCACCGGGTAGCAGTCTGCAGCAGTGACCAGGAGGCCCAGATCAGTCCGGTCGGTGACCAGACCGTCAGTCTGGGGGACGAGGTCTTGAGGTTCGTCCACGCGGGCGACACGGGAACCGTGCACAGCCCCCGCCGTGACCACGTTCTCAAGTGGTAGCGTCAGCTCCTCGGCCAGCGCCAGACGAGCTGGCGTGCGGCTGTCCGCGCCCCCGACGGTCCTCGCCATCGATCCTAGCGCCAGAGTGGAGAAACCATGCTTCAGGCCGGCTGTGGCGGCCAGCTGGGGCAGCTGCAGCACCACCGGCACCTGGCCCGAACCAAGCTCAGTAGACAGGCGGCGCATCCCAGCCGACGTAGGTGCCGCTCAACGTCTCGCAGCTGGCGCTGAGCCGCTCCCGAAGGCGGGTGATGGTGCCTGGCGTCGGGACGAGCGTGCTGGTGGCGCGCAGGCTCCAACGACCGTCCTGCATTGCCCGCACCTTGCAGGCAAATCCGTCTCTGGCCAGCGCGTCAACTGCCGAGAGAGCTTCCTTCTCGCTTGCGAACTCCAAGAGTGCGCTCACCGGATGTGGGAGCTCCAGCCGGGAGCCGAGGTCGCGAAGTTCGTCGAGCTGGCTGAGATCGGCGGGATCCGGCGGCGCCAGGCTTTCCGTCACCGGCCGATGCAGCAGTCCGCGGGGGATGAACCATCCCAACCAATCCATCCAGTGGACTGTAGCGGTCGCCCGGGGAGCGGTCGCCCGGGGAGCGGTCGCAGGCTCGGGACCTGGGTCCCAGACGGACCCTGCCAACGGGAGCCCAGGAACTCGAAGAATTCGTGGTGCCAGAGAGGCCGGCATCGTCGTAGCCTGTGGCGACGCACCGCCATAACCTTGGTCCACTACCCGCCGGTCGCCTGATCGGACCCGGTCGTACACGGGACAGATGGCACCAGACTCGGTAGTCGACATGTCACTGAGTGTCCACGACGAAGCTGGCAAGCCTTCCGCGAACAGTTGAGCGCCGCCGCCTACCAACTCAGGGCAGAGCGTGATGGTCAGACGATCGAGCTCGTCAGCGTAGAGAAGGTTCCTGATGACGCTGACGCTGGCGAGCACGATGATGTTTCCTTCGCCTTGCTGACGCAGCTGCTTGACAACTTCGGCCGGGTCTCTATCGACGATGCGGGAGTTGGACCAGGTGGCGTCGGTAAGAGTCGACGAGAAGACGACCTTTTCGACCGAGTCGAGCCACTGCGCGAAAGTGCGGTCGCGCTGGTCGGCGTTCTCGTCCTTGGCGACGGCCGGCCAATAACTGCCAAACCCCTGATAATTCTTGCGGCCGAGCAGGACGGTCGTGGCCGTGCTGGTCACGCGGACCATGTGTTCACGGGCCGCATCGGTGAGGGCGTGGGGGACTATCCAGCCCATGTCGTAGTCGCCTCCGAGGCCGTTCACACGGCCGTCCAGCGAAAGCGAGATGTTGGCGATGACCGTGCGGGGGCCGCTGGTCTCGTGCTTAGTCATGTCAATCCTCCTGCCGATGGCGATCGATGAGCTTCGGCCCCCGCGCAGCCGCCCGGCTCCAAACCTACCGCTTGCGGCTTCGGCTTAGCGGGCGGTCTTTTGGCGCTGTCGGCTGGAGAGCACCTTGTCGATCTCGCCCCGCACATCCTGGAGATCCATGAACTGGCGATAGACCGAGGCGAAGCGGATGTAAGCCACTTCATCCAGATCTTTGAGCCGGCTCATCACCATTTCCCCGATATCGGTGCTGGGGATCTCCACCCGGCCTGTGCGGCGAAGCTCAGACTCGATCTGTGCCACCATGGTCTGCAGCTTCTCGGGCGAGATATCGCGCTTGTCGGTCGCCTTCTTGAGGCCGCCGAAAAGCTTGGGCGGGTCGAAATCCTCCCGGCGCCCGTCCTTCTTGATCACATAGAAGGGGACCGTCTCGATCCGCTCATAGGTGGTGAAGCGCTGTTCGCAGCCCAGGCACTCGCGCCGGCGCCGGATGGCCTCCCCGACCTCGGAGTCGCGCGAATCGACGACCTTGAGCTCGGGGTGGCCACAGAACGGACAGCGCATCGTAAAGCCTCTTAGTCCACTAGCGACGAGGGCGCATGAAGGCGGGGATGCTGAGATCGTCGGCATCCGCCTGGTAGGCGGGACGGCTCTCCGCGAGCGGCCGCGAATACTCGACTGTGGTGCTGTCGCTGGCCAGAGTCTGCCCTGTCTGCTGGCGCTTGTTCTTGCCGAACCCGGTGGCGATCACTGTGATCTTGACCTCTCCCTGCATGCGTTCGTCATTTACCACGCCGAAGAAGATGTTGGCGCCCGGATCGGCGGAGGCCTTCACTATCTCGGCCGCCTTTTCGCACTCGAACAGCGTGATGTCCTTGCCAGCCGTGATGTTGAGCAGGATCCCCTGCGCGCCGTCGATGGAGGTTTCCAGCAGAGGGCTGGAGACCGCGTCCTTGGCCGCGTCCTCAGCCCGGGTGTCGCCGGAGCCGTAGCCGATGCCCATCAGCGCCTCGCCAGTGTCCAGCATCACCGCCTTAACGTCGGCGAAGTCGAGGTTGATCAGGCCGGAGTTGACTATCAGGTCGGCGATGCCTTGGACACCCTGCCGAAGGACGTCGTCGGCTATCCGGAAAGCGTCCTCCAGCGTGCTCTTCTTATCCACCACCTGGGTCAGGCGATCGTTGGGGATGACTATCAGCGCGTCGACATTGTCACGCAGCAGCTTGACGCCTTCCTCGGCCGATTCGTTACGCACCTTGCCCTCCCAGCGGAAGGGCCGGGTAACCACGCCGATGGTGAGAGCGCCCTCCGCCTTGGCCAGGTTGGCGATCACCGCCGAAGAGCCGGTGCCTGTGCCGCCACCCATGCCGGCGGTGATGAACACCATGTCGCAGTCCTTGACCAGCTCGTTCAGCTCCGCCCGGCTCTCCTCCGCCGCGTCGCGGCCCTTGGTCCAGTCGCCGCCGGAGCCGAGCCCGCGCGTCAGCTTGCGCCCGATATTGACCTTGATGTCGGCGTTGCAGCGCTCCAGCGCCTGCATGTCGGTGTTGACGGCTATGAAGTCGACGCCCTTCACGGCGGCCGAGATCATGCGATTCACTGCGTTGCCGCCGCCGCCGCCGCAGCCGATGACCTTGATCCTGGCCCTGCCGTCCTGCCTGTCGAAAGCTTGCATGGTCTCCTCCTGCATTTCGTTCAAAAACCCCAGCTGGATCGCAATCTGAATTCCTTGGTTGGTTCTCCGCCGCTCGCGACGGGGCATCTAGAGGTGCGGCCGGATAGCCCGGCCGGATCTTGCTCGCCCATGCGAGTCATCTCCTGCGGTCCTCGCTGCGCGTATCGGCCATACACTCACTGCGGCGCTCAATGGCTCCTTGGAGCTGGCCCACCTGGACCCACAATCTCTCGGCCGTGTTCCCTGCCCCACCTCTAGAAGAAGTCACGGAGCCATCTCACTGTCTTCTGGTAGGCGCCGGCGAAGGCTGCAGTCTCCGCCTGGCTGCGGCCGGCGGCCGGCTGCGCCCGCTGGCCCCACTTGCAGAGGCCGACCGCCGCCGCGAAGGAAGGCGCCGCGACCCGGTCGGCCAGGCCGCCCACACCTGTCGGCAGGCCCAGGCGCACCGAAGTGTCGAACACCGCCAGCGCCGCATCGGTGGTGCCCATCAGCCGAGCACCGCCTCCCGTCACCACCACGCCTGCCGGCAGCGGCCCCTCGTATCCGCTCCGCCTCACCTCCTCCCAGGCGAGATGGAAGATCTCGCGCATACGTGGACCGATGATCTCGGCCAAAAACCGCCTCGGGGTTGGCTGCAGGCGATCGCCGCCGACCTGGCGAACGTCGATCCTCTCCTCGTGAGGGATCACCTCCGGCAGGGTGTGCCCGTAGTTGAGCTTCAGCATCTCCGCCTCATTCAGAGTGGTGCGAAGACCGATGGCTATGTCGTTGGTCACATGGTTGCCGCCCACCGGCAGAACCGCCACGTGCATCGGAGAGCTCTCTTCATAGAGAGCGACGTCACTGGTGCCGGCCCCGATGTCGATGAGGCAGACGCCCAGGTCCATCTCATTCGCTGTGAGCACGCCGTCGCCCGAGGCCAGCCCTTGTGTGACTACCTCGTCCACATCGAGACCGCTCTGATGGACGCACTTGATGACGTTCTGCACGGCTGTGCCGGACCCTGTGACTATCTGGGTCTCCACCTCGAGGCGGCGGCCGTTCATGCCCACGGCGTCCTTCACGCCCTCCTGGCTGTCGACCTTGAAGCCACGCGGCAGCACGTGGATGACCTGACGGTCGTTCGGGATGCTGATCGCGCGGGACGCCTCGACCACGCGGTCGACGTCGTCCTGACCGATCTCGTGGTCGGGGCGGCTCACGGCTATCACCCCCTGGCCCGTCCGCGAGAGGATCTGAGGTCCGCCGAGGGAGACTATCACACCCTCGCTCCGCACCCCCGCCATGCGCTCAGCGATGAGGATTGCCTGCTGGACAGCCTGCACCGTCTTCTCGATGTTCACCACCGAGCCCTTGCGCAGCCCCTCGCAAGCAGCCTCACCGACGCCTGTTACGTTGAGCTGGCCATACTCGTCAGCCTCGGCGATGACCGCTGCCACCTTGCTCGTTCCGAGGTCGAGTCCGACCATCCGCTTCCGCCTGGACAAGGGTTGTAGAGGAGCCTCCGATAGAAGATTTAGAGAAAGACCTGGCGGGTCTTGGTGAGTATACCGCTTGGGGAGGCGTTTGGCGAAGCTGATGTTGCCCAGATGTTGGGTGCCGATCGCTCGGCACCGGCTTATCTGGTGTTTGGGCCGGCCGACGACACGAACCACAATTCACGTGCGCAGACTGCCTTCGGGTGGCGCGCTGGCGGGTGCTGGAGGGGCAGGCCTGCCTCCCCTGCCGCTAGATGTAGTGCCTGCGGATGGCGGCCAGATTGTTGAAGATGCGCACGCCGAAGGCGACGATGGCAGCTATCGACAGGTCGACCCCCAGCTTGTCGCCGAAATAGGTAAGTCCCGCTGCCAGGAGGCTGTTTGTGATCAGCCCCGAGAGGAAGATGCGAGGCTCGAACGTGCTGGCCAGCTGGGACTTGAGTGCGCCGAAGATCGAGTCGAGGCCCGCCAGGAGTGCCACTGCCGTGTAGCGCGCGTAGGTGGTCGGGATGGTGACAGGCGAGAGCAGGCCGAGCGCAATTCCGGCCACCACGCAGACGACCGCGAGGAGGATCAGACGCATGCCGGCACCGTTAGCTGCGGGGCGAGCGGCGCTGACGGCGTAGCCGTCGGCGCGGCCGTGGCCGGACCCCTGGGTGTGGTAGTCGGCTTGGGCGTCGGTGTGGGCTTGGGTGTAGGGGTCGGCTTGGGCTTGTAGCCGACTGCCGGGTTCCCTGCGTTCTCCACGTTCACGTAGGTCAAATCAGGGCTGTTGAAGTCCACAACCCCAGAGCGGGCCAGCGTCTGCAGACTGGTCACCTTGCCGGGGAAGGCTGCCAGCTCCTCTGGTGTGAGCACGCGCCCGAACAGGGCTGTCCAGCCTTTCGCAGTCACCAGGTTCAAATTGCCGCAGCCATCGATCTCGAAGCGCTTGACCTGCTGGCCTGTCAACGCCGGCAGCTGCCGGTCGAGGTTTACGAGGTCGACGAGCAGCCTCGGTTCAAGCGGTCTGGCGCCCGCCTTCGGCTCGCGGCCCGGCGGCCCCTGGATCGCCACCAGGCCCGCGACGTCAGCGCCAGCCGGTACTTGGCCCAGGGCTACCGACTGGCTGGAGAGGTACCACAGTGCAGCGCCGCCGGAGCGGAAGGTTGCCACGGGCTGCCATTCCTCCACCTGGATGGAAACCTGCGCCGGAAGCGAGGCCGTCACTTGGGCGGTGCGCACCCAGGGCGATGACTCCAGCCGCTGCTTGGCGGTGCCTTCGTCAAGTGAATAGACCGACGCTGAGGTGTCTAGGCCTGCGAGGCGAACTACTTCCGTCTGGCTCAGATGCCGGGTGCCGGAGATATGGACATCGGCCACTGCGAAGATAGGGGCCGAGAGCAGCGCCAGGAGCGCCAGCGCGGAACCGCCGGCAAGTCCCAGGCCCAGCCAGCGCGACCGCCTCGCGGCCGGGTCTGCGGGCCGCCGAGAGCGCGGCCGGGACCCCCGCCGGGGCCGGTCAGCCGGTCGCTCCGGCAGGAAGCGCCCGAACCAGCTGCGCCAGTCGCGGCCCTGCCTTGATCGACGCTGGCGAGGCTCTCCCCTCATACTCCGGGACCCACCTGCTGCTGCCGCCGCCCGACAGCATGGTCCAACAGTCGCTGGCAGAGCTCCTCAAAGCTGATTCCCGCCGCGCGGGCCGCGTCAGGCAGAAGTGAGACCTCAGTCAGACCGGGCACTGTGTTGACCTCGAGCAGCCATGGGATGCCTGCCCCGTCGACTATGAAGTCGACGCGCGCCATGCCCTCGCAGCCCAACGCCTGAAAGGCGGTTGCGGCGTCGGCCTCTGCCCGCTGAATCGCCTCGGCGCTGATTCGGGCAGGGATTATGTGGTGGCTGCGGCCGGCCGAGTACTTGGCGTCGTAGTCGTAGGTCTCATTCTCGTAGGTGATCTCCAGCGAGGGCAGCAGCTGCAGCTCGGGCGTGGCCAGCACACCCAGGGTGATCTCGACGCCTGGCACGAAGCGCTGAGCCAGGACGCGGCGGTCATAGCGGCCGGCCAGGAGCAGGCCGCTCGCGGCCGCATCCACGTTGCGGGCGATGGTCAGCCCGAGCGTTGACCCCTCCCTTACAGGCTTGAGCACCAGCGGCAGGCCGAAGCGCGCCACCAACTCCTCGGCTGCCTCGGCCTCCACCTCGATGAATTCGGGGACCGCCAAGCCGGCCGCCGCCAGCAGCCGGTTGGTGCGGGTCTTGTCGATGCAGAGAGCGCTGGCCAGCACCCCTGAAGCTGTGTAGGGCAAGCCCAACAGCTCGAGCATTCCCTGCACTGTCCCGTCCTCACCCAGCCGCCCGTGCAGGGCGATGAACACGGCTCCGAAGCGGCCATCCCGGAGACGCTCCCAGACCTGCTCGTCGGCATCCACCACCTCGACTTCGTGATTGCAGCTCCGCAGGGCCGCGGCCACCTGACCGCCTGAGCGGAGCGACACCTCACGCTCGGCCGATCGGCCACCGCAGAGAACCGCCACCCTCACGAGGCCCTTCCCACCACAGCCTCGCGGCCGATCGCCTCCACCTCCGGCTCCAGGTCGAGGCCGAACCGCTCCCGCACGCGGCGGCGCGCCCGCTCGATGAGCTCCAGTACGTCCGCCGCCGTGGCCCCGCCGTGGTTGATGATGAAGTTAGCGTGCTGCTCGGAGATCTGAGCCGCACCCTCCCTCGCCCCGCGCAGACCGGCGGCTTCGATCAGGCGGCCGGCCGAGTCGCCCGGCGGGTTCTTGAAGACGCTGCCACAGTTCTTGCTCTTGATCGGCTGGGTGCGGTTGCGCTCCACGGTGAGCCGGGCCATATCGCCCTTGGCGGCCGCCCCGTCGCCGGGCGCCAGCCGGATGGTGGCGGTTTCGACCAGTGCCCCCGGCCAGCGGCCCTGGCGGAGTGCCGAGCTGCGGTAACCCAGGCCCAGCTCGCCGGCCTGCCATCGCCTGGGCCCCTCACCCGGGATGAGACCGGCGACGTCGAGCAGAACATCGCTGAGCTGACCGCCCCAGCAGCCGGCGTTCTGGCAGACGGCGCCGCCAATTGTTCCGGGAACTCCTATCGCCCACTCGAAACCGATCAGGTCATGCTCAGCGCAGATGCGAGCAAGCCGCATCATCTTGAGCCCGGCCTGAGCAACAACCTCGCGCCCGTGGACAGTCCAGCCGCGGTTGACGCAGCGGATCACAACTCCCTCCACGCCGGCATCTGAGATGAGGAGGTTGGTGCCGGCGCCCAGCAACCGGTACGGGATGCCACGCTCGTCGCAGGCCGCCACCAGCTCGGCCGGCGTTTCGCTCTCCAGGAAGTAGTCGGCCGGGCCGCCGATGTTGAACGACGTGTTCCTGGCCAGCGGCTGGTCCCGGCGTACGCCCGGGAGGTCCCGCAGCCAGCCTTCGTTAGCGGGACTGCGCCAGCTCACTGCCCACCTTCCAGATGTCGCCGGCACCCATGAACACGATCACGTCGCCCGGCCTGGCCAGCTGCTCAACCTGGCGCCGCGCCTCGGCCAGGTCGGGAGCGAAACGGGCGCCCGGCACCGCCGCCGCCAGATCCCGCGCGCTGAGACCCGGATTGGCCTCGCCGGCCGGATAGATCTCGGCGACCACTACCACATCGGCGCCCAGCAGGCTGCGGGCGAAGTCGTCGCGCAGCGCTTCATAGCGCGTGTATCGCTGGGGCTGGAACACGATCACAAGGCGCTCAGGCCGCAGTTCGCGGACTGCCGCCAGCGTGCTGGTCACCTCGGCCGGGTGATGGCCGTAGTCGTCCAGCAGGCGCGCCCCCCGGTACTCGCCCAGCGATTCCAGCCGCCGGTGGGCGCCAGGAAAGTCCGCCAGCGCGGCGGCCGCCACCTCCGGATCCACGCCGAGCTCCACCGCCATGGCGAGAGCGCCAGTGGCGTTCTGCACGTTGTGCCGGCCTGGGAAGGGCAGCTTCAGCCGGGCCAGCACGACCTCGCCGCGAAGGGCTTCGAAACTTCCGCTCGCGCCGCGGCGGCAGCGATAGTCAGCCGCCTCATGAAACCCGTAGGTGAGGAGCCGGCCGGCCGATGTGAACTCCCGCGCCCGCTCGTCATCGGCGCCCACGACCGCCAGACCGGGGATCACTGCCACGAAATTGCGGAACAGGGTGGCGATCTCCTCCAGTCCGCTGAAGTGGTCGGGATGATCAAAGTCGACGTTCGTAAGGATGCCGTGGCGGGGCCTATGCAGCACCAGAGTGCCGTCCGACTCATCTGCTTCGGCGACCAGGTAGCGGCTTTGACCAGCTCGGGAGTTGGTGCCATCCCCGACCAACACCGTCGGGTCCCAGCCTGCCCGCTGCAGCACGTGGCCCAGCATGTAAGTGACTGTGGTCTTGCCATGGGAGCCGGCGACGGCGACTGACTCGAACTCCTGCATCAGCTCGGCGAGCAGCTCCGCCCGGCTGAGCACACGGATCCCCGCCGCGCGGGCAGCCGCCAGCTCGGCCTGCCCCGCCGCCCGGACCGCGCCGCTGTAAACGACCAGGTCCAAGTGGGTGTTCACGTGCCCTATGCCGTGGCCGATCTCGATGCCGGCGCCCTCCGCCGCCAGCGAGCGCGTGGTGTCGCTCTCCCGGAGATCGCAGCCGGAGACCTCGTAGCCTCGGCTCAGCAGCGCGCGAGCCAGGGCGGAGACGCCGGCTCCCCCGATCCCCAGTAAGTGCGCTCGCTTCACGCCGCCACCTCGCGCAGCACGCGGACCACATCGCGGGCAGCGCCAGGCCTGCCCAGCCTGGCGGAGGCGTCGGCCATCCGGGTGAGCTGATCCGAGCTGAGGCCTGCCAGCGTCTCCAGCAGGGTCGGCCCGTTGAGGAGTGAATCGGCCAACCGCACGGCCGCGCCCGCGCCGACCAGCAGCTCCGCGTTCTTCTCCTGATGGCCTCCGCCGAAGGTCCCCGGCACCAGCACAGCGGGCAGTCCGACGGCCGTCAGCTCGGCACAGGTGCCCACCCCCGCTCGGCAGACGACGAGGTCTGCCTCCGCGAGCAGAGCCGGCATATCGTCGCTGAAGGTCAGAGGACTGTAGCCCGGCCGAGCGTGCGGAGCCGCTTCCGCCTCGCCCTGCCGGCCGGTCAGGTGGATCACCTCGGCGAACCGCTCCAGCAGGCCGGGCAGTGCCTCCCAGACCGCCTGGTTCAGGCGCAGCGCGCCCTGACTGCCGCCCATGACCAGCAGCCTTCGGGGCGGCACTTGCGGCCGGCCGCGGCGGAAGCCGGGGCGGAGCGGCTGGCCGGTGAACACCGTGCGGGGGGTGGGAAAGCCCTCCACGTCGGCGGCGAAGGTTACGCAGGCGGCTGCCGCACCCGGCCTGGCGAGCCGATTGGCCAGCCCGCCTGCTTCGGAAACCTGGAGCACGTAGGGCACCCCGCGCAATCGCGCCGCTGCGATGCAGGGCATCATCACGTAGCCGCCCACACCCAGCACAACGTGAGGCCGAAACCTGTTCACTATGCGCAGCCCCCGAACCAGCGCCGCCGGCAGCAGTGCCGGCAGCGCCAGGTTCGTCCAGACGGCGTCGCGATTCAGCCCGCGCACGCGGATTGTTTCCAGCTGAAGGCCCAGGGCCGGCACCAGACGCTCCTCCAGCCCGCCGCTCCTCCCGACCAGCAGGATCTCCGCGTCGGGCTCCTCAGCGCTGAACGCTTGAGCGACGGCGAGCGCCGGGGACAGGTGACCGCCTGTGCCGCCGCCCGAGATCAAGAGTCGCATCCAACCTCCTGCGCAGGTGGGGCTGGTCTGAGCCCTGCCGGCTGATGTTGAGCAGCACGCCGATAGCCGCCATGCAGATGGCGAGTGCGGAGCCGCCGTAGCTGATGAAGGGCAGGGGCACGCCAGTGACCGGGATCGTGTCGGTGACGGTGCCCATATTGAGCAGAGCCTGAAAGACTATCCAGGTCGTGATGCCTGTTGCCAGCGCCATCCCGAAGCGGTCGGCGGCCCGCATCGCCACCCGGTAGCCGCGGATGCCGAGCAGCGTGAAGGCGCCCAGCAGCGCAGTCGTGCCCAGCAGTCCCGTCTCCTCACCGACGATGGCGAAGATGAAGTCTGTGTGCGCCGCGGGCAGCCAGGAGTACTTCTGAATGGAGTGGCCCAGGCCGACGCCTGTGAGGCCGCCGCTGCCCAGGGCCAGGAGCCCCTGGCTGGACTGGAAACCGACGCCGAGTGGGTCCTTGAAGGGGTCCAAGAACGCGCCCAGCCGCTGGGAGCGATAGCTCTCAAAAGTGATCAGGAGGAAGAAGGCCGCCAGGAGCAGGGCCATGAGCAGCAGCAGGTGGCCCTTACGCCCGCCGCCGGCGAAGTAGACGGCTATGAAGATGGAGCAGGTGATCATGGCGGTGCCGAGGTCGCGCTGCAGCATCAGCACGCCAAGTACGAACGCAAGCATGATGGCCAGCGGTAAGAAGCCGTCGGCCAGGCTCCGGAGTCGGTCCCCGCGCTTGGCAACCCAGTGAGCGAGGTAGACGGCAAAGGCGAGCTTGCCCAGCTCGGAGGGCTGAAAGGCGCTGAGCGGCCCCAGGCTGAACCAGCGCCGGGCGCCGTTGACGCTGATGCCCAGCCCGGGCACCAGCACGAGCAGCATGAGGAGCGCCGCCGCCGCTGCCAGAAGCGGCGCATGTTGGCGGAGGCGGTGATAGTCGTAGCGGGCGAGGACCACCATCGCGGTCAGCCCCAGCCCCGCGAACAGCGCCTGACGCAGAAAGTAGTAGAGCGTGAAACCGTGTTGAACGTAGGCGAGCGCCTGGCTGGCGCTGAAGACCATGATCAGGCCACAGCCGACCAGCGCGAAGGTGAGCAGCCAGAGCCAACGGTCCGCCGCCTGGTCGGTCCTGACGGCGTGCGCCGTGGTCGCGCGGGGCTCCCTCATACCCTCGCCTCCTCGCCGTGCAGGGCTTTGACCGCCGCCTTGAAGCGCCGCCCGCGGTCCTCGAAGTCGCTGAACATGTCAAAGCTCTTGTAGGCGGGGCTGAAGAGCACTGAGCTGCCCCGCCCGGCCAGTTCAGCGGCAGCCTGAACTGCTTCGCCCAACGAGTCCACCCGCGTCAGGGGATGGCCTGCCAGGCGCTGGGAAAGCTCGACAGCGCTGGCTCCCAGCAGCACCACGGCCTGGGTCCGGGCTCGCACTGCGGCGAGCCAGCTGTCGAGCTCGAAACCGCCGCCGTAACCGCCCGCGATGAGCACCAGGGGCACGCCGGGGAAGGCCTGCAGCGCGACCAGGCCGGCGTCGGGGTTGGTCGCCTTGGAGTCGTTGTACCAGCGCACGCCCTTCCACTCGCCGACCAGCTCGAGTCTGTGCTCGACGCCCCGAAAGGCTCGCACACCGGCTGCGATCTGGCTGTCTGTCAGCCCTGCCAGCCGGGCCGCACACGCCGCCGCCAGCACATTCAGGCGGTTGTGCTGGCCAGGCAGTGGGCTGGGCGGCAAAGGCTCATGCCTGTCGAACCAGTGGACCTGAGCCCGGGTCCGGCCCGCGAGCTCGCGACAGAGGGGGTCCAGTCCGTTCAAGGCTGCGGCATCTGCCTCGTCCTGAAAGTTGAGCAAGCGCGCCTTGGCTTCAACGTAGGCGGCCAGGCTGCCATGCCTGTCCAGGTGGTCAGGCGTCAGGTTCAGTACGACGCCGATCTTGGGCTTGGGCGCTGAACATGACTCCAGTTGAAAGCTGGAGAGCTCGAGCACCACCCAGTGGTCGGCGGTCAGCTGGTCCAGCTGCTCCAGCACCGTGCGCCCGATGTTGCCGCCGACCACCACGGGTCTCTCGCCCTGAGCCAGGACTGCGCCCAGCAGGGCAGTGGTGGTTGTCTTTCCGTTAGTCCCCGTGACGCCGATGATCGGTGCCGACGAGAGCTGGAAGAACAGGTCAATATCGCTGGAGACGATCAGACCTCGCGCTCGGGCGGCCTCCAAGAGGGGCGCCCGCCAGGGGACGCCGGGACTCGCGTAGACAGCCTCGCAGCCGATCAGGACGCTTTCGTCGTAGCCGCCGAAGACCGTCTCCACTCCGGCGGGCAGGCTTCGCGCAAACTCGCCGAGCGCTTCAGCGGGACGTAGGTCGCAAACGCGCACCCGCATTCCGCGGCCGCTCAGAAATCGGGCTAGAGAGAGGCCGCTGCGAACGCCCCCGACGACCAGCGCCAGAGCGCCGCCGGCAGGCAGGGAGACACGGCTCACCTGAGTGCGTGCGCTATCCAGCCAGAGGCCAGGGCCGCTGCCGCTCCGACGCTCCAAAACGTCAGGGCAATGCGGTTTTCGGACCAACCCGCTAACTGGAACGTGAACTGAATCGGGGTCATCTTGAAGACGCGCCGGCCGCCAGTGGCCTTGAAGTACGTCACCTGAATGATGACAGAGAGAGTCACAAGTACGAAGACCAGCCCCAAGAGCAGCAGCAGCAGGACCCAACCCTGCTGCACGGCAAGCGCCGCCAGCGTGGCGCCCAGGCCCAAGGCGCCCATGTCACCCATGAAGATCTTGGCCGGGTGCCGGTTGAAGACGAGGAAGGCGAGGAGGCCGCCCACCAGCGCCATCCCGACCGCGCGTTCCCCCGCCGGCGCGCCGGGCAACAGCAGAACGCAGGCGGCCAGGGCGATGACCGTGAGTCCAGCGGCCAGGCCGTCCAGGCCGTCGGTCAGATTGACTGCGTTGGCCGCTCCGGCCACCGCGAGCACAGTCAGGGGAAATATCACCCAGTTGAGGGCCGTGGGTATGCCGACCTGGGGGCCGTAGGCCAGGACGGCGACCGGGATGGCCAGCACGAGCTGGAGCGGGAACTTGAGGCGGGCGGGGATACCTATCGCTCCCACCCGCAGCTTGCGCAGGTCGTCCAGCAGACCCAGGCCGCCGAACAAGACCAGGGCGACTATCGACGGCAGGGCGCCGGGATGCATCCGCAGAGAGAGCAGGCCGCCCACCACTGCAACTGCCACGAAGAGGATGCCGCCGCCGGTCGGCGTGCCCGCCTTGCGCTGATGCTCCGGGGCGAGCTCGGCCTGAATAACCTGGCCCACACCGACGCTCCGAAAGCGACGGATGAGCAGGGGATAGAGCGCCAGGCAGATGAGGAAGGCAGCTGCCACTGTGATCAGGTCGAAAGCCAGGCCGGTGGGCGCGGCGAGCAGGGTAGGACTCACTCCAGCAGCTCCTCCACCACCCGATCCAGTGCCACGCCGTGCGAGGCCTTGATCAGGACCAGGTCGTCAGCCTGCGCGTGCTCTCTGACCCAAGCGGTGGCGGCGGCATGGTCCTTTACCAGCTCAGCGCCGGCGGACTGGGCCAGAAGCCGGCCATAGCCCGCGTCCACCACAGCAACCTGATCGAAGACCCGTGCGGCGCGCCGCCCGACCTCCTCATGGGCGGCCGGAGCCAGCTCGCCCAGCTCCCTCATCTCACCCAGAAGCGCCAGAAGGCGCCCTCGAATCGGCCGTTCGGCCAGCGTCTCGAACGCTGCCAGCATGGACTCAGGGCTGGCGTTGTAAGAGTCGTCCAGGATCATGAAGCCGGCCGGAGCCCGGCGCGGCTGCAAGCGGTGTTCCACCTGCAGACCGGCCAGCGCCCCCGCCGCCTGCTGGACGCCGATCCCAAAGAAGCTGCCCACCGCCAGCGCGGCCAGTGCGTTGCGGGCCTGGTGCCGGCCGCTCGGTCCGAGCCGAACCTGGACACCGTCCACCTGGACCAGCGAGCCCCCCTCAGGCAGCGGCCTGTAGTCCTCACCCCGGAGCTCGCCCCGGGCGAACCCGAAGCCGACCACCGGCGCCCGGCTGAGCTTTGCCAGCCGCTGGTAGTAAGGGTCATCTGCGTTCAGGATCGAGAGTCCGTCTTCGGGCAGGGCCTGGAGCAGCTCCCCTTTCGCCCGGCAGACGCCCTCCTTGCCCTCCGGGAAGTTCTCGGCGTGCACGCTTCCGATGCCTGTTATCACCCCCACCCGGGGCCTGGCCAGGCGAGCCAGCCGGGCGATCTCACCCGGCCCCTGCATCCCCATCTCGATCACCGCCAACTCATGGCTGGGTTCGAGCCGCAGGAGCGTCAGCGGCACACCGGTCTCCGTGTTCAGGTTGGCAGCTGTCTGCAGCGTGTGATAGCGGCTGCCCAGGACGGCGGCCACCATCTCGCGCGTCGAGGTCTTGCCGTTGCTACCGGTGACTCCGATGACTGCTGGCGCCGTGCGCCGGAGGACGTGCGCCGCTAGGTCGAAAAGCGCCTGCCAGGTGTCTTCAACGTGTACCGCCGGAGCCCCGACCGGAACCGCCTCGGTGCGCTCGACCACCGCCGCGGCGCCCTTCGCCGCCGCCGCCGCGACGTAGGCGTGTCCGTCTTGCTGAGCTCCCCGAAGTGCGAAGAAAAGACCATCGGCTTTCACTTGGCGGGAGTCTGTCTCAAAGGTGTTCACACGAGAGCCGGCTGCAGCGTTCAGGACGCGGCCCCGCGTCGCCACCGCCACCTCGTCCAGGGTCAGATCCACGTGGCCTTGTTTACAGGATCAAGCGGCCGCCACCAGCTGAGCGCCATCCGTTACAGGCAACTAGACCGGCTGGAGGTTCTCCGGGGCGATCCGCCACTGGAGGATCATCTCCTGAGCGATGGCCTTCCAGATGGGGGCGGAGACGTAGTAGCCCTCGTTGTGATCGTCGCTGCCGTTGTTGGGGTGCTTGACCACCACGAGCATCGTGAAGCGCGGATTGTCGGCCGGCAGAAAGCCCGCGTACGAGGCCCAGACATCCTTGCTGTACTTGCCGTTCTCGGGAATGTTGGAGGTGCCTGTCTTGCCGCCCTCGTCGAGCTCGAAGCCGGGGATGCGGGCCAAATGGCCTGCGCCGTGCTGCACTACCGAGCGCATCATCATGCGCATGGTGGCGGCTGACTGGGCGCTGATCACCTGGCGGGGAGCGGCGATCGGCACCGGCCGTCCATCCTGCGACTGCACGACATGGGGTTGGACGTAAACGCCGCCGTTGGAGACCGCGTTCAGCGCCGCGCACATCTGGACCATGTTGACGGCGACGCCCTGGCCGTAGGAAGCGGTGGCCACCTCCGCGTCCCGCCACTGCTGGCGGAGGGGGCTGGCCGACTCACCTGCAACGTCTACGCCGCTCGGCTGGCCGATACCGAAGGCCTTCAGGTTGCGCAGATACGCGTCCTTGCCCATCGCCTGCTCGGCCCGCACAGCGCCCACGTTAAGTGAGCGCTCGAGGACATTGGTCATTGTGATGGTGCCGTGATTGGCCAAGTCGTAGTCGTGCAGAGTGACGCCGCCAACATTGATGTACCCCGGATCGTTGATAGTCGTTTCGGGCGTGATGCTGCCGTTGTCGATAGCCCCGGCAAGCGTCACCACCTTCATGATGGAGCCGGGCTCATAGACCTGGGCGCCAATCGGGTCCCGCAGCCGGTTCGGGTCCTGGCTGGCGAATTGGTTGGCGTCGTAGCCGGGCGCGCTGGCCCAGGCGACTATGCCGCCGGTCTGCGTGTCCATGACTATGACGCTGCCAGACTCTGCCTTGGCCTCCTGCACGCCCTGCGCGATGGCCTGTTCGGCGGCGTACTGGATGTTCGCGTCCACTGTCAGCACCAACGGCGCCCCGTTCTCGGCCGGCACCCGGCTATCGGGACCCAGCACTATCTGGCGCCCGTACAGGTCGGTGTAGCTGGACTCGTGGCCAGGTCTGCCGGCCAGCTGCGTCTGATAGGCCTGCTCCACACCCCGCTGACCCCTGCCGTTCCAGTCGACGAAGCCGAGCAGCTGAGAGGCCAAGGTACTGTTGGGGACCCCGCCGGGCAGATACTGGCGCTGTTCGACGGCCTGCAGATCCACGCCCGGAAGCCGTGCGGCTCGAAGCTGGTCGACTTTCTCCTTCGGCTGCCGCCGCGCCACATAGGCGAACTGCTTGCCAGAGGCGAGCAGCATGGTCAGAACCTGCGGGTCGGCGCCCAGCACCAGCGACAGCACGCCGCCCACCCGATCCCTATCAGCCACATCTATCTGGCTGGGCGCGATGGTCACGTCATACACAGTCGAGTTGACTGCCAAGGGCCGCAGCTCGCGATCGAGCAGCAGTCCCCGGCTGGCGGGCAGCGGGATCGAGTGCAGGTATTGGTCGCCCGCGAGTTGACCCAGGTCGTTGTGCTGCACCACCTGCCAGTACGCGAGGCGACCCCAGATCGTCACCGCCAGGAGAATGGCCACCACCAGGAGCCAGAGCACGCGAAGGCGAGGGAGCTGTCCGCCCGGCTCCTGGCGCTTGCTTCCTGAGAGGCCCGGACGCGGCAGCGAGCCCACCCGGCGCTGCCCGGCCGGGAAATCACTCACTGCCATCGTCAGCCGTCCCGGCCGAAGAGGTGGCCCAGCAGGCGCTGCCAGCGGGGTAGGTCATCGGCCGGGTCGGGGCCGATCGGCTTCTGCAGGTCAACGCCTGCCTCAACCGCTAACACTCTCTGGTCCGCGCGGCGCTGCATGCCGAGCTGCTGAGCCTCCTGCTCTACCCGAGCGGGTGCGTGCAGGGTGGCTGACTGGTAGCGAAGTTGGTTCTGTTCGGCCTGCAGCTGCTCGTGCTGCTGCTTCAACCGCGCCAGGTCATAGGAGGACTGAGTCGCCTGTGCAGCCACCACCAGGTAGGCGGCGGCCGCCAGCAGCAGTACAGCCAGCGCAGCGCACAGGCGCGTGAAGCCGGCGGTCAACCGCACCCGGCGGGCGGCGGCGCTGCCGGCCTGGTGGAGCAGCGGGCGCGCGCTGGCACGCCGCCTTCGCTGTCCGCTCGTTTGCGGCCAGCCGGGGTGAAGGCGTCGCTGCTGAAGTATTCGGGGTGTTACCAAGTGATGCCTCGTTGCTGAATTGAATGCTGTGAGCCATGCGGGATTTTGGTGCCTGGCGGGGGCTGCGGCGCGGGTTTAGGGAAAGAGCCGCTGCCCGCCAGGACTTGGTGGTTAGCGCTGGAGCCGGGTTCGTTAAAGAAGGCTGTCGTCAACCGGTGACTAGAGGCGCTCGGCTACTCGCAGGCGAGCGGAGCGGCTCCGGGGGTTGTTTGTCACCTCCGCCTCGTCGGGGCGCAGAGGCTTGGGGGTGAGGATCCGAAGCGAGGCCCGGTGAGCGCAGGTACAGACTGGCTGCTGGGGGGGACAGAGGCAGTCCTTCGACTCGGCGATGAAGAAGCGTTTCACTTCAGCGTCTTCCAGGCTGTGGAAGGAAATCGCCGCCATACGCCCACCGGGATTGAGTATCTGAGTGGCTCCTGCCAGACCCCTGCGCAAGCTTCCCAGCTCGTCGTTGACGTGCATGCGGATCGCTTGGAAGGTTCGGGTCGCGGGATGGATGCCCTTGGGCCAGGCGCCCCTGGGCATCGCCGCCTTTACTGCTTCAGCCAGATCGAGAGTGGTGGTCAGCGGCCGCCTGGCCGCTATGAACTCGGCGATCCGCGCCGCCCATCTCTCCTCACCGAGGGATCGAATGAGATGCGCCAGCTCCCGGGCTGACAGTTCGTTCACCACTTGGGCTGCCGTCAGCTGCTGGGTGCGGTTCATGCGCATGTCCAGAGGGCCCTCGTGCAGGAAGCTGAAACCACGCTTCGGGTCCTCCAGCTGATCACTCGAGAAGCCCAGATCGAAGAGGATGCCATCGACTGCTGGGAAGCCGTGCTCCCCAGCCAAGTCAACGAGATCAGCGAAGTTGCCATGCGCTGCGGTGACCGCGCCGGGCCACTGTTCCGCCAGCTGACGCGCCGCCTGAACGGCGCGCTCGTCCTGGTCGAGCGCCAGCAGCCGGCCGCCCGGTTGGATCAGCTCCAGCAGCAGGCGGCTGTGGCCGCCGGCGCCGAAAGTGCAGTCGACGAAGACAGCACCCGACCGGGGTTGCAGGAGTCGTATTGAGGCTTGTGAAAGAACTGCGATGTGCACGTCGGGTGCGTCCGGCTAGACGCCTTGCTTGATCACCTGGTCAGCCAACTCGTCGAAGCGGGCCTCCACTTCGCCTGAATAGGTGTCCCAGCGGTCTTCGGCCCAGATCTCGACCCTGGCTCCGCTGCCGACCACCGCAGCTGTCGAGCGGGGTTCGATGGCAGCCAGTCGCCGCTGTTCCGGTGAGAGGCTGACCCGTCCCTGCGAGTCGAACTCGCAGGGGACCGCCTTGGAGAAGAGCGCTCGCGCCAGGCCCCGCTGCTCCGGCCCCAAGAGGGGGTCCTGCAGGCCGCTGGCCAGGCTTTCCCACAATCCGGGCGGGTAGATGGTGAGCACGCGATCCTGGCCGATGGAGATGTAACTCCCCTCGGGAAGCTGGCGCCGGATGCCGGCCGGGACAGCCAACCTGCCCTTCTCGTCCACGCGGACCCGATGCGTACCCGAGAACATGCATCTAAGCTCGCTCGGCCCGGGTGATGAAAACCGCGGCAGCGGAGAAGAGCAGCTGGGAGACGAAGCTGGAATTGTGGTGGAACGTCGGCTGCGATGTGTGCTGCTGCATTGCGTTGTTTACCACTCTTCCCCACATTTCACCGCGATCTACCACACAGCCTAGCGTTCGTCCCGGACTTTGTCAACGCCGCTAAGGCCACATGTTGTAGCGGTCGATCAGGCAGCGGACCTGTAGGCACCGCATCTAGGGTTGAGCGTCATATTCGCCCCCACATCACGTAGTCCGCGCGACGTCCTACGAACAACAGTTTGGGTATTCGGAGCTGGCAGATGTGAAAAGCGCGCCGCACGGGCGGGCGGTTGGCTCCGTTTGCCGCTGCCCGTGAAGCCGGTCGAAGGCGCCGTCGCGCGCATGCCCTTGACAGCGCGTCTTGCAGCGGTTATTCTACCAACTAGCTAATTAGCCACCTGGGAAAGTACCCATGAGCACTGATGAATTGAGCGTCACCTTCGCGGCCCTGGCGGATCCGACACGGCGGGCGATCCTCGCCCGCCTCGGCGAAGGACAGGCGACGGTCACTGAACTGGCCGCGCCTTTCAAGCTCAGCCTTCCCGGGATTTCGAAGCATCTCAAGGTGCTCCAGCGAGCGGGCCTGATCACTCAGGGGCGACAAGCGCAGTGGCGCCCCTGTCAACTCGAGGTGCAGCGCCTGAAGGAGGTGGCCGACTGGGTGGAGCGCTATCGCGAGCTCTGGGAAGAGCGGTTCGACCGACTCGACGAGTACCTACGGCAGCTTAAGGACGATGAGGAGCAAGGACGAGGAGGAGGGACATAACGATCGATAGGAGCCCCACCCATCAAACAATTCGACCTCTAACAGCAATGCGAAATAAAGGAGAAGTCACATGACAAGCACTGAATTCATTGTCCGGCCGGGCACTCAAGAGGTGGTGGTGACCCGGGTCTTTGATGCACCGCGAGAGGTGGTGTTCAAGACCATCACCGATCCCAATCTGATACCCAGTTGGTGGGGCCCGAGGAGCCAGACCACCATCGTTGACAAGATGGACTTGAGACCCGGCGGTGTCTGGCGGTTCATAGGCCGCGAGGCCAACGGCAGTGAGTACGCCTTCCACGGCGTGTATCACGCGATAGTTCCGCCGGAGCGCATTGTCAACACCTTTGAATTCGAAGGCATGCCGGGCCACGTTCTGATGGAGACTGTCACGTTGGAAGACATCGATGGCAAGACGCGGATGACAACGAAATCCGTCTACCAGTCAATTGAGGATCGTGACGGCATGGTCGGCGCCGGAATGGAAACCGGGGCTACCGAGTCGGGAGATCGGCTCGCCGAGCTTCTGGCAACCATTCGAAGTTGACCCACACCGGTAAGGGGAGGCCCGCCTCCCCTTACCCGGCCGACCTGACCAGTGGCCACCAGCTGTGCCGGGAACTTCTCAGCCGCCGCTTCTGCAACGGCTTCCGCCACCTCCCCGCGCGCGCTGATGCGGCCGTGGCGGCCGGCCGGCGCTACGGGAGCGTCACCTGCACTCCGGACACCAAAAACCCGACATCTGGATTCCAGAGCAGAACCAGGGGGCCAGTGGGATCGCCGCCGGCCTCGAAGCAGACGCCGACAGGCCCGAACACCGGGCCCACCTGGTCGGCCGACTGGTCGCGCGGCGGCTCGCTCTCCTTCCCCTTGGCGTGGAGATCGGCGATGCGCCAGGCGGCACACTGTCCCGAGCTTGGGCCCGGCCCGACGTGGCTGTGCAGCCCTCCCTGCGGATCGCGCAGCTGGAAGTCGCCGGGGTCGGCTCGCTGCTGGCTCGGCGAGTCGTTGTAGAAGGTGACGTCCAGGCCGACGTAATGCCTGCCCCCGCCGGCCGCCGGCAGGGCTGCCTGGGACAAGTCCCGGGTGACATGGCTGACCTTGATGCGGAATCCGACTTGGCCGAGCAGCCCCTGAGCCTCGCCTACTCCCGACTCCGACGGTTGCTGGCTTGAGCGACTCTGGTTGCGGTAGGCGAGCGCCAGGAGGATGACGCCAATGACGACGGCCGCGACGACGCCTGCCGCCAGCAGCCTTCTCAAGTTCTGCGCATCCCCACTCTGACGAGCACCGGCGGCTCGCTGCCGGGTGACACGATTGGCGCCGGGCACCGCTGGGCTGAAGTGGTCGAGAGCGGCCTGTAAGCCGGGTTCTGTGCCCCTTGGGGGTGATGACCATCTCTCTGGGGCGCCGGTTGCCCGGCGCCTCTTGCGACCGCGACCCGAGGGCTCGGCGAGCAGCGTTTCTCCCGCACCGCGGGCGGCGCCCTCCTATTTGGTCTTGCTCCGGGCGGGGTTTGCCTGGCCGGCCGGTCACCCGACCGCCGGTGCGCTCTTACCGCACCATTTCACCCTTACCGGCCTGGGCCGGCGGTGTAATTTCTGTGGCACTTTCCTTCAGGTCGCCCTGACTGGGCGTTACCCAGCGCCCTGCTCTGTGGAGCCCGGACTTTCCTCCCCGCAGTTCTCGTGCGGAGCGGTCACCCGGCCGCCTCGACCAGCGCCGATGTTACCACCTGCGCCTGCTTGTTCAGAAAGGGGCCGCCCCATCTCTTTCGAGCGTGGTTCGGCGCCGGCTCAACCGTTGGCGGCCGGCCGGTACTCGTCGATCGCTTTGTTGGCCATCGCGTCAGCACCGCGGTTGTTCTCGCGCCGAACGTGGGCGATGCTGGCATCGGGAAAGCCTGCCAGGAGCGCCCGGGCTTGGCGATGAAGCGGCTTCAACTCGACAGCCTTGACCCGGTAGTGGCCCCTCATCTGTTCCACTACCAGGAGTGAGTCAAGATAGACCTCCAGCTTGTCCGGGTGCCACTCGCCGACGCGCTGCAAACCCTCGATCAGGGCCAGGTACTCCGCCTGGTTGTTGGTGGACGTGCCGATGAAGCGGCAGCCGCCCCAGAGTCGCTGACCTGCCGAGTCCTCGATGACCAAGCCGAGCCCTGCCGGACCGGGATTGCCTCGCGCCGCCCCGTCTGTGAAGAGCCGCAGCGATCGCGCCGCCTGGGGGTGGCTCAGACCATCACCAGTAGGCGTCCGCAGTTGTCGCAGAGCAGGAGCTGGCCTCTGCGGAGCACCTGGAGCCCGCTCGAGGTGAGACCCACCCGGCAGCTCTGGCATTGGGCGTGCTCCACCTGGGCGACCGGGTCGGCCAGGCGGCTCTCGACCCGGCTGTAGACGGCCTGCCATTCCGGGGGCAGAGCCGACCAGAGGGATTCGCGTTCCGCTTCGACTTGGGCCAACTCACCTTCAGCTGACCTGACCCGCGCCTGAAGCGCCGGGCGGGCCGCATCGGTGCGCTGCGCGGCCGCCGACAACTCGGCGCCCAGCCGGCGCAGGGTCGCCTGGGCGGCGTCCTGCTCTTCCATCAGCTCCAGTTCCCGGTCCTCCTCCTGGCTCAGCTTTAACTTCAGCCCCTGAACCTCGTGATCGAGTTTCATCAGCTCAGCCGAGTTGTTGAGCCGTCCGCTCATCAGGTCGCGCTGCCGAGACTGCATCCGCGCCCTGTGCAGCCCAACCTCACGCTCCCAATCGTTAAGGCCCGAGCTGAGCACTGCCAAGCGTGCTTCCGCACTGGCCAGCTGCTGCCGGAGGTCGTCAACCTCGGCCTGGCTCTCCAGTTCTGCCCGATCCCGGTCCTGCCGATGCCTGAGCTGGACTGCCCGGGCGGTCAGCTGCTGATGCCGGAGAGCGGTTTCGGGCGCGTTCACGCCGGCGGCCGGGCTCTCAGGACTGTATGGGAGCGGCCTCGCTCCATCACAGCTGACCGCTGCTCCACTTTGTAACCAGCATCGCTCAGCCATTGCTCCAGGGCGTCTGAGTGCTGCTGCGGCTGGAGCACAAGCCAGGCCAGGCTGGCCACCACAGCCGGCGACCTGGTCAGGATGCGGATGATGCTGTGACCGCCCAGGCCGGCCAGGACCGCACCGTCCACCTCGCCCGGGAGCAGCGCCTGCAGACCGTCGCCGCAGCGCCTATTCAGGTCCGCCGGCAGCAAGGCGCACCCCGCCTCCGTCAGCTCGGTCGCGATGACCTCCAGACCCCGACGGCGCAGCGCCAAAGCCACCTGGCCGCCGCCCGCGCCGATGTCCGCCACCGAGCCGGCGGCAGGCACGGCGGCCAGCACCGCCCGGAGGCGGGGAGTGAGGCGGACGCGTTGGCGAGCGGCGCCCGGCACCTCGCTGGGCGCCGCTCCCGCGAGGTTGGTCAGCGTTATTCGATCACCGCCAGGACCTGGCCCTCCTTGACCACCTCCTGCTCCTTGACCCTGATCTCCTTGACAGTGCCGCGGATGGGTGCGGTGACGGGGATCTCCATCTTCATCGACTCCAATATGAGCAACACGTCCTCTTCCTCCACCTGCTGGCCGGCTTGGGCCTCCACCTTCCAAACGTTGCCCACCAATTCCGCCCTCACCTCCATGCGCGCCTCGACTAGGCCTCTTCGCTGGCAGCCAGCTCGCGGCCACGGCTGGACAGCTCTTCCACCACCGCAGGATCCGCCAGGGTTGTGGTGTCACCGAGCTGCCGCTTTTCAGCAACGTCGCGCAGCAGGCGGCGCATTATCTTGCCCGAACGCGTCTTGGGCAGCTCGGGTGTGAACACTATGTTGGTGGGGGCGGCGAACTTGCCGATCTTGCGAGCAACGTGCTGGCGGAGCTCCTGCATCATCTCCGGCGAGCCTTCCTGACCGCCCTTGAGCGTGACGTAGGCGACCACCGCCTGGCCGGTCTGCGGGTCGTTGCGTCCGCATGCCGCTGCTTCGGCGACTTTCTGATGGTCCACCAGAGCCGATTCGACCTCGATGGTGGAGATGCGATGGCCTGCCACGTTCATGACATCGTCGATGCGGCCCAGCAGCCAGAAGTCACCTTCCTCGTCGACGCGGGCGCCGTCCCCCACGAAGTACAGGCCTTCGTACTTCGACCAGTAAGTCTCTTGGTACCGCTCCGGATCGCCATGGATACCGCGCAGCATGGCGGGCCAGGGTTGGCGCAGGACCAGATAACCACCCCCGCCGGGGGGCACCGGCTCACCTTTCTCACTGAAAACTGCCGCATCGACAGTGGGAAACGGCTGCGTGGCGGAGCCCGGCTTGAGGGTAGTGACTCCGGGCAGCGGCGTGATCATGATCATGCCGGTCTCGGTCTGCCACCAGGTGTCGACGACAGGTGTGCGGTCGCCCCCGATGTGCTCGCGGTACCAGACCCAAGCTTCGGGGTTGATGGGCTCGCCCACACTGCCGAGCAACTTCAACGATGAGAGGTCGTGCTTGCGCGCGTACTCAGGGCCCCACTTCATGTGCGAACGGATGGCGGTGGGAGCCGTATAGAGGACACTCACGCGGTAGCGCTCGACGATTTCCCACCAGCGATCCTTGTCCGGGAAGTCAGGCGTCCCCTCGTACAGAACGCTGGTAGTTCCGTTGCACAACGGCCCGTAGACGATGTAGCTGTGACCTGTGATCCAGCCAACGTCGGCGGCGCACCAATACACGGTGTCCGGCTTGATGTCAAAGACGTAGTGATGGGTGGTGGCGGTTCCGACCAGGTAGCCGGCCGTCGTATGCACTATGCCCTTCGGCTTGGCAGTCGTGCCCGAGGTGTACATGAGGAAGAGCACGTCCTCTGAGTCCATCGGCTCGCAGGGGCAGCTTTCAGGCTCATCACTAACATCAGCGCAGAGGTCGTGCCACCACACGTCGCGGCCCTCGGTCATGGGCACCTCCGCTTCAGTCCGCCTCAGCACCACCGCGTGACGCACGCCGGGAGAGGCGGCCATGGCTTCGGCCGACGTCTGCATGAGAGGCACTCGCTTGCCGCGCCGCCAGCCCTCGTCCTGGGTGATCAGCACTTCGCAGCCCATGTCGTTCATGCGGCTGGAGAGCGAGTCAGAGCTGAACCCTCCGAAAACCACAGTGTGCGGCGCACCCAGCCGAGTGCACGCCAGCATAGCCACCGGCAGCTCAGGCGTCATGCCCATGTAGATGGCGACCGGCGTGCCCTTGCCGACCCCCAGCTTCTTCAATCCGTTGGCAAAGCGAACGACCCGACGTTGCAGATCAGCAAACGTGATGTCCACCCGTTCGTCGGCCGGCTCGCCCTCCCAGTGGAACGCCACCTTGTCGCCCTGGCCGCTCTCGACGTGTCGGTCGATACAGTTGTAGCAGACATTCAGCCTGCCGCCCAGATACCACTTGGCGAAGGGCGCGTTCCACTCCTTCAGCTGCGTGAACGGCTGGAACCAGCTGACTCGACGGCGCGCCTCCTCGGTCCAGAACTCGTCAGGATCGCTCTGATAGATCTGCGCCTTCGCATTGGCCTGCTGGACGAAGGCTGGGTCGGGTTGATAACGGCGCTGCTCCAAGAGCATCGTCTCGATGGCCGGGCCTTGGCTCTGCTCAGTGGACATGGCTGGACTTCCTCCGTTGTGGTGAGAAGCGAGGTGCTGGGAGCAATGCTAGATGCCTGTAGCGGCGGATTGGGCCGTAGCTCGGGCCCGGTGCCCCCGAAGGGCGCTGGTCAGGGAGCCGAGGCGGCGGCAGCGCGGGATCCTAGCTGGCGCGCTTGGCCTTCACCGCCTCTGTCAGCTTGGGCAGGATTTTGGTCACATCGCCCACCACTCCCAGATCGGCCAGCTTCAAGATCGGCGCGTGAGCGTCCTTGTTGATGGCGACGATCACCTTGGCGCCCTTCATGCCCACTGTGTGCTGCATCGCGCCCGAGATGCCTGCCGCGATGTAGACCCCAGGCCTGACAGTCTTGCCGGTCTGGCCGATCTGAAAGGAGTAGGGCACCCAGCCGGCGTCCACTATGGCCCGCGTGGCGCCCGCGGCCCCGCCCAGAGCGGACGCGAGTCCCTCGACCAGGGCGAAGTTCTCGGGGCCGCCGAGCCCGCGACCGCCCGCCACGACAATCCGCGCATCCTCCAGCTTCACCTGGTCAGACACCTCGTCATGGCGTTCACTGATCCGAGCCCGGCGGGAGCGCTCAGCGATGGCGGCCTCAATCTCCACCATTTGCGCCTGACCGCCCGACTCGCTCGCCTCGAAGGACTTGGGCCTGACGAGCACGATGGCCGGTCGGTTGTTGGCTCGATAGTTGGCAACCCGCGCTCCGCCGAAGTACGGGACCTGCGCCTCGTAGCTGCCGCTGGCGCCTGAGATGTCCAGCGCGTTGGAGATCACGCCCACGTCGAGGCGCGCGCCCAGGCGGCCGGCAACCTCACGACCGTCTGAGGTGAAGCCGAACAGGATCAGGTCTGGCGGCTCCCGCTCGATGAGAGCCGCCATGCAGTCGGTGGCCGGCTCGGCCAAGTACTCGGCAAAGGCAGGGTCGTCGTTCAGGAAGACTCGCCTGGCGCCGTAGGCGCCGAGTTGAGCCGCAGCCTCCCGGGCACCCGGCCCCAGAGCGACGGCATCGACTTGACCCAGCTCACGGGCTTTGCTCAGAAGCTCCAGCGCGATGGCGGCGGGCCTGGCGTCCGCGACCTCGGCGTAAACCAAGATGCCGGCCATGGCTAAATCACCTTTGCCGCCGTCAGAGCAGCCATGATCCGCTCAACTCCCGAGCTCCCGTCGTCCTCGACTATCTCACCGGCAGCTCGCGCAGCAGCCTCCTCGATTGACTCCACCGACTCAGCCGGCCGGCCTGGCTCGACTTGAAGGTCGGCCAGGGTCATCACCTTCACCTCTTTGGAGCGGGCGGCCATGATTCCCTTGAGGGAGGCATAGCGCGGTTCGGCGATGCCTGCAGTCACTGTGACGAGCGCCGGCAGCTCCGCTTCCAGGACCTGATAACCGGCCTCCGTCTGTCTGTGCACTGTCACCTGCTGCCCGGCGACCTCAACCTGCTTGGCAAAGGTCAGTTGGGGCACGCCCAAGAGCTCGGCCAGCATTGGCGGCACCATGCCCGTGGAGCCGTCGTAGGACTCGGTCGCGCAGATGACCAATTCGGCACCCTCCGACCTGATGGCAGCAGCCAGGGCTTTCGCGGTGAGCAGCGCGTCGGCCCCCGCGAGCTGTGGGTCGCTGATGAGAACCCCCCTGTCGGCGCCCATGGAGAGGCCCTTGCGGATGGCGTCGCGCGCCTTGTCAGGACCCATCGAAACGAGCACCACCTCGCCACCCGACTTCTCCTTCAGCTGCAGGGCCTCCTCGATGCCGTACTCATCGCCCGGGTCCAGCACCACCTCGCGGTCGCGCATGAGCGTGTTGTCGGAGTCCAGACCAGGCGTCCCGTTCGGGTCGGGCACCTGCTTCACAGTCACGGCAATCTTCAAGTCAGCAATCCTTTGTTGAACCGACCCAGCGGAGACTCCCGGCCTTCCCGCCGGCTCACCGATTATCTCCCATAACGCATTGCGTCGAAGAGCCGCCGGTAATCGGCAGGCGTGTTCAGGTTCTCGAAAAGGCTCGGCTCCTCGTGGTCCAGCCAATTGACACTCAGCCCGGCCACCGCGTCGCTGAGCGTGAGCCGGCGCTGCTGAAGCGCCGCCGCCAGCGGGCCCAGGGCGGCGGGCTGGTAGGCAGCGCACGTTGGCTGGGGCCGACCGGCCAGACGGGGCACGGCCGCCTCCCAACCTCGCAAGGCATCGAGTAGACGGCTGAGCAGGGCGGGCGTCACGTTCGGCATGTCGCAGGCGACCGCCAGCAGAGGCTGGTCCCGTGCCGCCTGGAGACCTGCCACCAGACCGGCCAGTGGCCCCTCCCCAGGTCGCTGATCGATGACCGTGTGAGGGTGGAGCGAGGCAGGCACCTGGCTGGGCTGCGCGGCCGAGACGAGCAGTCTCGTGAAGCCAGGAGCGAGCCGTCTCGCGAGCCACTCAAGCAGAGTGCTGTCCTGCCAGGGCAGCAGGGCCTTGGGGCTGCCCATGCGCCGGCTCCCGCCGCCGGCCAGGAGCAGAAGCGTTGCCGCCGCCGGTCGGCTGGACTCCGCCTCAGCCATCAACTTCGTCAGCCGGGAGTGCTCGAGGCACAACTCGCTTTGCGTCGGCTCGCTAGGCGAGCCATTCGACTCCTCTCTCCTCTTACCGGCACCGTTGCCAGGCTATCCGTGAACCGGCAATACGAATTGCGCATCTTGATCTGTGGTCAGAAGAGGGTATGGCGACGGCGAAGCAAGCCCTACTATGCCTTGGCGATGCGGGCAATTGATTTCCACGTCCACCTGCCCACGCCCGAGTGGCTCGACCAGACGCTGGCAGGCTACACGGAGGCGGCCGAGCGCTATTTCCGGTCGCCGGTGTCTCGCCAGTCGTTGAAGGACGTGGCTCGGCAGTACGAGGAGTGGGACCTGGTCGGAGTGCTGCTCGCCTGGGACGCGGAGACGGCCACCCAGCGACCTCGGCTCAGCAACGAGTACGTCGCCCAGGCGGTCGCGGACTTCCCCGGCCGCTTCGTAGGGTTCGGCAGCGTCGATCCGCTGAAGGGCGCGGAGGCGGTTCGGGGCGTCGAGCGCATAGCGGAGCTCGGCTTGCGGGGGGTCAAGTTCCATCCCTCTATCCAGAAGTTCGCTCCCGACGACGAGCGGCACTGGCCGATCTTCGCCAAGTGCCAGGAGTTGGGGCTGCCCGGCCTCTTCCACACAGGCACCTCGGGGATCGGCGCCGGCATGCCAGGGGGCCAGGGCATCCGCCTCGACTATTGCCGGCCCATCCGGCTCGACACATTGGCCGCCGAGTTTCCCCGGCTGCAGGTCATCGCTGCGCACTTCGGTTATCCCTGGCACGAGGAGTTGCTTGCCATCGCCCTTCACAAGACCAACGTGCACATCGACATCTCGGGCTGGGCGCCGCGCTACATACCGGAGAGCGTCGTCTCCGCGCTGAAGGGCCGCCTCCAGGACCAGTTCCTGTTCGGTTCCGACTATCCCTTCATTCAGCCTCCGCGCTGCCTTGACGAACTGGACCAGCTGGGCATCAGTCAGCAGGTGTTGGACAAGGTGCTGCGCAGCAACGCGGAGCGCCTGCTGCAAATTTAGCCTGCGTCTACAAGACGGCCGCCAGCAGAATGTCCGGAGTCGGTCCGCCGGCGCGCCATAGCCTCTGCTTGTGGCAGTTCAGCTGCAAAGCTCCGAGTGCAGCTCAGATACCCAGCGCAGGCGCCTGCTGAGCGAATCCGACCGCCTGCTGGAGAGCATCGAGCAACTCCGCCTGGCCGGCCAGCGGGCCCTGCCGCCACAGCTGGCTCAGGCGCTGCTCAACCTTCACGTCCAACTGGGCGCTGCCCCCTGCCTGCGTCACAACACGCTCCACGCCGCCCACAACGCTGTCTTCTCGCTCCAGAACGGACTCGTTTCCGCCAACCGGCGCAATCCGACACCTCGCTCGCACGCGGGTCGGCGTCCTGGTGAGCCGCGGGTTGCTCTAATCACAGCTTCCGCGTCCTGGAAGTTCCTGGTCCTCCCGGCGCGGCGTCTTGACGCAGGGGAAGAGTGGTCCGAGCTCGTCGAGGTGACAGTCGAGCGGGCCTACGATCGCTGGCGACTGGCTCAGGCGCGGGCGGTGGCCGCGGCTCGCGGCGGTGACGCCCTGGCCGCCGGCCGGCTCGCGCAGGCCGATGCCGCCTGGAGCAACTTCTGGGAGCTGCGGCAGGAGGCCGAGAAGCTGCTCGGTCGGGAACTCCTGCTAGCCCCTGCCTGAAATTTGAAGGCCCGACGAGCTTGCCGCGCCAGCGCGGAGCAGCGCCGGAGCGCTACCGCGGTGGCGGAGGACTCTTGCCGCGCATTCGAACGGCTGGACAGTTAGCGCAACGGCGTACCGAAGCTCTCAGCTGAGACCACCTCGGCTGGAGGTTTGCGCTGCTTTCGACCCTTGCCGAGGGAGCGCTTCGGATAACCGAACGGGATCACCGCCAGCACGTCGTACTGCTCGGGTAGGCCCACCTTCCGACGAGCGCCTTCGAGCCCGGCGAACCCCGTCCAATTGGAGCCCACGCCGTCGGCCCAAGCGGTGAGGATCATCGACTGGATCGCTCGGCTGGCGTCTGAGACGCCGAACTTACTCTCTTTCTCGCACGCGACAACTATCGCCAGTGCGGCCTCCGCGATGTAGGGCCCTGTCTTGACCAGTTGGCCGAGGTCCCGGAGGTTCGCTCGGTCCCGCACCAGCACGAACTGCCAGGGCTGGCGGTTCATCGAGCTGGCGGTGAGGCGCGCCGCCTCCACAATCCGATCCACCACCTCGGCGGGAACTGCCTGGTCCTGATATTCGCGCACGGCCAGTACCGTGCGCACGACCTCGAAGACTTCATTCGCCATTCGCTGATTCTCGATCATCGGAAACCAACAGCGGCGGCTCAACACCTGGCTAGAAGGCCGCTGTCGACTAGAATCCCGGCCATGCAGCCGATCGCGATCGGTGACGTCATGTGGGAGCCTTCCGCCGAGGTCATCGAGCGCAGCCAGCTGGACCGCTTCCGCCGCCGGCATGGCCTGGCCAGCCTGGCTCAGCTGCAGGAGCGCTCGGTCAAGGACTCAGAGTGGTACTGGGCGGCCCTGGTCCAGGACCTGGGCCTTCGCTTCGACAGCCCCTACGCGCAGGTTCTGGACCTGAGCGATGGAGTGGAGTGGGCGCGCTGGTTTTCGGGCGCTCGGCTCAATATCGTCGGCAGCTGCCTGGATCGGTGGCTGGAGGGACCGACGGCCGCCCGGCCGGCGCTGATCTGGGAAGGCGAGCCGGGGGAGGTGCGCAGGCTCACCTACGGCGAGTTGAGCAAGGAGGTGGCGCGCTTTGCCGGCGCCCTCTGCACTTTGAGCGTGGAGCCGGGCGACAGGGTGGGGCTGTTCCTGCCGATGGTGCCGGAGACTGCAGTGGCGCTGCTGGCCTGTGCTCGGATCGGCGCCATCTTCATCCCTCTTTTCTCGGGCTACGGCCCAGGCGCCGTCGCCAACCGCCTGCAGGATGGCGAGGCCAAGGTGCTGCTCTGCGCCGACGGCTTCTACCGTCGCGGCCAGGTGGTGGCCATGAAGGAGACTGCCGACGCCGCCGTCGCCGAATCACCCTCGGTCGAGCACGTTGTGGTGCTGCGCCGGGTCGGCCGCGAGGTGCCCTGGCAGGAAGGGAGGGACCACGACTGGCAGCGGCTCGTCGCTGCTGCAGAGCCCGTCTGGGAAAACCTGAGCCTGGCGCCGGACAGCCCGCTGATGGTCATCTACACGAGCGGCACCACGGGGCGGGCGAAGGGCGCGTTGCACGTGCACGCCGGCTTTCCCTTGAAAGCAGCGCAGGACATGGCGCATGGACTCGACGTCAACGAAGGTGAGACAGTTTTCTGGTTCACCGACATCGGCTGGATGATGGGCCCCTGGCTGATCTTGGGCAGCCTGCTGTTGGGGGCGACGATGGTTCTGTACGAGGGCACGCCCGACACGCCGGAGCCAGACCGGCTCTGGCGCATGGTGGCCGACCACTCGATCAACATTCTTGGCGTCTCGCCCACCTTGGTTCGCTCGCTCATGGGTCAGGGCGACGAGTACCCGGCTCGCCACGAACTCGGCAGCCTCCGAGTCCTGGCCGGGACGGGCGAACCATGGAACCCTGAGCCTTTTCAGTGGTTCTTCAAGCACGTGGGTGGCGGCCGCTGCCCGATCGTCAACCTCACGGGTGGAACAGAGATCGCGGGAGGCATCCTGGCGGGCAATGTGGTCAGCCAGCTTCGGCCCTGCTCCTTCGCCGGGCCGCTGCCTGGCATGGCTGCCGACGTGGTCGACGCTGAGGGTCGGAGCGTGCGCGGCGAGGTCGGCGAACTGGTGATCCGGCAGCCCTGGCCGGGTATGACTCAAGGCTTCTGGCGGGATCGCCAGCGCTATCTCGACACCTACTGGTCGCGCTGGCCCGGTGTCTGGGTGCATGGCGATTGGGCTTACGTGGCCGAGGACGGCCTCTGGTACGTCCTGGGCCGCTCTGACGACACCATCAAGGTGGCAGGCAAGCGGCTGGGACCGGCCGAGGTGGAGTCGGTTCTGGTTGCCGACCCCGCGGTTGCTGAAGCCGCCGCTGTCGGGATTCCGGATGAGCTGAAGGGCGAGTCGCTGGCCTGCTTCGTGGTGCTCCGCTCCGATCAAGATCCCTCTGCGGATCTACAGGAAAGGTTGCGGCGCCGCGTGGCTGAAGCTCTGGGCAAGCCGCTCAAGCCGGCCATCTTGGAGTTTGTGTCTGAGCTGCCCAAGACCCGCAACGCCAAGATCCTGCGCCGAGTGGTGCGGGCGGTGTATCTGGACCAACCACCCGGCGATCTGGGCTCGTTGGAGAACCCTTCAGCCCTGCAGGCGATCGCCGCCACGCGTGGCTGAGACCGCTGCGCCGGCCGAATTCCGAGCCTTTCTCACCTCCGGCGACTGGGTCCGTCTCGCGCTGCTCTGGTTGGGCGGCTTCTGCCTGCGGGTCACCCTGCTGGCGGTGCCACCGGTGATACCAGCCATCCATGCCAGCCTCGGCCTGGACGAGAAGGCGATAGGCGTGCTCACGGGCATGCCAGTCCTCCTGCTGGCCGCCGCAGCCATCCCTGGTTCCCTCCTCATCGCTCGCTTAGGCGCTAGGCGTGCTCTGCTCGCCGCCCTGTTGATCCTGGGCGGGGCCGGTGCGCTGAGAGGAGTGGGGCCGATGACAGGCATGCTCTACACACTCACCTTCCTCATGGGGACTGGTGTGGCGTTCGCTCAGCCGATCTTCCCCACACTAGTGCGGGACTGGTTTCCGAGCCGCGTCGGCCTGGCCACTGCGGCCTACAGCAACGGTCTGCTCGTGGGGGAGACGACACCCGTCAGCCTGACCGGCCCGGCGCTGCTACCGGCTCTCCATGGCGGCTGGGCGGCCGCCCTGGCGGTGTGGTCGATACCAGTGCTGCTGGCGATACTTCTCTTCGCCGTCTTCACCTCCCATGTGGACGAGGACGCGGGGGCACCGCCTCGCCGCTGGTGGCCTGATTTCCGCGACGTCCGCCTCTGGCAGGTGGCGCTGATTCTCGCCTTTGCCTCCGCTGTCTACTTCGGCACCAACACCTTCCTGCCCGACTACGTGCGGGCCGTCGGTCTGCCCCAGGCTAAGGACCCGGCGCTGACACTGCTTAACGCCGGCCAGCTGCCCGCCTCCTTGCTGGTGCTGGCCTTTCCGGAGCGGATCCTCAGGCGGCGCTGGCCCTTCGTCGCCTGCGCAGTGGGCATGGGCGGGGGGCTGACGGGCATGATCCTGGGCCCACCCGGGCTGATCCTCTTCTGGTCGGCCGGCATCGGCTTCTTCGCCGGCCTGGCGCTGATCTTGACCCTGACCCTGCCCCCCGTCCTGGCCTCGCCGGCGGACGTGCCCCGCTACAGCGCCGGCCTGTTCACAATCAACTACGCTGTCAGCTTTGCCGGACCGGTTATCGGCGGCGGGGCCTGGGATCTCACAGGCCGGCCCCAGGCGGCGTTCGTCGCCCTGATCCTGGGCACTGTCGTGATGGCCGCCTTGGCTCTTTCGGTGAATCTTCGCGGCGGTCCAAGTCGCTAGTCCGAGACCAGCGGCACAAGGCTTGCGCTGCCGACGTCCACCAGGCCCAGATCGCTTAGCTTCAACTCCGGGATCACGGTCAGGCCGAGAAAGCTCAGCGTCATGAAGGGGGCCCGGCCGCGCACCCCCTGGCGCGCGAGCTGAGCCTGAAGGTCCAGCAGTCGTGAGAACACCTCGGCCAGAGGCCTGTCGCTCATCAGCCCAGCCACCGGCAGCGCCAGCTCGCCGGTGATCCGGCCCGCCTCCGCCACCACCAGTCCGCCACCCAACTCCGCCAGGCGTCCGACACAGAGCGCCATGTCCTCGTCGTCGACGCCCATGACTATCAGGTTGTGGGCATCATGGGCCACTGTCGAGGCGTAGGCGCCCCGCTGCAGCCCCACGTTGGTGGCAAAGCCCAGGCCGATCCGGCCGCTGGCATGGTGCCGCTCGACCACCGCCAGCTTGACCAGATCCCGGCCGGGATCAGCCACGCAGCAGCCGCCCTCGACAGCCGGCTCCATCTCCTCGGTAGTGGTCAAGAGCTGCTGGTCGCGGACGCCCAGAACCCTGATCTTGCCGGCCACCGCCGGCACCCGGAAAGAGCTGGCGCTGACCGGCGCGGCATGCATGGTCTGCCGCACCCAGTCGGGCGCCGCCCGGTCCGGAAAGACCGGTTCAGCGCCGCGCTTCAAGACCCGGTAGGGGCGAAAGTCGGTCAGATCCTTCAGCATGAGGATGTCGGCCTGGTAGCCGGGGGCGATGGCGCCCAGGCCCGGCAGCCGGTGATAGAGGGCGGGATTCAGCGTGGCCATGACCAGCGCGTCCTCGGCCGGCACGCCGGCCGCCACGGCCGCTCTCAGCATCTGGTTTAGATGCCCCTCGCGGACTATGAAATCAGGCTCCCGATCGTCGGTGCAGAAGAGGCAGCGCTGGGGGCCGTAGCGCATCGGGATCGGCAGCAGATCCAGCAGGTTGCGCGCGCCGGAAGCCTCCCGCAGCATCACCCACATGCCGAGCTGCAGCTTCTCCAAGGCCTCATCAGCGGTGGTCGACTCGTGGTCGGAGCGGATCCCTGCGGCGAGATAGGCGTTGAGCCGCCGGCCGCCCACGCCGGGCGCGTGGCCATCGATATGGCCGCTCGCCAAGCCGAGCTTGGCCAGCTCTTCCTCCGCCCCGGCGATGACTCCCGGATAGTTCATCATCTCGGCCAGACCTATCACTCGGGGATGCTTCAGCAGCTCTGACAGGTCGGCCTGAGTCAGCGGCGCCAGGGGGGATTCCAGCGGCGAGGCGGGCACGCAGGAGGGAGCCATGAAGTACACATCCAGCGGCAAACCGGCGGAAGCTTCAAGCATCCACTCCACCCCGCGCCGGCCGAGCACGTTGGCGATCTCGTGGGGATCGGCGACCACCGCCGTCGTGCCCTGCGGGACAACCGCTCGGGCGAACTCGTGAGGCATGAGCTTGGAGGACTCGAGGTGGACGTGGCCGTCGATCAGACCCGGTACGAGGTGGACGCCGGAGCAGTCGTCGATCTGCTCGGCGTCGTAGCTGCCCAAGCCCACTACATGGCCGTCGAAGATGGCGACGTCCAACTCCAACCACTCTCGGGTGAAGACGCTCAGCACCTGACCGCCCCGCAGCACCCGCTCCGCCGGCCGGTCGCCCCTGGCAACGGCCATCCACTCAGCGTTGATGGCTGGCAACAATACCGCCCGGCCCCACCCCGCCGCGCTACCGCTCGGGCAGGGAACGCGTTGGCCCGCTGTCCGGCCAGACCATATGCTGAACGGCCTGAACGCTCCTCCTAGGCTTCTCGTTTTGGCGGCAGTGCCGGCGTTCGTAGCCTGCGGCCTGCTGCCGACGAAGGCACCACACTCCAGTACGAGCGACCAGGCAGGGTCCAGGTTGACATCCTCGCCCTCGGCCTCTGAGTCGCTGCCACCAGGTCCCAGAGACCCCAATGGTGTCCCCCTAGCTTGGTGGCCAGACGCCTGCCAGCTGCTTCAACCGGCTGATGTTCAGGCGATGTACCCAGGGGAACCGTTCAAGCAGCAACCTCAGATCGGGAAGATCGCTCAGACCACCCTTCCTCTGCCAAGCGGCTGCCAGTACCAATCCGCCAGTTACAAGCTCGGCGCCGAGGCCATCCTCACGCTAGGTGCGGTGAGCAGGTCGGCAGCTGAGGCAAGGCATCGATTGGAGATCACCAAGGACGTCGGCTGCGACACGGCGACTCCCGTCCCGGAGATCGGCGACGCGGCCTACGCCTGTCTCGGAGCCCAACGTGCTGTCCGCGCCGTGAAGGGCCATGTCGAGCTGGAGGTGATGGTCTTGCTGGCTGGCACTGAAACGCACACCTGCCCGACGTTCACGACCGCGAGCTGGCCGCTGCCAAGGCCTTCGCCAAGCTGGCAGCCGATCGCGTGACGACCTGAGCGAGTCCCCGTCAGAGCCGCCTGCTAGAATCGCTAGCTCGCGGCGCGGGAGTAGCTCACCTGGTAGAGCGCAACCTTCCCAAGGTTGAGGTAGCGGGTTCGAGCCCCGTCTCCCGCTCCACCCTCTCCCTTCGCTCCTTCGAGCAGGTGCTCACCAATGCACGAACAGCCGAGCGTGAGGGCGCCACCCCGTCCGACTGTCTCCGAGTGTTCGTTGACGCAGCCATCAGTCAACGCAACGAGCTAGTCCTACCTCTTCATGGCGGACCGCGCCTCACTTCGCCAGCGACCGCGGCCGTCCGCGCCGAGGTCCGCCGCATCCTGCAACGGATCATCGAACGAGGCGTCACCGACGGAACACTGCGCCCCGATCTCGCACCGCACGACATCGTCGTTTTCGGCGCGATGCTGGCGCAGCCGCGCCCCACCGACCCCGGCTGGGACGCCACCTGCCGTCGCCTGCTCACGACGTTCCTCCATGGTCTCCGCCGTGACACGTGACCGATGCCCGTTCGATTGCCTCTGCCGTTCGGCCGAGCGAGTGCACAGCGCCGGGGCGCCCACCCGAAGATCAGCGCGCACGACTACGCTGCGGCTGCACGCTCCGGCGGCGCCGCCCGCCGGGAGCAGCTTGCTGGCTCCGGTTGTAGGTGGGACAATCGCTATATGGCTGGCGCTCAAGGTGACTGTCAAGAGAAGCGCCACGGGCGCATAGGGCAAACCTCGCGGAAGCTGATCTGCCTCCTAGCGGTCGTTGCTACTGCGCTCGGCAGCGGTTGCTCAGCATCTCGTGCACCGACCTCCTCCATCTCGCTTTCTACGGGCGACGTCCTGATTCCAGTTGGCAAGGTGCAGGACGGCGACGTAAACGTCGACAACGGCCGCGTTGTCATCAACGGCACGGTGACTCAGAGTGTCCACGTTGGTCAGGGCTCGGTGATCGTCAATGGCACCGTGGACCGCGATGTCACGCTCGGCTCCGGCTCGGTGAGAGTGAACGGTCGCGTCAGAATGAGCGTCGATTCGAACCACGGTCCTGTGCAGGTGAGCACGACAGGAATCGTCGGACGCGACCTGAGAGCCGCCGGCGCCTCGCTCGAGTTGCTCGGGAATGTGGGCATGAGCGTTCAGGCCAACGATGCAGACGTCTCGATCGGTGAAGAAGCACACGTCGGGCGAGATCTGTGGGCTTACGGCGGTTCCCTCCTGCTGAATGGCAACGTCGGCCTCAGCCTCAACGCAAAAGGCACGCACGTGACGCTTGGACCACGCTCACATGTCGGTCGGGACGTCAACGTCCACGGCGGTTCCCTGAGCCGGACGTAGCCGTCGCGTAGTCGAGTCGAGCGCACAAGCGGCCGTGTAGACGGCCGTGGGCCACCCGGCGGTTGGGGGCCACTGGACCCTGACGACGGGCTCTTCGTCGTGGAGGCGTTCGTCCCCAGCTTCCTGACCGGCTTCGCGACGACCGGTACGTCGATGCCGAGAAGGTTGCTGTCGACCGGGTCGTGCTCGACGTGGGGCGGCACGACCCTGTCACGCAGCGGCTCGAGGAGAGCCGCCTCGGCGAAGTCGCCCATCTGTTGCCGCAATTCAACCGTCAGCCAGTGCGCTGGTCCTCGTGCGGTCGCATTCCCAGTGCACGAACATCGAGCGAGGCGCCGGATGTCCTGATAACGGATCCTCGGAGATAGCGATGGCTGCTTGAATGACTGGAAACCGCTTGTTTGTGACCAATGCCTGAGCATGGCTCTACCATTTGGCCTCCTGGGCCATGTCCTGTCAAGTGGTGTATGACGATGTCCACGTCATCCACAACAACTAACTGGCCGCCGCCAGCTCGGGCAACACCTCCGCCGGCGCAGGAGTCTGCGCCTTGCTGAGTGACTCAGCGCTCAGATAGCGTCGGGC
>JAEKNQ010000050.1 GCA_016464825.1 Candidatus Dormiibacter inghamiae | reverse complement strand
TGAACGGCCCACAAGATCTCTAGACAACTGGGGGCTTGCCAGAAGTAGTAGTGGCGACTCATCCTTTGGGTGCTTTGCGTCCAGAGGAAGGAGCCGCCATGACCAATGATGACTTGATCTACCGCCAGCGTCTACGGCTCTTTGCGCGAGCTGCTGAGGTAGGTGTGAGCAAGGCTTGTCAGGAGCTGGGCTATCACCGCTCGAGCTTCTACCGTTGGAAACCGATGGTGGCTGCTCGATCACGGCTTCGCCGTCTCGTCGTCCCGCTGACCGCCGGTCCTGGCTCCTCCTTTCTTAACCATTCCCAAGCGCTTTCTCAGTCTCTCCTCAGACACTGCTGGCATGGTTGAGGCATGAGTTCAGGAGGCGCCTGGGTACCACCGCCTGGTTCGGGTGAACGCGACTGGAGGACGGACGGCGAGGGCAGCACCTGGCCGCCATACCAACCTGTCGTCGCCAACGCACCCAGCCAAAGGCGGACTCGTCGAAAGTGGGCCGCGCTCGTGGCGGGCATCTACGGCCTGGCCTTCCTTGCTGCAGGGGTGGTGGCCGGGATCGGCCTGTCTGGAGGCGTCCTCCCCGGCTTGACCGCCGGCTCCGCCAGCGGTGTTCACATCCAGCCCCAGCTCCCCCGGCCCATCGGCCCTGATCAGGGTACGGCCGGCCGGGGCTCGGCGGGTTCAGGCAGCCAGGGCTCCGCCGGTGGTGGCTCCACGAGCCAGGTGCTCAACCCCCAGGCGGTGGCGGCCAAGGTTGACCCAGCAGTGGTTGACATCAACACGGTTCTGACCTCGGCCGGCGGCCGGTCAGGCGCCGCAGCGGGCACCGGCATGCTGGTGACCTCCTCTGGAGAGGTGTTGACCAACAACCACGTCATCCAAGGCGCGACCAGCATCAGGGTGACGGTCCCGAGTCAGGCGCGGTCCTACACAGCCACGGTGATGGGCGAGGACCCCACCGCCGACGTGGCGCTACTCAAGCTGCAGGGCGCATCCGGACTGTCGACGGTGAGGCTGGCGGACTCCTCCACTGTGTCGGTTGGCCAACAGGTGGTGGCCATCGGCAATGCACTCGGCCAGGGCGGAACGCCAACGGCCACGCAGGGCGCCATCACCGGGCTCAATCAGTCGATCACCGTAACCGACGACAACGGCCAGGACCGGCAGCTGAGCGGGCTCCTCGAGAGCGACGCCTCGATCAGCCCGGGCGATTCAGGGGGACCTCTGGTCAATGCCTCGGGGCAGGTGCTGGGGATGGTCACTGCCGGCAGCGTTCAGGGCCGCGGCCAGCAAGCCTCGACCGACGGCTACGCCGTCCCTTCTAACGCAGCTGTCTCGGTGATCCATCAGATCGAGTCCGGGAGTGCCAGCAGCAGCGTGATCATCGGAGTCCCTGGCTACCTGGGAGTGTTCGTTCAGAACCTGGATGCCTCGTCGGCGGCCCGGCTGGGAGTCAGCACCGGGGTGCTGGTCACCGACGTGGTGCAGGGTTCGGCGGCGGCCAAGGCGGGCCTCGGCCCCGACGCCGTCATCACCGCCATCGACGGTACGGCCGTCAAGTCGGTCGACGCGCTCGGCCAAGCCCTCCATGGCCACAAGCCAGGTCAGCAGGTGCGGGTCGGCTGGACGGACCAGCGGGGCAGCCACAGCCAGAGGGTCACCTTGGATTCCGGACCACCCGCCTGATCTCGGGAGGCTGCAAACATCGCCGCATGCTCAGGGGCGGCCTTGTTCGTCCGCGCAGTTGGAGCGAGCCGCTGGAGGGCGCGGTGCTGGGCTGAGCGCCACCAGTCGGCGTCCGGCCGTTTGGGGTTCCGCGGGCGAATTCGGCGTCTCCGCCCGGAGGATCGGCGGAGGGAGTATCGCTGCAAGCGGAGTTCGGCGGCGGATTTACGGTACTATAGATTCCGGAATGTCGGCAAGTCTCACTTCCGGGCGCCCTCGAGAGGCGCGGATCGATGCCGCGATCCAGGAGGCGATCCACGAGTTGCTGGCTCGCGAGGGCTATGCCGGCACGACCATCGAGCGCGTGGCGGCGCAGGCAGGTGTCGGGCGGGGAGCCGTTTACCGCCGCTGGCGCTCGAAGGCAGAGATGGTCTTTGCGGTCGTCGTCCACTCCGCTGACCTGCCGAATCCCGTCGACAGCGGGACCTTGGAGGGGGACCTCGTCGCGCTCGCCGAGCGCATCGCCGATCTCGCCGGCACCGACCAAGCGCGAGCCGCCTTCCCGGGCCTCGCCGCCGAAATGGGCGCTGACCCGGAACTGGCAAGCACGCTGGGGGATGGCCTATTCGCCGCCGAGCGGCACTACGTCGCTCTGATCCTCGAGCGTGCTTGCGGACGAGGCGAACTCGGCCCTGGGGCCGACCCCGAGCTCGTGCGCCGCCTGCTCGTGGGACCGATTGCCTTCACACCTCTCTGCGCGCCGAGAGAGCGGGGGCAACCGAGCGCGGTTGCGCGCCTCGTCTCGGCGGGGCTGATCGCCACTCACCCTCCGGAGAAACGCAGATGACCGCCGTACTCGACGACGTCCTGCCTAAGTATGGCCACTGTGAGCGGCACAGCACTAACGTCGCAGCCGCGCCTCAGGCGGTCTGGGGTGCCCTGCATTCGGTTTCCACCGCGATCTGCGGCTCACCCCAGTCTGCTGATGACCGTCCGAGCGCTTCCCGCCCGGCTCCTCGGTGGTGGGCGGAGAAGGGACGGCGCACCGGCGGACCGCGGGTTCGTCGAGGCCTTCTTGCAGCGCGGCTTCCGGGAACTGCTTGTCGATGCGCCGTCGACTCTCGTGGCGGGCGCGGCGGGACAGCCCTGGCGGCTCGCCGGGGGAGAGACCGCCGACGTCGTGGACCTCGCCGGCTTCCGGGCATTCCGACGACCCGGATTTGTTCTGATGGCGACCAGCTTCGAGCTTGAGGCGGTGAGCGAAGGCACGCGCCTGACCACCGAGACCCGCGTGCAACCCACTGACGCCACCGCCGCCCGCGCCTTCCGACCGTACTGGTGGGCGATCCGCGTCGGTTCGGGACTGATCCGACGCGACGTGCTGCATGCCGTGCGCCGCCGCGCAGAATCCAGCGTCAACCCTCCTGAGTGAGACGGCTCGAGCGTTGGCGCTGGTGTGACCCTCGGCCTTGCCCTCTCTGAGCCTCCCGGTCAGCGGGCGGGACGCTTGGGGGCGCCCGCCGGAGGTCGAACCGGAGAGGCCGCTGCGCTCCTGCGCTCCGCCCTTGCCTGCTGGTAGACCTCGAAGATGCGCTGGAGTGCTGTGAGGTTGGTCAGCACCGCCAGGACGGCGATGACCAGGCCCAGGAGGTCTGGCACCCCGACGAGCAGCGCCACCACCGTCAGCACCACGCGCTCCGGCCGCGCGAACAGCCCGCTGTCGCACCGGAAGCCCAGGCTCTGGGCACGGGCGCGCACGTAGCTGACCAGGAACGAGCCGGCCAGCGCGAACAGGCAGGCCAGCACCTCCCAGCGCGTGAAGGGCCCCGGCCGCCAGAGGAAGAATGCCGCCACGCCTGCGTAGATGGCTCCTTCCGAGCCGCGGTCGGTGGTCGAGTCGAGGAAGGCGCCGTAGGGGTAGCTCCGGTTGGTCGCCCGGGCCAGCGCACCGTCGAGAATGTCGAAGGTGCCGGCAAAGCCGAGCACCACGCCCGCCCAGCGAAGATGGCCGAAGCCGGCCAGAACCGCCGCCACGAAAGTCGCCAGCATGCCGCCGACAGTCACCATGTTGGGAGTCAGCGGGAGCGCCGCCAGGAGCCGAGCGGCTCCCTGGGCTTTGCGCCTAACCCAGGTTTGGAAGCGGGTAGTGAACACCCGGCATCAACTCCTCTGGTTGTTCTCCGTCTTGCGGCCGCTCTGTCCTGGCAGCTCTGGCCTGCTCATAAACCTGGATGACGCGGCCGGTGACGACTGGCCACGCATATCTGTGCGACTTTACTAGCCCCGCTTGCCCCATGCGGCGGCGTAGCTCGATGTCTCTGGCCAGCACTGTGAGCGCGACTCCGAGTTCGATAGGGCTCTTGGGCCGCACAGTCAGGCTGTCCACCCCAGGTTGGAGGACCGAGAGGTAGCCAGGGATCTCGGTAGCGACGATGGGCAGCGCCGCCGCCATGGCCTCGAGCAGCACGATGCCGAAGCTTTCCCGGCCGGTCGCCGGCGCGCAGAAGATGTCAGCGCTGGAGTGATAGCGCGGGAGCACTGTATCCGGCACGGCGCCTGCCAGCACGACGTCCGGCAGGCGCTGCTGGGAGATGAAGCTCTCCACGTCCTTGCGCAGCGGCCCTTCACCGACGATGATGAGACGCGATTTCTCCACCCTGCTGCGCAGGTACTGGAAGCCGCGGAGCAGATCGCGCAACCCTTTGCGTTTCTCCAGCCGGCCCACGAAGAGCACGTTTATGCGGTCGTCGCGCAGATGTCTGATCGGCGCCTGGCCGGGCCTGAAGGAGTCGACGTTGACTCCGTTCGGCACCACGTGAGGCTCCACCCGGGGGAAGTAGTGACGGATGAAATCCCTGGCTGGCTCGCTGACAGCTATCGATTGATGGAGATGGCGAAGATAGCTGCCCAGGATCGGCCGGCCGTAGTAGTAGCCGAGATTCGATTTGGCGAAGGCATGGAAGGTGCCCACATGCGGCGCCTTCGACATGCGGAGCAGTGTCAGTGGCAGCGCCGGCATGAGCGGCTCGTGGAAGTGCAGCACGTCGAAGCGCTCGCGCTCCAGGATGTCGTTCACCCGCCGAGCGAGGTGGAAGCTGAGGGAGATGCGGGCCACGGAGTCGTTCATGGGCAGGGAGATGGCCCGACCGATGCGGTAGAAGCCGGGAATCTCGCGCTCGGCGTCTTTGCGGCCGGAGGGAGCGAAGACGCGGACCTCGTGCCCCAGCTGCCGCAACCAGTAGGAGAGATGCCGGATGTGATTCCCCACCCCACCCGGATGGGTGTAGTCGTAGGGCGAGACGAGGCCTACCTTCACAGTTCTAGTTCCCGCTTCCTACCTGAGTATGTGCTGGCCAGAGTCGGTGCGGCATGTGCCACTGCTCGGGATGATCGCGGATGATCTGCTCCAGGTGCGCCACCAGCCGCTTGACCACCCAGCGCACGTCGGCTTCGGGGTCGCCGCTGTTCTTGGCAAAGATCGGAGGCCAGCCAATGGCCAGGTAGCGATCATTCGGTTGACGGAGGACACAGACGGGCAGCAGCGGGGTGCCCCGGCGCACGGCGATGGCCGCCGGCCCGTTGGGGATTCGCACGGGCCGGCCGAACATGGTCGTCTCCACGCCTGTGCCTGTGATGTCTCGGTCGACCGCCGTCACCACCATCTCGTTGTTGTTGAGAGCCCTGAGAACCTGGCGCAGGCCGGCCTGGTTGAGAGGGAGCACCGAGATGCCGAGGCGCGCCCGTGTCTGCCGGTACCAGGCGTACATCTCCTTCGGCTCCAGCACCTCGGCGAAGAGCGAGACGGGTGCGATGGTGGCCGACCAGATCGCGGCGGCCACCTCCCAGGAGCCCATGTGGGCTGAGACGACCAATACGCCGCGACGCCTGGCCAGAGCGGCCTCCAGGTGCTCCAAGCCCTGCGTGTCCATCAGTGCGCGCAGGTCCTCAACCGAGGCGGTCGGCAGCCGCATCAGGTCGGCGTACGCCTTTGAGTGGTAGCGAAAGTTGCGATAGGTCAAGGTCCGGATCTCCGCCGCACTCGCTTCGGGACGAGCCGCCCGCAGATTGTCAGCCAGAGCCGAGCGCGCTCCCCTGGCAAACAGGAAGGCCAGCCGGGCGACCACTATGGCCAGCGCATAGGCGAGTCCCCGCGGCAGCCGCTCCATCACCCACTGCAGTGTCAGAAAGGCGCGGTACTCGATCACAGTCGGCTCAATGGAGAACTGGCTTGAACGCGTACCACTGGTCGGGGTGGGCCGCTATGAAGATCTCGAAGCGGGCGACCACCGCCTGCATGAGGCTCTTGATCGCCTCCCGATCGCCGCGGCGATTCAGCGGCGGCATCAGCGGCGGGTCGAGGTGGACGTGGTAGAGGCCCGGGCCCGTGCGCCTGGAGAACCCCGGAATCAGCGGCGACCCGTACTTGAGCGCGATCGCCGCCGGACCTGCCGGCACCACGGCTTTGCGACCGAAGAAGCAGACTTCGACACCTCCTCGCTCGGGCGGTAGATCGCAGATGAGGCCCACCATCTGGTTGGCCTGGAGCGCCCGGGCGATGCCTCCCACCGCTGCCCGGCCCGCCATCACGACGTCCATGCCGTGCTTGGCCCGCGTTTGACGGACGGCCTCATCCAAGGAACCCGGAAATGGCTCGGTCACGCCTGTGATCCTGTAGCCCAGGCTGGAAGCCAGCGCTGAGGCAAAGTCCCACGAGCCCATGTGGGGCAGCGCCACGATGCCGCCCCGGCCCTGGCTGACCGCCGCCCGGGCATGCTCGGCGCCGCTCACGCTGAGCCGGCCCTGCAGCTCGCTCGGCGAAAGCGCGCCCATGAGCATGAAGTCGGTCACCGTGCGACCGTAGCTGCGGAAGGCTCGGGCGGCCACCCGGGCCACCCGCCGATCCTCGACTGGCAGGCCGAGGACCGCCGCGTAGTTGGCCAGCACGGCGGCCCGGCGGCCGCGGTCGGCCAGCCACCAGGCCTGCGCGCCGGCTTCGCCCGCGGTGTAACGAATGCTGCTGGGGAGGGCCCGAACGACCCGGGCCCCCACCAAGTAGCCGGTTTGTAAGAGCTTCAGAACCTAAGGAGACTAACTGGGAACGGGCGCTAGACTTTGGCCGTCTCGGCTGGTGGAGCCGCTTCCTGACGGCTGTGGGCGGCTATGAACTCCTCGGTCAGGCGCCTGGCGTCGTTGTCGCTGTACTGGTGCGGCGGCGACTTCATGAAGTAGGCGCTGGGGCCTTCCAGTGAGCCAGAGAGCTGGTGGTCGAGCGCCAGCTTGCAGCAGCGGACGGCGTCGATGACGATGCCGGCCGAGTTGGGCGAGTCGTGCACCTCGAGCTTCAGCTCCACGTTCAGCGGTACGTCGCCGAAGCCCCGGCCTTCCAGCCTGATCTGCGCCCACTTGCGGTCCTGCAGCCAGGGCACGTAGTCGCTGGGGCCGATATGCACGTTGTCGGCGCCCATGTCGTAGTCGAGCTGGGAGGTGACCGAGCGCGTCTTGGAGATCTTCTTCGACATCAGACGCTCGCGCTCCAGCATGTTGAGGAAGTCGGTGTTACCGCCGAAGTTCAGCTGGTAGGTCTGCTCGAGCCTGACGCCCCGCTCCCGATAGAGGCGGGCCAGGGTCCGGTGCACGATGGTGGCGCCCACCTGCGACTTGATGTCGTCGCCGATGATGGGCAGGCCTGCCTTCTCAAAGCGACCCTGCCAGTAGTGCTCACGGGCGATGAAGACGGGGATGCAGTTGACGAAGGCGCAGCCGGCGGCCAGCGCCTGCTCCACGTACCACTTGGTCGCCTCTTCCGAGCCGACCGGCAGGTAGTTGATGACCACGTCAGCGTCGCTCTCCTTCAGGATGCCCACCACGTCGTCGGTCTCCCCGGGCGCCTTCTCGATGACGTCTGCCAGGTACTTGCCGATCCCGTCGTGGGTCATGCCGCGGTGGACCTTGACGCCCAGATGGGGCACCTCGGAGAACTTGATGGTGTTGTTGGCGCCGGCCCAGATCGCTTCTGAGAGGTCCTTGCCCACCTTCTTCTTGTCCACGTCGAAGGCGGCCACGAACTCGATGTCGCTGATGTGGTAGCCGCCCAGATCGACATGCATCAGGCCGGGGACGAACTCGTCGGGGGCGGCGTTCTTGTAGTACTGCACGCCCTGGACGAGGGAGGAGGCACAGTTGCCGACCCCCACGACGGCGACCCTTACCTTGCCTTTTGCTCTGCTCATAAATTGACTCCTATGCGTTTTTTCTGGTTGAGCAGCTCCCAGAAGAGCAGCTGCTGGCGACGGATCGCCTCCAAGTCGATGGAGCAGTAGACGAGCCGGCCCTCCCGGCGCTGACGCACAGCGCCTCCGCGCCGCAGCATCCCGAGGTGCCAAGACACCCGGGGCTGGCTCATCCCGAGATGCCGCGCGAGGTCGTTGACGGTCTGCTCACCCGTCTCGACCAACCGCTCAAGGATCTTGAGTCGCACTGTATGGGCCAGCGACTGGAAGTGAGCTGGCAGCATGCGCGCGTCAGGACCATACATAAAGGTTAGTTTATCAAATACCGCGCCAAATAAACAATCGGTTATGCATCCTGCGGGCAAGCGGATTCTGCGATCTCGGAAGTCAACGCTCGCGGAATGCCGCCCAGTTCGTACACTTCCCCTGATGGCGAACGTGACGGAGGACCGAGCGGCCGATCTCGCCCAGGACGTGGTGCGAGACGCCCAGCGGCTCATCCAGCAGGAGATCTCGCTGGCCAAGATGGAGGGGAAGGAGCTTGCAGCCCGCGACGGTGTGGCTGTCGGCTTGATGGTGGTCGGCGGTTTGCTGCTGCTGTTCGGCCTGCTGGTCGGCATCGCGTTCCTCGTGACGTGGCTGCTGAACACAGCTCTGGCTGGGCTCATCGCTTGCGCCGTGTACCTCGTGTTGGGGGCAATCCTGGCGCTGGTTGGAAAGTCCCGCCTGGTGATTCCGAAGCCGGCCGAGTTGCGTTCAGTTGCCAACCTTAAGGAGACCAGAGATTGGGTGCTGCGACAGATCAGATCGAACGTGAGATAGGCGCCACCCGGGAGGCGATCGAGTCCCGCATCATCGAGCTGCGCCAGCGGGGTCAGAAGCAGGTCAACCGCGCCCGCCAGGCGCTGCTCATCGCGGCCATCGCGAGCGCTGCCATCGGCGTAGCGGCTATCGGCGCGCTGATCGTCTACCGCTACACCCGCCCGCTCTCCAAGCGCGAGCGCGTAACCAGGCTGCTGCCTCCGGGTCTCGTCAAGGATGTGGCGCACGCGCGCCAGACGTTGGCCGAGACCGTCGGCCGCAAGGTTCCGCCGATGCGTCTGTACGTGAACGACCACCAGGTCGGCCAGAAGCAGGAGCCTTCCAGGACCGAGCGGATGGTGGTTCGGGGCGTGCAGGCAGCCGCCACCGCCGCCGCGGGGGAGTTCTTCAGCCGCGCACTGAGGGCGGCGCGCTCCAGCCGGGATCAATAGCCGGGCCGGCCTGCGGGCAGGCCTGACCTTGGCGGTGAGGGGGCCGCGCGATGCGGGCTGAGGAGGCAGCCTCCCAACTCGCTGAGATCGCCTACCTGCTCCGCGAACGGGAGGACCATTACCGCGCTCGTGCCTTCAGCAAGGCGGCGGCGGCGCTGCTGAATGAGCGGCCGGATCTGGACTCGCTGCGGAAGCAGAACCGGCTGGACTCGATCCCCGCGGTGGGGGCGGGTATCGCCCGGACTTTGGCCGAACTGGTCGATCACGGCACCAGCCCCTACCTGACCCGGTTGCGCGAGCAGGACTCAGACGAGCCGGACTCAGACGAGCCGGCCTCGGACCTCGACCTGGCAGGCTATCGCGGGGACCTCCACACCCATAGCGACTGGTCGGACGGCAAAGCCACCCTTGTCGACATGGCGGTGGCCGCGGCAAAGCGCGGATATGAGTACCTGGCGATCACCGATCACTCGCCGCGTCTGACCATCGTTCACGGTCTCGATGCAGAGCGTCTGCTCCAGCAGCGCCGGCTGATCGAGGCCGTGAACCCCGAGTTGGATGGGCTGACAGTGTTGCAGGGCTGCGAGGTGGACATCTTGGAAGACGGCTCGCTGGACCTGCCCGACGAAGCGCTGGCGGCGCTGGACATCGTCATAGTGTCTCCGCATGTCAAGCTGCGCCAGGAACCGGCGGCGATGACTCAGCGAATCCTGAGGGCGGTGAGCAACCCCCACGTGAATGTGCTGGGGCATCCGACAGGACGCCGGCCGGGGACGCGGCCGGGAGCCCAGTACGATTTTGCGGCGGTTTTCAAGCTCGCCGCGGAGCTTGGGGTGGTGATGGAGATCGACTGCGATCCAGCCCGGATGGATCTCTCGGTGGAGCACGCCAAGCTGGCGCTGCGCCTCGGCTGCGACTTCAGCTTCGACTCGGATGCCCACCATCCTGACGAGCTTGTCTACCCGGAGCTTGGGCTCTGGAGCGCTCGGCGCGCGGGCATTCCCAGCGAGCGGATGCTGAACTGGTTGCCGTTGGCCCAATTGCGGGAGGTCTTGCAGCGTGGCTGAAGTGGGATTGATGATCGAGGCTCAGGAGGGCCTGGACTGGGGGCGCTGGCGCCAGATCGTGGCGGACGCGGAGCGGTTGGGCTTCGCCAGCCTGCGGACGAGCGATCACTGCTTCTCGGTGATGGGCCAGCCGACTCACTCGCTGTCCGCCTGGCCGGCGCTGGCTCTTGCGGCTGAGTGGAGCGAGCGGCTGAAGCTGGCGCCCATGGTCAGCCCGCTGACGTTCTATCACCCGGCGATCCTCGCCCGAACCGCCCGCGCGGTCGACGAGCTGAGCGGGGGCCGGGTCCTGCTCGGCGTGGGTACCGGCTGGTACCAGGCTGAGCACGAGGCCTTCGGGATCCCGTTTCCCAGCCAGAAGGAGCGCTTCGACAACCTGGAGCGCGGCCTGGAGCGGATCCAGCAGACGCTGGCCGATCATCCGCTGCCCATCCTGATGGGCGGTGGCGGTCCAAAGCGAACCATTCCGCTGGCGGCTCGGTTCGCCTCGGAGTGGAACTTCATGGAGTTCAACGTCGAGGCCTACCGGGAGAAGTCAGCGCTGCTGGACGACCGCTGCCGCCAGCTCGGCCGGGAGCCGAGCGAGATCAAGCGCTCGCTGATGCTCGGCTATCTGCTCGGCCGCAACGAGTCCGAGCTGCGTGAGCGAGCTGTCGCCATGGGCAAGGTGCGGGGCTGGCCTGACAAGTCGGCCGATGAAGTGCTCGACGAGCTTCGCCAGAGGCGGCTGGTGGGCACGCCCCAGGAGGCGGTTGCCCAGCTGCGTCCCTTTGTTGAGGCTGGCGTGCAGGAGTTCTGCTTCCAGACGCTGCTCATGGACGACCGCGAAGCGCTGGAGCTGATCGGCGAAGAAGTGATGCCGGCTCTTCAGTGAGGCCGGTCTCAATTCCAGCGCCTAACGCAGGTTGACTGGCCTTCGGCCCACATCTCCCACGTCGGCATGGCCGGTGGACTACCGGGGGGTCATCCTGGACTCACCAGTCATCACTGGCGGACAGGGTCGGGTGGCCGGGAGAATTCGCAGAAGCATGTACCGGTAAACGCGGCATGTCAGGCCCAGGGATGTCATGAGGAGGATCGAGTTGTCCCAATACCCTCTACGCCCGCTGAAGCCGCTGAGCCCTTTACCACGATCGCGCCCGTGAAGGTGCCGTTTCGCCCTGGGCCGGTAGAGGGCGGCTGCCTGTCCCCCAGCCCGGGACAAATGTACCAATGCGATTATCTCCTTTCTGTGGGTACCGTTATCAAGAACATTGGCCTAACTACTTCGGCTCACGCGGATTATCGGGCGCGGCGACGCCGGGCCGGAAAGGAGATGCCGACGGTGCGGTACAAAGGGACTTCGAAGTTTCGGTCGCTCGCCAGCCGGGCGACTTTGGCCGCACTCGGATGTATCGTCGGGCTGGCCCTGCCTGCCGCTGCCGCGCCGGCGGTGATGGCACCGGTCTCCGCTCCGGGTGCGCCGATCGTGTCGGTGCAGGTTCCTCCGGTGGCGCCGCCGCCCGTCAAGACTCCCGCGGTGTCGCCGCCGCCAGTCCCGACTCCCCCGGTGTCGCTGCCGCCAGTCCCGACTCCTCCGGTGTCGCCGCCGCCAGTCCCGACTCCCGCGGTGTCGCCGCCGCCAGTCCCGACTCCCCCGGTGTCGCCGCCGCCGGCGCAAGTTCTCCCGGGGGCGCCGGGCGACGTTCCCGGGATGACCTCCCCCTTGGACCCGGGTCAGGCTCCCTCGGGAAGCTCGACGGATACCAGCGCTCCGGGGACCACAGAAGGTGGGACTCCGGGCGGCTCGGCCAGGCCCGACACTGCTGGAACGACGACCACCCGTCGGACGTCGGCGCCTGCCGGACGCGTGTCGGGCGCCGGGACACCTGCCGACGCACGTTCGCTGTCAGCCCCAGACCCGCTTCGGCCGAATGCGTTTTCGTGCATCTCGCTGGGTAGTCGGATCGAGACCTGCGAGGGCCCGGGCGGGCCGCTGGTGTGCATACAGGGCGACGCCGCTCCGCTTGACTGCCAGTCCACCATGCCTGCCGCCACTGGTTATCCCTTCAGCCTCCCGGTGGTGGGCGCACTGCTGACGCTGATCGGCTTTGTGGTCAGCCGCCCGCTGCCGAAAGCGGTCGCCTGCTGGGCCGGCGGCTGGCGGAGACGCCTCGCCTCCCGGTTTGGCGTTCGTGCCGCATCTCAGGACCAGGCTGGAGGGTAGCGGCGCACGACATCTGGCGCGATGAAGCCGGTCCATCTGCCATTGTCATCAGAGCTGGCAACCGACAGCTGATCGAGACCGGCGTGGGAGCCGCCAAACCGAAGCGCGCGGAGCCGTGGATCGGTGAGCTTCCTCCGCTGGCGGCCGGATGGAGCGAGCGGTTGAGGCTGGCGCCGATGCTCAGCATGCTCAGCGCCGAGCTGCGCGAGCGGCGGCTGGTCGGAACCCCCGGGCAGGCGGTGGCGCAGTGCGCCCCTTCGCCCAAGCCGGGGTGCCGGAGCTCCGCTTCCAGATGCTGCTCCTGGACGACCGGGACGCGCTGGAGCTGATCGCCACCTTCGTGATCGCAGACCGCGCTTCGGGCGGCTTGCGCCCCGTCCAGGCAGACCTCGAGTCTCCGGCCGGCAGGATCCGCAAGCGACTCCGGCCGCGCGCGCCGCAGACTAGATCGAATGGACTGGCGCCTGCCTCTCCTGCTGGCTTCTGTCGCGCTGGCCGGCTGTACGTCGAACCAAGTGCAGCGCACATCGCCGCCTCAGCGCGCCGCCGTCTCGTCGAGCGGGTGCGGACTGCCGCCCCCGGCCACCGCGGGCCAGAGCGTTGAGCTGGCCGTGCCGGCGAAGCC
>JAEKNQ010000037.1 GCA_016464825.1 Candidatus Dormiibacter inghamiae | reverse complement strand
TCGACCATATCGCTGATAAGGTCTGCGGGCTGCTGGAGGTCCACCAGCGGTCTGGGCATTCCCCGATACCCAGCACCCGCTACCGCCCGCAGACCTTATCAGCGATATGGTCGACCACGGGATAGGCTCGGTATGGAGTGCGCAGCAATCCCGGTAGGTCGATGGGCACGATCGGTGGCACCTGCTCCGGCACGCCGGTCATGGTCAGTCCGGCGACCAGGTCGACGCGGAAGCTGGCAAACTCGGAGGCGCCGACGAAGGCCACTACCGGGACGCGGAGCGTGCGACCGACCTGTGCGATCAGGCGACCCGGACCAATCGTGAAACGGAACTGGTCGCCCATGTCCCTGGCGGCCGCGCTGCGCAATGTATCCTCCGCCTCTCGCAGATCGTCGGCGCTGCTGTAGAGGAGATCAACGTCAAGGCTGTGCCGTGAGACTCCTTCTAGTCGCGCCAGCATGGCGACCGCGCCCTTCAGCACCCAACGATCAGGGTCACCACTGAACACCCGACAGAGCAGGCGGTCGTAGGCAAACTGCCGGTGCAGGTCCGAGAGCTGGACCCCTGGTCTCTCCGCCGCGAGGCGGCGGAGGCGGTCGCTCAATGCTTGCCGCAGGCTCTGAGGATCACGGTAGCGGCCCGCAGTCATGCTCCCCGCGCCCTGGCGATCGCCTCTTCTCGCTGTCCGTAGTTGACAACCGTCAGTAAGTGATCGAGCAGCGCGACGCCATTGCCTCGCGGCAGACCAAACCTTGAAGAGTACGGGGCGAGGCCTTCTGCGATCACCCTGGGGTAGTCGAAGTTCTGGCCTGCTCTTCCACCAGCACCCGCTGGACCGCCTGCAGCAGGTCCTTGGCCTCGTCCAACTTCAGTCCCAGGCTCTCCGGCTGGAGCCCCTCGGATCCTCTGCTTGTAGGACGCGCTGAAGCGCCGCATCCGCGCCCGCTCCGGGACCTCCGGATCGGGCTCCTGTGGGGGACGCTTGGGCTCCGCGGATCGCACCGCCGTGAGCATCGCTGCCATCTCGGACTGTCTCCTTGCCGCCCTCTCGACTCATCAATTACGGCCGGGCGGGTGTCTCACTCAAGGTTGACATAGAGGGGCAGAACCAGCTCTCCGTCAAAGGGCTCGGGGGTGCTCGGCGTCAGGATGTAGTTCCCGAACCGCTTGATGTGCCGGGTCTGGTAGGGGCTCAGGGCCGCCAGGTCATCGCGTCTCACCGCGAAGCCTTAGGGCGCCTTGGCGCGTGCGCGCGAGATTAGTGGCCGCAGCTCTTGGCGGTGCTGGCGTCGTCGCCGGTGTCGAAGGAGGTGCCGCAGGAGCACGAGTGGACTGCGTTGGGGTTGTGCACAGTGAATCCGGCGCCCATCAGGCTGTCGACGTAGTCGATCTCCGAGCCCCGCACGTTTGGGAGCGTGTAATCGTCTACCACGACCCGCACCCCATCCAGCTCCACCACCTCGTCCCCCGGCCTCATGTTGTCGTCGAAAGCCATGCCGTACTGCAGGCCCGAGCAGCCCCCGCCCGTGACGAAAAGCCGCAGTGCCAGGTCGGGGTTCTCCTCCCTGCCCAGCAGGCTCTGGAGCTGGGCCCGGGCGACGTCGGTCAGCGTGATGGTGGCTTGCTCGATCATGTCGAAATCGAAACCTCCATTGGTTTGCTTATGCTTCCATCCTACCATCGGCTCGGCGGGTCTCTTACCCGCCTTGAACGCGCAGGGCAGCTGGATCTGGGGATCGTATTACTCCCGGAGAACCTCGATCACGTCCTCCTCCCTGAGCGTTGCGGGCATCAGGGGCTTCTCCAGGGGCAGCCGGGCCTCGCGCCAGGCTTTGGTCAAGTCTACGCATTAATCAACGAAGTCGTTGATAAACTCCCGCGGCGGGTACCCCGATTTCGCGATCCTACTGCTCGCCCGCTGCCTGCAAGCGTTCGTTTCAGACCGTGAGGAGGATTGGAGCCGAAACGTACTGCGAGGATGTCGGAGGCGCCTTCTTCGCCGGCCTGGCCCGAAATTGAACCGGCCTCACGTGCCTGGTTAGCGAGTCGCCGACCGAACTGAGGAAGGCGCCACGTGCACTCTGGCGGGTCGGACGTGACTAGAGCGATCTCGGCCACACTGCTTTTGTCGGGGACGAGTCAGCCGCCCGCCAAGGCCGACCCGGTGGCGGCCGCCCAGCGCTCGGCGGCAGCGACAATGCTTGACGGGATTTGCCACCAATGACGAGCGAGGGCAGGGCGCCCATAGAAGTGCTCAGAACTGCTGCCACCTCGAAGCCAGTTTCGGTAGCCGGGGCTATCGCCGGAGTCATCCGGAGTCAGAGTCGCGTGGAGATTCATGCGATCGGGGCCGGTGCTGTCAACCAGGCCATCAAGGCGATCGCTATCTCGCGCGGTTACCTCACGCCCGCGGGCCTCGACCTAGTGTGCATCCCGTCCTTCGTCGACCTGTCGCTCGATGGACAAGAAAGGACCGGGATCAGGCTCTTGGTGGAGTTGCGCTGACGGTATTGACCTCGTTCATGTGGGCTAAGGCGATTGTGGCCAAGCCGGGAGCGATCGAAAAACGATCGGCCGTCACACGGGGGCCAGCCTCTCATTCCGCTTCCTCTTGGAGCCGGGCGATTCCATCGCGAATGTGATGAGGTGCCGATCCGCCGGCACCTCCGCCCGCCACCGCAGGCCGGCGGCCTCGACGCTGAGGTCCGACCGCCGCACGACTCGCAGTTCGCCCGCGGCGAGTACAACGGCAGTCCGTTGGAGTACTGCACGAACCTCGACGCCGCACTCGGTTGCCTCCCGGTCCCCCACCAGGCGGCCGTCCAGATGGGCGGGGAAGGGCGGCACCGGGAGCTCAGCCTCCCGTTCCCGAATCAAGGACCTCCAGCCGGCGATCGCTCACGGCCGGCCTCTCCTTGACTCGCGCCTAGCCTTGGCGACGATCAGCTCGGTCAGCTCGCGACAGAGTCGGCACGAGCGGATGGGGTCCTTGGTAGCGCTGTGCGCGGAAGAGAAGCCGCTCAGCTGCTGGAGCTTCCCCGGCCGCGCGAGCCCGGCTCGTCCGGCAGGTCTGGAAGGTCCAGCTGTTGAAGAGGTCACGGAAGACGGCCAGGCGGCCTTCATCGACCTTCTCCTCAGCCGCGAGTCGGACCGGACGTTTTGCCTCCGGATGAATGCGGCGGCTACTGTGGCCGCGCCGACAACCGCCAAAGCACCGCAACGGGGACGCAGACTGGAACGATGTGGCCAAATCAGATCCCGTTCCAGCGAGATGAGATTGATGAGTCGGTAGGACTCAAAGGCGCCGACGGCGCAGAGGACCGCTCCGGTCACCACGATGCCCCAGTAAGTTCGTTGACCTTTCATGCTCGATTAGACGCCAGTCTAGGCCGAAAAGTTCCGCCGGGAAGCGCATCCAAGGCGCTGGCGAGATGGCAGACAGCGCGCTCTTGAGCCTCGTGAACACACGGACTGTAGCGGCGTCGGTGTCAGCCGTTCTACCACCACCATCAGGACTGCCGCGGCCTCCTGGGCCCCCGTGTGTGTAGGCCGTAATGTGGCAGCGAGATCGGTCCGTGATCCGTACGAAAGCTTGCCAAAACTCGTTTGTGGGTCGGTTACGTGACCGATGCTCCCGGAGGCCTGGCGTCTACCTAGACGTCCCAGAACCCGAGCTCGTAACGGCTGGAGACCAGGAACGCCTGCCGCATCCGTCCCTGCTGCGTGGGCCCCGCGTCCACGGCGAGGTCGTCGACCAGCTGGCGGCACCAGACGGCCAGCCGCGTGAACTCGGGGTGCGCGTAGGCGTCAATCCACTGCACACAGCGCGGGTCGTGCGGCCGGCCGTGGTCAGCGAGCCGAATGCCGATCTCGTTGAACCCCCATATACAGGGCAGCAGCGCCGCCGCTAGCTCGGCGAAGTCCCCAATGGCCGCAGTGCGCAGGAGGAAGTTCGTGTACGACCGCGTCACCGGCGCCATCTCCTCGGCCTCCATCTCCTCGGCCCTGATGCCGAACTGCGCAGCGTAGGAGCGGTGCAAGTCCATCTCGGTCACGGCGGTCGCCTGGAGCAGCTCTGCGAAGCGGCGCAAGGTGGCCAGGTCCGGTGACCGTCCGGCGGCAAGCGCCAGGAGCCGGCAGTACTCGACCAAGAAGAGATAGTCCTGGCGTACCCAGCGCTTGAAGCGCTCCACGTCCACGGTGCCATCGCCTATCCCACGTACGAAGGGATGGTCGTGCTGGGCCTGCCAGATCGGATCGGCAGCGGCGCGCAGCTCCTCGCTGAAGCCCAGCTCCGCCTCCATCAGGGTCCTCCACTGAGCGTCGAATCCAGAGAGGAATAGAGCGTGTCCCAGTACAGCAGTTCGTAGCCCTGCAGCAGGCGCGGCGCTCTCCGAACCAGCCGCTCCGAGACCCCCCGAGCCAGCCCACCGCTGATGACGTCGAGCGCGCGCTTCTCGAAGGATCCGGCCGGCGCGGCGAACAGGTCGAAGAAGGCGACCTGCTCGCGGTGGAGGCCGTAGCGGCCCATCAGCGCCCGGCTCAGGCGCCCGCAGTTCTCGCCCCACGCCTCGAAGTTGACAAGGTAGGCGGCGGCGACCTCGGCGTCCGATGCGTACGCGGCGAGCCAGGCCATGTACGCGGCGTAGGCCTGGGCGCCGGGCACCGACTCGTAGTCCCAGAGGTCCTCCTCGCTCATCCCGAGCGCGGCCGCAAACGGCGGAAGCGCCTCCAGCGCGGCCCGCTCACCAGCCAGGATGTCGAGGAAGAAGGCGCCGCCGAACCGGCTGACGAGGTGAGCGACGCTTCGCAGGTCGCTGGAGATGATGGCGTGCTGCTCGCCGGCGAAGGAGCGCAGCTGGAGGGCCTCCAGGCGGCCCTGCTCGACCGCGGCCAGGTACGGGTGGGAGAGGAGGCGCTCGCGAACCGGCGCTAGCTCAGCCCGGATGCTGTCGACGAGACGGACCGCGCCTGACACCTGGTCAAGGTTAGATTGATCGCGAGATGCTCGATCTCGCCGTCGGTCCCTCGATCCCGGCTGCCTTGCAGCGGATCTAAAGGCAAGTTCCGAGGGGCAAGCACGGGGTCGAGGAAGATCCGGGACGAAACAGCGCTTGAGCGCAGGGCAGTCCCAAAGGAAGTCCTTGGGGACTCCCATTTCAGTCCTCACTGCCGAACTCAAGAAGAGGCCCGCAATCCTCACCCCCCTTTCGGACCGCTCGAAGCAGCTGAGGCGCTGGGAGGCGATCCTACGCGCGCGTCCATTCATACGCGGTCACGGAAAGGCGGGGAAAGCTGGTGAGCGGGGAGGTCTCCAGCGGACAGGGCTCGGGCAGGCGGCCTCTACGGGTGGCGATCGCAGCTCGCGTCTCGACGAAGGAAAAAGAGCAGGATCCGGAGACACAGCTGCGCCCGCTGCGCGAGCACGTGGCCAGGCAGGAGAACGCCGAGCTGATTGGCGAGTTCGTGGACAGGGCCAGCGCCGACGACCTACGCGGCCGCCGGGAGTGGCGCCGTCTACTCGAACTCGCTCAGGCGCGGCAGGTCGACCTGATCGTCGTCTGGCGCCTCGACCGAGCATTCCGATCGGTGCTGGACGGCGCTCAGACGCTCAAGCAGCTACGGGCCTGGGGCTGCGGCCTGCGCTCCCTCCAGGAGCCCTGGATCGACACCACCACACCGTTCGGTGAGGCCCTGTTCTACATCACCGTCGCCTGGGCACAGCAGGGCTAGGCGGTCCGTGTTGGACGAGGCACTGCGGGTGCATCAGGCCCACAGGCTTCCCGTACGTCTGGCGGACGGCCATCCGCCGGTTCCGGGCAGTGACCCAGGTAAGTAGGGCTAAGCACCACAAGCCATACCGGCTACCTTGCGGCTGGTGACACGGACCCGAGCACCGGGCCTACTCCCGGGCTCGATCGATCGCTATGCGCTCGGCGGCCTATGTTCGTCGGCTGCTCCTCAGTCACCGGCTCTATGGCTTCAAAGTGGGCCCCGTCTGGGCCATCTACGAACAGGACCTGGAGACCTTCCAGCGGCTGCGACGCCCACCCGGCCGGCCGGCCCAGGCCCCGGCGCACTCCACCGAAGAATCTGCGATGCGACTCCGCGTCGACGGAGAGCGAGCCTTGGCCGGGACGGATGGCGCGCTTCGCAAGCCTCGCCGGAAGAAGAAAGGACGGCAAGCAGAGCCGGCTTAGGAAGGGACGCTTCGTCTCCGTCTCCCGATGGTGCCGCCATTATTGGTGCCCGGGCCCGACGGTAGCCAATGCCGAGCAGCCGGTGCGGCCTGAGTACCGCGCCGCCGGATGCCCCAATCCGCTGGCCATACCACCGTCCCCGCCTTCTTGCACGGCCGCGAGGTCGGCGCCAGCATCGACTCTGCGCTGGAGAAAAAGCAACGGCCAAGCGGAAGAGAAGCCGCTTAGCTGCTGGAGCTTCCCTGGCCGCGCGAGCCCGGCTCGCCCGGCAAGTCTGGGAGGTCGAGGCTGTTGAAGAGGTCGCGGAAGACAGCCAGGCGGCTTTCATCGACCTTCCCCTCGGGCACCTTTTCTTCGTCCTTCTTGGGAATCACGCCCGCGCGGTCCAGCACCTCGGCCGCCACAAAGATCGGGCACTCGAACCGCACCGCCAGCGCGATGGCGTCGCTGGGCCGGGAATCGACGTCGATCTCATGACCGTTCTGCCGGAGATGAAGTCTGGCAAAGAAGACCTGCTCGTTTAGGGAGGTGACTAGAGAGCCCGGGGCTGGGCGCCCTGGCCGGCAGCCGGGTGCTCGAGGGCCAGATCTCCCAGGGCAGCTTCGTCAGGATTGCCAGGAACCGCCGGGCGCTCTGGGCGGGGCGCATCCGCCGCCTGCTGCGGTTCTCCGAGGGCAACAATCGGGCAGCGGCAGGCCAGGAGCGCGCCATTGCCTTCGATGAATTCGAGGCCTTCCAGCTCGAACCCGCGCCTTGATCGCAGAGCAACTCTCCGCCGGCGACTAGGCCGTCGCCGATTCGTGCGCGGGTACCGCCGCGGCGGTGATCAGGTGCTCGACGAACCAGTCGCGCGCCGCGCCGGACGAGATCTCGAACCCGCGTCCAACGTAGGCGTCAAAGTGCCCGCCGGGCACGAGGACGAGCTTCTTGGGGTGCGCGGCGGTCTCGTACGCCGCGGACGCGAGCTCGCCGGCGACAAGGCGGTCGTTCGGCGCGACGACCATGAGCAGCGGCGTCGGGGAGATGCGCTTGAGGTACTCGCCTGGCTCATAGCCCTGGAAGAGCTCGAGCGTGCGCAGGGTCACCTCGTTCTTCCACGAGGTGCCCTCGTACGCGTTGAAGAACTGGTATGAGTCGGGCGTCGGCAGCGCCGACTGCGCCGTCGGGTCGGGGTCGACGACCGGAAGCATGGCGGGCGCCTCGCCACGCGCGCGAGCCAGGCGGTCGGCGGCGAGCAGCTGCCAGGTCTGGTCCCAAAAATCGATGCGCACGAGCATCTCGAAGGCGCGCCGCCCGGAGATGAGTGGCACCTGGCCACAGACCGCCTTGACGCGGCGGTCGATCGCGGCGACGACGTAGACGTGCCCGGCGGAGTAGCTCGAGCCCCATACGCCGATGCGGTTCGCGTCGACTTCCGGGCGCGCCTGCGCGTACGTGATCGCGTGCTGGTAGTCGCGGATCTGCTCCCAGGGGTCGATCTCCTGCCTCTGTTTGCCGGGGGCGGCGTCCGAAGCGCCGAAGCCGCGGTTGTCGTAGACGACGCACGCCAGCCCGGCGTCGGAGAAGACTTCCGCGTACTCGTCGAGGTGCATCTCCTTGATCGCCGAGAACCCGTGCGCCATCACGACGCAGGGGACCCCTCCTCCTGTGTTGTCAGGCCGGTAGAACCACCCGCGTAGCGTCGCGCCCTCTGCGTCGAACTCGATGTCCTCGCGCATCCCCCTCTCCTTTCTCGATCCCGGCGGAACGCGATTCATCGTACGCGTGCGCAGCGGCCCGTGAACCGCGCCCACTATCGCTTGAGCCGGGCCGCCGCCCGGCACGCCGCCTCCCAGCTGCCGAGTTCCTGGCGAAGGTTCGCGAGGAGGCATGGTCAGCTACGCCTTGATCGTGGTCCGAGCCGGGCTGGTTGTCGACGCCGGGTTGGAGCTGGCCCCCCGGGCGACGCATATAACCAACAGGTATCGCTGGCCGACCTGGTAGGTGCGGTCAATCGAGGTAGCCGCGTTCTGCCCGGAGACAGGCGAACCGGACAGGTCCACATAGGAGGCGTCCGCGCCGGCGCCGGGGCCCCAGCCGCAGCGGCGGCCGCCGCAGCACCAGAGCGATCAGGATCAGAGCCAGCAGAAGCAGCAGGAGGGCGGGATGAGCGGCCAGGACGGATGCTCTGTCGATCAGCAAGACCTCCGTCTATGCTCGGCCGGGGGATGGAGCCAGCCTATAGAGAAGCCCTCGAGCGTCAGGTACGCCAGGGGGTTGCCCGCAAGAACCTGACCACCTTCCTGATCGAGGTGCAACCTCGTCATGGTTCTTGGATCATCAGCGTCCCCGAGATCCCCGGCCTCCAGTGCCGAGCTGAGAAGCGGCAGGACATTCAACCGACAGCACGGGCCGCGATCGCGGCCGCCTTGCGAGTACCCCAGCACTTCTTCGAGCTGCACATTCGGCTCTGGGATTGAAAGCAGGGATCAGGTGACCGTCTCTGGATTGGCCGGCGGATTGACCGAGTGGTCCGATCCTCCCTTCGGTCCGGCAGCATTTCCCCCTCGAGCGCACCCCGCAGTGTGGGGTTTACCAGGGCCCGCTAGATCCGGGGCGTGGGCGGGTTGTCAGGGCCGGGTGGCGGCTGGGGTGGGACTGGAGGAATCTCAGGAGCGGGCGTGCCGGGCTGGGGCGGAACCGGCGGAAAGTCGGGGTCGGCAGGTATCGTCATGTCTGGCCCAGCCTGGCTCTGATGCGGTCGGCTGCGGACGGCCGGCCGCTGCCGGCAACCAGCTGCGATACCCTCCTTTGATCAGACGTCGACTGGTTCCGTTGACCGTGAATCCGGCTGCCTCGCCTACGGTGGCGGCCGAACGCCGCGCGGACGCCGGGTTCGACCGGGACTCCGCTGCCACCGACCGGGACCGCCTATGGTGCTACAGGGAGGCGTACAGCGCCCTCTCGAAGTTCGCGTACATGTCCATGGACTTAGGTGTGACGAAAGGCAGGAACTGGCTGTAGACGGCACCGGTGACCCGGGTGGTGGGGTCGACCCAGAAGTGGGTGTTGCATATGCCGGCCCAGGCGCCGCTCCCGGCGGCCCGCAGGCCCGGCTGCTGCTGACTGTTGAGGAGCAGCCCGTAGCCCCACTTGTGGCCGGGACCTGCGTTGAAGTCGCAGGTTGACGCGGGGTCGGCGGTCTTGATCGCGGGCGGGAAATTCTTGTCACCGATCTGATTGGTGAAAGCGGTGTCCAGGGTGGCCTTCTCCAGGATCTTGACCCCTTCCAAGGTCCCCCCGCCCAGCAGGGCGCGTTGGAACCTCAGGTAGTCGCGGGGCGTGGAGTACAGACCATGGCCCCCCGCCCACCAGTCTGGCTTCTGATTCCAGTCGATGTCGGTGGCCTTCCACGAGCCGTCTTCTCCCTGGATGTGCACCGGGACCGAGTTGGCGCGCTGCTCGGGGCTCATGATGAAGGTGGTGTTGTTCATCCCGAGCGGGCCGGTGATGTGCTCGCGGAAATAGGCGTCCAGCGGCTGCCCGCTGGTCGCTTCGACGACCTTGCCCAGCCAGTCGGTGTTGATGCCGTACTCGAACTTGGTGCCCGGGTCGGCCACCAGTGGGGCCGTGAAAGTGCTCGCCAGACCGCTCAACGCGTTCCCCGCGCCGGTAGCCTTCTCCCAGCGAACGATGTCGGCGTTCCAGAACCAGTACGACAGCCCGGACGTATGAGTCATGAGCTGTTTGACCGTGGCCTTGCTGGCGACCGGACGCAGCTTGACGGTATCTCCGACGAAGCCTTCCAGCACCTGGATGTCGGCGAACTCGGGACGGTGGGTCTCCACCAGATCGTCCAATTTCAGGTTGCCCCGCTCCACCTGCTGCAGCGCAGCCACCGTACAGACCATCTTGGTCATTGAGGCGATCCGGAACATATTGTCGGCGCTGACCGGGTCGCGCTGACCGGCGGCTCGGGGTCCGGCCGCACCCTCATAGATCACGCCGCTGTCGTTGGCCGCCATCGCGACAACGCTGGGGACGTCACCCGCCGCAACCGCCTCCTGCAGCACCTTGTCAATGGTCGAGTTCATAGCCGGCCTCCTCGCTTCATCGATGGGTCGCTACACGCCATGGCCGCGCGGCCAACGGAAACGATCATAGGCCCCGAGTTGGCCGCCTCAGTGCGCGACTCTTGCCGGCGCCCGGGCGACGTCTGGCCCGAACGGTGCGGCCGGCCTGCCGGCGGAATCCGTTACTGCGACTTCGAGGGCACCTGCAGGACGTTTTCGATTGCGTCCTCTACCTGGGCGACGCCAAGGCCGCTCAGGATCCGGTGACTCCGCTGGTCGCCGAAGCGCGCGGAACCCTCGAGCGGGTGGTCGCGCGGCTCGCTCGCCGACGCTCGGCCGAGGGCGGCGACTCCGAGCTGCCAGCAAGAAGAAGACGCGCGAGCGCTAGTTAT
>JAEKNQ010000055.1 GCA_016464825.1 Candidatus Dormiibacter inghamiae | reverse complement strand
GGAGACCGGGACAAAGTGTGGGAGGTCACGCGGCCAGCTCCCGACCGTCGGCAACGTGATCGAACCTCGGATACCAGCGGCGGAAGGCGGCTCTGAGCTCCTCGTTGAGCACCCGCGTGCGGACCTGGAGCAGCAGGTGAGCGCCGCGCGGCGTCCAACGCATCTGCTGCCGCTTCACCATGCGCTTGCTCACCACCTGATTGATCGTCGATTCGACGAAGGCGCTTGAGATCGTCTCCTCGTTGCGTTGGCGTTCTCCATAATTCGGGATCCAGGCCCCATTGGCGCGTAGGTAGCCGTCGAACTCTCGGAGCGCTCGCAGCAGCTTCCGCTGTTCGGGACCGGCCTCTTCGAGTTGGAGGTCCTCCTCCAGGTCCTCGACGATCTGGAGGGCCCGGAAGAGGTTGCCGTGCCAGAGGCACCACTTGAGCCGCTCGAGCTGCCGAGCCGCCTCGCTCCCCAGATCCTCGCGTCCGCCTGAGCCGAGCCCTTTGGCCATCTGGCCCATGACCGTGAGGCGCATCGCGAGGTGGAACCAGTCGAGCACGTGCTCGGCCTGGGGGTTCAGGTACAGCGGCAGCTCGCGTACGTCCTCTCCACCGTCGGTCAGGAAGGTGATCTGCTGGTTGGCCTGCATCCCCTGCGACTTCAAGAGCTCGAAGAGGCGGCGCTTCGGCTTGGTGTCGTAGGTCTGGACGAAGCTGAAGCACCTGGCGGGACCTTCAGCCGGCATGCTCTTGCCCGCGATCACCTCGAACCAGCCCTCCCGCTTCGATCGCTGAGCGCAGGCGTGCACGTACCCGCCATCGAGGCCTACGGTCAGCGGCAGCTCGGGCCGGGGCAACCCGTCCCACTCCCGCTGGCAGCCCTCGAGGAACATCGCCTGCTCCGATCCCAGCTCGTCCTCGAGCCGCTGCGCCGTGGTCTGGACGTGGCGCCGCACCGCGCTCGCGTGGAGGGGGCGGCCGAGGGGCAGGATCTCGCCCAGCAGCTTGGCGCTCAGCCCGTTGGCGACCAGCCCGGCGAACTTGGCTTCCAGGTACAGCAGCTCCGGCGTGGTTCGCTCGGGGAGTAGCTCGGCCAGCGGGCTGAAGGTCTGCGTCTCGGCTGGCCGGCACCGGCAGCGATACCAGCGCGGGCTGGGTAGCCGCAGGATGCCGAACAGGGTGCGCACCGCGATCGTGCGCGCGTCCTTGTGCCGCTGCACCGCTCCGCACTGCGGACAAGGCGCCTGCTGCGCCAAGGCTGCCCGGACCTGCTCTTCCACCAGCACCCGCTGAAGCGCCTGCAGCAGGTCCTTGGCCTCGTCCAACTTCAGTCCCAGGCTCTCCGGCTGGAGCCCCTCACGTTCCAGCTGTCCTACCTCTTGCACCGTGGTCGGGGTGCCGTTCTCGGCTTCGATCACGAGCTGCAGGGTGACCTTCATGACGCGACCAGGTCCCCGACCGGATGGCCAAGCACCTGGGCCAGCTGCCGGTTGACTGCTCGACGGTCGAAGCAATCGATCACCAACCAGCGGCGCAACTCAAGGAGCTCCTCGCGGTGATCGTCGATCACGCCCTCCTCGAGGAGATCCGCCAGCCGCCTGGCGATGGTCACCAGCGAATACCGTTGGCGCAGCCCCAGAAAGGCCCAGGGACCACCGCAGTCCTCCGGCGGGACGGCCCGGCGTCCGCCCACGCAGACCGGGTAGGTCCGTCCTGGCTCCAATGGCAGCATGCGCTCTACCCGGACATCGTGCTGCCAGCCGTCGGTGAAGTCGTATTCGTAGAGGAAACGCTCGTGGGGGCGCAAGCCGAGGTCGGCCCACTCGTCGTGGGTCGTCCCTGAAGCTCGTGCCGCCGATGTGGGCGACGCCATACTCGCGTCCCTGGATGACGAAGCGGTTCAAGTGCTCGTCATTCCAGCCCAAGGTGAGTTGGAGGGTGGCATGCAGGTCGGCAATGGTGGCGTCGTAGCGGACCAGCAGGCGGCGCCAGATCAGGGGGCTGATGTCGCGGAGCACGACTCGCAGCTGGAGGACCATCGATGCTGAAGGCGCGGAAAGCTCAGACATCGGGTCATCCTGGTCTCTCCCTCACCCTGCTGGTTGGCGGCCTCCCACACTTTGTCCCGGTCTCCAGCAGCTGTCGGGTCAACCGACGGACCCATAAGGGGGCCCGCACGAGTGCGGGCCCCCTGGAGATTGGGGCGACTGTTCAGCTCGACGCTGTCCTCGACCCTATTTGGTCCTCAGCTGACGGGGCTGCCCGGCAGTGGGCCGCCGGACATGAAGGTCCGTAGCACGTTGCCGGTGATGCGGGAGACGTTGTTGTTGTAGTGGTTGTAGAACAGGCTTCCCGAGTAGGAGATGGAGCTCACCGAGAATACCGCCCCGCCTTTGGGGTAGTAGCCGAGCGTCATGTCCGCTCTGACCAGCGGGTTGGGCGGCTGCCCGGCCACTCCCCCAGTGGTACTCACGTTGCTCGTGTTGTTGACCTCTTCGACGACGAATATGTAGTCGTTGCCGAAGCCGCTCGCGGTCGCCAGGACGAGCGTGGTCGGTGGGGAGTTGAGGGCGTAGTCGTAGCGGTCCAGCTCTTCCCCGGCCGCACCGCCTTGCAGCTGCAGGGAGGGGAAGTTGCCAATCTGCTCGTTCGGCCCGACGCCCTGGAAGATGAAAGCGGCCCTGGGATCGTTGCTGTCGGGGTTGCGGGTGTAGGGCCGGCTGTAGTTAGCGGCACCGGTGATGGCGCCGAAGCCCTGCGCGGTGAAGCCAGTTCCCACCAACTCGTTCGGCGGCCGGCCGCGGAATCGCCACAGGCCTCCGTACTCCCCGGTCAGGCTGTGATATTCCTCGCCAGGCGCCGTCTGCCAGGCTTCGGTCCCGTCGTGGCGGCGCATCTCGTTGAAGGTCCCGGTGGGATCTGGCACCGAGATCCAGTAGAAGCCGTTGCCGCCCATGTACATCAGCCGTCCGCCGTTGTTGAGGTAGTTGTGCACGCTGTCGAGCAATGGCTCGGAGTAGTACTCAGGGTGTGAACCGGTAAGAACGACTTTGTAGGGAGCCAGCAGCTTGGTGCCCTCTCGCTGGACGTCCTCGTCGGTGAAGTAGTCGACCTGGTAGTTGTTCTCCTCCAGCCAGTCCACGATGTGGGTGTCAGCCTCGTACTGCCAGGGCGTGCCGTGCGCCCGCGGCGCTTGTGGCGTTCCGGTCGCTTCCGACTGCATGTTGGAGAGGGGGCGCAGCCGAGAGGAGTAGAAGACGCCACCGCCGTCCTCGTAGCGCGAGTACTGACTGAGCGCCACGTTTGAGAACTCAGTCGGCCCGGTGACGCCATAGGCCAGATAGCTGAACAGCGGTACCAGGAAGGCGATCTTCGCGGTCGGCTTTCCCTGCTGCGGCCTCACCCAGAAGGAGGCGTAGTAGTGGCTGCCGTTGGCCGTCTCCAGCTTGGCGGCGTAGTAACCGCTCTTCTGGTTGTCTGGAACCTTGAACTCGAAGCTGACCGGCCAGCGAGCGTCGGCCAGGCTGTCCTCGTGGAACCACATGGCGCCGTACTGGGCGGGCGCGCGCTTCCAGTCCTGCTCCTGGCGCATCCAGTTGTGGCCGGTGAGGGCCCTGATCGGAAGGTTGACGGTGCTGCCGTTCAGATGGTGCTGGGAGACGTCGACGACCTGGGTGGTCGACATCTGCTGAGAGAAGTCCCAGTTCGCGAAGGCGTCAGCGGCGCCGCCCCCGTTGCGGATGCCGGTGATCCCGGCGGGGGAGAGCGCGTGGTCGTACAGGCGCGGGTTGTCGATCTTGCCGTTGTAGAAGCCGCCGACCTGGTTGCTCTTGGTCCAGTAGGCCGCGATCAGTGCCGAAGCCTGGTTCTGGCCCAGGCTCTGGATGCTGGTCGAGCGCTGCACGCTGACTCTGGTGGCGTCAGGGAGCTGAGCGTTCAAGTTGGGCGGCGGAGCCAGCGGCTCCTGGACCAGGGTGACCTGTCCAGCTTGGGCGTCGTAGCTCGCGGCCACGAAGTACCAGCGGGGCTGGGTGTGCTGGGGCACGATCCCGCCCGTGGCGTAGAAGCCCGGCTGCGCCGGGTCCCAAGGGTGCATGGGGACTCCGGTGCGCACCTTCTCCACGCGGCCGCCCGGGCTGCCCAACCAGAGTGCGAGGCTGCCGTCGGAGTCGACGAAGAGGCCGTAGCCGGTGTTGGAGGCGTCAGACCACTTGGTCAGGATGCCCTGCGGGCGCGGGGTGCCGACGGGCGAGCGGTGGAAGGCGAGCGGGTTCAGGTTGGAGTCGGGAATGGTCGTAGGCGCGATCCAGGCGGTGATGGCGAAGCTGCCGCTCAGCCGGAGAGCCGGGGCGTCCGGAACAGTAACGTAGGACCCGACCGGCAGATCGTGGTGCTGGCCCGCGTAGTCACGGTTGACCGGCGTCTGGACGACCTCTTCCTTGATCCCCGGTCCGCGGGGATCGGGGTCGCCGGAGATGACGCGCACGATGCTCGCGTGATACGTGGCGCTTTCGCTGCTGACGTGAAATCTGACGGTGTCGCCCGGCTGCGCGCTGAGCGGGTCAGCGTAGCCGGAGATACCAAGCTGTTTCAACAGATCGTTCGGGCTCGCCGGGTCGGGTGGCTGCTGGGGTGGTTGCTGGGGTGGTTGCTGCGGCGTCACCGCCGCCCTGATTGCCGCCAGTGGGCCGGCGGAAGCGACTGCTGGCGTCAGGGCGACGCTTAGCCCCAAGACCAAAAGGAGCAGACACGACAACATGGATCTTCGGACTGTCATTAGCCCCTACCTTCATCAGTGAGAGGTCATCTACTGTCCGATGACCTCCATCTGTTGTTACCCAGGCGTGCGTTCAGCCCAGAAGTACGGAAGACCCCGGATAGGCTCTCTGGACGAGCTGCACACAACTAGACGAGAGTTGCTTCGCTAATTCGGACCTCACCTCCCCCCTCTCCAACCCCGATCCCCAACGACCATCACTGAGACGGCGCACCGCCCGTGCTCAGTGTTTAGCAGTAGCTGTGAGGTTTGTCAACGTATCTTGAGTGTTCGCCACCGCAGTCGCTGCCCGACGCCGAGGGTCCTGCCCTCCTGGCCAATGCATGGCTCAGCTATATCCGGTCCATGCTGCCCGCCAGCTGCGCCGGCCTGTCGCCCGTCTGTGTGCCGGCCCGCTCCAGCGACAACTGTGCCGGGCGGGCGCGACAGCCGGGGGAAGGACTGGAGGCCCTCCCGGCTCCCCTACGCATCCCCCTTGGCAGCCTCCTCCCTTCCGCGGCGGGAGAGCTCGTCCACCACCGTGGGGTCGGCGAGCGTGGTTGTGTCACCCAGCGCGCGGTTCTCTGCCACGTCGCGCAGGAGCCGGCGCATGATCTTTCCCGACCGGGTCTTCGGCAGCTCTGGGGTGAACACGACGTTGGCGGGGGCGGCGAACTTTCCGATCCTCTGGCCCACGTGCGTGCGCAGCTCACTCAGCATCTCGGGTGAGCCCTCGTCGCCCCCCTTCAGCGTCACGTAGGCGACGATGGCCTGGCCGGTAGCGGGGTCGTTCCGCCCGCAGACGGCCGCCTCCGCCACCTTCGGATGGTCGACCAGCGCGGACTCCACCTCGATCGTCGAGATGCGGTGGCCAGACACGTTCATGACATCGTCGATCCTGCCCAGCAGCCAGAAGTCCCCGTCCTCGTCCACGCGGGCGCCGTCGCCCACCAGATAGGTGTCCTTGTACTTCGACCAGTAGGTCTGCACGTAGCGTTCGTGGTCCCTGTGGATGCCACGGAGCATGGCCGGCCAGGGCTGGCGGATCACCAGGTACCCCCCACCGCCGTGCGGCACGGCCTCGCCATGTTCGTTGTAGACGGCGGCGTCGACCGTGGGGAACGCCTGAGTGGCGGATCCCGGCTTGAGGGTGGTGACCCCGGGCAGGGGCGTGATCAAGATCATCCCCGTCTCGGTCTGCCACCAGGTGTCGACCACGGGGCAGCGGCCGCCGCCGATGTTCTCGTGGTACCAGACCCAGGCTTCCGGGTTGATCGGCTCCCCCACGCTGCCCAGGACCCGCAGCGAGCTGAGGTCGTGCTTCCGTGCGTGCTCCGGGCCCCACTTCATGTGGCTCCGGATGGCCGTGGGCGCCGTGTAGAGGATGTCCACCTTGTAGCGCTCGATGATCGACCACCAGCGGTCCTTGTCCGGGTAGTCCGGGGTTCCCTCGTAGAGGATGCCGGTGGTGCCGTTGCACAGCGGTCCGTAGACGATGTAGCTGTGGCCGGTGACCCAGCCCACGTCGGCGGCACACCAGTAGACCGAATCGGGCTTCACGTCGAAGATGTAGTGATGGGTGGTCGCCACGCCGACCAGGTAGCCGGCCGTGGTATGGACGATGCCCTTGGGCTTGGCGGTCGTCCCGCTCGTGTAGAGCAGGTAGAGCAGATCCTCGGAGTCCATCTCCTCGCAGGGGCACGAGTTGGGGTCGTCACTGGTGTCCTGGAGGAGCTCGTCCCACCAGACATCCCGGCCGGCCTCCATGTTCACCTCGCCGTCCGTTCGCCTGTACACCACGCACGCCTTGATGGACGGCGCTTGGGCCATCGCCTCGTCGCACGTCTTCTTGAGCGGAACCCGGCTTCCCCGGCGCCAGCCTTCGTTCTGGGTGATCAGCACCTCGCAGCCCATGTCGGTCATGCGGCCTGACAGCGAGTCGGCGCTGAAGCCGCCGAACACCACCGTGTGGGGAGCGCCCAGCCGGGTGCAGGCGAGCATGGCGACAGGAAGCTCGGGGACCATGCCCATGTAGATGCCCACAGGCGTGCCCTTCTTGACGCCCAGCTTCTTCAGCCCGTTGGCGAACCGGACGACTTGGCTCTGGAGCTCGGCGAAGCTCAGGGGCCGGCGCTCCTCGGAGGGTTCGCCCTCCCAGTAGAACGCCACCTTGTCGCCATTGCCGGCCTCGACGTGCCGGTCGACGCAGTTGTAGCAGACGTTGAGCTTGCCGCCGATGTACCACTTGGCGTACGGCGGCTCCCACTCGTACACCTTGTCGAACGGCCGGGACCAGGTGACACGCTGCTCGCCTTCCTCGCGCCAGAACTCTTCCAAGCCCTTGCCATAGACTTCAGGCTGGGCGTTCGCCTGCTTCGTGAACTCTGGTGGCGGCGGGTAGCGCCGCTGCTCCGAGAACAGCGTCTCGATGTCCTGGTTCGCTACTGGCTCAGACATAGGAACTCCTCAACAGTCGGATAGGCCGAACGCCAACGGCTACGGCTCGGTACGAGGCAGCGCCCTCTCGACCCGGGCGGGCGCCGGAAGCGATCCCCACAGCGGCCGGCCCACCGGGACGATCGGGGTCGGCGACATGCTGTTCGCCACGCCCGCCGCGGAGGCGTACCAGGCCACCAGCGCGGTGACGATGCCCACGAAGCCACCTGCCTGCACCAGCCCGGTGCCCGCGGCATTGCCGGCGAAGTTGCCGATCCAGAGCAGTAGCTCCGTGACCTCCAGTGTGGCGAAGACCCCGAACACCGCCAGGTTGATCCGGGCGCTCAACACCATCATGTAAGTGTTGAAGATGAAGAATGCCAGCAGGATCAGGCCGAGCGAGGGAGCCACTTCCTTCGGCGTCACCTTGCCAAACAGAACCAGCGCTATGAAGGCGGCCAGTCCCATCCAGAATCCGCCGTAAGTGGAGAATGCGGTCGCCCCGAAGGTGTTGCGGTTCCTGAATTCCCACATGCCCGCCATGAACTGGGCAAGGCCACCATAGAAGAGCGCGTAGCCGAAGAAGCCCAGCAAGGGTACCGTTGGGGCGCCAAAAGCGTTGTGCGCGCTCAGGATGAAGGTCGTGAGCGCGAAGGCGCCCAGACCGAGCGGAGCTGGGTCCGCCACGGGCAGGGCTGGCCTTGCAACCTGCTCTCTTTCCTCAGCCATGTACTCTGCTCCCTTCCAAACCTGCGGGCCGGCGTCAAGAGCGGTCGGCCACCAGCGTCAGTGTCGTACCCGCTGCCGACCACGTCAACGGCGTCGGTACCTCGCTCCCGATGACCCCAGCTCCAGGGCTTGTCCAGACTGCAGGTAGCCAAGCCACCTCATACGCCAAGGAGGAGACGGCCAGTTGAGCAAGGGGCCCTCGGTTTCCGGGAGGGCAGGATCCGAGACTACCGCTCAACCGCCGCGCGGCGAGTCTCTGCGGCCGGCCGGCGATCGCCGGGTCACGCGGTTGCCAAGGAGCGCCGTCAGGCGATCGAAGGGGGGCAGCTGAGTGGGTTCAGCCAGGCGGAGAGCCCCAGGTGGCGGCTGAAGTCGGCCAGCGCCAGCTCCGCGAGAGGAGCCAGACGGCCCTCCGCCCTCTGGGACGCAGAGTCGACGAGCTCGGGGAGCCCGACCGACTGCCGGCCTCGAAGGGGCGCCAGGGCCCGCGTCGGCATCTCCATGGCGGCCATTCTAGCCGCTCTCACTAAGCATTCAGGTTAGTGAGAGAAGGCGGTTTTACAGACGCATGCGTGCCTCGTTCACAGACCGCTGTTGCTGAAAGGAGTGGCCTTCAGGCACTTACTGCTGACGGCTCGCCCGCTTCGCTGCCCGAACTTCTCTAGCTTTGGCTAAGGCCTGGCGTCGGCGCTCGAGCAGTTGCGGATCCGTCACCTTGCGCGTCGCCTTCGCGGATGTGACCCTCGTCGACCGCCTTCGACCGGTTGTCCTCTCGCCGTCCAGGCTGCCGCTGATCCGGCGCTCGATCGACCGCAGAGTGCGCTCCACTGCCCCAGAGGCTGCCCCAGCGGATTGCTTGCTCAGCTTGTCAATCTGCCTGTGAAGCTCACGGTTCTCTTTGATCAGGGCAGAGATCATTGGTTCCAGCTCCGCCAAGACCTGATGCGCCGGTTGGCGCGCTCCCCGGCCTGAGCCAGCCGACGAGGATCTCCGTCCGTTCGTGCTCCGCGCTCCTCCACTACGCCGACGCTGGGTCGTGCTTTTCTCCGGGACCCCAGTCATTGCACCCTCTCACTGAATGTCGGTTTGTCG
>JAEKNQ010000022.1 GCA_016464825.1 Candidatus Dormiibacter inghamiae | reverse complement strand
GGCCAGCTCGAGAACGCCATCCGCCTCTTCGTCGCCCTTCACAACCACAGCCCGAAGCCCTTCGTATGGATCAAGACGGCAGACCAGATCCTCGCCAGCATCCGCCGCTTTTGCCAAAGAACTTCGGAGACAGGACACTAGCAGCGCGGCCCCGCCCGGCTTGCCTCCTGCCGTCGGCTAATCAAGCAATATATCCGGCCCTTTGCCCGGCCGGCGTGAGGCTCGCTGGTTTCGTGGTTCGGCCCGGCACAGCCACGCGTACTCCACGGCAATTCGCCCCTCCGTCCAGACGGGCGGTTGCTGAGCCCAATGGCGGAGGTGGCGCAGCCCTAAAAGGCGGCTCTGCCCGAAACGATGGGCGGGCGGCTCCGCCGGCGGGTCGGCTGGGGCGGCCACTGTTGAGGCGCCTAGGCCGACCGCAAAGCCGGCGTCCGCAGCCACCTGAGTGCAGTCTGGCTGAAGAGGTCGGGCACCTCCATCATCGGCACGTGGCCGACGCCTGGCAGCACGTCGACAGGCCAGTCGTAGCGCTGCGCCAGGCCAAGCGAGAACTCGACAGGAACTAACCTGTCGTGATCGCCGTGGATGATTGTGACCGGACACTTCAGGGCGCGATAGATGGGGTCGAAGCGGACGCTGGCCAGCATCCTGAGAATCGAGCGGCCGGATTGGACCAGCGCTCGGCTGTAGTCCGGCACCAGGCTCTGCTCCTCTGAAAGGTCGACGTGGGCCCGAATGACCTCTTCGGGCACGCGGTCAGGGTCGGCGCAGATCATCGCCAGGGACTCCCGGACAGTCCTCTCGGCGCCCAGCCGCCGCCTTCTCAGAGACACGCCGCGGCCCGCAACACCCGGCAGCAGGAGGGAACCAAACGCGGCCCAGACGGCGAAGTCGAAGCGCCGCCGGCCAGCCCAGGGGAGAGCTGGGTCGACCAGCAGCAGCGCGGACACGGTCGCCGGCTCCCGAGCCCCCTGGAGGACTGAGATGAGCCCGCCCATCGAGTTGCCCACCACGAGCGCCGGCGCCCCCGCCACCTGGCGGAGGAAACCGTCGAAGTACTGCTGGTGATCATTGACGCGGGCCGGGTGGCCGGAGAGAGGCGTGCGGCCGTGGCCACGCAGGTCCGGAGCCAGCACTCGGTGGTTCTCGCTCAGCGCCGCGCCCACCGCCAGCCAGTTCTCGGCCGCCCCGCCCAACCCGTGGAGGAGAACCAGCGGCTGCCCCGCACCGCCGAAGTCCAGGTAGCGGGCAGGGCCGGCTAGGTCCGCCGTCCGTTCGACGGGTGCCTTCAAGCCACTCGCCGCAGCGCCAGGCACTCGATCTCGACGACTGCCTCGGGATCGAAGAGGCCGCTCACCTGGAAGAGGCTGGTGGCCGGGAAATGCTTGCCGAAGACCGCGCGATAGGACTGGCCGATCGGCTTCAGATTCGCTCGGTAGGCGGCAACGTCGGTTACAAAGTAGGTGAGCTTCAGCGCCAGCTCGGGAGAGCTGCCGGCCGCTCGCAGGGCGATGGCCACGTTCTCCAGCGCCCGGCCGAACTGGGCCACCAGGTCGCCGGGCGCCAGAATCCGGCCGGAGGCGTCGGAGCCGATCTGGCCGCCGAGGACCACCAGGTCGCGGCTGGCGGCGGCGTGTGAGAAGCCGGCGGGCGGGCCCAGCTCAGGAGGGTTGATGAGGTCAGGCCCCGCCATGGAATCTCAACTAGAGTAACCCGGTGGCCTGGCGGCACTTCGACTACGAAGAAGAGGCGGGCGTGGCCACAGTCACCTTCAGCCGGCCCGAGCGCCTCAACTCGCTGACCTTCGAGATCTATGCCGACCTGGAGCGCCTGACCGCCGAGTTGAAGGGACGGCTGAGCGACATTCGGGTGGTTGTGCTGCGCGGCCGCGGCCGCGGCTTCTGCTCTGGGGGCGACGTCGAGGAGACCATCGGCGAGCTACTCAAGCTCGACACGCGCGGCGTGTATGAGTTCGCCCGCATGACCGGCGCCTGCACGCGCAACCTCCGAGAGCTGCCACAGCCGGTGATCTCGTCGGTCAACGGCATCGCCGCCGGCGCCGGCGCCGTGCTGGCCGCCGCCTCCGATCTCAGGCTGCTGGCTGAGTCGGCCAGCTTCCGCTTCCTCTTCACCAAGGTGGGGATCTCGGGCGGTGATATGGGCATCTGCTGGCTTCTGCCCCGGCTGGTGGGTCTCGGCCGGGCTGCCGAAATCCTGCTGCTGGGCGACCGGATCAGCTCCGCCGAGGCGCTGGCCATGGGTCTCGCCAACCGCGTGGTGCCGGATCAGGAGCTGGACGCGCTGGTCGCAGAGTACGCCGGACGGCTGCAGGAGGTCGCCCCGTGGGGCTTGGCCATGACCAAGGAGATGCTAAACCGCGCAGGCAGCCTCGACTACTCGGCGGCGATCGAGATGGAGGCCTGGACCCAGACAATGCTCATGACCGCGCAGGACTTTCGCGAGTTCCATGCCGGCTTCACTGGCAAGCGTAAGCCGGTGTTCACAGGCAGATAACCGGCGTGGAGCTGGGCGTCTTTCTGCCGATCTCCGGCCGCGCTGCCAGCGCTGAGGTGCTGACTGAGGCTGCCCGGCAGGCCGAGCGCCTGGGCTTCGAGGCTGTCTGGTCGGCCGACCGCGTGGTCACCCCCGCCCGCATCGACACCGCCTATCCCTACAGCGAGAACCAGCAGTTCATAGTCCCACCCGATCTGCCTTTTCTCGACTCGCTGACCTGCCTCGCTTTCCTGGCCGGACGCACCGAGCGGGTGAGGCTGGGCATCAGCGTCCTGGTCCTGCCCTACCGCCAGCCTCTGCACTGGGCTCGGGTAGCTGTCAGCCTGGACCGGCTCTCGCACGGCCGCTTCATCCTGGGTGTCGGGGTGGGCTGGATGGAGGAGGAATTCGCCGCTCTGGGCGCGCCGTTCAAGGCGCGAGGCGCAGTCAGTGACGAGCAGCTGGAGATCGTCGCCAGACTCTGGTCGGAGCAGCGCATCAGCTTCCAGGGCAGCCATCACAGCTTCGATACGGTGGCCTTCGCGCCGAAGCCCCAGCGGGGCCATCTGGCGACCTGGGTCGGTGGGGAGGCCCGGGCGGCCCGGCGCCGGGCCGGCCGCTACGGCGACGCCTGGTTTCCCTACTACGTCGACATCACGGCTGCCGAGCTCTGGGCCCGGTTCGAGGAGGCCCGGACCTTTGCCGCCCAGGCCGGCCGAGATCCTGGGCGGCTGAAGCTGTGCGTCTGTCGGCCGATTGAGCTGACCAAGGAGCCCGAGCCGCAGAATCCCCGCCGTCTCCGCGGCACGCCGGAGCAGCTGGCCGAGGCGCTGCTCGTCTACCGCGAGCGAGGCGTCCATCACCTCGCTTTGCAGTTCATGGTCGGCCGCTGGCCGGAGCGGATGGAACAGATCGAGCGCTTCGGCTCCGAAGTGATCCCCGCCCTCAGATAGTGGTCTGATGGATCTCCGCCTGGAACCGGAGCTTCTTCAAATAGCCGCCCGAGCTCGTCGCCTGGCCGAGGAGCGGCTCGCACCCCGAGCCCGGCGCTCGGACGAGGAAGGCATCTTCGACAGGGATCTCGTGCCCCAGCTCGGTGCGGCCGGACTGCTCGACGACCGCCTCAGCGCCCAGGCGACGGCGCTCATCGCCGAGGAGCTGGGCCGGGTCGATTCCAGCGTTCGCGGCTTCGTGACTGTGCAGGCTGGCCTGGTCGGCCACTGTCTGGCGGACTGGGGCACAGAGGCGCAGAAGGAGGCGTGGCTGCACCGGCTCCGGGCCGGCGAGGCCATCGGCTGCTATGCGCTGACTGAGCCCGAGGCGGGTACCGATGCCCGCTCGATCACAACGCGAGCGACGCGGACCGACGATGGCTGGCGGCTGAAGGGCGAGAAGCACTGGATCACGAACGGGGGTGTGGCTGACTTGGGGCTGGTCTTCGCCCGCGCCGACGAGGGCCTGAGCGCGTTTGTCGTGCCCACCAGCACACCCGGTTTCGAGCGCATGCCGATGCCAGGCCGCGAGCTGGGCCATCGCGGCTCCAACCATGCCGTCCTGCGCCTGGAGGTGGCGCTGCCGGTCGACGCGCCCCTGGGCGAGCCCGGCCAAGGCTTCAAGGTGGCCATGAGCGCGCTCGGCCACGGGCGCCTGGGAGTCGCCGCAGGCGCCGTCGGCGTCCTCCAAGCGTGCCTGGAAGCGACAGTCGACTTCGCCCGCAGGAGGCGACAGTTCGGGCAGCGCATTGGCGACTTCGGCATGATCCAGGCGGCGCTGGCCGACATGGCCACCGACCTAGCGGCCGGCCGGCTGCTGGTCCGCCAGGCGGCGTGGCTCAGAGACGCTGGCGAAGACAACGCCCAGGCACTGGCCATGGCCAAGCTCTTCTGCACCGAGGCGGCTCTGCGGGGAGCTGACCAGGCGATCCTGATTCACGGCGCCCGGGGCTATTCGAACGAGTATGCAGTCGAGCGCTACTGGCGCGATGCCAAGGGGATGCAGATCTACGAGGGCACCGCCCACGTGCAGCGCGTCATCCTCGCCCGCCAGCTCTTGGGCCGCGATGAGGGCGGGGCCTCAGGCGGATAGGGCGAACGTCTCCAATTCGAGCAGCCGGCGCTTCATGTCTAGCCCACCGCCGTAGCCGCGAAGGCAACCGTCGGTGCCGACCAGGCGGTGGCAGGGGATCAGAATGGGAACAGGGTTGGCGCCGTTGGCGCCACCCACCGCTCGCACCGCGGTCGGGGAGCCGCTGGCTGCGGCCACCTGGCTGTAGGTTCGAGTTTGGCCGTAGGGAATACGCTGGACCTCCGCCCAGACACGGCGCTGAAAGCTGGTGCCCACCGGGGCAAGTGGCGTCTCGAAGTCGCGCCGGCCTCCGGTCAAGTACTCGTCCAGCTCCTGCTCCAGCTGCTTGACTCTGGCTTCCGAAGACCGCTCGCAAGGAGGACCGCCGGCGGGGTAGAGGAGAGCGGCCAGGCCTTCCAGCGCCCAGACGCTGCCGAAAGTGCCCCAGGCGGTCTCAACGGCCAGTTGCACGTTACCTGAGGAAGGCGATCAGGAGGATGACCAGCAGGATTATCAGCCCCACCAGCGCGAGCCCGCCCAGCGCCAAGAGCGCCGCCCGGTTGACGACACGACCGCTGATCGGCGGCCCCACAGAGTCGGGGCTTCCCGCGACGAGGGGCTTGCCCGGCTCGGGCCCCGCATCAGGTGGTGGGCTGGGAGCAGGCAGGGGCGCAGGCAGAGGGCCCGCCTGCCAAGGCTCAGCGGTGGGGGCAGTCAGCCCCGGTGGCGCAGCCTCGATCTCGGCTGGCCAGGGGAAGGGCTCGGGCCGAGCTCCAGCCGGGTCGGAGGCCTGGAGCTCCGGCTCGGGTGGACGGTCTGGGCCGGACGGCCCCGAAGGAGGCGCCGGAGGTTGATCCGGCCCTGGAGGTCCGGGCGGAGGCGCCGGCGGCCGGTCAGGGTCGATGGGGCCCGCCGCGCGTGCCTCCGGCGCGCGCCCCAAAGCGGCATCCGGTTCGCCCTGCCTGGCGCGCTCGGACGAGTGACCCTCAACCGGTTCTAAAGGGAGTCCTTCTTCAGCCATCGCTTCCACCGTAACTTAAGCGCAAGGCGCTCCCGATTGGGTATTCCAAATGCCCAGCCAAACTGTCCCGACCGGACGCTCAGATCGGCCGAGATCGTGACCGAGCCGCCCGCCGCCGAGCGGGTTGCGGCTTTGGCCGATGTCACACCCTCCACCGCCGCTCTGGCGGCGAGCCGAGACTTCGACGCCAGGCCGAAGGCGCGCTGGCGGGATCGTCCGCCTCGGTGCTGCTAGGCGGCTGGGCCCTGACGGCAGCCCTCCAGTACCGGGCGGATCGACTATCGATGGTCCCCGCTGGGACTGCTCCCTCGACGCTGCCCGACTGCCGGCTTTCTTTGGCCCCGGGCTGGAAAGTGTCAGGCATAACTGTCGGCCTCCTCGATGCGCGAGAGCACCCAATCGAATCGACCGCTGGTGACGGCAGCCCGGCAGTAGCGACATTCGCCTACCTGGTTCAACTCCAGCGGCGCGCCGCAGTTCGGGCAGACGCGGTCCTGTAAGCTTCGACTGGTGGTCTGCACGCCCCGACCGCGCTGGAAGGTCCAGAACTCGCTGAAGCGGCTGGGGGAGTGGGATCCGAAGATGACCTTGCCCGTGCGCTCGTCGACCTCGTAGTCGGCGCACGTAGCTGTCACCCTGACGGTGATGTCGTCGAAGGCTTGGCCGTGAGTCACCTTGATCGGAATCAGCTCCTCCAACTGCAAACCGTCCAGCTTGTTGATCTTGTGAAGCTCGATCAACTGCTGCACCTGGCTCGACCAGCCTAGGTACAGCCCGGGGCTCATGAATGGCCGGCTGGAGTTCAGATCCCGCGCCTGCCACGCCTCCTGCAGCGAGTAGAACGCCTGCTGCCCGCGGCCTTTGAACTCTTCGAATTCGAACGCGGGGTCGGTCGCCTGGATGGCCGCCAGTCCCCGCTCAGGGTCGAGCTCGTCCAGGCCCAAGCCCTGCGCGGTGCTCACACCCTGGAAAGAGGAGCGCTGCATGTCGGTCACCACCCAGTCGTAGCTACCGCTCTGGATCTCCGCCCCGCAGTAGTCGCACTTACCGTCATCGTTGAGCTTCAGCAGGCCGCCGCAGTTGGGACACTTGCTGGCGGTGGCGCCTCCGTCCTGGACTGTCAGGGTGCCCGCCGCCCGCCAGAAGGTCCAGTCCTCTCCCAGGCGGGCATCCTCCTCGCTGCCGGAGATCAGCTTGCCGTCGCGGTCGTCGTTGAAGTGGACGGCGGCGACGTAATCGAGGTGCACAGTGACCGACTGTCCGCTCTCCTCCGCTCGAGCATCGGTGACGGCCAGGCCGCGGACATTCAGGTTCTCCAAGATCGGTCGCTGATGCTGCTCGAGCAGATAGTTCACCTGTTCCGACCAGCTTCTCCAGACAGGCGCGGCCAGGAATGCCCGCGCCGCGTGAACGTTCCGATCCTGGTAGGCCCGCTGTGTGAGCAGGAAGGCCATCTGTGCCTTCTGGAGGAACGTTTCGGGCACGAAGCCAGGGTCGCTGGCCAAGATCGGTTGCAGCAGGGCGGAGTCATACCGCGGCACTGTCCATCTGAAGTCCGCCGCGCCGGTGGGCGGAAGCGCCGCAGTGTTGCGCCTCATGAAGGAGTGGAAGAACAGGACGCCGACTATGAGCAGCAGGACGCAGAAGAAGCCGAACGCATCCAAGACGCCGCCGCCAACGCCGCCGCCGGTAAAGCCACCACCGCCGTAATAGCCACCACCGCCGCTGCCGCCGGTGAACCCGCCACCACCGCCACCACCACCGCCTGAGTGACCGACGCTACCGCCCGAGTGACCGCCGCCGCCGCCACGGGCGAAGGCCAACTCGGGAAAGAGGACCTCGCTCGCAACGACTATCAGAACGGGCAGCAGCCAGCGAGCCACCGTCCGGAGGCGCCTTCTGCGGCTCACGGGTTGGTCGCCGGCAGGCTCAATCAACCCCGAAGCGGAAGCGCCGCTCGGGGCTCTCAGACGTCCGCAAGCTTCGGCTCAGGCCGGGCCGGGAGCCGGGGGCTGTTGTCCGGGCTGGGGCTCTGGTGGCTGAGCCTCGCCCTCGGTCGTTCGCTGGGCCGCGCCAGGCTGAGCCGAAGCGGCTTGGACCAGGCTGGTGCCGCAGTTGGGACAGAACTTGGTGCTGATCGGGCTCTGAGTCCCGCACTTGGCGCAGGTGGTCATCTGGGGCGCCAGGGAGGCGCCGCAGCTCGAGCAGAACTTGGCGCCGGCCATATTGGACTCGCCACAGTTGGGGCAGGTGACACCGGCGGCCGGCGACTGCTGACTAGGAGCGCCCAGTTGAGTGGCGCAGTTGGAGCAGAACTTGGCGGTCTCCGGATTGGCGGTACCGCACTTGGGGCAGCGCACCTGCAACTGGCCCGGCTGCTGCTGGCCGCCGGCCCCCATGGTGTTGCCCATGCCGAAGCCGACCCCCATCATGGCAGGCCCGACGGCGCCCCCGCCCTTGGCGGCGCCCTCGCCGACCCCGAGCATCGCCTGGCCCTGGGCGTACTGCTGGAAGCCGCCCGCCATCCGCGTGTACTGCGCGTCGCGGCGGTAGCCCTTCAGGGTGGCCTCGTCCTCCTCCTTGATGGAGATGGTGAAGTTGCCCAGGCGAACTATCTGGATGCCATAGCTGGCGACGTGCTGCTGAACCTTCTCCAGCGTGACGCGCTCGATCTCCTCAGTGTGGGAGGCGATGCCGAGGATCGGCCAGTTGGTCTGGACGATCTGGCTCGTCACATCCGTGCGCAGGACCTTCAGCAGCTGCTCGCGCATCCAGTCGGTGATCTGATCGTTGTTGGAGACGTTCTGCGTTCCGACGAGGTTCACTATGAGCGACTGGGGCTCCAGCACCTTGAGCGAATACTCTCCGAAGACGCGCAGGCCCACTGCCAGGGTGGTCTCGGGATCCACCACATCGTCCACCACGCCGCCGAAGGGGAGGTTGGGGAACTCGCGGGTGGAGATGAAGTAGAGCTCGGTCTTGAACATGTTGCCGCCCGTGGCAAAGTCGACAAGCATTCCGAGGAACGGTATCTCCGAGCTGTCGAGAGTCACGCGTCCGGGGTTGATGGTGCCCTGCACGCGCCCGTCCCGGAAGAAGACTGCCATCTCGTCCTGCTGAACAGTGAGCTGAGTGAGCTTGCGGATGTTCTGATCCGGCCACTTGTAGAGGATCTGGCTCTTGAACTGGTCTGGCCGGGCGATGAATTCGCGTCGGACCTCACCGAAAAGTCCCATGGTTGCTCCTTGTTTGGTTTCCGCCGCAGGCTGAACGCGCCAGGGAAATTGATGCCCCGTCAGTGAGGCTAACGCTTCGGCCGTGAGAACTGGTCGACGGCCGGGCGTTGGCGGTTGGGCGCCAATCGCCGGACTCGCGGAGGATGCCGCCAGAGCCTGACCGCTGATCTCGCGCTACCAGTGTTTCTCCTGCTTCAGATCAGGCGATTCTTTCCCGGCCGGCGCAGCCCCTAGGCGTCGGATCGGGCGCCGCCGCCCGCCGTCGTGGCTGGGAGCCGGGGATCGCCGCCCTTAGCTTCCAGCGGCTCGATTTTGCCCACTATGAAGAGGTAGGAGATGGCGCCCAGCAGGGCAAAGCCGCCCATGGCGAAGAGCGAGATCACATAGTTGCCGGTGATCTGCAGCACCACGCCTGTGAAGATGCTTGTGATGACACCTGAGATGTTGGAGGCGAAGTTCTGGATGCCGCCGATCGACGCCACCTGGTTGGGTGAGGGGGCGACGTCGGCCGGTAGGCACCAGACGCTGGCCGCGGCAAAGGTCAGGCTGGCGTAGGCGACCGAGAGGAGCGCGATGGCGACAGCGGCGGAAGGCGCGAGCGCGACGAGCGCGATGACAGAAGCGCAGGCCATGCCGCCAACCAGGCAAAGCTTGCGCGCCTTGGTCAGGTCCATCCCGCGGCGCACGAGCGTGTCCGCGACAATGCCGCCCAGCCAGCCGCCCGGGATGGCAGCGATGGCCGGGATGGTGCCGACGGTGCCAAGCTTGGGCAGGCTGAAGTGGCGGGCTGTGGTCAGGTAGTCGGGAAACCAGGTGATGAAGAAGTAGATGACGAAGTTCAGGCAGAAGAAGCCGATCATCATCCCCCAGATAGTCCTGTAACGGAACAGATCGACCCACCGCACAGGCACACGCTCGGCCTCCAGATCTGGGCTGCGTGAGCCCTGCTCGATGTAAGCCAGTTCCTCCTGCTTCACCCAGAAATGCTGGCGCGGGCGGCGGTAGAGCAGCACGAAGGCGACAGCCCAGACCAGGCCCAGCGCCCCGGTTGCCAGGAAGGACCCTCGCCAGCCGAAGTTCAGGATCAGCCAGGTCACGATGGGCAGGGAGGCCACCGTGCCGAAGCGGGCACCGCTGTCATAGATGCTGGTGGCGGTGCCGCGCTCGCGGAGCGGAAACCACTCAGCCACTATCTTGGCGTTGCTCGGGTAGGCGCCGGACTCGCCCACTCCCAGCAGGAGCCGCAGAACGAAGAGGGAGAAGAAGCCGCGGGCTAACGCGGTGGCGGCCGTGAAGACCGACCACCAGGCGACAGCGAACGTGTACATGATGCGCGCGCCGATCCTGTCGACCAGGTAGCCATTGGGCAGCTGGAACACCGCGTAGCTGATGAAAAAGGAGCCGATGGCGAGTCCCATCAGTCCTGGCGGGATGTGAAGGTCTTTGCGGATCAGTGTGTTGGCCACGCCGAGGTTGGCGCGGTCGACGTAGTTGATGGTCGTTCCCACGAAGGCCAGGAAGACCATGAGCCAGCGCAGCATGCCCACCGCCTTGCGCGCGGTGCTCGTCCGCTCCAGGGTCGGACTCTCAGCCATCTCTACCTCCTCAACCTCGGTTTGCTGGCCGCGATTATGGCACGGAGCCGCCGTGGCTGCGGCGGGCGTGCGCCTGATCAGGCAAAGCGGCTCAAGGCAGTGTGACGGCTCCCTCGGAGGCCGAGGTCACCTGGGCCATGTACTTGGCGAAGACGCCGCTCCGGTAGTGGGCCTCCGGCGGCGACCAGTCACGCAGGCGTTCGGCCAGATCCACGCCCTCCACGTCGATGCGCCGGCCGGTAATGTCGACGACTATGGTGTCGCCGTCGCGGAGCGCCGCCAGCGGTCCGCCGACCGCCGCCTCGGGCGCCACGTGGCCGATCATCTGGCCCTGAGTGGCGCCTGAGAAGCGGCCGTCGGTGATCAGGCAGACCTTGTCGCCCAGACCCTGGCCGACCAGAGCCCCCGTCACCTGCAGCATCTCGCGCATGCCCGGGCCGCCCTTAGGTCCCTCGTAGCGGATCACGACCACATCACCGGGCACGATGTGGTTACCCAGCACGGCGGCCAGCGCGTCCTCCTCCCGGTTGAAGACTCGGGCCGGCCCGCGATGGTGGTGGGGGGCGTGATGGGCGATCTTTATGACGCTGCCCTCCGGGGCCAGGTTGCCCTTCAGGATCACCAGGCCGCCCTCGCGGCTGAAGGGGTTGCTCAGCGGCCGGATCACGTCCTGGCCAGGCGTTTCCTCCATCTGGGCACACTCTTGAGACAGCGTGCGCCCGGTCACTGTCAGCACCGAGCCGTCGACGAAGCCACCCTCGATCAAGCGCTTGGTCATCACAGCGACGCCGCCCGCCCGGTGCAGCTGAGGAGCTGCGTAGCGGCCGCCCGGCTTCAGGTCGCAGAGCAGCGGCGTGCGCTTGAAGATGACCTCCAGATCATCCATCGCGAGCGGCACACCAACCTCTCGGGCCAGGGCCAGCAGGTGGAGCACGGCGTTGGTCGAACCGCCGGAGGCGGCAACCGCAGCGGCGGCGTTCTCGAAGGCCGGCCGGGTGAGTATCTGCGAGGGGCGAATGTCATTCTCCAGCGCGTTGTGGACCACGTCTCCCAGGCGCCGAGTCAGCTCCTCACGGGCCGGATCGACTGCCGGAACGCCGTTGTAGCCCACCGGCGAGAGCCCTATCACCTCCATCACCATCGACATGGTGTTGGCCGTGTACTGTCCGCCGCAGGCACCCGGCCCTGGGCAGATGTGCGCCTCCAGCTCCGTCAGATCGGTCTCGGTCATGCGACCGGCGGCGACCGCGCCGATGGCCTCGTACGCCTCGCCCACGGCGACCTGGCGGCCGCGGTACGAGCCCTCCAGGATGGAGCCGGAGTACACAAGTACTGCCGGCCTGTCGAGCCGGGCCATCGCCATCGCGGCGGCGGGCACAGTCTTGTCACAGGCGGTGATGCAGCAGAGGGCGTCGAAGTAGTGGCCGCGGGCGACGAGTTCGATCGAATCTGCGATCACCTCGCGCGAGACCAAAGAGGCCTTCATCCCCTCGGTGCCCATCGTGATTCCGTCTGAGATGGCTATCGTGTTGAGCTCCATCGGCGTCAAGCCCCGCTCCCGCAGCCCTTCGGCTGCCCAGGCGGCCAGCGTCCTGTGATTGAAGTTGCAGGGCATGGTGCCGATCCAGGAATGAGCCACTCCGACTACCGGCTGCTTCAGGTCTTCCCGGCTGAAGCCGATGTTGAGGAGGAACGAGCGCGCGCCTGCGCGATCGATGCCGTCGTAGAGAGTGCGGCTGTAGCGGCGCAGGTCGGTCATGTTCGGATCTCCTCAGTGCTGGTGTTCAACTGGCCGAGTTCGACCTGTGCCAGCGACTGGACCTGGTGAGCGGCACCCTGGCGCAGCAGCTGGGAATCGGAAAGGATGTTGGTCAGCCGAAATCCGCGGCGGCGCCACTCGGTGGCGGACTCCAGGTCGCCGCAGAAAAGGCCGGGCACCACGTCATGCCGGCCGCAGGCTTCCAGGACGCTGCGGATGAGCTCGATGTGCTCTGGTTCGGTGGCGGTCGGCGTCGGCCTCAGCCCGTGCGTCAGCGAGAGATCCTGGGGTCCTACATAGGCCGCGTCGACGCCCGGCACCGAAAGGATCTGGTCAAGGTGCTGAACGGCTCCCACAGTCTCGATCATGAGGGTCACCACGACGCTCTCGTTGGCAGTTGCGGGCGAGTAATCGGCCACCCCCAACGCCGCCCGGATCGGGCCCCAGGAGCGATTGCCGGCGGGCGGGTAGCGGCAAGCCTGGACGGCGCGCACGGCATCTTCAGGGCTGTCGATCATCGGCACTATCACGCCCTCAGCGCCTGCGTCCAGCGCCTTCATGAGGCGGCCCGGCTCGTTCCAGGGCACGCGCACCAGAGCCGGTGTACCCGTCAGCTGCAGAGCCTGCAGCATGGGACCCAGGTGCTCCTCGCGGATCATCCCGTGCTGCATGTCGAGGCAGGCCCAGTCGTAGCCCGCGCGGCCGATCAGCTCCGCTGTGAAGCTGTCAGGGATGACGCACCAGGCGCCGAGGAGAGGACGGCCTGAGCGCAGCCGGCGGCGCAGTTCCATGAAGCGCTGAGCATACTTCCGGGCGCCAGGCTCCAACCCGAGGTCGCTGGCGAGCACAAATGCAGCCTGCTGTTCTAGGATCTCCTCACACCAGTCGCGGTTGTCGTCAACTGAGAGGAGGACTCAATGCAGGCACCGGCGGATCGGCCCGCGCAGCTGCGGAAAGCTGTTGTCGCAAGCGTCATCGGCACCTCGATCGAGTGGTACGACTTCTTCCTCTACGGCTCGGCCGCCGCGCTGGTCTTTCCCAAGCTGTTCTTCCCCAAGAGCGATCCACTGGCGGGAGCGCTCTTGTCCTTCGGCACTCAGGCCGTCGGCTTTGCCGCCCGCCCCATCGGAGCGGCGATCTTCGGCCACTTCGGCGACCGGATCGGGCGCAAGGCGACGCTGATCGTGACGCTGCTGACGATGGGCCTTGCCACCACCCTGATCGGACTGGTGCCTTCCTACGCCTCGATCGGCATCTGGGGCGCCATCCTGCTCATTGTCTTCCGCGTCTTTCAGGGGCTCGGCGTGGGCGGCGAGTGGGGCGGCTCCGTCCTGCTCTCCATGGAGTGGGGCAGCAATCGACGCCGCGGCCTTGTCGCCAGCTGGCCCCAGATCGGTGTGCCGATCGGTCTGATCCTCGGCAACGGCGCCCTGCTCCTGGTCAGCAACCTCACTGGCAGCGACTTCCTCAACTGGGGTTGGCGAATACCTTTTCTGGCCAGCTTGATCCTGGTCGGCATTGGCCTCTACATCCGGCTCGGCATTTTGGAGACGCCGTCCTTCGCCCGCCTGGTGACCGAGAACAGGCTGGTCAGGATCCCCCTGCTGGAGGTGCTGAAGCGGAATTGGAAGGAGATGGTCCTGGCCGCGCTGGTTCGGGTCTCGGAGCAGGCGCCGTTCTACATCTTCACCTCCTTCGTGCTTCTCTACGGCACCAAGACGCTGAAGCTGAGCAACAACTTCATGCTGACGACAGTTTTCGTGGCCAGCTTTCTGTCGCTCTTCACTGTGCCCTTTGCCGGTTACCTCTCAGATCGATTCGGGCGCAGGCTCATCTACGGCATCGGTGCTGCAGGGATAGGCCTGCTCGCATTCCCCTACTTCGCCGCGCTGGACACTCGCGCGGCGGGCCTGGTCCTGCTTGGCGTAGTCGTCTCGCTCATCCCTCACGATCTGCAGTACGGGCCTCAGGCGGCGCTCATCGCCGAGAATTTCACTGGCCGGCTGCGCTACACAGGCGCCTCCATCGGCTACCAGCTCGCCTCCGTAGTGGCCGGTGGCCCGGCGCCCCTCGTAGCGACGTATCTCCTGGGGACCTACAAGAGCTCAGCGCCCATCGCGCTCTACATAGTCGGCTGCGCGGTAGTGAGTCTCATCGCGCTGGTGCTCATTCCGAACCGACAGACTCAGGATCACAACGTGGAGTACGACGAGCCTGTCATGGCGCCTGGCGCCCACAGGCCCACGACTGCCTGGCCGTCCGGCTAGTGTCCAGCGCCAGAAGTGCGTCCGGAGCCGAAGTATGCCAACGACTCAGTGGCGTGGGACACTAGCCCTTCACAGTCCGGAGCTTGGCCAGCAGCGCGCCGACCGGGACCGTTCCCCCCTCGGGCGCGATGATCTCGCTCAGCGTTCCGGCGACCGGCGACTCCAGTTCGTTGTTCACTTTGTCGGTCTCGATCTCGACCAGCGGCTCGCCCTCCGCCACCTGGTCGCCAGGCTGCTTGAGCCAGCGGGTGACAGTGCCTTCGGTCAGTGTTTCCGCCAGCTGCGGCAGCGTGAAGTCGACCTCGCTCATGCCGGCAAGCCTAGCCCGAATGGCCGGTTCGTTCGTCCACTTCAGCCGGTCACCTGCGCCCAGGCTGCCTCCAGCGCGAGCGACGCCTCGACCAGCCGGGCCTCCTGGCCGAATCGGCCCACCACCTGGATGCCCACCGGCAGGCCGGAGGTGGGCGCGGGCAGGCAGATGACCGGCTGCCCAGTGGTGTTGAAGGGCCGAGTCCAGCCGGCGACGGCTGCGCGGTCGTATTCCGCGCCGATGCGGGGCGGCATGATGCCGGTAGCCGGCACGAGGATGGCGTCGATGTCCGCCATCGCGCTCTCTGCCGCCAAGCGCGCGCGTGACTGCTCCAGCAGCGCCAGCGAGTAATCGCGGCGGCTGACGCGAAGCCCCTGTTCGAGCAGCGCCCGCACATCAGCTCCGTAGCGCTCGGGCGTGTCCTCCAGCCAGCGGCGATGCAGGCTGCCAGCCTCGGCCAACAGGATGATGAGCCCCGGCCGGCCCAGCACGAGGCGGTCGGGCAGCTCGAGCTCGGGCAGTCCCCGGGTGGCGGCGGTGAAGACGTGCGCGATCTCCGGCTCGACGCCCTCCAGCCAGCCTGTCGGGATCGCCAGGCGCAGCTCGGTGAGGGAGGGCGTCCGCTCCGGCAGAAGGCCGCGCAGCTCGCTCATGGCTTCGAGCGCCAGCGCAGCCGTCCGCACGTCGCGCGCCAGCGGTCCCACGGTATCGAGGCTGTGGCTCAAGGGAAAGACGCCCTCGGTGGGGACGGTCCCCACAGTCGGTTTGAACCCCACCACGCCGCAGTAGGCGGCGGGGACGCGGATCGAACCGCCGGTATCAGTGCCGAGCGCCCAATCGCACAGTCGAGCCGCCACCGCCGCCGCAGAGCCGCCCGACGAGCCTCCGGCCACGCGCTCTGAGTCATGCGGGTTGCGAACGGGTCCATAGTGGGGGTTCTCGCTGGTCAGGCCGAAGGCGAACTCGTGCAGGTTCGCCTTGCCCATCACCACGCAGCCGGCTTCGCGCAGGCGCCTCACCACGAGGGCGTCCACGATGGCGGCCCGGTCACGCAACTGGATGCCGCCGGCGGTGGTGACTGTCCCGGCCACGTCAACCAAGTCCTTCACTGCCACCGCCGGACCGGGACCGTCCTCCTCAGTCAGCGAGATGAAGGCGCCCAAGGCGGCCCGCGCCCGCGCCCGCTCACGCGCCTCGGCGGCGGTCACCGCTCAGTACTCGAAGTGCAGATGCTCGCTGAGGAAGCGGGCGGCCGCGCCGTAGGCCCGGACCTGGTTGGCGGTCTTGCTGAAGCCATGGCCTTCGTCCTCGAAGACCAGGTACTCCACTGGCCGGCCCAGCTCGCGCAGGCGCTGCACCATCTGGTCGGACTCCGCCTTCACCACCCTGGGATCGGTGGCGCCCGCAATGACCAGCAGCGGCGCCCGAGCCTGCTCAACGTAGGTGATGGGGGAGCGCTCGACGAGCAGCCCCCGATCGGTCTCGGGGTCGCCGACCCACACGGTCATGAACCGCTTCCAGAACGGCGGCACCGACTCGACGAAGGAGAGCAGATTGCTGGGTCCGAAGAGGTCCACTGCGCTGGCCCAGAAGTCCGGTAGGCGAGTCAGAGCTGAAAGCGTGGCGAAACCACCGAAGGAGCCGCCCATGACGGCGATCCGCTGGGGATCGATCCAGCTCTGCTTCTGCAGCCAGCGCGCCGCCGCCTCGATGTCCCGCAGCTCGCCGCCACCCCAATCGCGGTGGATCAACCTCTGATAGGACTTGCCGTAGCCGGTGCTGCCACGGATGTTGGGCGCCAGCACCGCCACACCGCGGCTGACGAGGTACTGGAAGGCGCCCCAGGAGTTGGAGTACCCGGGCCGCTCCTGGGATTCCGGTCCGCCGTGAATCCAGAGGACTGCCGGTCGTGGACCACCGGTCTCAGGCGGCCTGTAGAGCCAGGCCGGGATCTCCCTGTCGAAGCTGGGATACCCGATCAGCTCCGCCTCCGCCAGCTCGGCCGTGGGGACGCTGCCCTGAAAGCTCTCGGTCAAGGCTGTCGTCTGCCGCTGCTCGAGGTCGGCTACGTACAGGTCGAGTGGGCGCCGGCCGGTGCCGGCCACAACCGCAACGCGTCGGCCATCGCCGGAGAAGGCGAAGAGCAGGCAGTGGCCGGCGGGGATGGCGGGCACCGGCAGCTCGCCTCCAGTCTCCAGCTCGAGTGCGTGGAGGACTGACCGCCCCGCCTCGTTCACTGTGAAGGCAGCGCGGCGGCCGTCCCGGCTCAATTCCGCGTACTCGACGCTCCAGTCCCCCTGCCAGAGCGGTTCCAGCTCGCCACTTGAAAGATCCTGAAGGCCGAGCCAGTGATGCTCGCGACCGCGGTCGGTGAGCCGCAGCAGCCGGCCGTCGGCGGCCAGTCCGATCGGCTGGTTGTACTCCTCGCCCTCGTGTGCCGTCAGCAGGCTGGGAGTGCCACCGCCGGAGTCCAGGAGAAAGAGGTCCTGATCAGAGTTGGCGTGGAAGCGGCCAATGACCAGCTGGCTGCCGTCGGCTGTCCAGGGGCCACAGAACCAGTAGCCGGGCTCAAGAAGCAGCGGTTCGATCGAGTCGCTGTCCAGATCCAGCAGGTAGAGGCTGCGGTCTTCCGGACGCTCCGCGTTGCCGCTGAACACGTGCCGCTTTCGATCCGGATCCGTGAAGCCGGGCAGATACTGGACGTCCTTCCGCCGGGTCAGGTCGCTCAGCTCGCCGGCGCCAAGACACAGCTTGTGCAGCTGCCATTGCTCGTTGCCATGGTGGTCGACGCCGAGCAGGATCTCATCCTCCCGGGGCCAGCTCACGTGCCGGGCCGACTCCTCCACGAACCTGGTGCGCCGGACACCTTCGCCGCCAGCCGCCGGCTGCGTCCAGAGGTTGAGTTGACCTTCCGCCTCCCAGACGTAGGCGATCTGGCTGCCGTCCGGCGAGAAGGCCAGCGAGCTCAGATAGCTGAACCGGCGTATCGCCAGGTAGCTCTCGAGAGGGTGGCGCAAGCCGGGCTGCCGCACTAGCGGCGGCGAAAGATCCCCTTCAGACGCTCCCAGACAACTGAGAAGAGCAGGCCGAAGGCGTTGACTGGCTTGGCCGCCGTGACGGGAGCCGAGGCCGGCCGGCTGGAGATGGGCGAAACCGGAGTCATCGCCACCTCGGCCACGTCTGGCGCCGGCGGCGTGAACGCTTCTCGCTGAGGCTCGCCGCCTTCACCTGCGGCAACAGGTGGCTCGACGGCGGCGGCGGCCGGCTGCGAGGAGGGGCCGGCCGCTCCGCTTGCGCGGGCGTCCCCAGTGGCTGCCGGGGCCGAGGCTGCCGCCGGTGCGGCCTCCAGATGAGCCTTGATGCAGTCGCCCATCTGCCCGACCAGCCGGCGCGAGATGTCCTCCATCACGCCACGGCCGAAGTTCGCCACCCGGCCTGCCACGTTGAAGTCGCTCATCAGCTTGACCAGCGAGCCGCCGGGCGCCTCAAGCACTGTCATGGTGGCGGTAGCGCGGGCAGAGCCCGAGCCTGTCGTCTCCTTGCCTTCGGCCTGGATCTTGGCAGTGCGGCTGGCCTCGTCCCGCTCGATGAGCCGGGCGGTGCCGTTGTAGGAGACGGTGATGGGTCCCACCTTGATCTTCACCTTGCCTCTGAAGGTGGAGGGATCGACCACCTCGGTCAGCTCCGCTCCTGGCATGCAGCCGGCCACTCGGTTGACGTCCAGGAGAAAGGCATAGACCTCGTCGGGCGGCGCGCCGATGTTCAGCTCGTTCTCGATCTGCACTTGAAACTCCCACTGCACAGTGTGCCCCAGAGGGCCTAGGCTTTGCTTTCTAAGAGATCGCAACGCGGCGCCGCGACGGCGCTGGCGCTGAGAAAGCAGAACTGTTCAGGAGGCGGTGGATGAAGCACCGGATAGCTGTAACCGTCAACGGCAAGGAGCGCGAGGCCGAGGTGGAGCCGAGACTGCTCCTCGTGCACTTTTTGCGGGACAACCTCGGGCTGACAGGGACTCACATCGGCTGCGACACCAGCCAATGCGGAGCCTGCACCATCCATCTGGATGGCAAGGCAGTGAAGTCCTGCACGCTCTTCGCAGTCCAGGCCCAGGGTCACGAGCTGAAGACGATCGAGGGCCTGGCCGCCCCGGACGGCGAGCTTCACCCCATCCAGCAGGCCTTCTGGGACGAACATGGTCTCCAGTGCGGCTACTGCACCCCCGGCTTCATCATGGCTGCCGCCTACCTCCTGGACCAGAACCCAAGTCCCAGCGAGGACGACATCAAGAAGGGTCTGGAGGGCAACCTCTGCCGCTGCACCGGCTACGTCAACATCATCAAGGCTGTGCAGACTGCATCCCGCACCATGAGCGGGGCGGCCCAAGCCCAGCCCGCCGCCAGCGGAGCCTAGTCAGATGGCCATCAGCACGATGATCGGAGCCAAGATCCACAGGCGGGAGGACCCGCGTCTGGTTCGCGGCAGCGGCCGCTATGTCGATGACCTGAGCCTCACCAACTGCGCCTACCTGCAGGTGGTGCGGAGCCCCTTCGCCCACGCCCGCATCACCCACATCGACAGCGACGCGGCTCGCCGGGCTGCCGGAGTTCTGGCCGTTTATACGGCCCAGGACTTTGTAGAGGTGATCAGCGGCGCCATGCCGGTGGCGCCCGCCTTCGTGGCAGAGAAGAAGACTGTGCCAGACCGGCGACCCATAGCCGCTGAGGAGACCAGCTATCAGGGCGAGCCGGTGGCGGTGGTGGTCGCGGCGACTCGCTACCAGGCCGCCGATGCGGCGCAGCTGGTCTCGGTCGACTACGAGCCACTGCCGGCGGTCATGGACCTGGAGGCGGCGATCCAGGAGGGCAGTCCCAAGGCGCACCTTGACCTGCCCGACAACCTTGCCTGGGATCTGACCTATGCCGATGACACCCAGCGGTCCTTCAGCGAGGCGGAGGTGGTGGTCAAGCAGCGCATCCTCCAGCAGCGGCTCGTGCCCATGGCGATGGAACCCCGCGTGATCATGGCGGAATGGCGCCAGGCTGACGGCAACATGACGCTCTGGCTCTCGAGCCAGAACCCGCACTTCATCAGGCTCTTCGTGGGCGGCGCCCTCGGCATTCCGGAGAGCCGCTTCCGCGTCATCTCACCGGATGTGGGGGGTGGCTTTGGCAGCAAGATCAGCCCCTATCCCGAGGACTACCTGGTGCCGGCCGCGGCCAGGCTGCTCGGCCAGCCCGTCAAGTGGACAGAAACCCGGACCGAGAACATCCAGGCCACGACACACGGTCGAGGTCAGGTTTTCGACGTCGAGCTGGCCGGCCGGCGCGACGGCACGATGCTCGGCATGCGGGTCACGCAGTACCTCGACTGTGGGGCCTATGTGGGAACCTTCGGCGCCTTCCAGGCCTGCGCCTGCCTGCTGCCCGGGCAGGGCTACAAGTTCCAGCAGATTGCCTCCCGCACGGTCGGAGTGCTGACCAACCGCGTGCCGACCGATCCCTATCGGGGCGCCGGGCGGCCGGAATCCACCCATCTCTGCGAGCGCATGGTCGACATCTTCGCGGCCGAGATCGGCGTGGATCCGGTGGAGGTTCGACGGAAGAACTTCATCCAACCTGACGAGTTTCCTTACACCAACAACTTCGGCCTCACCTATGACTCGGGCAACTACGAGGGCACTCTGAACCGGGCCCTGGAGCTGGCCGGCTACGAGCGGTTCCGGCAGGAGCAGGAGGCGGCCCGGAAGGAGGGCCGGCTCCTGGGCATCGGCGTCTCCACCTGGATCGAGATCTGCGGCTTCGGACCCAGCGCCGCCACGGCGCCGGCCACCGGGGGACTCGCGCTCACCGAGTCGTCTCACGTGCGGGTCTTTCCGACCGGCTCGGTGTCGGTCTACACGGGCACTCACTCCCACGGCCAGGGCCATGAGACAACGTTCGCGCAGCTGGTGGCTGACACCTTGGGTGTGCCCTACGACTCCATCGACATCCATCACGGCGACACCGCCGAAGGACCGGCGTTCGGCTACGGCACCTACGGCAGCCGCTCGCTCGCGGTGGGCGGCATGTCGATCCTGAAAGCCGCCCAGAAAGTTCGCGAGAAGGCGCGCAAGATCGCTGCCCACATGCTGGAGGCGGCCGACGAGGACGTCATCTTCGACCAGGGGCACTTCGCAGTCAAGGGCTCGCCTGACAAGCGGAAGACCTTCGCCGAGGTGGCCTTCGCCGCCTACGGAATGGGCCTGCCGGAGGACATGGAGCTGGGCCTGGAGGCGGTGGCGTACTTCGACCCGCCAAACTTCGTCTGGCCTTTCGGCGCGCACATTTGCGCGGTGGAGGTCGACCCCGCCACCGGCAGCGTGGAGCTCTTGAAGTACGTGGCGGTGGACGACTGCGGCACAGTCATCAATCCGATGATCGTCGAGGGCCAGCTGCACGGCGGCATCGCGCAGGGCATCGCACAGGCGTTGTTCGAAGAGGTCGTCTATGACAGCGAGGGCACGCTGAAGACAGGCACGCTGCTCGACTACAGCCTGCCCACCATCGCCGAGATGCCCAAGCTCACGCTTGACAGCACAGTCACCCCGTCGCCCACCAACGAGCTGGGCGTCAAGGGCATTGGCGAGGCCGGCACCATCGCCTCCAGCGCGGCTGTGATCAACGCGATCTGCGACGCACTGTCGCCGCTCGGCTTGAAACACATTGACATGCCGGCGAGCCCCGACCGCCTCTGGCAGCAGATCACTGAGCGGCAGGGCAAAGGGGTCAGCTCTGGCGATGGCGCGACCCAGCCGCCGGCGCCGGCGACATCCGGCGAGCTCGCGACCGGCGCGGCTGGTGGCTCCACGGCGGCCGAGCCGCAGCACGGCGGAACCAGTGAGGCGCCCCTACCCGGCAGTGAGGGTGAGGGTGGCGGGCTCTGGGGGACCGGCGGCGAGGCGCCGCCACCGCATGAGGCAGGTCCTCAGTTGGGCAACAACCAGGAGGGCAACTCATGATCCCCGCCGCATTCGAATACGCCCGAGCAGGGTCGGTGCAGGAGGCGGCCAGCCTGCTCCAAAAGCACGGCGAGGACGCCAAGGTGCTCGCGGGCGGCCACAGCCTGATTCCGCTGATGCGGCTTCGCCTGGCGCAGCCCAGCGCGCTGATCGACATCAACGGTCTGAAGGAACTTGACTACATCCACGTCGAGGGCGGCCGGCTCAGGCTCGGCGCGCTCACCCGGCATGTGACCATCCAGCACTCCGCGGAGGTCCGCCAAAACCTGCCGCTGCTGGCCGACATCGCTTCCGAGGTGGGCGACAACCAGGTGCGGAACATGGGCACCATCGGCGGGGTCTTCGCCCACGCCGACTCGGCTGGCGACTACCCGACGCTGGCTCTGATGCTCGACGCAGAGGTGGTGACCGATCGGCGGCGGATACCAGCGCGCGAGTTCTTCCAGGATCTCTTCACCACGCCTCTCGAGGCCGACGAGCTCGTCTGCGAGGTGAGCTTCCCCGTCGCTCCCGGGTCGCACAGATACATCAAGTTCCGCCGGCGCTTGTTCGACTGGGCGATCGTGGGCGCCGGTGCCCAGCAGGTGGATGGCGGCTGGCGGGTCGGGCTCACCAACTGTGGGCCGACACCTGTGCGCTGCACGGCTGTCGAACGGGCATTGAGCGAGGGGGCATCGGTCGCCGACGCGGCCGAGCGGGCTGCTGACGGGCTCTCCCCAAGCGGCGACCTGCGCGCCTCACCCGAGTACAAGAAGCACCTGGCCACTGTCCTGGTGCGGCGAGCGGTGGAGCAGGCCCAAACCGGCTAGCTGCATCTCGACTTTTTGCCAAGGCCGCGGTTGAGCCAGGAGAAGGCGAATGGCTGAGGAGCTGTGGCGCTGGGACGCTGTCCGGGTGGCCCGAGCCGTTCGCACCCGCGCCGTCTCCAGCCGGGAGGTGGTCGAATCCTGTCTCCGCCGGCTTGACGCCGTGAACCCCGCGCTAAACGCGGTCACGGTGGTCCTGGGCGAAGAGGCGCTGGCGGCGGCCGACAGCGCTGACCGTGCTGTCGCTCGGGGAGAGGCGCTGGGAACCCTCCATGGGGTGCCGGTGACCATCAAGGAGAACGTCGACGTGGCCGGGCAGGCGACTCCGAACGGGATCGAGGCATACGCCCGGCTCATCGCGCCTGACGACAGCCCACAGGTGGCGGCCTGGAAGGCTGCCGGAGCGATCATCATCGGCCGGACCAACACGCCTGCGTTCAGCCTCCGCTGGGACACTGACAACGCGCTTCGCGGTCGCACCTGCAACCCGTGGTCGCCGGCCCATACGCCTGGCGGGTCCAGCGGCGGCGCCGCGGCTTCGGTGGCCACCGGAATCACGCCGCTGGCGCATGGCAATGACTATGGAGGATCGATCCGCTACCCGGCCTACTGTTGCGGTCTGGTCGGGATCAGGCCCAGTCTGGGCCGGGTGCCCGCCTATAACCCGAGCGCGGCGGCCGAGCGGCCAATCACCGGCCAGATCATGTCAGTGCAGGGCCCGCTCGCACGTCGGGTGCAGGACGTTCGAGCCGGTCTGGCCGCCATGGTCAGGGCCGACCCTCGCGATCCCTGGTGGGTGCCGGCGCCGCTGGAGGGGCCCCCGCCGCGCCGGCCGATCCGAGTCGCCGTGACGGCAGACCCGGCCAGGCTGGGTGTCAATCCCGTGGTCGCCGATGCGGTGCGCCGCGCTGCCGGCTGGCTGGCCGATGCCGGCTACGCCGTGGAGGAGATCGAGCCACCTGCGGTTGACAGGGTGGCTGAACTGTGGGAACTCTTGGTCATGGCGGATACCCGGGTGATGACGGGGCCCGACATCGAGGCGAAAGGAGATGAGGGGATCCGCCGGGCCGTCGGCTTCATGCTTGGCAACCGTCCGGAGCTGGACCTCGCAGGGTACATCCGGGGGCTGGCCGAGCGCGCCGGCCATCTGCGAGCCTGGTCGCTCTTCAGCGCCGAGCATCCGCTCGTGCTGGGTCCGGTTTCAACCGAACCACCCTTTGCAGTCGGCTTCGATACCGGCGAGGCGTCAGGCATGGCGAGGACGCTCCGAGCCCAGCGCCTTCTGATTGCTGTCAACCTGCTCGGCCTGCCAGCGGTGGCCGTGCCCACCGGCCAGGCAGGCGACCTGCCGCTGGGGGTACAGATCATCGGTCCTCGGTTCCGAGAGGACCTCTGCCTGGACGCGGCTGAGGTTATCGAGGCCAGAGCGCCCTCGCTCACGCCGATCGATCCTCGGCCGGGATAGGGACCTGCCCGGCGTCACTCCTACCGTCTCGGGACATAGGCTTAGAGACCGATGAACTCCCCGGTCAGTATTGAAGCGGTCATGGCCGGGCTGGAGGAGCGCCAGTACATTTCTGACCGGCCGCTGGCAACCTCCATCTTCCTGGCGCTGGCGCTGGGTCGGCCGCTCTTCATCGAAGGCGAGGCAGGCGTGGGCAAGACGGAGGCGGCCAAGGTCATGGCCCAGGTCCTGGGCGCGCGCTTGATCAGGCTGCAATGCTACGAGGGGATCGACGTGGCCCACGCGCTCTACGAGTGGAACTATCCGCGCCAGCTGCTGCACATCCGGCTGCTCAACGACTCAGCGGATCGGGTGGCCGCCGAGCAGGAGATCTACGCCAAGGAGTTCCTGCTTCGGCGGCCGCTCCTGGACGCGATCGACAACGACGACCCTGTGCCCCCTGTGCTGCTGATCGACGAGATCGACCGCTCCGATGAGGAGTTCGAAGCCTTCCTGCTCGAACTGCTCAGCGACTTTCAGGTCTCCATCCCCGAGCTGGGCACTATCCACGCTCGGCGGCCGCCCTTCGTCGTAGTGACTTCCAACCGGACCCGCGAGGTGCACGACGCCCTGAAGCGGCGCTGCCTCTATCACTGGATCGACTACCCGAGCGTGGAGAAGGAGCTCGCCATCGTGCGGGCTCGGGCGCCCGAGGCGGCTGAGCAGCTGGCGCACGACGTGACGGCGCTCGTTCATGGCCTCCGCGAGCTGGACCTCTACAAGGCCCCGGGCGTGGCGGAGACGCTTGATTGGGCGCGAGCCCTTGCCCAGCTCGGCGCTACCCGCATCGACACCTCGCTGGTGGACGCCACGCTGGGGGCTGCGCTGAAATACCAGGAGGACCTGGAGCGAGCCCGCGAGCAGCTGCCCGAGCTGGTCGAGCAGGCGCGGGGAGCTTGACTGCAACAAACCCGCCACCCTGCTGGTTCAGGGTTCTGTGAAGGTCAGCGCAAAGGGGAGCCCACTCGGCAACTGGCAGGTCCAGCTCCTCATCCTCGGCGCCATCTGGGGCCACAGCTTCCTCTTCATCAAGCTCGCGGACGCCGCTTTCTCGCCGGCTCAGGTCACGCTCGCCAGGCTCGCCATCGGCACAGCCGTCCTGGTGCCCTTCCTGCTCTTTCAGCGCGAGCAGGTGCCGCGCAGCCCGAGGGCCTGGCTTCTGCTCGGGGTGGCGGGGATCCTTTTCAACGTGGTGCCCTACACACTGTTCGCCTTTGCCGAGACCCACATCTCCTCGGTCCTGGCCGGCATCTGGAACGCGACCACTCCACTCCTGACGCTGGTGCTGGCGCTCGCTCTGCTGCCCAGCGAGCGGGCGACCCGCTCGAGTGTGGCCGGGTTGGTGCTGGGGCTGGTCGGTGTGCTGCTGATCCTGCACCCCTGGCAGGGGCTGGGCGGAGCGCAGCTGATCGGCAACTTTGCCTGCCTCCTCGCGGCCGCCTTCTACGCGGTTGCCTTCGTCTACACGCGGCGGTTTCTCAGCGACCTACCTGCCTCTGCGGCTTCCCTGGCAGCGATTCAACTGCTGACAGGGACATTGTTCCTGGCAGTGCTCACGCCGTTCTTGGGGCCCCTGCCACACCAGTTTCCGCTGCCAGCCGTGCTCGCCCTGGTGGGGCTGGGCGCCCTCGGCACCGGCCTGGCCTACATGCTCAACATGGGCATCGTGCGCGCTGCCGGGCCCACCGCCGCCAGCACAGTGACGTATGTGGTACCTGTCTTCGCCACCGTCGCCGGGCTTCTGTTCCTCGGCGAGCGGGTCGGCTGGTGGGAGCCGATCGGCGGAGCTGTCGTCCTGCTGGGGCTGGCGCTCACGCAGGGTAGGCTGCGCTGGCCGGGCAGGCAAGCCGTGCCTGCGGGCGAGCGCCGGGCGGCCTGACGCGAGGTTCGGTAGGTCATGGCAGTCCAGGCTCCTGATCTCCTGCCCCGGCTGGCCGCGTTCGCGCGTCTGCTTCACGACGCCGGGTTGGACGGCGGCCCGAGCCGGCTGACGACGGCCACCAAGGCGCTCGCCTTTATCGACCTGCGAGATCGAGCCGGGTTTCGGGACACGCTGCGCGCCTGCTTCGTCGCCCGCCGCGAGGAGCTGTCTGTCTTTGAGGCAGCTTTCGACATCTTCTGGGCGCCTCCCGATCCCCGTATGGGAGCCGGTTTCCTACCCGGCAAGTCGCGCCCGCTGCCGCTGGCGCCGGAGCGGGCTAGGAGCTGGATGCAGGCGCTGGGACTGAACCAGGGCGCGCAGCGACCTGGCGAACTTCAGGAGGTGGTCAACGAGAGTTCCGGCTACTCCGCCGACGAGCTGCTGAGGCGCAAGGACTTCGACGAGATGTCATGGGAGGAGATGGAGCAGGTGAAACGCCTGCTGCAGCAATCGCCGTGGCGCATCGCGGAGCGCCGGACCCGCCGCTCTCGCCCGGCGCGCCGCGGCGAAGTCGACCTAGCCCGCACAGCGCGGCAGTCGATCAGCTCCAGCGGGGAGCTGATCCGGCTCCTGCACCGTCAGCCGCAGCTGCGAAGGCGGCCGCTGGTGCTGATCTGCGATGTCAGCGGCTCGATGGAGCGCTATTCGCGCCTGCTGCTGATCTTTGCCCACGCGACCGCAAGGCGCGAGCGGCTGGAGACCTTTGTCTTCTCCACCCGACTGACCCGAATCACGCGGCTGCTGCGAAAGCGGGAGATCGAGCCGGCGCTGTCTCAGGTGAGCAACCGTGTCCACGACTTCAGCGGCGGCACGCGCATCGGAGAGGCCCTGGCCGAGTTCAACCGGCGCTGGGCCCGGCGAGTGCTGGGCCACGGGGCCGTCGTGATCCTGGTCAGCGACGGCTGGGATCGGGGAGACCCAGTACTGCTGGCGCGCGAGGTGAGCCGGCTGCGGCGCATGTCGCACAGGCTGATCTGGCTCAATCCTCTGCTGGGCTCGGCCGGATACGAGCCGGTGACTCGCGGGATGGTCGCGGCCCTGCCGCACACTGACGACTTCCTGGCCGCCCACAACCTGAAGGCGCTGGACGAGCTGGGCGCGCTGCTGGCCGGCCTGGACCGTCGGCGTACGGTGAGATAACCGATGCGTGAGATCGCTGCCGAGTACAGCGCCTGGCGGCAGGACGGGGAGCGGCTGGCGCTGGCCACAGTCGTCTCCACCTGGGGCTCCAGCCCGCGACCCTTAGGCTCTCGCTTGCTCGTCAGCGGTAGCGGTCGCATGGCCGGCTCGGTCTCGAATGGCTGCATCGAGGGCGCGGTGTTCGAAGAGCTGCGGAACACGCTGAAGAACGGGGAGGCTCGCCTGGTCGATTTCGGCGTCGCTGACGACCTCGCCTTCGAGGTTGGCCTCGCCTGCGGCGGCCACATCCAGTTGTTCCTCCAGAAGGCTACCGAGCAACACGACCGAGCGGTTGAGCTGGTGGTGGCGGAGCGGCCCTTCACGCTCCGGACAGATCTGACGAGCGGTGCGTTGGAGTTCTTGCCGGGGCCGCCGGCTTCAGAGCTGCCCCGGCGGGACGGGGACCGCTTCGAGGAGCCCTTCGGGCGTCCGCCACACCTGGTAATCATCGGTGCCATTCACATAGCGGTTCCCCTACATCGTCTGGCGCGCGTGATGGGCTACCGCGTCACTGTGGTGGATGCCCGCTCCAAGTTCGCCACTGAAGAGCGCTTTCCTGAGGCTGACGAGATGATCATCGCCTGGCCCGACGATGCGCTGAAGGGCATGGAGGTGGATCGCTCCACTGCCGTGGTCATCCTCACCCACGATCCCAAGTTCGACCTGCCAGCCCTGCGGAGTCTTCTCAAGACAGACGCCGGTTACCTAGGGGCGATCGGCTCCCGTAAGACGAGCCAGAACCGTTTAGAGCAGCTGCGCTCGGAGGGCTTCACCGAGGAGCAGCTGGCGCGCATCCACGGCCCCATCGGTCTGGACCTGGGCGGCCGCGGCGCCGAGGAGACCGCGCTCGCCATCCTGGCCGAGTTGACTGCCGACCGCTTCGGCGGCGCCGCCGCCCGCCCAAGCTAGATTTCCGCCATGCCCGCCAGGACGAGCAGCGGTCGGAGCAACTGATCAGGGCGGCACGGCCCGTAGTGAACCGCCTTCGTCGCTGGCCAGGCGCCAGCCTTGCTCGTGTACTTGGCGGTGGTGGCGGCGGCAGAGCAGGACCAGGTTTCCGAGCTCCGTCTCGCCGCCGTCCGCCCAATGCACTATGTGATGAGCGTCAGTCCAGTCTGGAGGCCTGTCGCAGCCGGGAAACCGGCAGCCTCCGTCCCGCTGCCAGAGTGCTCTTCGCGTCGCTCCCGAGACGACGCGTGACATGAGGCTCAGGACGTCACCGGCGCCGGCGCCGTTCTGGCCGCTGGTCTCTGTGCTGAGGCCGGCATCACAGGCGATGCGGCGAGCCGTCTCGGCGGGGACCATCTGCTGGCGGTTCAGCTCCGGCGCGGCAGCACCCATCAGCTTTTGCAGAGCGCCCAGCTCGGCCAGCAGGTGCAGGTGCGGCTTCTGCCCGCCACGCTGAGGAAGCGAGCCCGAATCCAGACACTGCCGGCAGAGCTCCAGCAAGGCATCTGCCCGTCGCTGCCCCGCGGAGCGGGGATCATCGCCAGCGGGCGGCGGCAGGAGCGCATTGAGCGCGGTCTTGAGAACCTCTCCGCTCTCGGCGTCGAACATGCCGTTCAGGAAGTAGATGCCATCCCAGGTCTGGCTCAAGTCGAAGTAGCGCCGGTCAAAGAGGCTGTCGGCTTCGCGGGCGACGCCGTCAGGATCGGTGCAGTAGCGGAAACGTTCAGTGACGATCCGCAGCTGGCGCGGATCCAGCTCACACGCAGCCTCCACGAGGATTGGCTCTGCCTCTCGCGTCGGTTCGACGCCAACCAGGTCGCAGGTCCTGCAGAGCAACGAGGCATGTTGCAGGCTGATTGCACCCTCGCCAAACGCTGCTGCGGTCTGCGGCAGGTCGTCCAGCCTCCGCCCCATCCTGACGCGGTCTGCCGCCGCGGCAGCGGTCAAATGGCATTCCCGGCGAAGCCAGGCCTGAGCGCTTAGAGCACCCGTCGCCAGCCAGCCTTGGTTCTGGTCGAGAATCCTGGTCCGCCGGGTGAACTCTGCCTGCAGGCGATTGATGGCCCGGTTTAGCTCGGTCAACTCATGGCTTTGGACTGAGCACGGATACGCTCTGAAATCTTGCTTCGCCAGCTCGCCGATCACGCCATGAAGGCTGTCGACCAATGCGGTAAAGTGGTCTGGCCTAGGGCTAGAACGCATGTTCGTAGTATAGCATCCCTGACCGCATCGTGTCCAAACATTTCCATTGCGCGCTTCCGAAGCCTGCCCCAAGCGCAGCGATCTGGATTTGAAGACGCCGTTCGGTTGAGCTGCCATTGGCACAGCTGGCGACGAGGCGGAAAGGGTCTAGGCTTCGGCCGTGAAGGTAGCCCGCGCGGTGGCCCTGGTCACGGGAGGCGCCTCAGGAATTGGCTGGGGAATTGCGGAGCGGCTGGCCGCGGAAGGCGCCTCCATCGTGGTGGCAGATATCGACGATCGCGTTGGGAGCACCGTGGCCGGACGACTCCCCGGTGCCGTCTTCGTTCACTGCGATGTGTCTGTTGACGCGCAACTCCTGAGCCATGCCGACCGGTTCGGCGAGAGCAAAGACGGCGCTGCCTCAGCTCGGGTGACGGCTGGTCCCTCGGTGCAAGCAGAAGCTGAAGTTCGGCCGGCGCCAGAAGACCCGGCAGCCGGCGGGAGCCTCAGTCCCAGCGGGCGACGCGTCAAGCACATACGAGGAGATTGTCCGCAGCAAGCTCTCATCGGCCTCGCCCTCCATCACCTCCGCGCTCGGATCCGACTTAAGCACCAGCTCTCCGCGTAGGGGAAGAAATCCGCAACCTTGCAGCGACTCCCCCTGCAGCCGGTCGGCTTCCCGGACGAAGGTCGCGCAGAGGTGGGGGCGTTCACCACCCTCCAGCAGCGCCATCGGCACGACGAGGCGCCCTCCTTGGCGGAGCTGCCTCAGCCACTGAGGCGAGAGGTCGGCAGCTGAAGCGGTCACCACAATCCGATCGAACGGTGCTCGCTGCGGCCACCCTTGGGCTCCGTCATGCAGCCTCACTTCCACGCCGCGCACGCCGGCTCGGGCCAGGTTCTCCTGCGCCCGGGCGTAGAGATCCTCGTCCACGTCGAGGCTGACCACGTGTCCGGCCGGCCCGGCCAGATGCGCCAGGAGCGCAGCGTTATAGCCCGTGCCGGTGCCGACCTCGAGAACGCTGTTGCTGGGCTCCACCTGCAACTGCTGCAGCATGATGGCGACCATCGCCGGCTGCGAGGCCGAGCTGAGCGCGACACCGTCGTCGCCTGTCTTCGTGCGCACCGCCTCGTCCGCATAGGCCTCAGCCAGGCGCAGGCCCGGCAGGAAATAATGCCGCGGGGTAGCCCGAAAGGCTGCTGCAACAGCGGGCTGGCTGATCACACCCGCCGCTATGAGCGAGGCGATCAGCCGCTCGTTCAGTCGCTGACCCTCCGGCTCCGACTCCACCGCTCCGGCACCTCCTGACATGCCACTAGCTGTACTTCCTGGATACGTTGCTGACAAGCGCGGCCATTGGAGTCTGGTCTTTGAGCTCGGTGTGGGTGCGGTGATGGTTGTAGTAGGCGAGCCAGAGCGGCAGGGCCTGTACTCGCTCCTGGTTGGAGAGGT
>JAEKNQ010000062.1 GCA_016464825.1 Candidatus Dormiibacter inghamiae | reverse complement strand
CTCGCTCTGCGGCTTTCATCACCGACGGCTGCACGAAGGCGCCTACTCAATCAGGCACGAGCGGGATGGAAGCCTCAGCTTTGAGGCGAGAAACGGCAAGCTGATCAGGGCCCAGTCACAGTGGCTGGACTGCGCCAGTGCGGGTGCGCCGCACCTCCGACAGTTGCATCATGGCCACGGTCTGACCATGTCTGCCGGGACAGCGGGCGCCCGCTCAGGTGGCGAACGCTGCGACGTCGATCACACCCTCTTCGTCATGTTCACGAACGCGGAGTACCGAGAGCGCGAGGCCGGCCTGTCGCCCTGACCCCCCTACTCAACAGCGCTTAACTGGGCCCGGTGATCGCCGACTTCCATTCCAAACCGAGGATCGCGCCGTCCCGCAGGCGGCGGTAGCCGCCGGGGAAGATCCTGAGGAAGGGGATGGCGCCGGTTGTGAGCGTCTCCAACGTCAGGATGGGATTCGGGCTGGTGCAGCCAAGAGTCTGCATCGCGCAGTTGACGGCGGCCACCTCGCTGACCACTTCGTTCAAGGGCTTCACGCTGTAGAGGCCGGCCACCGGTGCGGCGTACTCGGCCTCCACTCGGCCGTCCCTGGTCACCACCACACCGCCACCCAGCTCCTCCAAGCGGCGAGCCGCCAGCGCCATGTCGGTTGGAGCCTCGCCCACGATCAGCGCTGCATTGAGCTCCCAAGGGGAGCTGATGGCCACTGCGGCGCCGCTGAGTCCGAACCCTCGCAGGAGGCCTCGAAACCCTCGGCCCGAGCCGTCGCGGGCGAGGCACAGGCAGAGCAGATCCGACCGGCCGTCGCTCTCCACCTCTCGAGTGACTGTCGGCGTCTGCAGCTCCATAGCTCGCCAGCGCCCCGGCGCCGGCCGCTCCAGTAGTGCCGGCGGGATTATGCCGACATCGGTCGTATGGCTCAACCAGTCCGGGTAGCGCGATGGCGGCGAGGGCTCAGGGCGCCGGCCACCCACCAAGACCAGGCGCGGCTGAAAGCCGATCGACCCGCTGGTTCGGGGCAGCACCACCAGGTCAGCCACCATCGCCGGTCCGAAGCCGCCCAGCCAGCGCCCGACGCCGAAGTGCTCGGCCACGTTGCGGCTCGCCAGCCGCAGGGCGGAGACCAGCGGCAGCCCCAGCTCCACCGCCTTCGCCACCACGGCGTTGAGGGAACGCCCCACCGCCAGATCGGTCGGCTCCACGCCGTCGGTGACGAGGCCCAGCCGGCTCAGGTCGATCTCGCCCCCCTGCCACAGCCGAGCGATCGCCGGCAGATCCTGGCGCGTAGCGCCGTGCCGGGCCAGCCCGTGTAGGCCAACCCGCAGCCGCTGCAGCAGGTCGTCGGCATCGATGCCCTCGTGGTCCGAACCGATGCCGGAGGCAGCCATCGCGTTGATCCCAGCCGGACGAGCCCCCGCGCCGTGGCCGGTGACCGCCAGGCCGCGGGCGAGCGCCCCTTCGATCAGCCGCTCAGTCCGTTCGTGACCGCGGAGCAGGTTGGCCCAGTAGACCTCGCCCACCCCGACCACCCCGGGAGAATCGAGGAGCTGGATCCAATCCTCCACGTCCTGGCGAGAGCTCTGTTCGGGGTCGATCATGATCAACCCGGAGATCGTGTACAGCAGCCGCCCCGCGCTTTTGGCCGCTTCAGCGAGGAACAACCTCAGGCCCTCCGGGCCCACGATGGCTGCATACTCCATCGATTCGACCACTGTCGTGGTCACCCCCGCCCCGACTTGCGCGTCAGCGAAATCGGATACGCGCACCCTGGTGAGGTGCGTGTGGCCCTCGATCAGACCAGGCGCCACCACGTCACCGGCCAGCTGCACCTGGGCGCTTCCTGCGCCGGCTCTGGCGTTGACCTCGCTGTCGGGACCGACGAACGCCACTCGATCGCCGGCCACTGCCAAGCCCCAGCCTTCCTGCAGTTCGCCTGTGAAAACATTGGCCAGGGCTCCGCCGCTGATGACCAGATCGGCGGGAGCCACGCCCCTGGCCACGTCCCGCAGCCGGCGCAGGGTCGTCCGGTCCGGGGCCAGACGAACCGTCATGGCTCAACCCTAAGGGCTTCGGATGCGGGCTTCCAACCCTGGCGGCGGGTCGAGAACCCTAAGTACGCTCTGGGCTTGCCGATCGCCATCGTTGACTACGACCCCGAGTGGCCGCGCCGATACGAAGCTGAGGCTAAACGCCTTCGCTCTGAGCGGGGACCAGTGGCACTCCGGCTGGAGCACGTCGGCTCCACGGCTGTACCCGGCCTCAAGGCGAAGGACGTAGTGGACATCCAGCTCTCCGTGCCTGCGCTGGAACCGATGGGGCCCTATCGCGGGCCGCTCGAGCGGCTGGGCTACGAGTACGTCGTGACCGAGCCCGAAGATCACCGGTTCTTTCGGCTGGAGAGGGCGGGCCGGCGGCTCTGCAATCTCCATGTGTGTCAGGCGGGCGGTGAGTGGGAAAGGCGCCATCTCGCGTTCCGCGACCACCTGCGCGGCCATCCCGAAGCGGCCCGCGCGTACAAGCGCCACAAGCTCGAGCTGGCGCCCCATTTCGACATCGCGAATGACTACGCCGAGGCCAAAGACCCCTTCATCAGGCGCTTGGAGCTGGAGATCCGCGGACGGCAGACGGCCGAGTAAGGACTGGTTAGTTAGCTCACTCCGCGTTCCAGTTCGACAGTGGCGCGGCCCCGCGTGGGTACGCCGTGGAATTGAAAACGACGAGCCAGTCGAAGTCCGCGAAGCTTTCGGCGGTGAGCTGAGCGTAGGTCGGGTTCAGGGTGCTACCGGATCGGATCGGCAGTGCTGCGATCTCAGCGGCGGGCAGCCCGCGGCCTTGGCGGGTGGGGATGAACAGTGCTCCGCCGGCCTTCGTCAGCCGGGCCTCGAGGGTGCCGGTTTCGGGCTGGCCGATGCCATTGGCTTCAGACGCGCCCAGAGCCATGCCGATCATGGCGTATCGCGAGCCGAGCGTCTGGTTGAGGTGCGTTCCGGCCGGCCACCATTCCTTGAGCGCGCCCCCCTGTTCCGCGAGTTGCCATTGCATCTTTCCACTCTTCTTCAGGTGGCCACTGGCGGCGAAGACCAGGACCCTGCCCCGATCCCTCTCGCGGGAGACGACGTACGCGAGGTTGTCCGCCATGATCAGGTCGCGGAGGCCGAGCATCTCGGAGTAGGCGTCCGGCTTCGCGAGCGCGGCATGAGCATTCAGCAGGTTGCGGGACAGCTCGGCGTGGTGCACGGCGTCGGCGTAGCGGTGCTTGTCGCTCTTGGCGACGAGCTCAGGACCGCGGATGCGAAGCTCCGTTATGAGATCCTCGATCGCGATTCTCAGGTCAGTCGCAGCGGACGATGAGCCGACGGACTGCGCTGGGTCGAACATGGCCGCGGGTCGCTCCCAATCGGCGTCGTTCACCGATCAGAGACGTGACGCGGTGACGATGCGTTTTGCTCCTCGCGCTGTCGATCGAGTCGAGGTAGTCGAGCACAATGTCGAGCACGCGGCTGGGGCTGGCGAGCCCTCCGTGGCCGAGTGGGAGGTCGAACCCGTAGAAGTGGAGCTTCACTGGATGGGCGCGATTGGCGTTGTACTCCCGCATCCACTCGATCAGCTCCCGATTCGCTTCGAGCTGTCCGAAGCCGCCCCCAAACCAGTCCTGCACGAGCTGGTCCTCGGGACTCCGCAAACCGAGGACGCAGTCGTTCATGACCCGTGCCTGCGGCGAGGTGACCTCAATCACGACGGCGCTGTATCCATGCCTTTCGACGAGGCGCTGGAACGCTCGGTTACGGACCACGAGAATCTCCTCGCTTCCGTGCAGAGCCTCGCCGAATCCCAGCAGCTGGTGCGAGTTGCCCAGCGAGCGGACAACGCGATCCACCACGGCATCGATCGTCTCCGGCGAGTCGACGGAGAAGGGGATCGCGTCGCTCGCCACCCAGTCATCAAGAGTCGTGTGCGATGACATGGAATCCTCCCTTAGGGTGCATCACGAGGGGATGCAGGGTACACCTGACGGGATTCAAGAGCATCGCGCCGAAGGTTCCCCGCGGCGACTCACGACTGGCGTCTAACCCGGATTTCGTAGTTAGTTAGAGCCGCTGGAACGTCTCCACGTTCAATACGAAGATCGTGGCTCCGCCCACCTGGACCTCGACCGGATAGGGCATGAACATCTCTCCGGCCTCGACCATGGGTGGACTGGGCGTGAGATAGCGATTGCGCTCGCGGCAGTTCTCTCGGATGACCTGCAGGACCTGGTCGAGGCGCGACTCGTCGACGCCTGTGAGCAGCGTTACGTTCCCCTGCTGCAGGAACCCGCCGGTCGACTGCAGGCGCGTGACCGAGATCCCACTCGAGGACAGAGCGCGGACGCAGGCGGCAGCGTCCTCCCCCTGCACGATGGCGCAGACGAGCTTCACCGAGCGCTGACCGAGAGTTCCCTGACGGTAGCCAGGACCGCCTGGTGAATCGCCTCCTGAGGCAGCGTCGCGTCCAGCCGCCGAAAGCGCCCCGGCTCGCGCCGGGCGAGGTCCTCGTAGGCCCCGACCACACGGGCGTGAAAGGCAGCATCCTCTCTCTCGAGCCTGTCGGGCTCACGGCCGGGGCCGAGCGCTCGGTGCAGGCCCAGCTCAGGCGGAAGCTGGAGCAGGAAGGTCAGATCAGGTCGGGGAAAGCTCTCCGGCCACCAGGTAGCGCAGCCCCTGCCGCCTCCCTGGTAGGCGAGCGTGGAGTCGTGATAGCGGTCGGCGATGACTGTCCGCCCGGCTGCCAGCGCCGGCCTGACCACCTTGTCCAGCAGCTCGGCCCGCGCCGCCATGAAGAGCAGCATCTCGGCCTCGGCGGCCATGGGCGCAGAGTGCAGCAAGAGCTGCCGGATCTCCTCCCCCAGGGGAGTCCCACCCGGCTCCCTGACAAGCAGGCTTGCATCGTGACCAAGGGCGTCGCGAAGCAACGCAGCCTGCGTGGACTTACCGGCTCCCTCGGAGCCTTCGAACGTCACCAACGGCGCCACTACTCCGCGTCCGGAGTGGGGAGTATGCGCAGCCGCCGCTGAGGCTCCTTGCCTGTGCTGCGGGCTGTCAGGTAGTTCTCGCTCACCATCTGGTGCTGGAGCCGCCGGACGTAGGCGTTCTGAGGCGTCAGCTCGATGGCCCGCAGGTTCGCACGCACGCTGCGGATGGCCTGTGACGTCTCCTCCAACGCTTTCTGCACGCCACCGTCCTGTGGTTCAGCTGCGTAGATGCGGGTCAGCACGTCCTTGACCTGGGTCACAGAATTGCTGCGCAGAATGTGGACAGGCACGCCTGAGCCCTCGGCCTGACGCAGTATGTCCGGCCGCCGGCGGTAGTAGTTCTTGAGCGTCAGGACGAGATCGGCGCCGTCCAGGTTACCGAGCACTCGCACGGGCAGCTCGAGATCGCGGATCGACTGCTCCAGATAGAGGCGCGAGACCCCGTAGGGGAAGATGGCGCGGGGTTTGCGCGCTGCCTGACCGTTCCCGTTCTTGGCGGCAGCGGGCTGGACGGGCTCCGCCTCCACGCTGGATATGACTCGGCCTTCCCGCGTCCGCATCCGGATTCGAGGCGGTGCCATGGCCCCGCGCAAGGCGGCGTCCACCACGTCTGCCAGCGGCTGGTGAACTGCCACCCGCTCCCGATCCTGGATCTCGATCAGGACGTCGAAAGTGGGCCGCGCCTTGCGTTCCAACACAGTCTTTTGGGTGCCGCGGCGGCGCGCCTCCTCGTCGGAGAGCGTTACGCTCTGGATGCCACCGAGCAGGTCGTTCAGGGTCGGGTTGACGAGCAGGTTCTCCAGCGTCTGGCCGTGCGCTGTCGCGATCAGCTGCACACCGCGTTCGGCGATCGTGCGAGCGGCAGCAGCCTCCAGCTCGGTACCGATCTCGTCGATGACTATGACCTCCGGCATGTGATTCTCCACCGCCTCGATCATCACTGCGTGCTGCTGCAGCGGTGTGCGGACCTGCATCCGGCGGGCGCGGCCGATGCCGGGATGCGGGATGTCGCCATCGCCGCCTATCTCGTTGGAGGTGTCCACTATGACCACCCTCTTGCGCTGCTCGTCAGCCACCAGCCGGGCGGACTCCCGCAGCATCGTTGTTTTCCCGATGCCAGGTCGGCCGAGCAGCAGAACGCTCTGGCCGGACTCGACCAGATCGCGGAAGATGGCCGCGGTGCCCGTCACTGCGCGACCCGCCCGGCAGGTGACGCCAACTATGCGACCCGAGCGGTTGCGAATGGCGGAGACCCTGTGCAGGGTGCGCTCGATGCCTGCCCGGTTGTCGGCGCCGAACTGGCCTACGTGGGCGGCGATGTAGTCAAGGTCGGCTGCCGTGACCGGCTGTTGGGAGAGCAGGATCTCCCGGCCGGGCACCCTCGCCTCTGGCTCCCGCCCCAAGTCGAGGACGATCTCCAGCAGCTGGGTCGGATCGGTGCGCTCATGTAGCGCCTCGTACAGGTGTGGGGGCAGGGACTGGGCGAGGAGTTCAATCTCCTCCGGCCAGCTGCCCGGGTTGTCGTGCAGTTGGATCTCAGGACGCAGGTTCTTCAGACTTCCTCCACTAGCCGTATGCGGGATTGAGGGCGGGAGCGAGCTGCCTCTGCTCGGCCGGGACAGTCAGCGTCACCTCTCGCACGAGCAGCGCCTGGCTCAGCAAGAGGCTGAAGCCCCGCCCGCGGAGGGCGTCGATCATGTCCGAATCATAGTGACGGAGGCTGGACCAGGCCGGCTCTCCGGTGGCGGTTGTGATGGCGTGATCGGCCAGCTCGTCGGCCAGGCCGGCCTCAGGCAGCGCCATGAAGGACAGGGTGTGCGGCCGGCCCTGGGAGCTCTTCTGGACCCGGTACCAGCCCACTATCTCAGTTCGTTCCAGCACCTCCTGCTGGCCGGGTTCGCTGCGGAGCGTCTTCCAGTCCTTGTAGGAGGGTGCCTCCAGGTGCGCGACGCCCATTGGCGTCACCTTTCGATAAAGGTGGTAGAGCGCCCGCGAGTCCCGGCCCCTGACCGAGCGCAGCCCTGGCGGCACGTCGGCCGAACGAACTTGGGGGCGCTCCGCATAGAGGACCGACTCCGTGGCGTACTGCCGAAAGCCCTGGCCGCGGAAGATCGGCAGCAGCATGTCGTCCAGCGGCACCCTTACGAACAGCCGGTGAGCGCCGAACTTGGCCGCCTGTTCGCAGAGGTACTCGATGAGTCCCCTCGCCACCTCGCTCTCGTCCGCCGGTTCGGCCACGCAGAGGTTCAAGACCTGCAGCGAGCCGACCTTGGCCGGCAGGACAAGCGTGGCGGGGCGCCCTGACGCCTGCACGAAACCGGCCACCTTGCCGTCGACCTCGGCGACGTAGATGACAGTCTCCTGCGAGAGGGGCAGAAAGGCCGAGAAGGTCTGGCTCACCAGCGCCCAGAGGCGGGCCGGCGGCGGCACCGAGGAGAACCGAGCCTCAGTCTCGCGGTGGATCTGCTCGATGCGGTTCAGATCCGGCAGCTTTGCCTGCCTCAGCTTCACGACTTACCCATTCCCCGCACCAGCTTCAGGAACTCACCATGCAGGCGCAGATCGCCTGACAGCTCAGGGTGGAAGCTGAGCGCCATGATCCGGCCCTGGCGCAGCGCCACCGGCCTGCCCTCGTGCTCGGCCAGCACCTCGGCTGAGCCCGCCTCCAGCACCACGGGCGCTCGGATGAAGACGCCCGGAAACCGGCTGTCCAGGCCCTCCACATCCAGCTCAGCCTCGAAGCTGTCGACCTGGCGGCCGTAGCCATTGCGCTGCACGACGATGTCCAGTGCTTCCAGCCCCCGGTGGTCCTCCCGACCGTCTGTGACGTCGCGCGCCAGGAGGATCATGCCGGCGCAGGTGCCAAGGGTAGGCAGCCCCCGCCGAACGGCGTCTCGGAGGGCATCCATCAGGCCAACCCGCTCCAGGAGGATCTGCATGGTGGTGCTCTCGCCACCCGGAATCACTAGGCCATCGAGCCCTGCCAGATCGGCGGGGTCACGGATGGCGCGCACCTCGGCGCCGCAGCTCGCGAGCGCCCGCAGGTGCTCGCGGAACGCACCCTGCATGGCCAGCACCCCGATCAGAGGCGGGGCCGGCATCGGGTCGGGGCTGAGGCTCACCAACCGCGGCCGGCGAGCAGCTCCTCCCGCGGAATCGCGGCCATCTCGAGACCCCGCATGGGCTCGCCCAATCCGGCCGAGATATCGGCCAGCTTCTCAGGGTCGTCGTGGTAGGTGGTGGCCGTCACTATCGCCTTGGCGGTGCGCGCAGGATCCTCGGATTTGAAGATCCCCGACCCGACGAAGACGCCGTCAGCGCCCAGCTGCATCATCCAGGCCGCGTCAGCGGGGGTGGCGATGCCGCCAGCGACAAAGGTGACGACCGGCAGCCGGCCCAGCTCCTGCACCTGGCGCAGCAGGTCGAGGGGAGCGCCGATCAGCTTCGCCTCATGCACGATCTCGGCTCGATTGAGGCCTACCAGGTGCCGCATCTGGGCCGCCACGGCACTCAAATGTCGCTTGGCTTCGACTATGTTGCCGGTGCCCGCCTCGCCCTTGGTGCGGATCATTGCCGCGCCCTCGGCTATGCGCCGAAGAGCCTCGCCGAGGTCGCGGCAGCCGCACACGAAGGGGACTGTGAAGGCGTGCTTGTCGATGTGGTTTTCGTCGTCCGCGGGCGTGAGAACCTCTGACTCATCGATGTAATCCACACCCAGCGCCTGCAGGACCTGGGCTTCGACCGTGTGGCCGATCCGGCACTTGGCCATGACGGGGATGGTGACCGCCGCCATGATTGCGCGGATGAGTACGGGATCCGACATGCGCGCGACGCCGCCGTCGCGGCGGATGTCGGCGGGAACGCGCTCAAGCGCCATCACCGCGCACGCACCGGCGTCCTCGGCGATCCGGGCGTGCTCGGCGTTGACCACGTCCATGATCACGCCCCCCTTCAACATCTCGGCGTGGCCTGCCTTGACCTTGAACCCGCCTTTCAGCACATTGGACCTTCCGTTGCTCTCCGCCATCAGAATTGAATTCTACTCGTGACTAGACGGGCCTCCCAACTCCTCGCGCTGGTGTTGTTAGTGGCCGCCTGCTCACAGGGGGAAACGCCGGCGCCGGCCGCGGCAGTCGACAGCTACCATGCTCAACCCGCCTATCAGAAGGGTGGCACGGCGCTGCTGGCCGACTACGAGTACCCGGCCAACCTGAATCCGATGACTGCGCAGACTGATGTGGAACTGCGGCTGGCCCAGCTCTCCTTTTCCAGGCTCTGGGGCCTGGACGACCAGCTGAGACCCTATCCCGATCTCGCCCGTCGAGTGCCTACCGAGCAGAATGGCGGCGTCCAGCTGGGCGGGAACGGTGCCATGACAGTCACAATCGAGCTCGTGCCGGGGCTGCGCTGGAGCGACGGCCAGCCGATTGGAACTGACGACGTGCTGCTGGGCTGGCAGGCGCTTCAGAAGCAGCCGGGGAGGCAGCTGCCGGACGGCGCCGCGTTGAGCAAGCAATCCGTCTCGAAGCTGACTTGGAGCTTCAGTGAGGTCTACGCGCCCTACCTGGCCCTGGGTGCGGAGCTCTTCCCGCTGCCGGCTCACAGGCTGCAAGGGGGTTCAGGGGATGCGTTCTTCGCGCGGCCCGACGCGGCCTCAGGGCCTTTCGCCCCCGCGGCCGCCGTGCCCGGCCAGCACCTCGATTGGCTGCGAAATCCTCACTACGCCGATGGGCGCTCAGTGCGGGGTGCGTACCCGGAAGGAGACGGCCCTTTCACGCATCAGGCGTGGCTGGACGGCGTGAGCTTTCGGGCGGTGCCAAGCCGCCAGGCCCTGGTCGACCAGGCCCAGGCTGGCGGCGCCGATCTCATCTCGCACCTGACCGCCCCAGATTTGGCCGGCCTGCGTCAGGTGCCGGGCCAGGCGATAGCGGCGACCGCGGCTGAGCGCATGGAGTTTCTGCGACCGCTCGGAACCCTTCGTGACGACCGGCAGCTGCTCGATGCTCTTTCGTTGGCGCTGGACCGGGGCCAACTGGTGCACGACTCGCAGGCAGGTTACGGCAAGCCGGCCGGCGGTCCCTTTCCCTCTGCCCTGACGGCCGCCGGCTCCATTGGTGGCTCGCGCCCCGACCCAGCAGCGGCGCGCCGGGCGCTGGCCGGCCGAACGGTCACCGTCACTCTGCTTACCGCATGTGAGGAGGGCGCCGCCGGCTCGGCGCAGAACTCGCTCGCCCAGCAGTGGGCGCCCTTGGGCGTGACCGTGAGGGCCGCTTGCCGACCTCGTGATCAGTTCCTGGCGGCGCTCCAGGGAACCGAGCCGTTGCTGGCTCTCTACTCGGACGACCCCGGCTCCGACCCATCGGACTGGGCGCCGCTCGCCTGCACCGACCGATCGCTGCAGGTGAGCCTAACAGTCGGTCGGACGTCGCTCGACCCAGCTGCCCGCCGGCGAGCGTTCCAGGCGGCGGCCCAGCGCTGGCTGGCGCTCCACTGCACCCTGCCGCTCTATGAGCAGGAGCGCCTGAACCAGGTCTCAGCCCGGCTGCACAACCTCGCACCCAGTCCGGGCAGCGGGCTCGAGACCTGGAACGCCGCTGATTGGTGGCTGCAGCCGGGCTGAACGGCCATCAGACGACGTCCGCTCCCGTGAGGAAGGCGGTGTCACTGGCGCCGACCAACCTCTTCCGCATCACTGCCATCGCCTGGGGATTGCTGTCCACGAGCACGAAGCGCCGGTCCAGCTGCGCGGCGACAGCGCCCAGCGAGCCGCTGCCGGCGAAGAAGTCGAGCGTCCAGTCTCCCGGCTCGGTGCTGGCCTGCAGCATTCGGCGGACGATCGCTTCCGGCTTCTGCGTCGCATATCCGGTTTTCTCGCGGCCGGTGGGGGAAACTATCGTGTGCCACCAAACGTCGGTCGGCAGCTTGCCCCGAGCGGCCTTGTCGGGAGTCACGAGTCCCGGCGCCATGTACTGCTCGCGCTCCACCGCCTCGGAGTTGAAGAAGTAGCGGCTGGGATCTTTGACGTAGACCAGGATGGTGTCGTGCTTGGGCGGCCATCTGCGGGTCGGCCGGGCGCCGTAGTCGTAGGCCCAGATGATCTCGTTCAGGAAGCAATCGGCGCCGAACAGCGCGTCCAGCAACACCTTGGCGTAGTGGGCCTCGCGGTAGTCGAGATGCAGGTAGAGCGTGCCGTCCTCAGCAAGGAGCCGGCACGCCTCATGCAGCCTCGGCTCCAGAAACTCCCAGTAGTCGACGAAGGAGTCGTTGTAAGTGAAGACCAAGCCCTTGACAGTCTCATAGCTCTGGCCTTTGAAGCCGATCCGGCGGCCGGTGACAGAGCGGGTGGTGCTCAGGCCCTGCCGCCGCTGGGTGCGCCCCGTGTTGAACGGTGGATCCAGATAGATGAGCCGGAAGGCTCCTCCCGGCAAGTGCGCCGAAACGGCCAGGTTGTCACCCTCGACGACGAAATTCGGACCGTCCGGTCGCCAATCAAACAATTGCCGGGGCTGGACAGGTTTACCGCCGAAGCAAAAGCGATTCGGCTTCTTAAGGCGCGCCGGTCAAGCGCACAACGGGGATCTGGCGATCGGTCTTCTGTTCATAGCCCGCGTAACGAGGCGACTTGGCCAGGATGTCGCGCCAGGCCTCATCGCGCTCGGCACCCTGGAGCGACTGCGGCGAGACCCTGAGCTTGTTGCCCTCGACCTCGACCCAGACGTCTTGGGGATGGCGAGCCATATTGAAGTACCAGGCCGGGTGCTTGGCGGCGCCCGCCGCGGAGGCGACTACTAACCACGTGCTGTCGCCTTGGGCGAAGCCCATCACCGGCGCCGTCCTGAGCTCACCTGACCCGGCGCCGCGGGTGGTCAGCAGCATGACCGGCTGCTTGTCAAGCCGGCGGCCGACGCCGAGACGATGAGCAGCAACTGAGATCTGACAAACATGCCCTTCAGTGGCCCCGGGGGCGTCTTGACTCCTCGACTGCCCTGCGGGGTGAGCTCGACCGACATACAGACTCCTTCAGCTTCTTTTTGGGCAACGGGGACTCGCTTCACAGTAACCGTTCCCCCATTTGTTTGGGTCACCAGAGTCGTGGCCCGACTCCCTGAGCAACTCGTCCACCTGACATGACGAACCGCAGGTTTTGCGGGCCGCGTCTGCACGAAGACTCATCCCGTCGGGGCGATCGCTTCCCGGCTCGCGGGCAGGGGGGTGCCGGCGAAGTGGCAGGCGGCCAGGTGACCGCTCTCGTGCTCCGCCAGCGGCGGCTCCTGCTCGGCGCAGATCTCCTGGGCCAGTGGGCAGCGGGTGCGAAAGCGGCAGCCAGAGGGAGGATTGATGGGGCTGGGCACGTCGCCATGGAGGACTATCCGCTGCCGCTTCTGGCCTGGAATTGGGACCGGGATCGCTGAGAGCAACGCGACGGTGTAGGGATGGAGCGGCCGGCTGTAGAGGTCTGCGGCCCGCGCCAGCTCCACCACTTTGCCCAGGTACATCACGGCTATCCGATCCGAGATGTAGCCCACCACCGCGAGATTGTGGGCGACAAAGAGGTAGGTCAGGTTGAACTCGCGTTTGAGCTCCACCAGCAGGTTCAGCACCTGCGACTGAATGGAGACGTCCAGCGCCGATACCGGCTCGTCCGCCACCACCAGCTTTGGCCTCAGCACCAGGGCGCGCGCGATGCCTATGCGCTGGCGCTGCCCGCCGGAAAACTCATGAGGATGGCGCCCCGCCGCCTCCGGCCGCAGGCCCACCCGCTCCAGCACCTCCTTGACGCGGTCCTCGCGCTGGCGGCCGCGGTCGATGCCATGGGCTTGAAGTCCCTCGCCGATGATCTGCCGCACCGTCATCCGGGGATCGAGAGAGCCGACCGGATCCTGAAAGATCAGCTGCATGTCTCGGCGCTTCGCCTTGAGCGCCGAGCCCCGCAGCTTCATCAGATCCTGCCCCTCGAACTGAATTGAACCGGCTGTCGGCTCGACCAGCCTGAGCAGGCTCCGGCCGAGGGTGGACTTGCCGCAGCCCGACTCACCCACCAACCCCAGCGTTTCGCCCGGCATGATGCTGAGGTCGACCCCATCGACCGCGTGGACCTGGCCGACGACCGATTGGAGGATGCCGCGGCGGACGGGAAAGTGGGTTTTCAGCTCCCGCGCCTCCAGCAGCGGCCCGCTGGCGACTGACGAGCCGGCCGAAGTGGGAGAAGTGCTCATGCGTGAACGCCTGCGGCCGGCCGCTGTCCGCTCTCGCAGAGCCAGCAGGCCGACTGCTGCTCGCCAGCGGCGAGGAGCGGCGGATCCTCCTCCAAACAGCGGTCGAAGGTGTAGTCGCAGCGGGAAGCGAAGCGACAGCCCCGCGGCCAGTTGAGAGGGCTCGGGACCATGCCTCGGATCACCCGGAGCGGCTCCGCCTGGGTCATGCCGAGGATCGGGATTGAGTGCAGGAGCGCCTCTGTGTAGGGATGCTGCGGTGACTCGAAGACCTCCTTCACAGGCCCTCGCTCCACTACCCTTCCGGCGTACATGACGGCGACCTCGTCGGCCATCTCCGCCACCACCCCCAGGTCATGGGTGATCAGCAGGATGGCCATGTCGAGCCGCTGGCGAAGCTCCTTCATCAGCTCCAGGATCTGCGCCTGGATGGTCACATCCAGAGCGGTCGTCGGCTCGTCGGCGATCAGCAGCTTGGGCTCACAGGCGAGGGCCATCGCGATCATCACGCGCTGGCGCATGCCGCCCGAGAGCTGGTGCGGATAGTCCCCCACCCGCCGCTCGGGGGCTGGAATGCCCACCAGCTGCAGCATCTCGATTATCCGCTCCCTGACCTGCCTGTCGCTCATCTGGTGCCGGTGCAGCTTCAGCGTTTCGCCGATCTGGTCGCCGATCCTATAGACCGGATTGAGCGAGGTCATCGGCTCCTGAAAGATCATCGAGATCTCGTTGCCGCGAATGCTCTGCAGGGTGCCCTCGCCCGCGGTCAGCAGGTTCATGCCCTGGAAGGCTATGCGGCTGCCCTTCAAGATCTCCCCGCGGCCGTCGATGAGACCCATGATCGAGAGTGAGGTCACGCTCTTGCCGGAGCCCGACTCCCCGACTAGGCAGAGCGTCTGCGCGGCGTCAAGGCTCAGATCCACACCGTCCACCGCCCTCATCAGGCCCGAACGCGTGTGAAAATATGTCCGCAGGTTCTCGACCCGGAGCAGCTCGGGGCTGGAGTTGCTCATGGCGAGAGATTAGCAGCCCAACAGGTGTCCAACCGCCCGCCCAGCCGCCTGTTGAAGCAGCCGCTCGGCCTGCGCCAGAGCCTCGGCCTGCGGCATCCCCTCTGGGGTGCTCTTCTCCACCCATGACACCCCTTCCTGCCGGACCGCCTCCCAGCCTTCACCCAGTTGAGCGGCGACGAGTGCCACTGGCACTCCAGCCTTTCTGGCTCGCCGAGCGACTTCGACGGGGCCTTTTCCGTTGAGGGTCTGACCGTCGACTCGGCCCTCACCGGTCAGAACTGCCGCCGCTCCGGCGAGACCCGCGTCGAGTCCGGCCGCCTCGACGATGAGAGGCGCGCCCGGTGTCAGCCTGGCAGCCAGGAAGTGGCGCAGCCCGGCTCCGGCCCCGCCGGCTGCACCGGCGCCGGGCAGCTCAGCCACCTTCTGACCGATGAGTTGGGCGAAACGGCCGAGAGCACTGTCAAGCTCCCTCACCATTTGGGGCGTGGCGCCCTTCTGGGGACCGTAGACGGCGCTGGCTCCCCGCGGCCCGCAGAGCGGATTGCTGACATCCACCGCCACCATCACTGCGATGCTCCGCCAGCGGGGGTTCACGCCTGACGCATCGATCCACTCCAGCCGGGCCAGGGCACCGCCGCCCCGAGGCAGATCCCGGCCTGCACTGTCACATAGGCGGAAGCCCAGAGCCTGGGCCATCCCCGCGCCGCCGTCGTTGGTGGCCGAGCCCCCGATGCCAGCGATGATGCGCTCCACGCCCCGCTCCCGCGCGGCCTCCAGCAGCTGGCCGAAGCCATAGGTGGAAGCGTGCAGGGGATCCAGCCGGTCGCTGGCCAGAAGGGGCAGCCCGCTGGCTGCCGCCAGCTCGAGCACGGCTGTTCGACCGTCGTCGATGAGCCCGTACAGAGCCGTCACGGGATCGCCCAGCGGGCCCTCCACTGTGGCGCTGGCCAGAATGCCGCCGCGGGCCGAGACCAGCGCTTCCACAGTGCCCTCGCCGCCGTCAGCGACGGGGATCTGGACCACCTCCGCTTCCGCGAGCGCGGCTCGAACGCCGGCGGCCAGGGCATGGGCCGCGGCAGGGGCTCCCAGGGAGCCCTTGAAAGGGTTGGGCGCGACGACGACCTTCATCGCCGTCCAGCACAGATGTCCTGTCTTAGTAGACCGGGATTGTCCAATCGCGGTACTTGCTGGTCTCGCCCCGCACCGCGTCGAAGTACAGCGCCTGAATCTCCTGGCTGAACTCGCCCACCTCGCCGTTGCCAACCCGGCGGTGATCAACCTCGATCACCGGCGAGATCTGGGCTCCGGTCCCGCAGAGCAGCAGCTCCTCGCAGGTGTAGAGCTCGGTGCGGTCGATGCTGCGCTCGACGACGGGGACGCCCAGCTCATCGCGAATCATGTTGATCACGAGCCGCCGGGTGATGCCTTCCAAGATGTCGTCCGTTACTGGTGGGGTCACCCAGACACCATCCTTGTACAGGAAGAGGTTTTCAGCCGAGCCCTCCGAGACATGGCCATCAGCGGTGAGCACTATGGCCTCGTCGAAGCCGGCTTCGAGAGCTTCGGACTTGGCCAGCGCGGAGTTCACATAGCCGCCGCTCGCTTTGGCGCGGGCCGGCAAAGCCGAGTCGCTGATGCGGCGCCAGCTGGAAACCATGCAGCGGATTCCCGCTTCGATCTCGACGTAGTTGCCCATCGCCGCCGTGTAGATGAGGAAGCCATCGGCCAGGCCGTGAAGCTGCACGCCTATCTGCTCGACAGACTTGTAGAGCAGCGGCCGGACGTAAGCGTCGGTCCTGTAATCGTTGCGTCGGAGCAGGTCAAGCGTGATGTCGAGCAGCTCCGCGGTGGAATACGGCAGCTCCATGCGCAGGATCTTGCCCGAGTTGCGGAGCCGATCGTAATGGGCAGGGCAGTGGAGCAGGAACAGCTGCTCCTGCGTCTCATTCCAGTAAGCCCGGATCCCCTCGAAACAAGCTGTGCCGTAGTGGAGGGCGTGAGTGGCGATGCCTATGTGCGCGTCGTGGTAACGCACCACCTCACCGTCATAGAAGACCCAGCTGTTCGGGTGCTCGGGACGGCTGGCAACTCGGCTCTTCAGTTCGATTTCCACAGTCATGCTGAAGCCGGATTGTAGGCCGCCCCAGGCCGATGTGACGCCCGCCGACGCCGGAGGACTGTCGGCCGCGGGTCGGATCGGCTATAACTCCATTTGGAACGCATGGCCACTCTCTATGAGATCATCGCCGAGCTGCGCCAGGCGCATCGTGGCCCGGCGGCCACGAAGACTCTCGACCTGGCAATGTCAGCCCTGGGCGAGTCGAACGACAATCTGCGGCTGGCCTTGAGCCGGATCGACACCAACTCACTGCCCACAGGTGGTGGGCCGATCCTGGAGGAGCTCGCCCAGCGCGCCGATGCCGAGGGGGTGGCGGATCAACTGGCGCCGACTTCGCTGGACGAGGAGCGCCGCAGCCGAGAAGGCGTCGACGGCTCGATGCTCGGGATCGCCGCGCTCCTCGGGCTGAGCGCTCTCATTCCTCTCCTCTTGGTGGCGGTGGTGATAGTGCACGCCATTCGAGGCTAGGCAGGGCATGGCACAGGAGTTCTCCTTCGACGTGGTTTCCGATTACGACAAGCAGGAGTTGACCAATGCCCTGGACCAGGCGCGGCGGGAGCTGGCCACACGCTTCGACTTCAAGGGTACAGACGCCCAGATCGAGCACAAAGGCGGCACGCTGGTGGTGGAGGCCTCGACGGAGGACAGGGCGCGGGCTGCCTTCCAGGTGCTGGTCGAGAAGGCTGTCCGGCGCAAGCTCTCGGCCAAGCTGTTCAAGGCCGGGGAGCCCAAGACTGTCGGCAAAGGCCGCGGCCAGATCGAGGTGACACTCAATGCGGGGATCAGTGACGAGCTCGCCAAATCATTGGCCAAGAAGGCGCGCGAGGTGGCACCCAAGGCGCAGGTCCGCATCCAGGGCGACCAGGTCCGGGTCACCTCCAAGGAAAAGAACTCACTCCAAGCGGTGATCGCAAAGCTCCGAGACGACGACTCCATTCCTGTACCCCTTCAGTTCACGAACTACCGCTAATACGGGCAAGGGGAGGCAGGCCTCCCCTTCCAGAACCCCACCGGGTCGGTTCGAAAACTGCCGCTCTTCGCGGAGTCGGGCGCTCCAGGTGGATATCCACTCGACTGAGGGCTTGCCGGCGTCGGGTTCCGGCCGGGATGAACCCGTCCTATCGACCGTTCGACCACCCCGCTAAAAGGCAAGGGGCCTCCCCTTCCAGAACCCCACCGGGTCGGTTCGAAAACTGCCGCTCTTCGCGGAGTCGGGCGCTCCAGGTGGATATTCACTCGACTGAGGGCTTGCCGGCGTCCGGTTCCGGCCGGGATGAACCCGGCCAATCGACCGTTCGACCAGCCCGCTAAAAAAGCAAGGGGAGGCAAGCCTCCCCTTCCAGAACCCCACCGGGTCTGTACCGAGCCGCCGCTTCGGCCGGAGCCGCG
>JAEKNQ010000049.1 GCA_016464825.1 Candidatus Dormiibacter inghamiae | reverse complement strand
CCCGAGCCTCGAAGGCAGCCAACCAGCGGTAAACCGAGGCAGGGGAGCAACCGACCTCCGAGCAGGCCGCTGCGATCCCCGCTTCGGAGACCAACCGAATCGCTCGCATCCGGCGCCGGACCTCTCCCAGATCTGGCTTCGGATGGTCCTGGGGAGGCCGGCCGTTCTGGGTCGCGAGGAAGAGGAAGCCAGGGCCCTCCTGATAGCGGTGACGGCGAACGAATCGACGAGGATCGGACGGTGTTGTGACGTAGGGCTCAGGCACCCCGGCACCCTACGTCCGGCTTTCTCAGATCTGTCTGGGAACTTCAACTAGAGCTTCCGAGCCTTCCTGGTTGAGCCGCGGCGGCTGAGCGGTAGGGGCTGAACGATGCCGTTCGGCCCCTCGTTTCATATCGAGGATAGTGGGGCACTCAGCGCCGGGCCTGATCGCGCTGCCGCGTACTCCTGTAAGCAGTACGTGGTCGCCAGCAGTAACCCCCCGGCCCTAACCGTTCGTCCCACTCCGCCGGCGGCTTTCCGCAGCCCGGGCAGCGATCGGGCAACCCCTGCAGGTCGTTTCTTGCCACCGTCACTTCCCCTCCTGATCAGAGACGTGCAAAGCGCGGCCCGCTGCCCCAAAGGGCGACCAGCTGGGCGCTCGCGGGCGCCTCGAGCGCCGAACCCTGGACCGGCCGGGACGGCACTGAGCGCGCTGCGGACGTCCTCCCGGCATTGGCCCGGTGCTCGGGTCCGCGTCACCAGGACGCTGGCCGTTGCTACTCTCCCGCGGCCGGAGCACTGCGGAGGACGCGGACATACCGCATGCTGGCCGCTAACGGACGGGCATGATCGAGATCTCGTTGCCGTCGGGGTCTGCCACAATTGCGATCCGCCTGCCTAGGGGCTCAACGATCCGGCCGCCGGCGGCCTCAGTACGACGGAGGATGTCATCGACATCATCCACCTCGAACCCCAAGCCCATCTTCTGGGCGGCGATCTCGCCCCGATGTAGCGCGATCGACACCCGCTCACCGTGGGGCAGCTCGGTCCACTCGCCGGACTCGTAGGCGGGCTCCAGCCCGAATACCGACCGGTAGAAGGCGACGGCGGGAGCCATCTCCTTCACGGGAACCATGAAGTACGTCTTCCCGATCTTCACAACGCGAGCAGCTTACCGGTCGGCACGTCAGCGGCTTACCGGTGCGCGGAATGCCCGCGATGCGACCAGCCGGGAGCGCTGTTTTCTGTACTCACGGTACGTCAGCCAGACAACGAATACGTCAAAGGCGGTGAGGGCTGCGAGCCCAGCTGACGGCACCAAGGCCATCCGGCCAGCGGTCGGATCGTGGAGAGGTGGGGTACCTGGGATCAGGTCGGTCTGCTCCAGCAGCTCGGCGCCATTCCCGAGCCTGCCCAGTCCGCATCCTGACTCGACCGACACGCCCCCACCCGAGGCCCCCGTACCTCGCGGGGGCTGGGGTGAGGCACCGCCGGAAAGCTGAAGGCGCGAGACGCGATGAAATGGTCGCGCTCGCCCAGCCTCACGCGTCGCGCGGCACACGAGAACGCAGGCGCAGGCGTGGGCGGCTGCATCGCCGTGAGCACCGAGCTGTGGTTCGTCTGAGGGAGCCTGGCCGGCTGCTACGATCGCCAGGCATCACGGCCATTCCTGAGTTCAAGGAGGGAGATCTCCATGGCCGAAACCGCCGCCGAGGCTACTGTCGAACGGCCGTCCCGGACCCCCGTCGGCACCGTCCACATCGTGGACCCGCACCCGCTGAACTGGCTCTACATCACCTGGAACACAATGGAGGAGCCGGTCCGGACCGACGCTCAGGGCCACCTGGTGGGGGCCGCTATGGAGGAGTCGCGCTGGATCGACGATAAGACGCTGGAGGTCAGGATGCGTCGGGGCGTCCGCTTCCAGGACGGCGAGGAGTGCAACGCCAACTCCTTTCGGCGGGCCTTCGACGAAGTCCAGCGCTGGCGAGTCCCGCACCCGCCCGGCACCTCACTGAACTTCCATCCCCAAACCCGCCTCGAGGTGGTGGACGACCACACGCTGAGGATGCACTTCCCGGAGCCGGACGGGCTGATCCTGGGCAAGTTCCGGGGCTTCCACATCCCGAGCACCCGCTTCTGGGACGAGCACGGATTCGGCTACAAGAAGCTGGGCAGCGGTGAGGGCCACTGGTGAGTCATCGATGCTCCGGGCCCGTGGGGCACCGGCCCGTTCACCCTCGCTGAGGGTTACTCGTCTCTCTACAACGAGATCGCCATCCAGGCCGCCGACCCGCTCACCGGCATCTGGCTGGACACCCGGCAGGACCGCACGCCCAGGGTGGTGCTGAAGGCCAACACCGATCACTGGAACCGGGAGCGTGGCCCCCGGCTGGAGACGGTGGTCTTCCGCAACGACTTAGACTCCGCGGAGGCTCTTCGCTTGGCCTGCGACACCGAGGGTGAGGTCGACATCGTGACCGAGGTCTCGCCCGCGGACGCCAGGCGGGTACGGGACTCCCAGCACGCGCGGCTGGTCACCACCGACGCGATGCGAATTGTGGTCGGCATCATCAACCGGGACCACGCCCCCTTCGACGACGTGCGCGCCCGCCGGGCCCTCAACCTGGCCGTGGACCGCGACAAGTTCGTAAGGGAGGGCTTCGGCGGCTACGCACACGCGACCGCCGGGCTCACGCCGCACTACGCGGCGGGCCGGGCGCCCGACCTCGAGCCCTACCCCCACGACCCCGGGCAGGCGCGCGGCCTCCTGCAGGAGTCCGACTATCCCGCGGGCCGCCCGCTGATCCTCGCCGCACTGCCCGGAATGGACGGCCTGGCCAACCTCTTGGCCGGTGACCTCCGCTCCGCCCTCGGCGTCGAGGTGATAGTGGTCGTGATCCCCGAGGGTAACCTGCTGGCGGCTCAGCACTCCTTCGTCGAGAAGGTGATCCCGGCGCCCTTCGACGTCCTCCTCTTCGCCTGGTTCGACCTCACCTCGGACGCGCCGGCGGCCTTCATGCACAGCTGGCTCTACGGCGCCATGGGCGCGTTCCGGGCCGGCCCCCCGATCCCCGAGTTCGATCAGATCCTGGACCGTTACGTCCGCCAGACCAACGGCGCCGAACTCAACGCCCTCGACGAGCAGATGGACCGGCTGGCCCACGCCCAGGCGCTCTCCCTCTTCCTATGCGCGCC
>JAEKNQ010000016.1 GCA_016464825.1 Candidatus Dormiibacter inghamiae | reverse complement strand
CGGTGATGCCCAGTTCGGCTGCCACTCTGGCACTGGCGACGCCGTCGGCGCAGCGCAACACGATGCGGGCCCGCTGGGCCAGGCCGTTGCTCGATTTGGGTCGCTTGATCCAGCGCAGGAGCTCGCTCCGATCATCTTGGGCAACGTCGAGGAAAGCCTTGTGGGGACGGCCGCGTTGCATAGTATGAGCCTCGTTGTGCGCGCTGTCGGCGACCCCAACATTATCTCACTTATTTCACTGACAGGACACTAGCTTGCACTTCATGAAGATCAGTATTCCGCTCTTGGTCACGTTTGTGCTTCTCACTGCCAGCGGATGTGACATCGCGGGTCCGCATCCTCCGGTGGCAGTGAACCGCGTTCATACCTCGCCGACGCCCAACGTCTCAAGCTCCCCCACACTTGCGGGCAGCGCCCCAACTGCACCAGCGCCGACCTCTCTCCCCGCACCGGTGGTTGTGCCCACGCCGGGCACAACCACCGTACTTGCCAGGTGCCACACAGGCGTTCTCCTGGTCAGCTTCGCCGGCTCGCAGGGCGCCGCGGGGACCATCGTCGACACCTTCCGGGTCGCCAACACCTCAACCTCCCGCTGCGTGATCTTGGGGTATGTGGGGATGCTCATGCTCGACGCGGCTGGGCGCCCCCTCCCCACCCACGTGGTCCGCAATGGAGGCGTCTTCTCGACTCAAGCCGGCCCTTCCGGCTTCAGCCTGGAGCCCGGGACCGCCGCCTCGTTTCAGGCTGCCTGGTCCGATGTACCACATGGCTCCGAAGGTCCCTGTCCGGAGGCTGCTCAGCTCGAGGTCACTCCGCCCGACGAGTACGACCATCGCCTGATCTCAGTCAACGGATGGAGCCTTGCTCCGTGCGGGGGCGGGGAGATCGATGTCACGCCGATTCGCGCGGCCGGCCTGCCCGGGACCCGCTTGACCTAGACACCCTCGGTGACCTGAGGACCGGAGACCTGACAAAAGTTGACTCCGGATGGGATGAGTTCATCCGAGCCTCTATGCCTCGCAACGTGCATGCTTTAGACCGCCACGAAAACCACAGAGTCGGGAGAAACCTAAGACCACGAGAGCTGCATAAAACAATCTTCACAAACAGGTGTGTTGGACAGGCTCCGGACGTGATAGAATGCGAACATGGGTTCGATGGCTGCGAGCGCCTGGTCTTCGCCGTTGGAGGATGTGACGCAGGCGATCGCGTCGCTGATTGGCGAGGACACGCGGCACCTGCCCTCCTTGGCCCAGGCGGAGCGGCTGAAGGAGATCCGGCAGGACATCAATCGCTTGGAGGCGCGGTTCACGGCTGAGCTCCGTGTCTTCGATAAGCAGCAGGGCTGGGTGGTGAGCGGTCATCAGAGCCTGCAGGGGTGGCTGCGCCGGACCTGCCAGTTCAGCTCCGGCGCCGCAACTGACCGCATCCGCCTGGGCAGGCAGCTGGAAGAGCTGCCCCAGACAGCTGCGGCTTTCCAAGAGGGCCGGCTCAGCGCCCAGCATGTGGGCCTCGTCGGCCGCTTGGCCAGCCAGCTGGGGACCGAAGCTGTGCAGCCGGCGGAGGCGGATCTGGTGCGGTGGGGTTCTGAGCTCGACACCAGGGAGTTTCGGCACCTGACCCAGCGCTTGCGCCACTGCCTGGATCCAGAAGGTGCCCTGGCCGACGCGAATGCCCTCCATGAGAAGCGGCATCTGGGTCTGGCTCAGTCCTGGCAGGGCTTGTTCTTCCTGGAAGGCCAGCTGGACGAAGAGGGTGGGGAGTTGGTGCGCACTGCCTTGGAGGCGATCGAAGGCGCGCCGCTGGCGGGCGACAACCGGTCCAAGGGTGAGCGTCGAGCTGACGCCCTGGTGGAGCTGGCGCGGCGGCAGCTGGATGCCGGTTCCCTGCCTGAGCGAGCGGCCCAGAAGCCCCACCTGCACTTGGTCTGCGAGTGCGGAACTCTGCGCCAGGAACCGGGTTCAGCCCCGGCCGAGCTGAACGGTGAGGTGCTGGTGCCGCAGGAGACGGTGCGTCGCTACGGCTGCGATGCGCTGCTGACAGTGGAGCGGAAGGGCGAGAGTCCACTCGCAGAGGCGACCGGGGCAGGCCGGGTAGTGCCGCCCTCAGTGCGTCGTGCACTGCAGCGGCGGGATGGTGGCTGCCGCTTCCCCGACTGTGACCGGCCGCCGGAGTGGACTGATGCCCACCATGTAGTCCATTGGGCAGACGGCGGCGAGACGAAGCTGGAGAACCTGCTCCTGCTTTGCCGCCGTCATCACCGCCGGGTCCATGAGGAGGGCTGGCGGGTGAGCCGGGCCGAGGGCAGTGGCTGGCGCTTCACTCCGCCGGGCGGGGAGGGCTGGCCGGGGCCCTGAGCTCAGAGTGCTCCGAGCGCACGCAAAAACCTAGATACGACCTGCCCAAGGAGTCGGTGAGGACCAGAGCGCCGGAGACCGCCATCACGCCCAGCACCACAGCCAGCCCGGATAGCAGCAGCCGCAGCTTGCGCGAGAGCAGGCTCTTCAGGGTTGCGTTGAACATCACGCAGCGTCCAGAGGTTTCATCTGCTCCAGCAGCCGCTGAGGGCTGGGGTCGGCCATCTCGTCAACTACGCAACCGTCGGCGAGGAAGATCACTCGATCGGCGTAAGAGGCGGCATTCGGGTCGTGCGTAACCAGGACGACTGTCTGACTGAAGTCCCGCACGGAGTCCTGCAGGAACTTCAGGACCTCGGCGCCGGAGCGGGAATCGAGGTTGCCAGTGGGCTCGTCGGCGAACACCACGTCCGGCCGCGGGACCAGCGCGCGGGCGCACGCCACCTTCTGCTGCTGGCCGCCGGAAAGCTGCGACGGTCGATGCCGGAGCCGGTCGCCGAGGCCGAGCGTCTGAACGACCTGATTCATCCACGCGCGATCCGGCCTTCGCCCTCCGATGGCCAGCGGGAGCGTGATGTTCTCCTCTGCGGTCAGCGTAGGCATCAGGTTGAACTGCTGAAAGATGAACCCGACCTGGTCGCGGCGGAGTCGGGTCAGGCCGCGATCGCCGAGGGTGTTGACCTGGGTGTCACCGATCCATACCTCGCCCCGGGTGACGGTGTCCAATCCGGCCAGGCAGTGCATCAGGGTGGACTTGCCTGACCCCGAGGGGCCCATGATCGCCGTGAAGTGACCCCGCTGGAATTCGACGCTCACGCCGGCGAGGGCGTCGACGCGAGTTTCCTCAGTAGTTCCGTAGACCTTCCATGTGTCCACGGCCCGGGCAGCCGCGCTGGTGTGGTTCATTCCGACGCTCCAGTTCGCTCGTCACACGCCTTCAAATCACAAACTTCTCCTACGCCCCTTGGCGACCTGCCTCATTACGGCAGGGTAGATACCGTTCTCGAGCCGTTCCCAACCCAGGTGCGGTCAAGCTCGGCCTCCCGCAGTCCAGCAGCACAGGCGTCGGGCAAGCTTGACAGACCGGTAAAGTAAGTCATGATGACACCGGTAAGGGCCCGTGACCGGCTGCTCATCGCAGGGGGTGACCTTTTCTATCATGAAGGGTTAACGGCTACCGGCGTCGATCGGGTCGTGCGAGCAGCAGGAGTGTCGAAGCCGACCCTCTACGCCCACTTCCGCTCCAAGGGTGACCTCGTCGCAGCAGTGCTCGACCAGCGCCACGCCCAGCGTGTCGAGGAACTGCAAGCATGGGTGAACCGCACCGAGGACGTCCGGCAGCGGCCCCTGGCGGTGTTCACCTGGTTGGCCGACTGGTACGAGCGGGACGGGGCACGTGGCTGCGCCTTCCTTAACGCGGCCGCCGAGGTGGTCGATCCTGAGGATCCGGCCCGTTTGGTCGTGAGCCGGGAGAAGCGCTGGCTGGCCGACTTCCTGGCCCGTCTGGCCCGCGACGCAGGTCTGCGTAGGCCCGAACAGCTGGCGTCGCAACTGCTCTTGCTCATCGACGGTGTCAGCGCACGAGTGCTTGTCCAGGGCATCCGGGCAGCTCCCCAGGTCGTCGCCGAAGCCACGCAGGTGGCTGTGATGCTGATCGCCGCGGCAGGCACGGACAGCCCCAGCTGAGCGCCTCCAGCTTCCTGCTGGTTGGGCCGTGGGACCGACCGGTCAGTCGCGCCACCCGCTTGCTGGCCGGCCTTGTGTTGTTCGGCCTGGCGCTGGCAGTGTTGGTCAAGGCGAACCTGGGGCTGGACCCTTGGAACGTGTTCAACCAGGGTGTCTCGCGCCGATTCGGCTGGACCCTTGGTGAGATCACAGTCGTCACCTCCATCCTGCTGTTGCTGGCTTGGCTCCCTCTCCACCAGCGCCCCGGCATCGGCACCGTGGCGAACGCCCTCGTTGTCGGTCCAGTCCTGGACCAGGGACTGAAACTGATCCCGCCACCCCATCAGCCGGCAGCTCAGGCGGTTTTTTTGGTGGTGGCGATCCTGGCCACTGCTCTCGCCACCGGCCTGTACGTTGGTGCCGGCTGGGGCCCCGGCCCCCGCGATGGAATCATGACCGGCCTGGCTGCCCGCGGAATCCCCGTGTTAGTTGCCAGGGCGGCCATCGAACTGACGGTGCTGGCCATCGGCTGGGCTCTAGGTGGCAGCGTCGGCCTCGCCACGGTGCTGTTCGCCGTCAGCATCGGCCCGTTGGTCTCCCGCTCCCTGCCCATTCTGGCGCTGCCCCCGGCGCCGGTCAGGCCAACGGAGGAACCTGGGCCCGATCAGCTTTGAAGCCAGACATAGGCGACACGCCCATCGCTCGCGACCCGGCGCCCGCAGCCGTCCGGAGCTGTGACGCCGGGCGGCCGCCAACTCCTGTACTCGACTTGACGGGCCGCGCCCCCGGCGACCAGGCTGGTCACGAGCGCATCTCGCGCGGCGTCCAGATCTGTTATGTGGTCGCCGCCGCAGCGCCCGACGTCGTAGACATCCGTGTGCGCGTCTCCCAGAGTTAGCCATTGTCCCTGCCATCGGCAACCGGGCCGGATGAACTTGAAGTGTCGGCGTGTGACGGCATTGATGCGAAGTTCGATCTGCTGTTGACTGCCCTGCCAGCCGGAGCGGCAGCCGCTGGTCGGGAGTCGCGCGACCAGCCAATGTCCGTGCGCGAGTTGCCAACGTGGCGATGTCTCCGTCACCGCATCCTGAAACGGAGACTCTGGATCACTGCTGACAAGGACGACGTTTATTGGTCCAGACCGCGCCCAGCGGGCACAGCCGGCCAGGCTCGTCGGAGTCGACCTCGAGCTGGAGGCGCGACACGTCTCCACAGTGGTGCCGATCCCAGGCAGCGGCGAAGTACTCGAAACCTGGGCACTCGCGTCTGAACCAGCGGCCGAGACGGGGCTGGACACCCGGCTGTCAAGGGCCATTATCGAGAGAAGCGCAACGGCCGCCGCAGCCAGCCTGGTCCACCGCAGCGCTCTCATGGTTGGGGCCGCGCCCCCAGGGAATCAGAAAACCCCGAGGGCGCGGGGACAGAGTTTCTACTCCTGCCCGTCGAACTGGTGGTCGACCTAGGCGCCAGTGTCTTGGTGACCGATGTCGGCTGTCCCGGCAGCTTCGGTTGGCTCGGCCGTTTCGGCGCCTGCGGTCGCTTCGGGCGTGTCCGGCGATCCCGCAACGGGACCTGTTTCGACCTGGCTGGCTGGCGCGTCAATCGGGGCTGCGGCGGCACTGGCCACCGCCGTTCCTGCGGCTGTCGCCAGCACAGCTGGAAGAGCTATCAAGAGTAGCTTTGGTCGCCATCGTGCTGTGTTCAAACGTCTACACCTCCATCTGGGTTATGCAACCTGCGTGGGCATTTCGCTGTTTTCAAACCTCTGCACCTCCAAGGTGAGTAGTTCCGGCCTGCGTACTCTCACAGTCTTGGCTCCGACTCTGAAGTCGCTCTAAAATGAATGCACCAAGCCCATTAGACTGCGCGCGGCATCTACCCGCCACGGTTGGTCGATATGGGGTTGGCCGCGGCTCTGGAGGCTCAGGCACGGAAGGCGACGGTGGCGGTCGATGTCGTCACAGATGGCGCCGGCCGTTACCCGCAAGAGGTCGAGGCAGCCGTCTACTTTTGCGTGCTGGAGGCGCTTCAGAACGTCCAGAAGTACGCCGATGCCACTCGAGCCATCGTGAGGCTGTCAGAGCCACAGCATCGTGACGTTCGAAGTCGAGGATGACGGCAAGGGCTTCGATCCAGCGACCGCGAAGCGCGGCGCCGGAGAGTGCGTTTCGCTCACCTCCTCGACGATGTCTGTACAGGCCCTTTCACTGTCGGCCGGCGCCGTCTGCCGATCAGATGGCGCTGGAGGCCGCCCACAGGTTGATGCCGCTCTCGGTCGCGTGACCGTGGATCTCCGCCAATTCCTGAGCGGAAAAGTCGCGGTTATCTAAGGCGGCGACGTTCTGCTCCAGCTGGGCCACGCTGCTCGCCCCGATGAGCGTCGACGTGACGCGAGGGTCCCGCAGCGTCCAGGCCAGTGCCATCTGTGCGAGCGTCTGGCCGCGCCGCGCCGCGAGCCGATTGAGGGCACGGACCTTGGCCAGGTTGTCTTCACCAAGCATCTCAGCCGACAGCGATCCGGGCTGGCTGGCTCGAGAACCAGCTGGAACCCCCGCCAGATACCTGTCAGTGAGCAGCCCCTGGGCGAGGGGCGAGAACACAATGCAGCCGACTCCCTCCTCTGCGAGCACGTCAAGCAGGTCATCTTCAATCCAGCGGTTGAGCAGTGAGTACGAGGGTTGGTGGATGAGGAGCGGCGTGCCCAGGCGGCTCAGGATCGCGGCGGCTTCCCGAGTGCGCCGGGCGGAATAGGAAGAGATCCCGACGTAGAGCGCTTTGCCCATGCGGACAGCCGCGTCAAGCGCCCCCATCGTCTCCTCCAGCGGCGTGTCGGGGTCGGCGCGGTGGGAATAGAAGATGTCGACATAGTCCAGCTCCATTCGCCGCAGGCTCTGATCGAGGCTGGCCAGAAGGTACTTCCGCGAGCCCCGATCGCCGTACGGGCCCGGCCACATGTCGTAGCCGGCCTTCGTCGAGATGACCAGTTCATCGCGGTGACCGGCTAGGTCCGTGCCGAGGATCCGGCCGAAGGTCTGCTCGGCCGACCCGTACGGCGGTCCGTAGTTGTTTGCCAGGTCGAAGTGGGTGATGCCCATGTCGAACGCACGGCGGATGATCGCCCGACTCGTCTCCAGGGGTCGGTCGCCGCCGAAGTTCTGCCAGAGGCCGAGCGAGAGAGCTGGCAGCTTGAGTCCGGAGCGGCCGCAGCGGTTGTAGATCATCTCGCTGTAGCGGTCGGTGGCGGGCACGTAATTCATGTGGACCCCTCGGTCACCGACTTTGGACAGCCGTGCCCAGCCCGTGGCCCGCCCTGACGAGGTTCACCGCCATCGGCCCCCCATTGTCCCGAGCCCCACGAATCCCCTGCATGACATCACGCAATCTACGCGGGAGGTTCGGTCTGACGGCTCTTCAGCTGGCACATGCGGGCTTTACGCCTAGGCTGATGGTCTGACTGCCCGGCGAGCCTATTGATCGGCTTGACCGCTACGCGCGTGACGGCACGAGTCGCAGCGGTCTGCTGCGATGGCTCGCTGAGCGGGAGCTCGCTCACGAAAAGCGGCTTGGCGTCTCCGACAGAGAGAGCGCCTCGGCGAGCCGGGGCGCTACGGGGCTGCGCGGCAGCCGGAGTGCAGCGGCTGCGCGCCATCGGGTGGGCTTGCTGCAGCTCGACTACCTGCCGAGCGCCAGGACTAGCCGCCGGTGGTCATCTGCGGCACCAGAGTAGGTGGACCGCCGCAGACTACGGGATGGCGGATCGGCGAGACCGCCTCCCATTGATCTTTGCTCCAACCCAGGCGCCTCTCGCGGGCCGCGGGCCGACGATGCGTAACCGCCCGGCACCGGCAGCGAACAGCTGGCGCTCCCTCAGAAGCTGCTGACAGGTCGTCGCTAGACGACCTGATGATCTCCGTAGTGATGCATGGGCGTCAAGCCCTTGGCAGATCGCTATGAGACCGGCTGAACACACCCGCCGATCCGCCAGCCGACCGCCATAGGCAGGATCTGCGTGATTGGAATCGCTGCTGCGAAGACAATCTGCGCGCCACGCAGCCGGAAGTGCCAGGCCATCGTGCGTCCAGCGTCCTGGTCATACCAGTGGTGGGCCCGGCAGGTCTCGAACCTGCGACCAGCCGATTATGAGTCGGCCGCTCTGACCAACTGAGCTACGGGCCCGGGACTGCCAAGTCTAGGTGCCGCCGCCGGCTGTCGAGCGTTCGGGCGGATGGAATACCCGGCCAGACCACTCCGTATGCAGGGACAACATCCCAGTCACGTGAAGGAGAGCAGTTCAAATGAGCGAGCGTTACCAGTTGGATCCAGCCCATACAGTCATAGGCTTCAAGGCCAAGCACCTCGCTGTCACCACCGTTCGTGGCAGTTTTCAGAAGTTCGACGGCTGGGTCGCGGGCGACCGCAGCAACCCGGCTTCACTTACGGGCGAGGTCACCGTCGACATCGCCAGCCTCACCACCAACAACGAGCAGCGTGACGGCCATCTGAAGTCGGGTGACTTCTTCGAAGCCGAAGGGCACCCGCAAGCCGTCTACCGCCCCGCTCGAGCTGAACAGACCGGAACCGACACCTTCAAGGTTTACGGCGATCTGACCATCAGGGGCGTAACGAAAGAACTTGTGCTCGACGTCACATTGGCGGACGAGATGGACCACCCCTTCCAGCCCGGCGGCAAGATCGTCTCGCTTGAGGCCACCGGCTCCCTCAACCGCAAGGACTTCGGCCTCAATTGGGACGGCCTCGCCGGCACCATCCCCCTGGCCAGCAATGAGATCAAGCTGGAGATCGACACCGAACTGGTGAGTACGGCTCAGCCCACCGAAGCGGCGACCGCCTAAGCACGAGGTCTTGGCAGAGGAGCGCCGTCGGGGCGCTCCTCTGTCTTACCTGGCCGATTCAGGCCTGGAGTCGCTCAGCGACGTATTTGATGCAGGCGGTCAGCGCTTCCACATCAGCCGGCTCGATGGCTGGAAAGAGAGCAATCCGCAGCTGGTTCCGGCCGAGCTTGCGATACGCCTCGGTGTCGACAATCCCGTTCAGGCGCAGCATCTGTGAGACGCGCACCGCGTCGATGCCTGGGTCAAGGTCGATGGTCGCCACGACGTGGCTGCGGTCCTCCTGACGCTTAACGTACGGCTGTGTCCACTCGGTTCGCTCCGCCCAGCCGTAGAGAACTCGCGCCGACTCGTCGCAGCGGCCGGCCGCCCATTCCAGGCCCCCGTTTTCATTCAGCCAGCTGACCTGCTCGGCGAGCAGAAAGAGCGTGGCCAGAGCGGGAGTGTTGTAGGTCTGCTCCAAGCGGGAGTTGTCAAGGGCCAGGCCGAGGTCGAGAAAGGCTGGGGTCCAGCGGCCGCTCCGACGGATCTCCTCGATGCGCTCCACGGCGGCCGGCGAGCAGGCGGCAAGCCAGAGACCGCCGTCCGAGGCGAAGCACTTCTGCGGCGAGAAGTAGTAGACGTCGAACTGCCCTGGGTCCACACGCAGACCACCCGCGGCTGAGGTCCCGTCCACCACCACCAGGCCCTCGGCGCCGGCAGGTCGCTGGATCGGCATAGCCACCCCTGTGGAGGTCTCGTTGTGGGTGAGTGCGTAGACGTCGACGTCTGCCCTGGCGATCGCGTCCGGATGTGTGCCCGGCGGCGAGACGATGACCTCCGGCTCGGTCAGGTGGGGCGCGGCCTCCGCCGCAGCGGCGAACTTGGCCGAGAACTCGCCGAAGGACAGATGTTGGCTCTTGCGCTCGATCAAGCTGAACGTGGCGCAGTCCCAAAAGCACGTGCTGCCGCCGTTGCCCAGAAGCACCTCGTAACCGTCGGGCAGCTGGAACAGACGGCTCAGACCGCTGCGAACGCCGCCCACCACTGCTCGCACCCTTGACTGACGGTGGCTCGTGCCGAGGAACGTCGCTGCCTGACGCTGGAGTTGCTCCACCGCCTTTGGCCGGACTTTGGCGGGGCCGCATCCGAAGCGGCCGTCAGCCGGCTTCAGCTGGGCGGGGACCTCGATCTGGGGTCGGACCTGGGTTGACATACGCAGTCCAGTTTCGGCGATGAACGACCGCGCGGCGGTGCGGGCGCCTCAGGCGGGGCCGATGACCTCAACCTCATTGCCGGCCGGGTCGTCCACGTAGAAGGTGCGCACGTCGCTAAGCACCGGATGCACGCCGCCGCGCACTTCCAGCCCCGTCGCCCGGCAGCGCTGCTCAAGGTCGTCGTACTGGGAGCGGCTGACGTTGAAGGCGAGATGGTGCAGCACTCGCTGCGCTTTGTCAGTCGGGAACTCGCCCTCCGGCTCGGGGTGGGGCACCAGCACAATCATCTCGGGCACCGGGCCCTCGCCTGGGCCGGCGCGGAGGAAGCGGTTGCGTAGCTGAGGTCCGGAGATCTGCTCCAGCCCGAAGAGGTCCCGGTAAAAGGCCAGTGCGCGATCCATGTCCCGCACCCAGAGCACTATCTCCGCCAGGTGCAGAACCCTGGCCATCAGCCGGCCAGCGCCTGCATCATCACGTCCAGCCGCTCGGGCTTTGCCCTGGGTGGCACGGAGCAGCCGGGCCCGAGGAGGAAGCGGCGGCCGCCCGTCTCCCGCACTGCCTCGCGCACCTGGTCGCGAACGGCCTGATCGGGCCCCGCGAGCAGCGTTTGGCGCTGCTCGACCCCACCCAAGACCGCCTTGCCTGAGCGCTCCTGCGCCTCCGCCAGAGAAGGGTTGCCGCGCCCGTGCCGCGAGTAGCTGAGCACCTGGACGGGTAGCTCGCGCGCGATCTCAACCGTCTGCCGGCCGCCGCAGAGATGTAGCACGTTAAACCAGGCCGCATTCGGCAGCGCGCTGAGTACCTTGCGATCGAGGGGCAGCAGCAGCTGCTCGTACACGTGACGCGGCATGGCGTCAGGAGTCGCGAGATGCGAGATGGCGTAGAAGACGCCCGACGCGCCGGCTTCCACGCTGCGCCGGCTGAAGTCGATCAGCGCTGTGGCGATCTTCTCCAGGCCCGGCAGCACCACGTCTGGCTGTTGACGAAGCTCCCGGATCAGGCGGCGGCTGTCCCGATCGACCAGGTAGGACGCGGCCGACATCGGCGAGAAGACAGTCTGGATGACAGGCACCTCCCGCCCCAACCCTTTGACGACCAGCTGAAGCGCATTGATCTGGTCGTCGAACGCGCTCTGGTTGACCAGCCTCAGCTCGGCCCAGTCCTGCGGGCTGCTCACCGCGGCGTGATCCAGCACAGGACCCTTGAGCCTATGGCCTGAGGGGTGATAGCGGTTGCCAAAAGCCTCGGCAAAAAAGGTCGCGCGGGGCTGAAGCTTGACGAAGTCCCAGCCGTGGCGCCTCGCTCTTTCGATGGTTACCCGGGCCAGCTCCTCTGGCGACCACTCCTCTCGGTACGTGTGACCCCAGGCTCCGCCCGGCGGCCTGTCGACAGCCTCCCCGGCGATGGCTGCCTTCACGCGATCGATTGATCTCACGAACGTCGAGTCTAGGCTCCAGGACACTAGTGTCCGGTGCCAGAAGTTCGTTGAGAAGATTGTGGCAGGCGCCTGGAGGGCGCCGGTCCGGGCACCGAGGACAAGGAATGGGTGAACTAGGAGGAGCGCACTTTCCAGCCGGGGGCCCCGCCCAGTGGGGGCGTGCGACGACCGGCCGGGGCCCACGACGCTGGCATCGGCGTCCGGAGCCGCAATATGCCGACGAATCTCTGGCGCGGACACTAGCATCGGGCGGAGACAGAGTCACGTCAGCAGCTGGGGAGGAGAGCCATGCCCTCGAACGAGCAGATCGGGATCTACCTGAACGACCATCTGGGCGGCTCGGTCGCGGGTCGGGATCTGGCTGAGAGGATTCGTAAGCAGCACGAGGGCACAGCGCTCGGGGAGGCGATGGCCCCCATCGTGCGCGAGATTGAGGAGGATCAGGAGACGCTGTCAGCCTTCATGCGCCGGCTGGGCGTCGGCGAGAGCAAGGTCAAGGTCGTCGCCGGCTCGACCCTCCAGAAGCTGAGCAGCCTGGTCTTCGAGCTCGGTGTGGAGGGGGACTCCCCGCTCAACCGCTTCCTCGAGCTGGAAGCTCTGCTGCTTGGCGTGAACGGGAAGCGCGAGCTCTGGCTGGCTCTGCGGGAAGCAGCCGCTTACCGACCCGACTGGCCGGAGCTCGACTTGGGAGCGCTGATCAATCGGGCCGACAAGCAGCTACAGGAGCTGGAGCGACATCGCTTACGGCTGGCCGTGACTGCCCTTGCCAGCTGAGTCGCGAGGGTACCTGCCGCTGGCCGGCAGGGTGGCCGTCGTCACGGGCGTCAGCCGGCGCATAGGGATCGGGTTCGCGATCGCCCGGCGTCTCTTGGGGGACGGTGCCGACGTCCTCATCCAGGGCTGGCCGCAGCACGATCGGGAGCAGCCCTGGGGCTTGGACGAAGCCGGCTGGACACGCCTGGCGGCGGAGCTGCGCGAAGGGCTCCCGGCAGGCGCAGGCCGAATGGAGTGGTGGGCGGCCGACTTTGCCGAAGCGACAGCTGCGGCGGCCGTCATCGAAGCGGCGGCTGAGCGGCTCGGCCGGCCGGACATCCTGATCGCGAATCACGCGCGCAGCTCGGCTGAGGACCTGCCTTCACTGACAGTGCGGGAACTGGACCTGAGCTGGGCGGTGAACGTTCGAGCGACGCTGCTCCTGGTCCAGGCATTCGCCCGCCTGAGTCAAGCGGCCGATGGCGGCCAGCCGCGGGGTCGGGTAGTGCTGCTGACTTCGGGACAGCATGTCGAGCCGATGCCGACGGAGATCCCCTACGCCCTGACCAAGGGCGCGCTGCAGCAGATCACAGCGACGCTGGCCAAATCACTTGCGGACCGGGGGATCACTGTGAACTGCGTCAATCCGGGTGCCACTGACACCGGCTACGCAACCGAAGAGTAGCGAGCTGACCTGGTTCGCCGGCACCCTGAGTGGCGGTGGGGAGAGCCGGACGACGCTGCCCGACTGGTCGGCTGGCTCTGCTCGGATGAGGGACGCTGGGTCACCGGACAGACCCTCGTCTCGGACGGGGGCATGTACCTGAACCGCTGTTGAGCTGCTGCCCCAACGATCCTCACCTACCATCAAGCCATGGATCTCGCTAGCGAGGCCGCCCGACTACGGGAGGCAGCTCAGGCGAAGCCGCTGAAGCTGCCAGTCAATCGCCGCATCGACGAGCGCCACCGGACAGTGACCGAAGCAGGCCTCACGGTCTGGTTCACGATTCAGCACGCGGCCCATGCCCGAATCCACGAGGTCCTCTTCGAGCGCTCCGACCGGCCTCCCGCCGATGAGGAGATCAGGCCCTGGCTGGCGGAGCTGCTGCCCGGCGAGGCGGCTGTCGAAGCGCCCGGCCTACCAGGCGCGAAGGTGCGCCGCTTTGAAGTCTTCGAACGGGTCTCATCGCCGGGCGAGGCGCGGCGTGCTGCCGAGTTCGACTCCGTGCGGATCGACGCCGACAGGGAAGGCAGCTGAGTACTGTCAGGGCTTGACGGCTCAGGCAGACTCGCTGGCGCAGCACCCCCGGCTATAGCTCCCACGACGACCAGCGGCTCTGCGCCCGACGCGACAGCGCCGGGCAGGGGCGCGTCCGGCAGCTCATGGGACAGGTCCTGCTCGCAGGCGAAGAACCTCACGAATGGCCTGCGGCGCTGCGTGACGTGGTCGCGGATCGTGCCGCGCAGCATCGGATACCTCGCCTCCAGAGCATCGAGGACCGAGCTCTGCGTGACCGGCTCCTGAACCTCCAGCCGGATTTCTCCGTCGAGGAGAGCCAGCCTCCGCAGATGAGTTGGGAGCACCACTCGGATCACTGCAGCGTCTGCACCTCGACTGACAGAACCGACGGAAGGTCTCTGACAATGGGTGCCCAGCTGTCTCCGGAATCGGCCGAGGCGTAGACCTGGCCGCCTGTGGTACCGAAGTAGACGCCGCAGGAATCAAGTGAGTCGGTGGCCATGGCATCGCGCAGCACGTTGACGTAGCAGTCGCCCTGCGGCAGACCCTTCGTAAGGGCCTCCCACTCGTTGCCGCCACTCCGGCTGCGGTATACCCGCAGCTTCCCGTCCGGCGGAAAGTGCTCCGAGTCGCTCTTGATCGGGACCACGTAGACGGTTTCCGGCTCGTGCGCATGCACGGCGATCGGGAAGCCAAAGTCTGACGGCAGGTTGCCGCTCACCTCATGCCAGGACTCACCGGCGTCGTCGCTGCGCATCACGTCCCAGTGCTTCTGCATGAACAGCACCCCCGGCCGCGTTGGATGTATGGCTATGCGATGAACGCAGTGTCCGACCTCAGCGGTTGGATCGGGAATGCCAACTGACCGCAGCCCGCGATTGATCGGCCGCCATGTCGCGCCTGCATCGTCGGTCCGAAAAACACCAGCAGCCGAGATGGCTATGAAGATGCGTTCTGGTTCAGTTGGATCGAGGACTATAGTGTGCAGGCACAGCCCACCGGCGCCTGGCTGCCAAGACGGCCCCGAGGTGTGGAGGCGCAGCCCTGACAGTTCCGTCCAGGTCGAGCCTCCGTCCTGTGTTTGGAACAGCGCGGCGTCCTCCACCCCGGCGTAGACGGTATCGGGATCGGTCAGCGACGGTTCGAGATGCCAGACTCGGGCGAACTCCCATGGGTGCTGGGTGCCGTCGTACCACTGGTGAGTGCCGGGGACTCCGTCGTACACGAATTTGTTACCCACCGGCTGCCAACTCGCGCCGGCGTCGTCGGAGCGCTGGATCGTCTGTCCGAACCAACCGCTGGACTGGGAGGCATAGAGACGATTGGGGTCAGCCGGTGAGCCCTTCAAGGTGAGCCCTTCAAGTGGAAGATCTCCCAGCCGGCGAAGTAGGGGCCAGCGACGTCCCAGCTGTCACGCTTGCCGTCCGCTGTTAGGACGAAGGCTCCCTTGCGGGTACCGACGAGTACTCGTACCCAGGCTCATTCGTTAGTCCTCCCGATCCCTGATTTGGTCCCGCACCGCTGAGTGTTGCTCAGCTTCTCGATCTTCGAATGGCTAGTTTGCCACCACGCGGCGGTACCGGGCGACCGCAACCGGGGCGAAGACTGCGATGAGCCCGAGGGACCAGGCCAGCGCCAACCAGATCGAATTGCCGGCCGGAGTGCCGAGGAAGAGCGCCCGCGCTGCGTCCACCACTATCGTGAACGGATTGGCCTTGGCAAAAGCCTGAAGCAGACTCGGCATCGACTGCACTGGCACGAACGCCGAAGAAACGAAGGTCAGCGGAAACACAATCAGGAACCCGATCGAGCCGGCCGACTCGGCGGAGCTGGCGAGCAGACCCATCAGGGCGAAGATCCACGAGAAGGCGAAGCCGAAGAGCAGCAGCAGCAGGATCCCAGCCAGGACCTGGGGGACGCTGGTGGCGAAGCGGAAGCCGATCGCAAGGCCTACAGCCACCATCAACGCAGTGGCCAAGAGGTTCATGACCACGTCGGCCAAGGTCCGGCCCGCCAGCACGGCCGACCTCGCCATCGGGAGGGAACGGAAGCGATCCACCAGACCCTTGCGGAGGTCCTCGCTCAACCCCACGGCCGTCAGGTAGCCACCGAAAGCGATTGTCTGCGTGATGATTCCCGGCATCAGGTAGTCGACGTACTTGAACCCCGGTGTCTTGATCGCGCCGCCGAAGACGTAAACGAAGAGCAGCACGAACATGACCGGCTGGACTGTGAAACCGATGAGAAGATCGGGGGCGCGAGGGATGCGCATGAGGTTCCGGCGCGTGATCACCAGCGTGTCACCGATGGCTGCGAGGAGCTGTCTCATTCCGCCTCCTCGCCGGCCGACTCCTCGGCTTTATGTCCTGTCAGGGTGAAGAAAACGTCGTTGAGGGTGGGCCGCCGGATCGCCAGGTCAACAATCTCGACTCTGGCGGTATCCAGCCGCCGGACCGCCTCGACGATCGCGCCCGGGCGCCGCCCGACGCTAACGCTGATGACCTGGCCCTCGACCCGTGGTTGCTGTCCGTCTCCCATCACCGCGAGGGCCTGAAGTGCGACGGTGGGATCGGCGCCCTCGCCGAGGACCACCTCGAGGCGCTCGCGAGCGACCTGGTGCTTCAGCTCGTCAGAGGTTCCCTCTGCGATGACCCCGCCATGGTCGATCACTGCTATGCGGTCCGCCAGGCGGTCGGCCTCGTCTAGGTACTGCGTGGTCAGCAGGACTGTGCTCCCCTCTGCGACCCGTCGTTCGATGGTCTCCCAGAGCGAGACCCGGCTTCGCGGATCGAGACCCGTGGTGGGCTCGTCGAGAAAGATCACTGGCGGACGCGCGACGAGCGCCGCCGCCAGATCGAGGCGTTTGCGCATCCCGCCGGAATAGGTCCTCACAGGCCTCCGACCCGCCTCTTCCAAGTCGAAGTGCTCGAGCAGCTCATCGGCTCGGCTCTGAGCGACCCTGCCGCCCAGGTGGTAGAGCCGGCCCACCATCTCCAGGTTCTCGAAGCCGGTGAGGTTCTCGTCCACCGCCGCGTATTGACCGGCGACTCCGATTTGGGTGCGCAGGCGGGCGCCCTCCCGAACCACGTCGTAGCCGGCAACCCGAGCGGTGCCCGCGTCAGGCTTGAGCAGCGTCGCGAGAATCCTGACGAGCGTCGTCTTACCTGCGCCGTTGGGACCCAGCAAGCCGAAGACACTGCCAGGCGGCACGACGAGGTCGACGCCGATGAGAGCCCGCACGTTCTTGTACGACTTGCTCAAGCCCTGCGTGACGATTGCCGACTCATCGCTCACCGCGCGTGCCAGGCTCTGGCTTGGTTGGAGGGTCTGCATCGCGCAGTCATTAAACGGAATGTCCAAGACCCTGAGCCGGCGCTCGGTTTCCGGCGGTCTAGTGCCCCGCGCCAAAAGTTCACTAGGATCGGATCATGGGCCTGCCTTCTCGGTGAGCATCTGATGGCGCTACCGGCAGCCGTTCTCCATAACCTGGAGCGAATCGTCGGCAAGGGTCAGGTCATCGCTGATCCGCTCGACCTGCGCATCTTCGAGCGCGATGCATCAATCACCGGCGCCCTGCCTGACGCCATAGTGCTGCCCGCCAGTCATGACGAGGCCCAGCAGGTGGTCCAACTGGCTGCGCGGCACGGGCTTCCGGTGGTGCCCCGCGGAGCTGGCACCGGGCTTTCCGGCGGGGCCGTCACCCTGCAGGGAGGCATAGCGCTGCAGCTGAGCCGAATGCGCCGCGTGGTCAAGATCGACAGTGAAGAGAAGACCGCGCTGGTCCAGCCGGGAGTCGTCAACTCCGACCTACAGCATGCAGCGAGCCATCATGGCCTCTTCTATGCTCCCGATCCCTCCTCCCAGAAGGCCTGCACGATCGGCGGCAACGTGGCTGAGAACTCCGGCGGTCCCCACTGTCTCTACTACGGGGTGACGACCAACCACGTCCTCGGCGTGCGGGCGATCTTCGCCGACGGCTCTTCCGCCTGGTTGGGGGGTGACTCCCTACATCAACCTGGTTACGACCTGCTGGGCGTGCTGGTCGGTTCCGAGGGAACCCTGGCAGTGATCACAGAGATCAAGCTGCGCCTGGTCTCCATCCCCGAGCACATAGTGACCCTGATGGCTGCCTTCCCCACCATCGAGACGGCCAGCCACGCAGTCTCCGACGTGATCGGCCACGGCATAGTCCCGGCGGCGCTGGAGATGATGGACCAGGTCACCATCGGAGCTGTGGAAGCCCACTACAAAGCCGGCTACCCGACTGACGCCGGAGCCGTCCTGCTGGTCGAGATGGACGGCCTCCGGGAGAGCTGCACCGAGCTGACCGGAACCGTGCGCTCGCTCTTGGAGCAGAACGAGGCGACAGGACTCAGGGAAGCCGCCGACGCCACCGAGCGGGAGCTGCTCTGGGCGGGCCGAAAGGGAGCGATCGGCGCCCTGGGCCGGATCAGGCCCAACTACTACCTGCATGATGGAGTGGTACCTCGCAGCCGCCTGCCGGGCGTGCTCCGCAGCGTGAGCGAGATAGGCGAGCACTACCGGCTGCCCGTGGCCAACGTCTTCCACGCCGGCGACGGCAATCTGCACCCGAACATCCTCTTCGACCTGCGCGACAACGGCGTGCTGGAGCAGGTGGAAGAGGCGGGCGAGGAGATGCTGCGAGCGGTGGTGGAGGCGGGCGGCACGCTCTCCGGGGAGCACGGCATAGGCATCGAAAAGAACTCCTTCATGCCCTGGATCTACAGTCCCGACGACCTGGCGGCGATGCGGCAGGTGAAAGAGGTCTTCGACTCCGCCGGCCTGCTCAACCCCGGGAAGATATTCCCCGACCCGGACCGGGAGCCGCGTCTACTGGCGCGGGCGGGACTCTGCGCGGAGGCGCGGTGGTGGTGAGTCGCCGCCGGCTGTCCAGCGCCGTCGACGTTGCTGCTGAACGATGACATGGTGATAGATCTGACCGTCGACGACCAGGCCCCGGCCCGGACCGAGCGGCCTGATTCACCCGAGCAGCTGGCGGAAGCTCTGCAAGCGGCCGCCGCCGCGGCCGAGAAGGTTGTCCCCGTTGGAGGAGGCAGGCTCCTCGGTCTGGGCAATCCTCCGGCTCGGTTCGATGTCGCCCTGAGCACGCGGGGGCTGAACCGGATAGTCGAGTTCAGCCCCGCCGATCTCGTTGTGAGCGTGGAGGCAGGGGTGACGCTGGAGGAGCTCGACGCCGAGCTCAGCCGGGCCGGCATGTGCCTGCCGCTCGATCCGCCGGCCGGTCCCGGCCACACGGTCGGGGGTGTGCTCGCGAGTGCGATGAGCGGGCCGCTGGCCCTGCGCTTCGGCCGTTCCCGCGAGTTCGTGATAGGGCTGCGGGTGGCGCTGCCCGACGGACGCCTCGTGGCGAGCGGCGGCCGGGTGGTGAAGAACGTGAGCGGCTACGACATGAACAAGCTTCACCAGGGTGCGCTGGGCACGCTCGGCGTGATGGTGGCGGCGTCCTTCAAGGTGTTCCCTCGGCCCCTGGCCGAGTTGACGCTCGAGTCGCAGCCCGAGGATCCCTGGGCGGAGGCTGAGCGAGCTCTGCGGCTCCCCCAGCAACCTGTCGCGCTCGAGCTGGACAGCGCAGGCGGCCTTCTCGCTCGCTTCTGGGGAACCCAAGAAGGCGTTGCGCGCATGCATCGTGAGCTGGGCTGGCAGGAGACGGCGGCCGGACGCTGGGAATCGCGCGGCGCGCGGGGAGCGGGCTGGGCAGAGCCCGTCTGGGCCTGGCTCTCGGTGCCCCGAGCTCAGCTGCGGCGAGTGCTGGACGGCCTGCCGGCCGGCGCGCGCTGGCTTGCCTCGCCGGGGCTGGGAGTCGCTCACTGGCTGGGCGCTTTGGGACTGCCTGAGCTGCGTTCGGCGCGGACGGCTGCCGAGTCAACCGGTGGAACTCTGGTCCTGGTCGCGGCGCCTCGGAGTCTGAAGGACGAGTTCGACGCCTGGGGCGCTCCACCGCCCAACCTCGATTGGATGCAACGCCTGAGGACGGCTTTCGACCCCAAGCACACGCTGTCACCAGGTAGGTTCGTCGTCTGATGGCTGTCGACATCCGCGATCCGAAGACGTTTCAAGGTCCTGACGCGCCCAGCGACGACGACCTGGCCACCTGTGTCCACTGCGGGCTCTGCCTCAATGCCTGCCCCACCTTCCGGGTCACCGGGTTGGAGACGGAGTCGCCCCGCGGCCGCATCTACCTCATGACCCAGTGGCAGCGGGGAGAGCTCCCCTACACCGAGGATCTGGCCCGCCACATCGATCTCTGCCTCGGCTGCCGGACCTGCGAGGCGGTCTGCCCCTCGGGCGTCCCTTACGGGCGCATCATCGAGCACGGGCGGGCCGAGCTGGAGCGGATCCGCCGCCCCAACCCGAAGAGCATGGTGGTCAAGCAAGCCCTGCGCCAGCTGCTCGGCCACCCGCGCCGGCTGCGCTTGGCCGGCGGCGTGACGCGGCTGGCGCAGCGACTCCGATTGACGGGCTTCGTTGGCCCCGGCCGCCAGCTGCCGAGCCTGGCCAAAGCCTGGCGGCCGCCGCCCGGGAACGTGGCTCCCGCCATCGGGGAGCGCCGGTACCGCGTCGCCTTTCTCAACGGCTGCGTGATGCCCATCTTCTATCCCCACGCACACGATGCCTCCGTCCGTTTGTTGCAGCTGGCCGGTTGTGAGGTCTGGTTCCCGCCTGGGCAGCGCTGCTGCGGCGCCCTCCATGCCCATAACGGCGATCTCGAAGGAGCTCGCGAGCTGCGCGGGCATAATGCTGCCGCCTTTGGTCTGGAGTCGTTCGATTACCTGGTGGTGAACTCGGCCGGCTGTGGCTCACACCTGAAGGACTTCTACGCCAACCTGGGTGCTCGGGTGCGGGATCTCTCGGAGTTCCTGCTCGAAGCCGGACTGCCGCCGCCCGAGCAACCTGTGAACGTTCGCGTGACCTACCAGGATGCCTGCCATCTGGCTCACGCCCAGCGCATCCGCAAGCAGCCGCGAGAGCTGCTCCAGGCGCTGCCGGGGATTGAGCTGGTCGAGATGGAGAATCCTGACATCTGCTGTGGCTCCGCAGGCATCTACAACGCCGTGCAGCCCGAGATGTCGCAGCGCATCCTGGCTGAGAAGCTGGACGACCTCCTGAGCCGGAACCCGCAGGTGGTCGTGACCGGCAACCCTGGCTGCCAGATGCAAATCGAAGCAGGTCTGCGGGAACGCGGCCGCGGCGACGTTCGGGTGCAGCACCTGGCCGAACTGCTCGTCGCCGCCTACGAAGGTCAGCTGAATCCGGCGCTTCCAGCGGCTTTTCCGCGCCCCCATAAGCGGCTGAGGCCGACCGATTCCGGGGTCTACGTGGCACCTTCCTGAGGCCCAATCCCAGGCCGCGAACGGGGCGCGGTCCGAGCGCGCCCGTTGCGCGCGCCTAGTCCTGAGAAAGCTGCTGCAGCAGCTGGCCCGCCTTGTCAGGCGACAGATGCTTGGCCAGATCCGCCTGACTCACGAAGCCCACCAGGTCGTGTCCGTCGATCACGGGCAGCTGCGTCGCCTGACCGGGTCCTGAAGCGAGCTCAGGAAACCTCCTCGTCGTCCTCCAAGAGCCGGAGGTGAGTGGAGGCCTTGAGTCCCAGGTTGCGAGCGAAGAAGCCGGCGACCCGTTCCACGTAGAGGCTTCGATCCGCGAAGTAGGCGCCTGCGTGGGGAGCGCCCGGGACCACCCAGATCTCGCGCGGACCGCGGTAGGCGTCGTGCAGGCGCCGTGAGTGCTCCACAGCAGTGACCGCGTCCTCTCCCCCGTGGATGAAGAAGAGTGGTCGCCGCTCGAGCCCTTTCAGGACGGATATGGGACTCGCCTCCTTCAGCCGCACTCGATGGCGGAGCTGCAGCCAGAGCGCTGAGAGCCAGATGATCGGACCACCCGGCAGCCACGTGCGCCGGCGCACATTCTCCCGGACCACCTGTCGGGCGTCGGCGAACGGGCTGTCGAGCACCAGCGCCTCGATGCCTGGGTCGCCCGCAGCCGCGAGCATGCTGACCGAAGCGCCCATCGAGTAGCCGAGCAGGCCGATGCGCGCGCTCTTCACCCGCTTGCGGATGAACGCCACCGCGGCTGCCAGCTCCTGCACCTCGCGAACGCCCAGGGTGACTGTCGACGGGTCGGACCCCGCCATGCCGCGGTAGGAGTAGGCCAAGACGTTGAAGCCCTTGCGCCAGAGTGCCATGGCGATGCCGAGGAGGTCCTGGCGCCGGCCCTTGTGGCCGGGGCTAATGACTATCACCTGGGGCGAGCCCGCCTGCCGGAAGAACCAAGCTCCGAAGCCGACCCCGTCGGCGGTGAGCAGGTCCACGTCTTCGTAGTCCGCCTGGAACTCCCAGGGGGTAAACATGAAGTCGTCCAGATAGGCCGGTCTTAGAGGAAGGAAGAGGCGACGGTAGAGGATCGCGCCGCATCCGACCAGAATGACGAGGGCCAGAAGAACTACAGCCGAAACGATCGCGAGCGCGGCAGCCATGCGGTGCTTACCAGTCTAAGCTGGAGCCATCCGGCCGACAGGACTTCACCCGCTCGGCTCTCCCGTGACCGTTCGGCCACTCTTCGCGAGAGTCGCGCCGAGACCTGCGCGGGCCTCGTCAAAGCGGCCCAGCGCATAGAGGACCAGGCTCAAACGATTCAGATAGCCACCGATGTTCGAATATGCGGTAGGTAGTTGGGCCTCGGTGCCGGCCGAAGCCGGCAGCTCGGGCTGGGTGTAGCCGGGCGCCCCGGGCGACGGCTTCGCCAGGCGGAGCCAGCGGCGCTCTGCGCGGCGCACTATGGTGCGGGCAAGATCGAGAGCGCCTGAGGCGGCGGTCTGGCCGGGCAGGATGAACCCGTCAGGCATCGGCGCTTCAGCTTCCAGCTCCCCGAGCATTGCGTTCAGTCTCTCCACATCTGACTGCGTCATGGCACCAAAGCTGCCTTCTTTACCTGGCGCGGTGGCCAGTTCAGCGCCGAGCCTGTAGAGATCCCTCTGAAGCTGCTCGCACAGCTCCCGCACGCGGGAGTCAGCCGTGAGGCCCTTGGCCAAGCCGAGTGCGCTGGAGGCCTCGTCAACAGTGCCGTAAGCCTCGATGCGCTCGTCGGTCTTGCTGACGCGACCACCGCCCAGTAGGCCTGTCGTGCCGTCATCGCCGCGGCCTGTCAATTCCAGCATCGACTTCTTGCGGCCCGCCATGAGCTCGACTTTACTTGCCCAGGACCCGCGCCCGTGGGCCGGGCACGGTATGGGCTACTGGTACATGACCAGGAGCGGCTGCGGACTCAGGGCAAGTACTTGGGCCTCCGACATCAGGGGCCTGTCAGATGTGAAGAACAGCTTGACGCCCGGGTGCTGAAGCGGCGGCTGATTGGCCAGGGCATAGCTCGCGATCTTCGCCTGTGGCGTGCCGACGCCGTCCGCGCAGATCACCAGCGCCACCTCCGGCGGAAGGTGGATGCGCGCGCGGTCGGGCAGCATGTCAGGGCGGAACTGATGCACGACCAGCATCTTGGGCGGCCCACCGCTCTCGCGGACCAGCGCCGCCAGGCGGTCGACAACAGGATTGATTTCATCCGCCGTCATCCTGCCGATCTGACGACCGGGCAGCCCTCCGCCATTGAGGTCGAACTCCGGATCGAGCGCCAGGTTCACTCCGGGCCGCTGCAGCCAGGGCCAGAGGGCATCCACCTCAGCGCTCGGCGACGCCCTACCGACCTGCAGGTCGAAGAAGAACAGGAGGTGGTGGCTGAGCGCCAGATCGACATAGTGCTGGATGCTCTCGGCTGGCATCCGGAATCGGTAGGTCCCGTCCCCGACCGAGGACTGAGCGACAGGGGTGACGTAGTCGAGTCCGTTCACCACCGGGTGGCTGGGGTCCAGGCGTTGGTAGGCGTCCCCCTGGGCGTTCAGGCGAGCGAGAAGGTCGCCATCAGAGTAGGCGCCGATCGGTCCCAGCTCTCGACTGAAGGGATTGCCGTAGTAGAGAACCAGCCGATGGTCGGGCAGGGAGGCGTCCCTGACCCAACCATCGCCTCGCTCGCGCTTGCGCTCGGCTTGAGTCTGAGCTCGCTCCTCCCGGAACTGGGCGCCAGCCGCACCCATCCCCGGCGCCAGCCCCGTTCCCACTCTGGACGCCGTGGCCGCCGGGTGCGATTGCGGGGGCGCCGCCGGGTCGTGGAAGCCGCAGGCGACGAGGCAGAGCATGCCCGTCAGCAGCAGGCAGAACCGCTGCACTGGGCCAGTTATACCCGCCAGCCTGGTTCGACTCGGATGCCGACCAGCGGGCATGTGGCTGCCTTTGACTTGTCTAAGGGCTCGCGGGCAAAATCTCGAAGCCGCCGCCGAGGTACTCGCTGCCGGCCTCCACGATGCAGAACGGGTTGCCCCAGGGGTCGCGGGCATAGAACGAGCGCTCGCCCCATGGTCGGCTCGCGATGGTGCCGCGCCACGGGTCAGGGACGGCGCCCGCGTCAATCGCGCGCTGCCGAACAGCCTCCAAGCGCTCGCCGGTGGTCAGATATACGTGGCCGGGATTAGGTCCGGGGAATGTCGGGTCGCCGTCAGCGAGTGGGTCCCAGCAGGCCAGCAAGATCCCGCCGCAATCGAAGTAGTGGCGGCCGCTCGTGACGCGTTCGCCGTGGGTTTCGAGCAGCGTCCCGTAGAACTGTGTCGCCCGCTCGAGGTCATCCACCGGCAGGATAACGCGGAAGATTCGCACCGGATGACGATAGCCGAGGCGTAGTCAAGTATTCGAAGCCAGGCTGGTGGCAGACCGGCGACCTAAGCATCAGGCTTCGGCGCGGTTTCCTCCGCTTCCCTCCGCTGCTGCTTCCAGGATCGGTCGATTGCCGGGGAACTCCCCCCACCTGGCCGCCAGTCCATGGCACGCTTGACAGGCATTGTGTGCAAGCACATACTTTCATCTCATGACCGAAGCCGCCGAGACGCGCATCGTGCGGGCCTTCTTCGACCTGGCGGGCCGGAGAGGTATTGATGGAACCACAACGCGGGAGATCGCCCGCCGGGCGGCCGTCAACGAGGTCACGCTCTTCCGGCAGTTTGGCGGCAAGGCGGGGCTGACTCGCGAGGCGCTCCGCCGGCTCATGCCGGTGGGTCTGATCGAGGCCTACCCGGCCGAGGTCGACGCCTCCACCCCGGAGCGCGCTGCCGCCGGCCTGGTTGCGTGCCTCAGCTTCCTCCGCGATCTGCTTCGGGATCGGCCGGAGGTCCTGGCCTTCGCGCTGGGCGAATGCCTCCGGCACCCTGAGCTGGCGGCGGAGATCGCCCCCACCCCGCGCGCCGCCAAGGTCCTGCTAGAGCGGGCCCTCCTGACGGCAGCGCCTCAGCTCCGACCCGAGGTGGATCCCACGGCGGCTGTGCTCTGCCTTCAGGGTCTGGTGTTCATGACCGGTCTCTGGCACCAGACCGGAATGGTGACGCTGCCGGAGGCGGAGTGGGACGCGCTCCTCGCGGCCGCGGTCCGACCGCTCATCGCCTGGAAGAAAGGAGGCGCACAGTGAGCGAACCGGCTATCGAGTTGGTCGAGATGACCAAGCGCTTCCGGAACTTCACAGCCGTCGACAGGCTGAGCCTGACCGTCCAGCGGGGCGAGATCTTCGGCTTGCTCGGCCCCAACGGATCCGGCAAGACGACCACAGTAAACGTGATCAGCGGGCTCTCGCGGCCGACCTCGGGCACTGTCCGCGTGCTCGGCCGCGACATGCTTACCGAGCCGCGCTCGGTCCGCCGCCTGCTCGGCACCATTCCCCAGGAGACAGCGCTCTACGAGGAGCTCAGCGCGGAGGCCAACCTGCGCTTCCACGGCGACCTCTTCGACGTGCCCCGCAGCCGGCTGCCTTCGCGGATCGATGAGCTGCTCCGGCTGGTCCAGCTGGAGGACAGACGGCGCGACAGGGTCAGCACCTATTCCGGCGGCATGAAGCGGCGCCTGGCGCTCGCTCGCGCGCTGCTTCACGACCCGGAGCTGCTCTACCTGGACGAACCGACGCTGGGCGTCGACGTACAAAGCCGGCGCGCGATCTGGGACCACGTGCTCGATCTACGCACTCGCGGCAAGACTGTCCTCATCACGACCAACTACTTGGAGGAGGCGAGCGCCCTGGGCGACCGTCTGGCCATCATCGATCGCGGCCGTCTGGTGGCGCTCGACAGCCCGCAGCAGCTGAAAAGCAAGTACGGCGACACGGTGCTCGACCTCGTCCTGGAGCCCGCGCCCTCGCCGGCCCTGCTCGTCCGGCTGCGAAGCATCGACGGAGTCACGGCGGTCAATACTGCCGACGGCACCCTCAAGGTCAATCTGACCGGCGACCCGGAGGCGACCGGGCGGGTGGTCACAGCGGTTACCGGTGAAGCCAAGCTGCTCCGCATCAACCAGCACGAGCCGGATCTGGACGAGGTCTTCCTCCAGCTGACCGGCCGCGAGCTGCGGGACTGATGCGGAGCGCCCTGCGTGTCATCGGCGCCGTCTGCGTGAAGGACCTCCGTCTCGCACTGACCGAGCGCGTCTTTCTCGTCATCGGGGTGATCATCCCTGTCAACTTCCTCTTTCTGTTCAGCCTCTTCGCGCTGACGGGAGGCGAGGCGCCGATCGCCGTGGTCATGCAGGGGCAGGGACCGCTTGCCCGACAGTTCGTCTCCTCACTGGAGCACGCCCACTCGTTCCAGGTCCATGTCATGTCCACCGCCGACGCGGAGCGCCAGCTCCAAGCCGGCCGCATCGTCGGCGTGCTCACGGTCCCCGGAGGCTTCGACGACGACCTGCGGGCGGGTCGCCGAATCGAACTGCCGGTCGAAGTCAACAACCTGCAGGTCGACTTCACCAACGACATCCGCCGGGCTGTGCCGCTGGCGATCACCTCCTTCTACGCGCAGGCTTTTCCCGATCAGGTGGTCGTGCAGGCGAGGGAGGTGGACATCCAGGCCGGCGACACCGGCTATATCCCCTACCTGGCGGTCAGCATAGTGGTCGCCGGGATGTTCGTCGAGGGCCTGCTGCAGTCGGTGGTCCTAACCGCCCGCGAGTACGAGGAGAGCACCATCAAGGAGCTGGAGCTCTCGCCGGCCAGCCGCTGGGCGGTCGCGCTGGGCAAGGTCGCGGCCGGGCTGGTCCTCACCGCCGCGGCAGCCGCGATCGTGACAGCGGTAGTTGTCTTCGTTGTCGGTGTCCACCCTGTGCACCCTCTCGAGGTGATGCTGTACGGCGTGCTGATGATGGTGCCGGCCGTAGCCCTCGGCGTGCTCGTCGGCACGCTGCTGAAGCGCCGGCAGGCGGCGATTCCACTGGCCCTGGGCAGCTTCCTGCCGCTCTTCTTCCTGAGCGGACCCTTCGGGCCGCCCAATTGGGGCGGGACTGCCGTGATCTCCTTGGTGTCGCCGCTGACCTACGCGATTGCGCTCTTCCAGCATGCGTTTCACGGCTACCTCACAGCCCAGACACCGCTGGCGGTCGACGTGGCGGTGCTGGTCGGCTTCGCCGTCGCGGCGGTGGTCGCTGCTACGGCTGTGCTCCGGCGGGGCATGATGGCGTGAGAACCTATCTCCGCGCCCTCATAGCGATCGCCTGGAAGGATATGGGGGTCTGGGTCAGGCGACCGAGCACGATAGTGGCCACCGTGCTGCCGGCCGTCGGTTTCATGATCATCATCCTGATCTCGGCCCAGGCGGTCGGACGCAACCCTGTCGCGCTGGTGGTGCTGGACCGCGGCCCGCAGGCGACCCGCCTGGCGCACTCTCTGGAGACCTCGAATGCGTTCAGAGTGAGGACGGAAACTCCGGAGCGCGCCCGACAACTCCTGCACGACCTGGACGTGGCGGCCGTGATCACCATCCCCGCCGGCTTCGACGAAACCTACAGCGCGCATAGGTCGGACCCGGTCACCATCGAGATCAACAACCTGAACCTCGACTTCACCAATGATCTCCGCCGCTCGCTGCCGGCTGCCATCACCGACTTCTACGCCGGCCAGAACGACTCGCCGGTTCTGGTCCAGGTTCAAGAGCACGACCTTCGCAGTCAGGACGTTAGCCTCGTGCAGTTCGACCTGATCCCCAATCTCGCCCTGCTCCTGACGGTGGCAGGGGTGGTCAACTGCGGTCTCGCCACGGCGCGCGAATTCGAGGACCTGACGATCAAGGAGCTCACCCTCGCTCCCATCGCGCGGTCCGCGCTGGTCGGGGGCAAGCTGCTGGCCGGCTGGACCACCACCATGAGCCTGGCCGCGATAGTCCTGGTGGGAGGAGCGGCGGCAGGCCTGCTGCGTCCTGCCGGTTGGTACTGGCTGCCGGCGCTGGTTGTCGTGGCGCTCTTCGGCCTGGCGGCGGCGGGTTTGGGCGCCCTGCTAGGCGCCTCAATCCGCCGTTTCCAGCCCGTCATCGCGATCGGGATCAACCTCTCCCTCTACCTCTTCTTCCTGTCCGGGGGGATCTCGGTGGCGGCGTTCCTGCCCGACTGGGTGCAGACGGTGGCGCGCTTCACGCCCACCTACTACGGCGTCCACGCGCTGCAGCAGGCGATCTTCTACCAGTCGACGGACCTGCTGGGGCAGGACCTGCTGGTCCTAGGCGGAACTGCGGCTCTCACCGTCGCCGCCGGTGCGCTCGCTCTCCGGCGCAGCATCGCCGCGTAGCCCGCGGTTGCGGCGGCGGTGTTCCAGGCAACGCCTCAACCCATGGCCGGGCACTACGGTCCGAGGGGAGAACCGACAGCGGCCACCCGGACATCACCCGTGATCCAGACGTTGGTCCCCTTCCCCTCCGCTTGGTCAGTGGGTAGGGCTTTTTTGCCTGCCGTCGAGCCAGATAGTCCAGGGCTGAATCGCACCAATCTGGAGCAGCCCCATCGACGCCCATGGATCCTCCGCCAGGCGCGCCTTGATTTCGCGCTCGTCCCCGGCTTCGACCGCCATCAGGGTCCGCTCGCCGTCGCCGATCGGTCCGCCGAGGATCACGAAGCCCTCCTCGACCAGTCGGTCCATGAACGCCGCGTGCTCATCCCAGCCACGCTGCTCCCGTCGCTGACGCGAGGTATCCCAACTCGGGCCGTTGACCATCGTCAGCGCGAAGAAGGCCATTCGCTGAGAGTACTCGTCGATCTCTGGCTTCGGCCCGGCCCCCGCGAAGGCCGGGCAGCGTCCGACGGTGCGAGAGCGCGTCCCTCCCCCGTAGCCACGAGTCCTGGCGGGCTTTCCCGAATTCACGGATTTGACCACGCGCCTGCTTCACCCGCGCCGTTTAGGAGCCCGCTGCCTCAGTGCACCAGCAGCTTCAGGATCACAATCGCGACGCCCAAGCCGCCGAAGAGAAGGCTGGAGCCAAGCCGCCGGCTCCTCCCCCCGCTCAGCGGGGTGATGTAGCCCCACCACAACAGCTGCAAGACCACGAGCCCGAGGGCCAGGACAGCTGCAGTCTGCACACCGGCGCCCAGCGCCTCCGCGATGATCAGCACCGCCACCGGCAGGGCGCAGGCCGTGACCATCGGTAGCGAGGCGGCGAGCTCGTGCCGGGCCGAAGCCCAGGTTCGGGCAGGCCCTTCTCCCCGACCCAGCACCTCCGCGTAGGCGTGAGCTATCCAGTAGACGACGACTGTGGTCACCACTGCCAGCACTATCTCGAGCAGATCGTGGCTGGCGTCCGCCACGCCCGCTATGGTCGCCGCGGCCAGGATAGTCCCGTAGATCTCGACCGAATGCGGCCACCGGGCGCTGAACGGACGGGCCAGCCAGCCACCCAAGGCCTGTCCGGAGCGGCTCACCGGACTCTACTGACTGTCGAGGCGCTGCGCAGGTCGACCATGACCTGGGCCAGAGATCGCTCTTTCAACGAGCCCAGGACCAGATCAGCCGAGCTGAGGTCGTGACTACTGGTCAGCGAACAGGGCACAGCAAGAGCCAAGAGACCAGCAGCTTTGGCGGCTGCCACCCCGTGCTCGCTGTCCTCGATGGCCAAGGCTTCCCCGGCTGTAACACCCAGGCAGGCGAGGGCTGCCTGATAGAGGTCCGGGGCAGGCTTTGCCTGGCGCACGTGCTCCCGGCAGCGGATGCAGTCCCAACCTCCGAGACCCAGCCGCTCCAGGTGGCCTGTCACCCAGCTGGCGCTGGAACTGGAGGCAACCCCCAACTTCAAGCCCATTCGACAAGCGTCGCGATGCCATTCCCGCACGCCGGGTAATACAGGCTGCGCCTCCACCAGCTCTCGCTCGCGCAGCCGGCGCTCGTCCTGCAGCGCATCCCGGTCCAGCGAGTGGCCGACCAGCTTTTCCAGTTCCGCGAAGGGATCGAAGAACCCTGGGCTGCGGCCGATGATGGTCACCCAAAACGATTGGGACAGCTCCTGGCCGTGACGGCGATAAACCTCCGACCACGCTTCGAACACCGGCCCCTCCGAATCCAGGATCAGGCCGTCGAAGTCAAAGACCAGAGCGCGGATCACGTTTTCAATGATGGCGCGCCGCCCGCCTCGCGCACGGCCCCGCGGGGCCGGTCAGCTCCTGCGGTACGGCTTGCCGACGGCGGCAGGCGCCACCGCCCTGCCCACGGCGCCGGCGACCACAACTATCGTGAGCACGTACGGAAGCATGCCCAGAACCTGATAGGGGATGTGAACGCCGTAGATCTGCAGCCGGCCCGCCAGCGCGCCGGCGCCCGCGAACAGAAGAGAGGCGAGAAAGGAGCCGAGCGGCGTCCAGCGGCCGAAGATCATAGCCGCGAGCGCAATGAAGCCCTGGCCGCCAGTCATGCCTGGCAGGAAGTTGCCCACCTGCTGGAGCGAGAAGTAGCAGCCGCCGAGCCCCGCCAGCGCGCCCGAAGCGATGACGTTGACGTAGCGAACCAGGTAGACGTTGATGCCGGCCGTCTCGGCCGCCCGCGGATGCTCGCCCGAGGCACGTGTGCGCAGCCCCCAGACCGTGCGGAAGAGGACCAGGTGGACCACGACTATCAGCGCCAGGGCGGCGTATGTGACGAAGGCCTGCTGGAAGAAGATCGGTCCGACGATGGGAATGTCGCCGAGGCCGGGCAGCTTCCAAACGGGTAGGACGCCGGGCCCGCGGACCTCGGCCTGCTGGATGTAGGCGCGGTAGAAGACGCCGGTGATGCCCACCGCCAGGATGTTGATCACAGTGCCGCTGACTATCTGGTCGACCACGAACGCTATCGAGAGCACTGCATGGAGGCCCGCGATCGCCATCCCGGCCAGGACGGCGGCCAGAACCCCCAGCGTCAAGTTATGCGTGTTAAAGGCGACCGCGTAGCCGACGAAGGCACTGGTCAGCATGATCCCCTCGAGGGCGATGTTGACCACCCCCGAGCGCTCGCACATCAGGCCGCCGAGCGCGGCCAGCACGAGGGGGGTCGAGGCGACCAGCGTCGCGGCCGCCAGGTTGACCAGGTCGCCCCGTTGGAGGACGTGGAGGAAGGCGTCCACTAGGTCTTCGGCGCGGCGCCGACCCCCTCAGGCTGCGTGATCTGGAGGCTCTCCGCGGGCACCTCGCGCAGGCGCAGCAGCCAGCGCACTATGACCGGGGCCGCGACAAACATGATCACCGTCGCCTGCACTATCGAGATCATGTCGGCCGAGACCTGCGTCTGCAGCTGCATGAACCCGGCGCCGTTTCGCATGGCGCCGAAGAGGAAGGCCGCCGGCAGGATGCCCCACGGGTTGCTGCGGGCCAGCAGGGCGACAGCTATGGCGTCGAAGCCATAACCGATCGAGAAACTGGGGGGCATGAAGTGCGAGACGCCCAGCACTTCGTCGGCCCCGGCCAGGCCGGCGAGACCGCCCGAAATCGCCATCACCAGGACCATGGTCCGCGCCACCGAGATACCTGAGGACCGCGCCGCCTCCGGACTCAGCCCCACCGCCCGGATGCGAAAGCCGATTGTGGTGCGCTCGATCAGGAACCACATCAGCGGCACCGCCAGCAGGGCAAGCAGCAGACCCAGGTGGAGGCGGCTGTCCGCAAAGATGATCGGGAGCTGCGCTGACGGATCGATGAACGGCGTCTTGGGCGCCGAGGAGTGGGGGTCGCCCAGCGGTCCGCGATTGATTAGGTAGTCGGAAAGGCTGTAGGCGATGTAGTTGAGCATGATCGTGGTGATCACCTCGTGGGCTCCGAACCGGGCCTTGAGGAAGCCAGGCAGGCCGCCGTAGACAGCTCCGCAGGCGACACCGGCCAGGATCGCCAATGGAATGTGAACTATGCCAGGCAGGCCGTGGATCGAGAACCCGACAAAGACGCCGCCCAGGGCGCCCAGGTAGAACTGGCCGTCGGCGCCGATGTTGAAGAGCCCGGCGCGGAATCCAGTGGCCACCGCCAGTCCCAGGAAGACGTAGGGGACCGACGCGATCAGCGACTCGGTGAACGCATGCTTGTTGGTGAAGGCGCCCTGGAAGAGCCCCAAGTAGGCTTGGCTCGGATCCGCGCCGGTGATGGCCACCGCCACGCCGGCGACCAAGAAACCGAGCAGGATGGCGACCAGCGGCACCGCCGCCTGCTGGGCGATCCGGAGTGCGGCTCTCACCTGCCGACCCGCTTCACAACGCACCCTCACTGGCGGCCGGCACTTGGTCAGCCTGGCCACCAGCCATTAGAAGGCCTATGCGGTCGCGATCGATCTCACCAGCCTGGAGCACGGCTGCGATCCGGCCGCGGTAGATGACAGCCACCCGATCGGCCAATGAGAGCACCTCATCCAGCTCGGAAGAGACCAGCAGAACCGCCAGGCCGGCGTCCCGCTGCTCGACTATCTGCCGGTGGATGAACTCGATCGAGCCGACGTCCACGCCCCGCGTGGGTTGGGCGGCCATCAGGACCCGCGGACCGTTCGACAGCTCGCGGGCGACCACGACCTTCTGCTGGTTGCCGCCCGAGAGAGCGCCCGCCAGCTGCTGGGGGCCCGCCGCGCGTACGTCAAACGACTTGATCAGCCGCGCGGCGTGGTCCCGCACCTGGGCCAGCAGCCTGACGATTCCCCGGGCAAAGGGCGGCCTGTCGAAGTCCCCCAGGACCAGGTTGTCGGAGATCGGGAGCTCCAGGATCACCCCCATCCGGTGGCGGTCGGCCGGGATGTGGCCGAGGCCGGCCCGGAGGCGGCGGCGCGGGCTCGCAGCGGTAACCTCATGGTCGCACAGCATGACCCGGCCGGAGCGGGCCGGCCGAAGGCCCGCGATCGCCTCCACCAGCTCGACTTGGCCGTTGCCCTCGACGCCGGCCAGGCCCAGGATCTCGCCCGCCCGAACCTCGAGGCTGAGCCCGTCGACGGCCACCTGACGGCGGTCGTCGAGGACGCTCAGGCCGTCAACCTGGAGCAGAGGGCGGCCGGGCTGGGCCGGGCCCTTCTCGACCCTGAGCAGCACCGGCCGGCCGACCATCAGCCGAGCCAGGTCGGCCTGGCTGGATTCAGCGGGTGTGGTGGAGGCGACCACCTTGCCCCTGCGCATGACCGTGATCCGATCGGCGATGGCCATCACCTCACCCAGCTTGTGGGTGATGAAGATGACAGCGCTTCCCTCGGCAGTGAGCCCCCTGACGATCTGGAACAGTCCCTCGGTCTCCTGCGGGGTGAGGACCGAAGTCGGCTCGTCAAGGATCAGGAGCCGGGCGCCCCGGTAGAGAGCTTTCAGGATCTCCACTCGCTGTTGAACCCCCACTGAGAGATCCCGGACTCTCGCGTCGGGGTCGACCTGGAGGCCGTAGCGGCGCGAGAGCTCGTTGACTGTGCGGCGGGACGCCCGGCCGTCGATCACGCCCGCAGCTCTCGCTGTCTCCTGACCCAGGATCACGTTGTCAGCCACAGTCAGCGGCGGAATCAGCATGAAGTGCTGGTGCACCATGCCGATGCCGAGCCCGATGGCGTCCTGGGGACTGTGGACCTGGACTTGGGCGCCGTCGAACTGCATCTCGCCAGAGTCAGCCCGGATCAGCCCGTAGACGACGTTCATCAGCGTCGACTTGCCGGCGCCGTTCTCACCCAGCAGGGCGTGGACCTGACCCCACTCCACTGTCAGGTCCGCGCTGTCGTTGGCGCGAAGCGCGCCGAAGGTCTTGACGATCGCGGCGAGCTGAAGCGCCGCCGGGCGCTGCTGGGCAGCTATGGGGACCGCTAGATCGTGACCCCGGTCTGCAGGGAACCGTCGGCCAGCTTCTTCTCGATCTCGCTGATCTTGCTCTTCACGTCGGCCGGCACCTTGGAGTCGTAGTCGTGGTAGGGGGCGATGCCGACGCCGTTGTTCTTGGCGTCAAAGGTCAGCGTGGCCGCCGGCCACTTCTTCTGGACGGCGTCGGTGATGATTGTCTTGACGGCCACCGAGAGGTGCTTTTCGGCCGACGTCACCAGGCATTTGGCTGCGTCGGGATAGCTCAGGTACTGGTCCACGTCGACCCCTATGCACGTCTTGCCCTTCTGTAGCGCACCGATTAGGGCCCCGTTGCCGGTGTTGCCGCCGCCGCCGAAGACGATGTCCGCCCCCTGGTTGATCTCGTCGTTCGCCCGGGCCTGGCCCCAGGCCGGGTTGTTGAAGGCCGCGCCGTCACCGGGGCCCTGGTAGACGGTCAGCACCTTGGCATTCGGGTTGGTGGACTTCACCCCAGCGAGATAGCCGTCGGCGTAGCGCTGCACAGGCGGGATCTTCAAGCCCAGCACCTGGCCGACCGTGTTGGTCTTCGTCAATAGCCCGGCCAGAGCGCCGATCAGGTAGCCCGCCTGGTCCTCTTTGAAAACCAGCCCCACCAGGTTGCTGGGAGCGGCGTCATAGGCGTTGTCGACAATGGTGAACTTGACGTTGGGGTGTGCCTTGGCCTCCGCCAGGGTGTCGTCGGCCATCAGGAAGCCGACGGCCACGATCATGTCGTAGCTCTGGTCGACGAACGTCTCCATGTTCTTCCTGTAGTCGGTGGGCTGGTTGGACTCGATGTACTTGGCGCTTACGCAGAGGCTCTTGTCGGAGGCTGCCTGCTGCACACCTTGCCAGGAGGCGGCGTTGAACGACTTGTCGGTCAGCTTGCCGACGTCGGTGACCAGGCCGATCTTGTAGGTCTTGGAGCAGCTGCTACCCGCCGTGCTGCTGCCTGAGCTGCCGCCGCAGGCGGTGGCGATCAGCGCGACGGCCATCACCCCAACCATCCAGGCCCGAAATGCTCTCATCGAAACCAAAGTGTCCTCCTCAAAAACTGGCGCCCTGCGCGCGGCGCGAGTGAAGTCTAGGGCAACAATGGCAGGGCGGCAAGCCTGAGATACGCGGGCTGGTGAGGCCACTGCCGTTCCCAGCTGTCGGGGCCGCCGACGTTCCTAGCTGTCGAGGCGGGTCTCGTGGATGCCGAACGAGCCGGGCCGGTAGTCGCTGTAACGAAGCCAGCCGGGCCGGACGCGAATGTGAGCGATGTCGCGGTCCTCGGCTCGCCGCCGGCCGTCAGGGTATTGCTCGAGGTAGGCCCGCAGGCACCTGTCGCGATCGGGGCCGATCAGGATGTCGGCGACGCCCTCGCACTGCACAGTGACCTCATTCTCCCAGCCGATCACGAGCGCGACCCGCGGGTCCGCCTGGATGTTGCGGTACTTCCGAGAACGGATGGCTGTATCGAAGACGATCTCCCGCTGGTTGGTGGCCGCCACACCGACCAGCGCCGCCTCCGGCGCTCCCTCCGGCCCGCGGGTGGCGACCACCGCCAGGCCGTGCTGCCGCACGAACTTCACGAGCTCAGCGCCGTCGATGGTGACACCTCCGCTGGGGATCACTTGCACAGCGCTGTGAAGTCCTACCCGACCACACGCCGCCGCTCAGCCGATTCCGCTCTACGTCGCCCAAGCGTGCCCTAGTGACGCCCGCAACTCGTGACCGTCGATGCGGATCGATGCGGGTCCATCGGCACAAGTGCGGGGACACACTCTCGTTGGTCAGCCCGCCAGGCGGACCGCCCGCAGCTGGACCTCGCGCTGCGCCCGCTCCCTATCGACTGTCAGGCATTCACCGTCGGCCACAACTGGCTGCCCCCCCACCCACACATCACTGATCAGCCGGCTCGACGCTGACCAGAGGAGGTGCGAGCAGACATCCTCAGGCTCCACCAGGGGGACGAAGGTCGGGTCATCCAAGCGCATGAGAACCATGTCCGCCAGCCGGCCTGGCTCGAGGACTCCGATGTCGTCGCGCCCCAGCGCCGCAGCGCCTCCGCTAGTCGCCAGGCGGAGAGCCTCCGGCGCGGTCAGAGCCTGCGCCTCGCCGGTCCTGAGACGGGCGAGAAGCGGTGCCAGCCGCACCTCCTCCCAGAGGTCGAGGTCGTTGTTGGAGGCAGGACCATCAGTGCCGAGGCCTACCCGCAGGCCCAAGCGCAGCATGTCCGTCAGACGCGCGATCCCCGCCCCAAGCTTGGCGTTGCTCTGGGGGCAGTGGGCCACGGCCACATCATGCTCGGCGAACAGCTGGAGATCGGCGTCGGAGAGCCAAACGCAGTGGGCGGCGAGCACCCGGCCGTCAAAGCAGCCTTGATCGGCGAGGAGGGCAGGAACAGTCTTGCCATGCCGGCGCTCGAGCGCCTGCGCCTCATCCCGGGTCTCCGCCACATGGATGTGAAAAAGCGCGCTCACTTCCTGGGCCGCCCGGGCCACGCCCTCACGCCTTCCAGCGGAAGTGCATAGGCCGAGTGGGCGGCAACGCCCACCTCGACGCGGTCGCCCGCGGCTGCGTGTTCGGCGCGGAAGGCGAGAACATCGGCGAGCCGCCGCTGCCAGCTCGGGAAACGAGGCCACGAAGGCATCTCCAAGACAGCAGGAGTGAGGACGCAGCGGGTTCCGGCGTCAAGCACCGCCGCCAGGATGGCCTCCTCCTGCATGTACATCTCGCAGGTGGTGGTGACGCCCGCGCGCAAGAGCTCGGCACAGGCCAGCCTCATGCCCCAGTAGACGTCGTCCCTTTCCAGGCGACTCTCGCGCGGCCACAGCCGTTCGCGGAGAAAGACTGCGAGTGGCACGTCCTCAGCAGCACCGCGGAACAGCGTCATCGGGGAGTGACAGTGCACGTTGACAAGCCCTGGCATGAGAAGCCCCGCCAATCGGTGCTCCGCTCCCGTGGCCGGGGGCGCGTCAGCGACAGGGCCCACCCAAGTGATCCGGCCGCCCTCCACGTCCACTTCGCCCGGCCGGTGGACGCTGAAGGCAGTATCGCAGGTGACCACGGCGTCCGCTCGGTAACGCACCGGCAAGCTAGTGTCCCGCGCCAGGGGTTCGTTGAGTAGATTGTGGCAGGCGCCCGGAGGGCGCCGGTCCGGGCGCCGAGGACAAGGAAGGGGCGGAACTAGGAGGAGCGGACTTTCCAGCCGGGGGTCCCGCGCAGCGGGGGCGTGCGACGACGGGCCGGGCCCCAATTCCGGGGTCCCCGCGAAGCCTGCTTCGTGGGGTGGGTTGACGCTGGCATCGGTGTCCGGAGCCGCCATATGCCAACGAATCTCTGGCGCGGGACACTAAGCGTGAGCCTCCCAGTTGCTGGAGTAGCGCTCCTGCTCAGGGGTGAGGTGATCGATGCTCACACCCAGGCTTTGCAACTTTTGCCGAGCCACCCATTGGTCGATCTCAGGCGGCGGCAGGTGGACAGCAGAGTCCATCTCGCTGCCGTGGAGCAGCAGGTGACGGGCTGAGAGAGCCTGCACCGAAAAGGTGAGATCCATGATCTCCACCGGATGGCCCTCGCCGGCCGAGAGGTTGACCACCTTCCCGTCGCCGATCACAAACACCGACCGGCCGTTTGCCAGCCGGAACTCCTCCACGTTCCGCCGCGCCAGCCGCGCCCCCTGCGCCCGCTCGCGCAGCCTGCGCAGGTCGAACTCATCGTCGACCGCGCCCGCGTTCGCCAGCAGCGCCCCATCGGGCAGGCGATCGATGGCGTCGGGAGGGAGAGCGTTAGGTACGCCGGTAGCTGTCATGACGATCTCGGCCGTCTCACACGCCTTTATGACCGGCTCGACTCGGAAGCCGTCGTGGAAGGCCTCGAGCGCGGCTATCGGGTCCACCTCGCTGACCGTCACTTTGGCGCCCATGCCGCGGGCTCGCGCGGCTATCCCCTTGCCCACCCAGGAGTAACCGATGACCAGCAGAACCTTGCCCGCCAGCAGCAGATTGGTCGAGTCCAGCACGGCTGTGATGGTCGACTGGCCGGTCCCGTAGCGGTTGTCGAAGAGGTGCTTGCACCTGGCGTCGTTGGCCGCGATGCAGGGGATCCGGAGCGCTCCCGCACCGGCCATCGCCCGCAGCGTGACGACGCCTGTAGTGGTCTCCTCCGAAGCGCCGATCAGGTCCTGGAGCGCCTGCGGGTGGGTCGTGTGGGCCATGCGAATGAGCGCTGCCCGATCGTCGATCACCACCTCCGGCCGCCGATCCAGCACCTCCGAGTAGAACTCGAGCTCCCGCTCAGGAGTCGAGTCACTGCGGGCAAAGACCTGGACGCCACGTTCTGCCAAGGCGGCCGCGACGTCGTCCTGGGTGAGCGCCCCAGGCGCGGCCAGCGCCACCTGGGCGCCAGCTTCGGCCAGCATCACGGCAAGGTAGGCGGTCTTCGGCTCCACCGGCAGGATGATCCCCACCCGACGGTCGCGCACGCTGCCCTCGGCCAGCAGCCGCTCGCGAACGCGGTTCAAGACGGGCGCCCAGGTGCCCGCCAGGTCGAGTTTGCGCCCGCCCCCGGGGGCGAGGTGGGGGTCCTTGACCACTGACCGCAGGCTGTGCCGCCTCACGCCTGCCACTGCTCGAAGAAGGCGCGCTGGGACGGCCTGAGCTCGTCGAGCCTGATGCTCAGTGCTTCCAGCTTGGTCAGGGCGATCTCACTGTCCAGCTCGGCCGGCAGCCTGTGCAGACCGGGCTCCAGCTTGGTCGAGGCAAGGTGGTGTACGGCCAGGGCCTGGACGGCGAATGAAAGGTCCATGATCTCGACCGGGTGTCCGTCCGCGCCGGCTATGTTGACCAGCCGCCCGTCGGCGAGCAGGTAGCAGCGGACGCCGCCGCGGAGGCTGTAACGGCGGACGCCCGGCCTCACGTCCTCCACCCGATCGGCGACTGCGTCAAGGGTCTCCACGTCGATCTCACGGTCGTGGTGGCCGGCGTTGGCGAGCAGGACGTCGTCCCGGAGCAGCGCCCAGTGCTCACGGCCCACGGCCTCGACCCCACCTGTGGCGGTGATCACGACGTCGGCGTCAGGCAGCGCATCTGCCAGCCGCGCCACCCGATGCCCGTCCATGTGCGCTTCCAGGGCGGGGATCGGATCGACCTCCACGACTGTCACCCTGCCCCCGAGACCTGCTGCGTAGCGGGCAAGTCCCTTGCCCACCCAGCCGTACCCCACTATGCAGAACTCCTTGCCGGCGGCGCTGCGGTTGGTGAGGCGCAGGATGGCGGTCAGGGTCGACTGGCCGGTCCCGTAGCGGTTGTCGAAGAGGTGCTTGCAGAGCGCGTCGTTGGCGGCGATCGCTGGGAAGGTGAGCCGGCCCGAGGCGGCCAACGCCCGCAGGCGGTGGACCCCGGTCGTGGTCTGCTCAGTGACACCGCCCAGTCCGGGGACCAGGTCGGATCGCTGCTTGACCAAGCGGGTCGTGAGCTCCGCGCCGTCGTCGATGATGAGCTCGGGTCGGGTGTCAGCAACCGCCATCAGATCGGCCTCGAAGGCCTCTGGCTCAGCGTCATGGACGCCATGCACCTCGATCCCCCGCCGGACCAGGGCCGCCGCCACTGCGTCCTGGGTCGAGCCCGGATTGCTGCCCGCGACGACCACCTCCGCCCCCGTCTCCGCCAGCAGCGTCGCCAGGTAAGCGGTCTTGGCCTCCAGGTGGACGACCAGAGCGATCCGCTTGCCGCTGAGCGCACCGTCGGCCAGGCGAGCTCGAGCCAAACGGTTCAGAACCGGCGAATGCCTGGCCACCCACTCGATCCGCTGCTCACCCTCGGGGGCCAGGGCCGGATCGGCTATGCGGGATCGTTCGGCTGCTTGCGTGCGCTCCACTCTCTCATACTCTCCTCTTATCGAGATCTGCGCTCGGAGCCGGGGAGCGAAGCGCGGTACGGGCCGGCCTGGGGACCGCCAGATAGCGCGCATCCTCGTCACCAACGACGACGGCATCACCTCGCCAGGCCTCCACGCTCTCTACCACTCACTATCGCAACTGGGTGAGACAGTGGCGGTCGCGCCGGACGCCGAACGTTCCTCCGTCGGGCATGCGATCACCACCCTGCTCCCGCTGCGCGTGAAGGAGTTCTCGCTCGAGGGCCGGAAGATCGGCTACGCGACCAACGGCACCCCCGCCGACTGCGTGAAGCTGGCACTGGGCGGAGTGCTCGGCGAGGGCACCCGGCCGGACCTCGTGGTGTCAGGCATCAACCTAGGGCCCAACACAGCCACCAACATCATCTACTCAGGCACCGTCTCGGCCGCCACCGAGGCGCGCATTCTGGGCATTCCATCGATTGCTGTGTCGCTGGCAGCGTTCGTGGAGCCACGCTGGGACGTGGCCGCCGAGATTGCGCGCGGCGTCGCCAAGCTGGTCCTGGAGAAGGGGCTGCCTGAGAAGGTGCTGCTCAACATCAATGTGCCCAACCTGCCCCGCAACGAGATCAAGGGCGTCAAGGTCACCCGGCAGGGGGACTCCAACTACCAGGAGGCCTTCAAAGTCGGCGAGGACCCTCGCCGCCAGCCGTACTACTGGCTGGCCGGGACCTATGAGATGAAAGACACCGCCGAGGACACCGATGCCTGGTCGGTGGCGAACGGCTGGGTCAGCATCACGCCCATCACGTTCGACCTGACGGCGCGGGATCACCTCCATGCGCTGACGGAGTGGGACCTGCGGCTCTAGCGAACAGCTGCCGGGCCAGGGCCTTCAGCTCGGCGGCGGCGTAGGGCCTCTGCGGCTCAGCCAATAGGCGCGGCACGCCCGGGACCTCCAGGGCCTCAGGAGAGCGGCTGTGGACTGGTACGACCAGCCCCGGCCGGACGGCCTGCACCATCCTGACGATGTCTTCAGGCCAGGAGTGGCCAGTGCTGCCCAGGCCTACGAACTCCAACCCAAACCGCGCCAGCCACGCCTCCATCACAGTCCAGGCCGGGTCGAACGGCCCCATCGGCGCCCCATCGCTGTGAACGTAGACGGAGCCGGGCGGGGGTTGCAAGTCGATCAGGCTGGGCAAGCCGCCGAAGCCGAGCTGAAGACAGTGGCCAGCGGGGTCCGCCGCGACTCCGCCCGGGTCGGTCAATACGCCCGGGTATCCGGCGATCTGGGCGGCCTGGGCCTCCATGAGGAAGCGCCGCCCGTGCCTCTCGCAGGCGGCGGCGAAGGCGGCGACGCGCTCCCGGTTCATCGGATAGGCGTTGACGATCACCAGGCCCGACGTTCGCTCCAGCAGCAGGCGCTCAAACCCCGCCCAGACCTGGTGCTCGGAGAGCGGGGTCGCTCCCGGCGGCGGTGCGCCCAGTGTCACCCCCTCCTGAACCAGAACGTCGGCGCCGCGAGCGGCCTGGGCGAAGGCGGCGGTCAGCTCCGGATGCGATCCGTGCCAACGATGGTCACCAGTGAAAGCAAGCGCCAGCTCGGGCGTCCTGACCAGGAAGCCGCTGGCCCCCGGGAGGTCGTGGTCCACCGCCAGGAAGTGGACTGAGAGCTCGCCGCCGCCGACGGTCGCGCCGTCGGCCACTTGAGTGCCGGGCGGCCGCCGCCAAGGGAGGTAGCCCGAACCCTCGACGGCGGCCCGAAGCGGCTCCATTGCGGCGGGGTAGTAGAGGGGCACATCGGGGTGCAGGTGATGAACGAGCCCTGAGTGATCCAGGTGGAGGTGGGAGAGGAAGACCGCCGTGCGGCCATCCCAGGCGTCGTAGACGCCGGACAGCTTCGGGGCGATCCCCACTGCCAGTTCGTCAGCGAGCTCCCGGCCGGGCCGCGGCACCAAGCCAAGCGAGAAGAGCGCCCGGCCGGGAGCGTGCTCACGCCCGAAGTCGAAGATGGCGCGCAGGCCGCCGTGCTCGACGATGAACTTGAGCCCTGTCGGGTTCCCCAGGCTGAGAAAGGTCAGCGTCGTAGCGGAGCTCATGCCAAACTGTTCCTCCGCGCACGCTAAGACGTACGCAGTTTGCTGCCAGCGGTCCTGACGGTGTTGACCGGTCCCCGTTTAGTGGTCCACCCTCAATAAGGGTTCCGGGTTGATGAGCGCGGCCGCAAAGACGGCTGGCGGCATGTAGCCGAGCGAGCTGTGCGGCCGGAGCCGATTGTAAACGTCACACCAGTCGTCGTAGAGG
>JAEKNQ010000008.1 GCA_016464825.1 Candidatus Dormiibacter inghamiae | reverse complement strand
TCGAGCGCTTTCACCAGTCCCTCAAAAGGTTCCTCGCCAAACAACCGCCAGCGACCTCGGTCGGCCTACTCCAGCTCCAGCTCGACAGCTTTCGCACCTACTACAACCAGCAGCGCCCGCATCGCGCACTCGACGGCCGGATCCCCTTGGTTGCCTTCAACGCCCGCCTCAAGGCGGCACCCAAAACTTCCGCTCCGGCTATCCATTACCGAGTCCGCAAGGACCGCATTGACAGCGGTGGCCGCGTCACCCTCCGCTACATGAGCCGGCTCCGCCACGTCGCCGTCGGCCGCGCTTACGCCCCCCAGCGGGTGCGGCTACTGGTCGCCAATGCCGAGGTCAGGGTGCTCGCCGAAGACGGCTCGCTCATCCGCCAGCTGACTCTCGACCCCAACCGGATCTATCAGCCCCTCGGCAGCCCTAAATTTGTCCACGATGACGTGAGACAGATCTCCGGTATGGCGTGAGACAGGACAAATAGTGCGCCCGGAGGGAATCGAACCCCCTGCCTTGCGGTCCGGAGGTCGGCCCAGCCCCCTTCGGCATAGCCATTTCGTATTCAACGAGTGCCGCTGAATGCCCCCTTGCGACGCCGTCTTGCGCCCCAATTGCTGTACGAGCGCGGAATTTGTCAACCCCCGTGAGACACTCGGCGGGCCGAACCACTTGGTCAGCATCACCTCCTTCGCTGGGCTACGGCGCCCATGAGGCGTCGCGCCGACGTCGGTATGTGGTTCGCCACGCTTGACGCGTTCGATTCAGGCGCGTGCATCGCGGAGGGCCGCAACCGGCCGATGACCCCAACCACCGACGCCTTGGACTGAATCAGCAGAAGCAGCGGCTTCGGCCGCTCCTTCGAATTGCGATCCTGCCGGCAAGTTACCGAGGGATTCGTGACCCCAGAGCTGCCGGGCGGGCATCACGGCAGCCAAATGCAGAGGTTAGCTGTCTCCGCAGTCGCGTGACTGTCAAGATTCGCCGCCAACCCCTGGACCCAAAGGCCGATCGTCCTCTTGCTCCGGGGATAGCTACGGGAGTCCGCGAATACCAGGCCGGCGTGGGTTCGGTGTTCGCTGAGGTACCGCTCGTGAAGCGGCATGAAGTGGCGAACGTTGTCAGTTACCAGAGATCTGCCCATGGCTGTCGCTCGCTCCAGGACCATGGCGTCCTCAACTCCCATCAGCTCGGAGTGGTCGCCCTGGATCGACTCGACATCCCAGCCGCGCTGTCGCAACTGAACCGCTATCTGGTGGTCCAGCATCTCATCGAGGATCAGTTTGAGGGACGAAGCGCCTGCTGCTGGCGGCCCCAGCGCTCGCGAGCTCGGGTTGCCTCCTGGCGGTTCTCCTCGATCAGCTGATCAATCTCGGGGCCATACTCCGCGTAGTAATCGACGGCGGATCGGACCTGATAGGGACGGATCGCGAGGTAATCGGCCGTTTCCTCCACGTTGCCATCGCTGGCCCTGGTGGTTTCGATCACCTGCCAGACATAGAGACGGCGACCCTCGAGGGCAGCCTCCCGGCCCGAGGGAGTCGATCGGAAGACAATGCCGGGGTGCTTCTCACGCCGCAACCCCTCGTCTAGCAATGCTCGAGCGAGGTCACTCTCGTCCAGGTGCCGGCGCTTGGAAAGGGCCGACAGGTCTTCCTTCATCCGCCGGGGGATGCGTGTATTGACCCGAGCGTTTAGCGACTCCGCCATGTGCCCCACTGTACACCAATGGTGTACGAGCTGGCAGTTCTCTTCTCGACCTAGCTCGAAGGTCAGGTACCCGCTCCTAACAAGCCCTGACGCCACGGTCCGCCGCATGGGCCAGGGCGGCTGGCACGACTTGCTCAGTCGAACCAGCAGGTTCCAGGGACGCTCAACGCCGTACGTCACAAGAACGCGCGGGTATCTAATGAGCGAATGCGTGACCGGCACGCGCCCGATGAGGCTCGCCTCTACGGCATCGCCGACGAGCATCTGGGCCATTTCACGACCGCGCAGGCCGGCGCCAGCGGCTACAGCAGATCCATGCTGGCATATCACGTGGCAAAGGGCCGCTTCCTGCGTGCCGGCCGGCATGTCTACCGGTTCGCCAGATACCCGTACTCGCCCTTTGAGGCGGTGGTGAACGCCTGGTTGGAGTGCGGTCCAGAAGCGGTGGTGTCGCATGAGAGCGCGCTCACACTCCACGATCAGGTCACCAATGCCCTCGGTCGCCGCATCCTACAGATCACCAGGGCTTGAGCAGTTTGGAAAGCTGGGTACCGGGCTTCCAAACCGTAGGGGCAACCTCGTGCCGGTTCGACTACGGCTCCTGGCACGCTGATTGTGCTGGATAGCGCCAAAGACATCGGCACCCCCTTTCTCGTGGAGGTCGGCCCCGCCGATTACCTCCGCCTAAGTGGCTACCCCAAACCGCGCGACTGGCTCCGAGTTGGCCAAGGCGGAGCGGTAGCGCTGAGCGAATAGGTCCCGGCAGGTCACCGCGTTGGCCTCGAGGCTGACCCGGGTGATCCTGGCCCGCCGCAGGTGCAACGACAGCGCCTCGACGCCGATCGCAGCACCGGTGGCGGGGTCGATCAGCAGCGGGGCATCGTCCCCGGCCGGCAGGCCGAGCTCGGTCCGGCGGGACCGCAGCCGGTCCAAGTCCCCCGAGGCCGGCACCTCGCCGAGCACCATCCTGGCAAGGTCTTCCGCGGCTACACCTGCGGTGAGCAGCGGTCGGCATACCCGGTCGGTGCCGGCCATTACCGCCTTGCGCAGGAAGTCCGACCGCAGCTGGCCCAGCTCGTCGACGGCCTCGCCATCGAAGACCTGGGTGAACCCCGCCCGCGCGGCCACGCCCCCGTTGATCTGGTCCGAGGCGAAGTGGTCCTCTAGCAGCACCTGTGTGCGCGTGACGCCGTCCACCGCGGACACCGCGTCATAGGCGTCGGCGACCATCAGGAAGGCGAAGTTCGGAGCGCAGAAGAAGGTCGGCAGCCTCAGCCGCACCTCGGCGACACCGTTGTCGGACACGGTGCACGAGGCTACGAAGCCAAGCTTGGTGACCGGCTCGTCCAGCTCCGGGTCGCGCACCGTGTCCAACGCGGCGAGGACGCGCGAGGCATCCGTCACGCCGGCGCCTCGGTATCCGAGACCCCGACGGCGGCTTCCCGGCGTCCGGCTTGCTCCTGGAGCTGGTAGTCGATGGGGACCTCGATGTCGTACAGCTTGGCCGCATTCAGGCCAAGGATCTTCTTCTTGGTCGCGGTCGTGACCCTCGGGTAGTCCGAGAACTCGTCGTTCGGGTAGTCCCAGTCGACGAAGCCCTCAATCTGCCACTTTGGCTCCCAGATGGCGTAGTCGCTGCCGAAGGTCATCTTGTCCTCACCGACCCAGAACAGCAGCTCGCCCATCACCTTGGCGAAGAACCGCGGCCGGGCATGCATGAGGCCGCCGATGACCACGGACAGGCCGGCGTACACGTTGGGCTCCTGCGTGGCCATGAAGCAGAAGTCCTCGATGCGCGGCAGGCCCACGTGCTCGACGATGAAGTTCAGCTCGGGGAAAGAAGTCGCCGCCTGGTCCACGTCGGCCACGTCGAAGGCGTCCTTGTCCAGCGGCCAGATCGTCGGGCCCTTGTGGACATGGATGTTCTTGACACCCAGCTCCTGGCACTTCTCCAGGTAGCGGGACGCCTCGGGGTCCTTCAGCGTCCAGCCCCGGGAGCCGTTTCTCCACTCGGCGGTGTAGAGCTTGACGCCCTTGCTGCCGTAGCGCGCCACGTTCTCCTCGAGCTGCTTCAGCCCGGCATCTCCCTCCCGAGGGTCCCAGCGGGTGTTGAGGATGAACTTGCTCGGGTACTTCTCGGCGAGGATCGCGTTGCGCTCGGTGGTGTTGAAGCCCTCCGTGTACCACTCCTTGAGATACGTCGGCTGGAAGATCGCCTTGTCGACATAGCCGTCCTCGAAGAGATCCTTCATCAGGTCGGCCTCGGAGTACTTCTGGAACTTCTCGAGCGACCAGTGCGTCTCGGCCGGTCCCAGCCCCTGGTAGGCGTGGAAGCACTCGATCCAGCCCTTGGCGTACTGCTCGGCGCCGGGCACCCAGTTGTCTCTGGCCGCGTTCCAGTAGTGCGTGTGGCTGTCGACTACGTAGTACTTCTCGCCATTCTTCTCGTACACCCTCAAACCTCCAATAGAAAACTTAACCAGGCGGTTGATGCAGAATTGCCATCGACACGAACGTCGGTCCGGCAAGATGAGGCGAGATCGCAGAACATTAGCCGCGCACACACAACTCGACGATCGCGCCATTGCACTGTGCGTCGCACCACTGGTTCCTTAGCGCCCCATCCGAGCGTTCGCTACTCGCCTACTAACGCTGATCATTACGCATCAATTCTCCAAGGGAACGAGGACACCGCGACCACGAATGCGGCCGTTGTCGAGATCGTCGATCGCGTCGAGCGCCGCGTCCAGCGGGTAGATCCTGGTGTGCAGGGTCACCTTGCCGGCCTGGGCCAGGACCATCAGCTCGGCCAGGTCGTTGTAGGTGCCGACCAGGTTGCCGATGACGTTCCGCTCCGTTGAGATGATGTCGATCGTCTCGATGTTCAGGGTGCCGCCGTAGCCGATCACGTAGTACGAGCCGGCCCGGCGGGTCATCTCCCAGCCGGCGTTCTCGGCACCCTGCTCGGCGACGAAGTCGATCACGACCTCGGCCCCGTTGCCGTCGGTGAGGTCCTTGACGGCGTCCACGTGGCTGCCGTCGGCCACCACTGTCTGGTGCGCGCCTAGCTGCTCGGCGAGCTTGAGCGCGTCCGGGTTCTTGTCCACCACGATGATGGTGGTCGCGGTCAGCGCGGCCAGGCACTGGATGCCGATGTGGCCGAGCCCGCCGGCCCCGATGACCACGCAGCGTGTGCCTGGGTAGAGCAGCGGAACGGCCTTGCGCACGGCGTGGTAGGCGGTGATGCCCGCGTCGGCCAACGCACCGACGTCTTTCGGCTGGGTTTGCGGGTCGAGCTTGACGCAGGCCCTGGCGGAGGTCAGCAGGAACTCGGCCATGCCGCCGTCGGTGCTGATCCCGGGGAACGAGCCGTTGGGGCAGTGCATATCGTCGCCGGCCCGACAGGCGCGACACAATCCGCAGGTCGGGGTGGGGTGCAGGATCACCGTGTCGCCGGGGACCACGTTGGTGACCGCAGAGCCTACCTCATGCACCCAGCCCGCGTTCTCGTGGCCGAGCGTGTACGGCAGCGTGACGCCGCTCCTGGACTCCCACTGGCCCTCTATGATGTGCAGGTCGGTCCGGCACAGACCGGCGCCGCCAATCTTCACGATCACATCGAGCGGCCCGGAGATCTTCGGCTCCGGAACCTCCTCGATCACTGGGCGATGGTCGTACTGGTGCAGCCGTACCGCCTTCACGTTGGTCACCGCTCCTCTCAGGCGAATCGGAGACGCACGGAGGCGTCCCACAATCGGCACCGCCTGACTACAGGAAGATATTACGCCGCATGTCCTTGCTAGCGACGGCAGGCAAGTACCTCCGCCGGGCGCTGGGCGGCCTCCTCGGGGTCAGCGCAAGCCCCAAGGCTCAGCGAGTGTCGATTCTCGGACTCGGCTTGCGAGGTACCAGTCGATGGTCTGGCGCAGACCTGTGCCGTAAACGAACCCACGTCAGTTCTTGATTGAGACCTACATGTCGTCAGCGGGGGATGACGTGGTTCTGATGCCGACCGGTCCCTTGACCAACATTGCTATGGCCATGGTTCTGGAACCAAAGATCGTGCAGCGCATCTCAGAGGTAATCCTGATGAGGGGTGGTCACGAGATCGGCAACGTAACCCCGGCAGCCGAGTTCAACATCTTGGCGGACCCGGAGGCTGCCCGGGTGGTTCTCAGCAGCGGCCACCCCAGGCTGACCATGGTGCCCCTGGATGCGACCCACCGCGTTCTCATCACTTGTCGAGTGATGCCCAAGACGCTGACACGGATTGCCATCGGCTTGATCCTGTTCTGATTCTGCTGGCGGCGATGCCCGCCGAGGCCAAGGACGAGCTCGGGCAGTTCCTGGCCTCAGCGCGTCGCGATCGTCGGCGCCAATTCTTACCGAGCACCGAGAGAATCAGAAGAACTGGATGAAGCGGTCGAAGCAGGCGGGGAGAGGCCGGCTTCTCCGGTCAACGGCTTCAACTTCGCGCCGGTGATGGGCGAAACCGCAGCCGACCTGGCCCTGGGGGAGGAATCAACCCGCCACCCGATCGCCGGGTTCAGCCGCGGGAGATTCCGGCTCAGGCGTGCGGATCAAGAGGTAGCTGCGAGGTACGATCTGGTCGGCTGAGTTGACATGCCGTCAACGTTCACGACGGCCGTGGGAGCGTTCCAGCCGATCATGCCCCACCGCACCGCCTGGTTGAGCAGAGAGCAGCTCGCACCGCGGTGCTCCGACTTAGTCAGCCATCTTATCGCAAGAATGTCGACCAGAGAGGTCGCCGACGGCTGCTGTCACCGACGTAAGATGTCGGCGTGCCATTCGTGAACCGAGAGGATGAGCTGCAGCAGCTAGAGCGGTGGTGGGCGAGGTCCGGAGGGGCGCTCGGTTTGGTGTGGGGGCGGCGCCGGGTTGGAAAGACCGCTCTGCTTCAGCGCTTTGCGGAGGGCCGCCGAGCTGTATTTCACACGGCCACCGGACGACCGGTCCCCGACGAGCTGCGGGTCCTCTCGAAAGCGGCTGGGCCTCTGCTGGCTTACGGCATACGAGATCTCGCAGCTCGGCCCTTTGCCGACTGGGCCGACGCCTTCGAAGCTTTGGCTAGCGCGGCCGAAGCCGGTCCGCTTCTCGTGGTGATCGATGAGTTTCCGGAGTTGTTAGCGATAGTCCCCGAGCTACCGAGCGTCCTGCGAGCGATCTGGGATCGGCTACAGCCGAGGACCCAGCTCAAGCTGCTCCTCTCTGGTTCTGCGGTCCGGACGATTGAGGCAATGCAGGAGCAGCGTGCGCCCCTTTACGGGCGGCTCGATCTGACTCTTCTCCTCCACCCGTTCCGACCACATGAGGCTGCCAAAATGCTGCCCGCGCTCAAGCCGGCTGACCGTGCGTTGGTTTGGGGATTGGTTGGAGGCGTGCCGCTGTACCTCGAGTGGTGGGATCAGCGACTGAACCTGCGCCAGAACCTGGCCGAGCTCGCGTGCACTCCTGGCGGCCGGCTGCTGACTGAGGGCTCGTTTCTTCTAGCCACGGAAGGCGACCTGGGAGGTCTCGGTCGCCGCGTGCTGTTCGCTATTGCGGCGGCTCGGACAAAACACAACGAGATCGCTGATGCCGTCGGAGCGGACCCCACTCGAACCCTGGAGCGATTGGTGGATCTTCGGCTCGTGGAACGGGTAACGCCGGTCACTGAGGAGCCGAGCCGCACCCGGCGCAAGATCTATCGGATTGCCGATAACTTTCTGGCCTTTTGGCTAAGCGTCCTCGACCGATACAGAGCCGAGATCGATCGTGGACTTGGCCGCAGCATTCTGCCGGTGTTGATTAGCGACTTGGACGATCATCTCGGACCTCGCTGGGAGGAAGCCTTCCGTCTGCATCTCCGACGTCTTGCCGAGCTCAATGAACTTGGCGAAGGAATCGTTGCAGTCGGGCCTTTCTGGACCGCAGCCGAGAATCCCGTCGAGATCGATGCGGTTGCGCTAGCAGGACGGGATCGCTCAGCGGCGGTTGTGGGCGAGGCGAAATGGGCGCGTCAGGTAGATGGGGCGACGATACGTCGCGAACTCGAACGCAAGGCCGAGAGCTTGCCTAAGGTTCGAGGTGATCTTCGGTTTGCGGTCTGTGCGAGAGAACGGGTAGCCAGGCCAACCGAGGTGCTCGCGATAACCGCAGCTGAAATCTTCTCCGGCTGAAGCTTGTGTCGTGACCGCGGGCAATAGCCCCGGGAGGGGTCGGGTGAGCACCTGGCGACCCAGATCATGATGCTGCCCGGTGCGGTGAGCAACTGCTGTCAACTGCTGTCAAACTGCTGTCAGACGAGTGCCGCCGGCCCCACTCATGGATGGATTCATATTCAAATTTGGTGCGCCCGGAGGGAATCGAACCCCCTGCCTTGCGGTCCGGAGATCGGCCCAGCCCCGTTTAGAAGTACGATTTCGTATTCGCGGAGTGCCTCTGACTACTGCTCTGTGACACCGTTTTACGGCCCAATTGCTGTACGGATGGCGGCCGGCTGGCGAGAGCCGCGGCCGCGTCCGGGCCGGAGGCAAGTGTTCCCAAGAGTGCCTCACAAAGTGCTTGCCGGTCGATGTCGTCGGGCGTGAGGGCGATCGCGTTTGCGTTTTCCGTTCAGTGGACCTCGGATCCCGGTTAGCAGTTCTTCCCACCAATTGGTGTGCGGCTTAGGACGCTTCCACTGAGCGCCCGCCGGTGTTAGTCGAAGACACGCCTGAACATGGGGTAACATCCGCACCGAGACGTCGATCACACGCCCTTAAAGGGGATCGGCTTGCTTGCGTCCCGGGACGGTTCTCGTTCGGCGGTGGGCGCAACCAGGGCGGTGACGGCCAGATGCAGGTCCCTTTAAGTCAGCACGTTTCCGGGTGTCGGGAATGTCGCGCTGGCTCCGTCCCCGGTACACCAGTGGCCACGACAGGCCGCGCGACGAAGAAGGAGAAACCACCATGACGATTCGGCGGATGGACCACGTGAGCGTCGTCGTCGACGACATTGAGGCTGCTATTGCGTTCTTTGTCGAGCTTGGAATGGAGCTGGAGGGCCGGGCGCCGATCGAGGGACCGTGGGTGGACCGTGTCAACGGGCTCGACGGCGTCCGAGTCGACATCGCGATGATGCGGACCCCGGACGGCCACGGCCGGCTCGAGCTGACGAAGTTCCATACCCCGACGGCGGTCAACGCTGAGCCGGAGAACGCACTGGGAAACACCTTCGGCCTACGTAGCGTCATGTTCGTCGTCGACGACATCGACGCCACTGTCGCCGCCCTGCGAGCCCACGGTGCGGAACTCGTTGGAGAGGTGGCGCAGTACCAGGACAGCTACCGGCTCTGCTACGTCCGCGGCCCCCAGGGGATCATCGTCGCGTTGGCGGAGCAGCTCAACTAGCGGCCCGCGCAACCCGACCTGGGACCAACCAGGGGCGCCCTACTCGGTGGCTCTGACCATGGGCTTGCGGCAGGGAGAGGCCCTCGGACTGCGCTGGCGGGATGTCGATCTCCGACTCGGCTACCTCCGCATCTCCAAGCAGTTGCAGCGCATCGACGGTCGGCTGCAGCTGATTGACCTCAAGACTGACCGCAGCCGGCGAACGCTCGTCATGCCGACCTCGATCGTCAACGGCTTACGGGAGCATAGAGCCCGGCAAGCTGAGGAACACCGCGGCCGCGGCGTGACGGTCCAGTCGGAGGACCTGATCTTCACCCACAAGGACGGGGGCGGCCTCGAAGGCACGACGGTCACCAGGCACTTTCACGGGCATCTGGACCGGGCGGGCCTTCCCCAACGACGCTTCCACGACCTACGTCACTCGTGCGCGATCCGCCTCCTGGTCCAGGGGGTATCACCGCGCGTCGTCATGGAGGTACTCGGACACTCGGAGATCGGGATGACGATGACCACCTATTCTCACGTCATTCCCGAGCTGCGCCGGGATGCTGCGGACAGGATGGAGGGCCTGCTGAATTCACCAGAGCTCTAGTCGGTGCTGGCCACCGCTCTCAAACCACGGCCCCGGTACCTGGCGGACCTCCTCGTGGGTGGCGGTCACCTCTTGTCATGGATGGTCACGGCGTAGCCGTCAGGGTCAGCAAAGGTGAATGTCCGCCCGAAGGGCCCGTCGATCGGCTCGGCCAGGATGGCCACCCCCGCTTTGACCAACTGGTCATGGAGAGTCTGAGCATCATCCGCGTGCAGCCAGAGCGCGACCCCTGCTCCTGGCCGGGGACGGATTGCCTCCATGTCAAGGGCAGGCTGCGGCTCGCGTACGGCGAAGGCGGTGGGTTCGGTATCGAAAACGACGGCGTGGGGCGGACTCACTGCCGCCCGTCGTAGGCCGAGACGGCCTTCATAGAAGTCAGCTGAACGGGCGAGGTCGCGGACTTGGAGTGAGATGAAGTCTGGTCCGGTCACAGTCATGTGGTTCGTGCCTCAGTGAATTTTGCGGATGTCAGGGTCCTTACATGCAGTATATGTCAGGATGCTGACATGAGGCAAGTCGAAACTCTCGGGGAACTCGATCGCTCGGTGGGCTACGTTCTCAAGCAGGCGTCGGCGGCTCTGCGCTCCGCCATGGAAGAGGTCCTCCTACCTCTTCAGCTGACCATGCCGCAGTACGCGTGCTTGGAGCTGCTCAGCCGACGCCCCGGGCAGTCCAGTGCCGAGCTAGCCCGCGGCGCATTCGTCACTCGGCAGTCGATGAACCAAGTCCTGCGCGGACTTCATGATCGCGGGCTCCTAACCCGACCCGCCGTGGCTGCCCGTGGGCGAGCCCTGCCCACGCAGCTCACGCCCGAAGGAGTCGCCAGACTGCAGGTGGCAAGCGCCGCCGTCGTCGGCGTCGAACAACGAATGGTCGCTTCGCTGACAGCCGATGACCAGCAACGCCTCCTACGCCATCTGGCGACCTGCGCACATGCGCTGTCCTGAGATGTGGAAGTTCGCCGTGAGACTTCGCGGTTGAGGCGCTCGAGTGAGTTCGTGGCCCAGACCTGGCGGCGGCGCCCCGCTCGTGGAGTCCAGCTCCCGTCAGCTGGGTTACCTCGGCGTCCATCAGTTCCTGGGCCAGCAGCCGCACGCCATCGCCGAGGAAGCTGGGGTCGGCGCCCTGCTCATCCTGGTTGAGTAGGTCCAACAGTGTCATCCTGAGATTGGCCATCGTCGTGGGCCTCCATGCGATTGAAGTGAATAGCTCCACTTGGAACCACACGGTGGCCGCCTCTGTGAAGCGGCCACGGATTTACACCACCTACTGCGACGCAACTCCGCATCTAGTGGCTTTCACGGAGACATCGCCATTTAGCCGCTGACTCGTGAACCTGATAACGACTGTCGCAATCGCTCGCCCTTCTGGATGTTGCATCCACGACTGGAGGATGTAACATCCTTCCAGATGCTAACGCCACCACTTCTCGAACAGAGCCTCGAAGTCCTCGGTCAAGCGCTTGCCGATCGCGGCCTTGCCTATGACATCGTCGTCGTTGGAGGCGGCAGTCTCATGCTGCTCGGCCTGATCGGGCGCTCGACGGCCGACCTGGATGTCGTCGCCATCATCGAGCATGGCCGCTATCTGAAAGCCACCACCTTGCCGACTGACCTCCAAGAGGTCGTGCGGGCCACCTCCGCGGTGATGGGAATCCGGCCGGATTGGATCAATCCCGGCCCAACGTCGCTGCTCGATCTCGGCTTGCCGGAGGGCTTCGCCGAGCGGACGATCGAAAGGGTTTACGGCACCCTCGTCATGCACTTGGCCGGACGAAACGACCAGGTTTTCCTGAAGCTGTATGCCGCCGCCGATCAGGGGTCACACAGCAAGCACTTCGAGGACCTCCTCGCGCTCGAGGCATCTGAGGAGGAATTGCTCGGAGGCGCGCGCTGGACACTCACTCACGATCCGTCGCCCGGCTTTCGCCAGGAGCTCATCCGTGCGCTCGTTGCGCTCGGAGTCGAGAATGCCGAACTCAGGATTTAGCTCCACCCTTCGCGAGTGCGCCCTGGAGACGGCCTGGAGCCTGTGGACCGAGCTCGGCGTGAATGGGCCCGCGCGCCGGCACTCGGGAATCGGCGTCGATCTCGAACCGCTGATCGTGACCACGGCTTATCTCTCCCAAGACGACGCCCGCCTGCGCGAGGAGTCGCTTGACTGGTGCGTCTCGAACTACCGATTCGTCTCCAGCGACCGGCTCCGCAACTACCTGCAGACTGCGGACGATGCGACTCAGCGCGCTTTCCATGCGTACGCGGCCACGGTGCGCCGGATTCGCCGGGTTAGCTGGCCCGGCGACGGGACGCCTTACGACTTCACGCCCACAGGTTGGTCGTCGCCGCCCGATCTGAGCCGACCTGCGCTCCTCCAGCTCCGCCTGCGGGCGGTGTTTGGAGTCTCGGCCAGGGCTGAAGTGCTGCGCTGGCTGCTTGACCAGCCCGCCCGCTTCTTCGGCGTTCTCGAACTCTCGATGAGATCGTCCTACGGAAAGGACAATGTGGCCGACACGCTCGATTTCCTCGTGCGGGCCGGCATCGTCACCACTTCAACGATGACGACGGGCGGCAACCTGCGGGTGTTTCGGATCAATGGAGAGGGTGCGCTTGTGAAAGCCCTCGAGAGCTGGGCAACGGTACCCCAGCAGCGGTGGGACGCCGTCTTCCGGATAGTCGTCCAGCTCCTCGAGTTCGCCTCCACACGGGCTGCCCAGCCTGCCCCTCGCGCTGTCGAGATCCAGCAGCTCCTGCCGATACTGGAAGGCGATCTTCGCTGGTTGGGCACTTTCCCGGCTCTTCGACAGGGTGTCGAGGCGGTGAATGATGATTTCGACGAATGGGCGATCCGAGCTGTGCGTCATTGGGCGAACCTAGAGGCTACCGAGCGCCGTCCTGACCGGACCCCGAAAACGGATCGCTCACCCAGTCCCCGAGCCCCCCGAAGCGGGCTCTGACGTGATTTTCGATCCCCACACCCTCCTGTTGGGTCGTGAGCTCCAAAGAAGGAACGGTCCCACATCTCCTTGGGCTGGGAACTCTCAGACCCGCTCTATCTGAGGCGTTTGGCACCGGCGCTGACACCTCGATGGTGACCGTTTGAGGAAACTGCTGCAGTACTGCTGCAGTGGCGAGGCCTCACTCGGTGGCCTGCAGACCAAATTGGTATTCAAAATTTGGTGCGCCCGGAGGGAATCGAACCCCCTGCCTTCCGGTCCGGAGCTCGGCCCAGCCCTGTGCGGACCAGTGATCTCGTAGTCGCGAAGCGGTCCTGAGTGGCACCGTTTGACAGCGTTTCGCGTGCCAATTGCTGCACGACTGGGCTGCGCATCGAATTGCGAATCAGGCCCCCGAATGCCTCGCCCCCGGCCACACGGTCATTTTGGACGGTTTGGCACTGTAGAGCTCAGTCGTTCAGCAGAGGTTACTCCGTCCCGATATGACCTGCTGGAGCTACGGGGCCGCCGCAACTGTCGGGCGAGAGGCGGGCGGCACACGATCCACGAGGTGGCACGCCGCGACGTGACCTGGCCGCTTCTCTTCCAGGATAGGCACCTCCACCGAACAGCGCTCGATCGCAAGCGGGCAGCGTGTGTGGAAGCGGCAGCCGGAAGGGGGTCGTGCTGGGCTTGGGACATCTCCCTTCAGAATCATCCGCTGCCGTCCCTTCTCCATTCGTGGATTGGGCACAGGCACGGCCGACAGCAGCGCCCGAGTGTAGGGATGTAGCGGCTCGGCGTAGAGGCGATCCCTGGAGGCGACCTCAACGACGCTGCCTAGATACATAACAGCGACGCGATGGCTGATGTGGCGGACGACGCTGAGGTCGTGGGCTACGAATAGGAAAGTCAGGCGCAGTTCCGCGCGCAGGCGGTCGAGGAGATTCAGCACCTGGGCTTGGATGGAGACGTCCAGGGCCGACACTGGCTCATCGCACACGATGAACTCCGGCTCCACTGCCAGGGCGCGTGCGATCCCGATCCGCTGTCGCTGACCGCCCGAGAACTCGTGCGGGTAGCGCTCACCCACCCGGGGGTCGAGCCCGACCTGGCCCAGCAGCTCACGAACGCGGCTGCTGCGCTTGGCGCCGCTGGCCAGGGCATGGATCCGCAGCGGCTCACCGATCGCCTGCTCTACGGTCATCCTAGGGTCGAGGCTGCCGTACGGGTCTTGGAAGACCATCTGCATGCGCCGGCGGAGGCGTCGAAGGCTGCCGTCGTCCGCGCCGATAACGTCAATGCCGTCGAATGTGAGGCTCCCGGCGGTGGGCTCGACCAGGCGCAGCAGACTTCGGCCGAGCGTGGACTTTCCGCAGCCGGACTCACCGACCAGGCCAAGTGTCTCGCCGCGCGCAATGGTGATGTCAACGCCGTCCACGGCCCGGATTACGGTCGTGTGCCTCAGTGGCGGCAGCCCGCGCCGACTGGTGAAGTGGGTCTTGAGGCCACTGGCGTCGACCAGATGCGGGCCAGCCAGCGTGGTTCCGCTCACCCCGCCGCCTTGGTGATGTCGACCCAGCAGGCCACCTTATGGCCGGTCAGCACCTCCTGGAGAGGTGGACGCTCCTCCAGAGACCGCGCCACCGAGTAGGCGCATCGGGGTTGGAAGGGGCAGCCTACGGGTGGGCTGACCAGGTCTGGTGGCGAGCCATCAATCGGAACCAGTTCGGCAGTCACAGGCCTGTCGAGCCGTGGGATGGACCGGAGCAAGCCGAGCGTATACGGGTGACGCGGGTCCGCGAAGATGTCATCGACCGTTCCGTCCTCGATCACCTGGCCGGCGTACATCACAAGCGCGCGGTCGCACAGACCGGCTACCACACCGAGATCATGGCTTATCCAGATGATCGAGGTGGTGAACTCACTGCGCAGCCGCTGGACTAGGTCAGTGATCTGCGCCTGGATGGTCACGTCCAGCGCCGTTGTCGGCTCGTCCGCGATGAGAAGGCGCGGCGAACAGCTGAGCGCGATCGCGATCATCACCCGCTGGCGCATGCCGCCCGAGAACTGGTACGGGTGGTCGTCCACCCGGTTGGGAGCGTCGGGGATGCCGACCAACTCGAGCATCTCGATGGCACGCCTGCGGGCCTGGCGCCGCGTCATGCCCTCGTGTAACTCTAGGCTCTCGGTCATCTGGCGCTCGATGCTGAGTACCGGATTTAGTGACGACATTGGATCCTGGAAGATCATCGCAATCTGCTTTCCGCGTACCCGTCGCATCTCGTCTTCCGATAGATCGAGAAGATTCTCGTCATTGAAGCGCACGCAGCCACTGGTAATCCGGCCCGCCGGTCGCGCCACGAGGCGCATGATCGATAGCGCGGTGACACTCTTGCCTGAACCGGACTCGCCGACGACGCCGAGCGCCTCGCCCTCCCTAAGCTCGAACGACACGTCGTCGACCGCCTTGGCGACTCCCCGATTGGTCGCGAACTCGGTCGTGAGGTGCTCGACGCTCAGCAGCAACTCAGGTGGTGATCCTGATCATCTGTGCGGTGCTCTCCCAGTCAGTGATGATGTCGGCTCCGTTCGGGGTGATGAGCACGAGGTCTTCGAGGTGGTAACGACGGGTGTCGTTGGGCCGGAATGTTGGCTCCAGCGCGATCAGCATCCCTGGCTCCAAGCGCTGCTCGTTGAAGGGATGCAGGATAGGATTCTCGTGGCCTCCTCCACGGCTGACGCTGTGGCCAATGTGCGGCGAGGTTAAGTCAATGCCCCGATCCCCGAAGGCTCGCGCGCAGTAGTGGAATACGGAAGCCGCCGTCACACCCGGACGGAGGTATTGGAGGGTGTCGACGTACGCCTCACGGTAGCTGCTGAACTCGGCCGCTGACTCGGGTGTAGGGTCACCACAGACACCCATCCTGGCCATGTCGGAGTTAAAGCCGCCCCAGTTGCCGCCGATGTCTGTCAACAACAGGTCACCCGGTCCGAGCTGCCGGTCACCTGGACGCCGATGCGCGTGGATGGTGTTTTCACCACTGGCCAGGGTGATGTGCCGTACGCCGTCGGCCCCCTGTCGGGTCAGTTCGTCAACCATCCGTTGGGCGATCACCCTCTCACTGTCACCCGCGCGTGAACCGGCCCAGGCTGCGCGGATCGCCGCCTCCGTTTTGAAGAATGCGTCTCGGATCAGGCTCACTTCGCCGGGCGTTTTGACGGCGCGTACGCGTTCCAGCAGGTGATCCGCCGCTTGATAGTCGGCCCGCATCCCCTCGATCAACTCCTGGTGATACTCCGCCGTCAGGAAACGGCGCTCTATCCCAATCCGGCCGCCCTCCAGGCCCTTCTCTCGCAGGACTTCCAGAAGCAGGTTGACCGGTGATTGAGCGAATTCGACGTAGGTTCGCACGTCCTTGATCCAGGATTCCCGCTCGGCGAGGCTCTCCTCGATGTTGCACACGACAAAAGTAGGCTCGCCCAGGACCGGCCAAACGAGCAACGCCAGCCGGTCGCGAATGGATACCTGTGTGCGAATCCAGGCTCCTGAGAGGTAATGGGTGTTCTCCGGTGACACCGCCACTACGGCGTCCAGGTCCGACCGATCGAGCTCTGCCTGCAGCCGCTCCAAATTGATCAGTTGTCGCGCCTGGTCGGAAGCAATAGCGGCCATCACGTGGTTCCAGACCTGACTGGGCGGTTCGCCTTCTCTTTAGGATCGACGTGGCTCATCATTTCTGCCCCCTTCAGGTGACGTTCGGGTGTGGCGGTGACGGAGGCACGTTCAGTCATAACCGAGCTCCCAGATCTCTTGATGGGCGCTCGCGTCGGTGAGGTATTGGGCGCCCCCGGGCGTGACGTGGATCAAATCCTCGATGTGGAAGCTGTCGTTCGGATAGTCGCTATATCCAATCTCGATCATCATCGTCATGCCCGCCAAGATCGGTTCCTCGACCCAGGGGTAGATCTGCGGCGCCTCATGCACCCCGAGCCCAATCGAGTGCCCGATGATGTGCCACTTGAACTCGAGGCCGACATCCTTGTAGGCCTTAATGGCGGTGCGGGCGACGTCGCCCGCTGGCATCCCTGGGCGGATCGCGGCCACCACCCGGTGCTTGATCTCCGTGATCTTGGCGTGGATCTCGCGCTGCCGGGAGGATGCCCGACCGATCACCGCGGTCCGAGCGATGTCGGAGTAGTAGCCGTCGAGCAGCCCACCAAAGTCGGTCTTGAGGATCATTCCCTCCTCCAGCCTCAGGTCACCGGCCGTTCCATGCCAGATGCCCGATCGGCGACCACCGGCCAGCAGCGGCGCCATGACGACGTCGGCGCCGTTGCCGATCAGCGCGGCGTGCATTCTCGCCATCACAGATCGCTCCGTATCGCCAACGCGCAGGGAGCGAAAAGCGCTGTCGATGGCGTTTGTGGTCATCCAGTTGACGCGTGTCAGCAACTCCACCTCGGCTGGTGTTTTGATTACGCGCGGCCCTTCGAGGAACTGATATGCATCCTCGAAGCGCAACCGCGGCATCAGGCGCATTAGCTCCAACAGCTGACCGGCGGGAAAGCTGCGCGACTCATAGCCAATCAGTCCCTCGATGATCCCACGGTCGGCAAGGACCTCCGATACGACGCGCATCGCGTCGAGCCCCTCACCCTGGTAGCCACGGATGTCGGTGATATACGTCTCGTCGGGTCGGACCAGACGAGCTCTCCGTTCCACCACAACAAACGCCGGATCGCCGCCGCGGGGCCAAATGCATACGTGCAGGCGCTCGGGGAGAAGCCTGAGGTCGATGTTGTAGAAGCCGCTGTAGTACGGGACGTTCTCGGGCGCGAGCGCCAGCACAGCGTCGTATGGGCCCCCGTCTACTGTCTGCCGAATCCGTTCCAGGTCGGTGTATGACGCCCGCGTGCACTCGTGGTTGATGCCGCTCATCGTGAGGATTGCGGAATCGCAGCGATCGCCTCGACCTCGACCACGTACGTGCCCGCAAGACGCGACACCTCAAACGCCGATCGAGCGGTTCGGCCGTCCGGAAAGTAGCGCGCATAGATCTCATTGAAGACCGCGAAGTCAGCCATGTCGGTGAGGAAGCAGGTCGTCTTGAGTACGTTGCCAAGCGAACTTCTGCCGGCTTCCAGGACGGCTTTCAGGTTGTCCATCACGCGCTTCGTTTGCTCCCGGATGCCGCCGGGGACCGGGTCGCGGGACTCGGGCGATGCGCCCACCTGCCCGGAGACGAAGAGAAGATCTCCGAAGCGGACGGCCTGGGAGAGCGGCGATGCGCACTTGGGCGCTCGGTCGGTGGTGATCTCGGTCAGAGACATGATGAGTCCTCCATGTGACTAGGCTGTCCCACGCACATGCGGGTCGAGGGCGCGGCGCAAGCCATCCCCGAGAAGATTGACCCCGAAAACGGTGATCGTGATGGCAATTCCGGGGATGGTCGTGAGGTAGGAGGCGGTGAAGATGTTGCGATAGCCGTCGGAGAGCATGGTGCCCCAGGCCGGTAGCGGCTCGGGTACGCCTAGACCAAGGAAGCTGAGGCCCGCTTCCAAGAGCAGCATCCGGCCAACCTGCAGGGTCGATATCACGATAACGGGCGAGATGATGTTGGGCAGCACATGGTGCACAACGATGTCGGTGGGCCGTGCGCCGAGGCAGATGGCTGCACTCACGTACTCCTGGCCGCGGATCGACCGGACGACGCCAAACAGAATCCGCGTGTATGTCGACCAGCCCGTAACTGCGAGGACTAGGAGAAGGTTGAGCAGGCTGTTGCCGAAAAGCGCCGCCACCATGAGTGCCAGCAGAATTGCGGATAGCGCTTGCTGCGCGTCCACTGCCCGCATGATGATTGTCTCCGCCCAGCCACCGGCGTAGCCGGCGATGGCCCCCAGTACAACGCCGATGATGCCGGAGCCGATTACGGCGCCGCAGGCGACGAGCAGTGAGTACCGCGCCCCAAACAGCAGCCGGCTGAACACGTCCCGACCGAAGGTGTCCGTGCCAAGGACATGCGCCCAGCTGCCGCGGTCATTCCACGCTGGCGGCCGAAGCCGGTTTACCAGTTCCTGGCCCGTGGGACTGTAGTGGGTCAGCAGGGGAGCCCCGATGGCGCCCACGCAGATGATTGCGAGAATGAGGGCACCCGCGTAAAGGCGAGGGTTGCGGCGCAGCCGAGCAGCCGCGCCCCGCCGGTGGCGCACGCTTCCAATTGGGGTCGGCGAGCGGTCGGCGCCGACAATGCCGGCGTCCGTGAGTGCGGCCACTACCGGTACCTGACCCTTGGATCGATTTGGGCATTGATGATGTCCACGGCCAAATTGGCGAGCAGGACCGCGAGAGCGAGGACGACTACCGAGGCCTCGACGACGGGCAGGTCTCGACTGAAGATCGCGGCGACCGAAAGCTGACCCAGCCCCGGCCACGCGAACACCGTCTCAGTGATAACGGCGCCTCCCATCAGTGAGCCGAACTGGAGGCCAACCGAGGCGATGACTGGGTTCAAAGCATTCCGGAGTGCATGGCGAAGGATCACAATTCGCGTGGGCAGGCCCTTCGACCTGGCCACCGTTATGTACGGGTCGTGGAGGACGTCCAACATGCTCGAGCGCGTCAACAGCAGGATTTGTGGGGCGAGGAACGCTGCGAGTGTGATCGACGGCATGATGAGCTGGCTAGGCTGGCCCATGCCGCCGGTCGGAAGCAGGTGCCACGTGACCGCAAGCAACAGTATCAACATGATGCCCAGCCAAAAACTCGGCATCGATTGCCCGAACACCGTGACTGCTGAAATCAGGTTATCGCTGACAGAGCCCTCTCGTACCGCGGCCAGAATGCCAAGAGCAATCCCGGACACAATCGCGATAAGAATTCCCGCAAGGGCGAGCTCTAAGCTGGCCGGGAGCCGATCGAGCACCACGGCCATGGCCGGCCGCTGATAGTAGAGCGAGGTCCCGAAATCACCGTGAGCGAGTGCGCCGACGAACCGCACATACTGAAGTGGCAGCGGCTCGTCAAAGTGGAGGGAGTGAGTCAACTCAGCGCGCTGCGCGGCGGTGGCATCCAGCGGCAGCAATAGGTTGACGAGGTTCCCGGCGAGGTGCAGCAGGATGAACACGATCGCCGTAATGACGATGAGCGTGATTGGCACCTGTACCAGCCTCTTGAGGATGTACTCGATCAAGGGACCAACCCCCAACGCTCGCTAGCTGCTGATCGCAGAGGGGTAGAAGAAGGGTAGCTCGTCATTGCGTGGGTTGAAGCCGCTGACCTTCTTGCTGACGCCGTAATAGGTGGCCGCTTGGAACAGCCAGGCGGCCATGGCTTGGTCGTGCATGTACTGCGCGGCCTGGAAATAAGTGGCCTGCCGAGCCTTCTGGTCGAGCTGTGTGGCGCCCTTGGCGACCAGGTCATCGTAGGTGGCGTCGGCGTAGTAATGGCCAAGCGTCGACTTGGATGTCAGCCACACTTCTGCAAGCGCTGGGTCCCCGAAGCTAAACCAGCCGATCAAGAACATCGGCCCAAGCTGGTTGGAAGTCAGTTTCTGAACGAATAGGCCGTAGTCCATCGGGTTGGCTTTGGCTCTGATGCCGACCTTGCTCAACTGGTCAGCAACGGCGATGACGATGTCGCGATCGGCCGTATACTTACCGATGGGACCGTTCACCTGGGTGTCGAACCCGCTCGAGTAGCCGGCCTCGCTGAGGAGCTGTTTAGCCTTCGCGGGATCGTAAGGCACTTGCTTGACATTCGGGTTCCAGCCGAATGCGTCTTGGGTGAGGAGCTGGCCCGCGAGTGGCCGTAGCTTGCTGGACAGCAGCGTCTTGTTGATCTGGTCCTTGTCGATCGCGTAGTTGATCGCCATCCTGACCCTCGGGTCGGCCGTCGGGCCGCCGTGGAGAGTGTCCATCTCGAGGATGAGAGAGTTGTCGATGAACGCCTTTTCGACTTTGAGGTTCGGGTCGCTGGAGACGGCATCGATAGCATCCAATGGCAAATTCATATCGATGTGGATGCCGCCCGACTTCAGCGCTGCTAGTCTAGCGGCGTCATCCGGGATGACCCGAAAAATCAGCTTGTCGAGTTTGGGACGTCCGCCCCAATACGAGGTGTTGGCAACGTAAGTGAGCTGGGCTCCTTGTTGCCAGCTGTCGAACTTGAACGGACCGGTCCCAACCGGGGCGGCGAGCGCCTTGTCGGGACTCTGGCTGACGTACTGCGGGGGCACGATGAAGGCTTGCGTCAGGCCGAGTAGCAACACTGGAAAGGGAACCGCCGTGTTCATGCGAACCGTCTGCGGGTCCACGACCTCAACACTCTTGAGGGCGGTGAAGCGGGAGGCCTGAGTAGCCTTCTGCTTAGGATCCATGATGCGGTCCATGGTGAACTTGACCGCGTTGGCGTCGAACACTTCGCCGTTGTGGAACTTGACGCCGGACCTGAGCTTGAACTCCCAGACGAGGTCACTGACATTCTTCCAGCTGGTCGCGAGCTGTGGAACAACCTTGCCGTTTTCGTACCAGACAAGGGTGTCGTACATCTGACGCCAGTAACCAAGTAGCGGCGTGCTTCCCCCTGGCCCCAACGGGTCCAGGTTGGCGGGCCCTGTACCTTCACCAAAGACAAGAGTGCCACCAGTCGGCGCCTGGCTGGACGAAGACGAGGACCCTCCGCAGGCATCAAGCAGTCCCACACCCGCCAAGCTCAGCCCGGCCCCCAGCCCATACTGCAGCAACTGTCGGCGGGTCAACCGGTTGAAGAGAATGTGTTCATCCATACGGACAGGCTCTCCCATTTCGCGACCCATTTAAGGTCTGACAGGTGGCACAGAAATTAGTCCAGCTTCGTGCCATACCGATAGCTTCCGCTGGGGAAGGCCGCGTCCCAAGGCTATGCGTTGCGCCATCTCTACGCTTGATCCGGAATAATCAAGAGGCGCTCCTGCGGGGGCGTCAGCAGCTGCGCTGGGGCACCGTCCATCACCACCGCCAGATCCTCGGTATGGTAGCCCTCACCGCGCTCGCCGATTAGCGTCATCGGTTCGATGTTGAGCACCATGCCAACCTGCAGCGGGATGTCGCAGCGTGGTTGGAGCATCGGATACTCGTGGAGGCCGATCCCCATGCCGTGGCCGATGTGCGGCATTGCGAATGGCAGGCCCTGCCGCCGGAACTCGTCCTGCACCGCAAAGAACACCTCCTTGGCTGGTCGCCCGGACTCGATGGCGGCAAAGCCGGCATCCTGCGTGGCTCGAAGGGCAGCGAGCGTCGCCGTCTGCTCTGGTGTGGCCTGGCCCACCACGCCAGTGCGCGCCAAATCTGAGTTGATACCACCTGCGAAGCGGGCGCCAAAGTCGATGCGCCAGATGGAACCGGGGGCCATGGGGATGTCCACCGATTCCGGATGGCCCTGCATCGTTCGCTCGCCCGAGGCGAAGACCATGAAGAGCGGCATTCCGCCGCGGTCCAAGAGCTTGGAATAGATCGCCGAGGCGGCCTGCCGCTCGGTGCACCCCGGAGGAAGGTCGATTAGACCCTGTTCGAGTGCGGAGAGAGTGGCGTTTCCGGCGCCCCGGAGAGCGTCGATCTCCCCCGGCTCCTTCACTGCTTGGGCAAGCTCTATCTCGTCATCGATGGGAATTAGCTCGAGGCTCGACATCTCGGCCTCCAGGGTCGCCATTGACGCCGCGGGCAACCGGCGTGCGTCCAGCCCGATACTGCCGTTCGATAAGCCCAGGTCGCGGAGTAGCCGCGCCAACTCAACGGTCGGGTCCTGGGCGAACTCCGTGTAGTCCCGAATATCAGCGATGTCTGTCTGCGAGCGCACCTGCGAGGTCTCTATGCTGCACACCAGAAGAGTGGCGGCGCCATCCCGCCGCGCAACCAAGAAGGCCAGCCGATCCGGCAGGTTGACCTGGGTCATGATGGTCGTACCGCCGAAGTACGAGACGTTTTGATAAGAGCACACCACCACGGCATCGAGGCCGCGGGCCTCCATCACGCGGCGAAGCTTCTCAATCTTGTCGGCGGTGGACGTACGGCTAAGCGTACTGCTCATAAGCGGAGATCCCCTGTGGCTAAGTGGGCGGACACCCGGGTGGGTAACTTGAAGGACCGGGCCACCCAAGGAGAAGTCTATTCGTCGGTGATGTGGACGTCACCGTCAAAATCACACTGTTTTGCTGGCCCGAGATGTGTGCTCTCTACACTTGCTCGGACCAGGGCCGATCGATGGCATCTTTAGCGAGGAGGGCGAGTCGCAGTGCACGGCTCGAAGTGAATCGTCTACCGAGCCTCCGAGCAGGGACTCGATGCGCTCAAGGCGCTGTCGCAGGGTGTTAACGTGGACCCTGAGCCGTCGGGCGGCCCGGGCTCGATTGCTGCCCGACTCGTAGTAGGACTGCAGTGTGCTCATCAGCCGCTCGTTGCCTTCGAACGGCGCTAGCGACTCGCGAACGAAGGTGGCCAGCCGATCTCTTTGGGAGCGATCGAACAGGACGGTGAGCGGCTCCAATCCCTCTGCCCAGAGCACCTGCCGAGGAACCAAAAGGTCAAGCAGGCGGCTCGTGGTTAGGATCGACGTTCGAGTCTCGAGCAACCCGATGCAGGTGGCACCGACCGCAACCGAGGCAACCATCCCGTTTTCGCCAAGCATGATGCGGATCTTTTCAGCCTCCATGTTGGCTCCGGCCCGGTCGGTGATTGCCGTCAGGGCGATCAGGTGGTGGCCGTAGGCAGCGATGAAATCAGCCGGGCGTTCGTCGAGTAATAGCCGGCGGGCGCGCTTGATGAAGCTCGCTGGGCTCGCTCCAGTGGGTACAGGCGCTACCACAAGTGGTCGGTGCGGCATTCCAAAGCGCGCCCACACCTGACGGGCGCGCGTCTCAATGATCGCGGGGTCGGGGGCGCGATCGCTCAATAGCTCATAGATGAAATCGCGGCGCAGGCGGCGCTCGGTTTCGATCGCTTCCCGTTCGCGAAGCATCTCAAGGGCGATCACGCGAGCGGCCTGCTCAATACTCGTCCGAACCAGCTCAGCATCGTCCGATACCGACGGCCAGGCTGTCCACACGTAGCCCAGGAGCTCGTGACGCGCCGCCACGGGGGTCACGAAGTACTCACACCCCACCGTTGCACTTGTGTAGGAACTGGTGCAACTTGTGAGAGCGCGGCGTACCTCGGGTCGGCGCAAGAATGCGGGCGAGGGCGGACCGTCTCTGCGAGGGCCATCGGGTCTTGAAGCGATCTCACGGTGGCGCCAGTCGGTTACAACCAGCCGGATACTGAAATCGTCCGCGAGCGTCTGCGCGACACCAGACACCCCTTCGCCGCCCAGCAACACTTCAGTCAGCCGTCCATGGAGATCGCCCACACGCCGCAGCCGGTGCAGATGAGCCTCGGCCTCAGCCCGAGCCTCCGTCGCCGCCGCAGCCGCCTTAAGCGCGTCCTCGTACAGCCGGGCATTGTCCAGTGCCAGAGCCGCCTGCTCCCCGAGGCTCCTGAGGACTGACACCTCCCGCTCGCTGAATGTCTTGACATAGCGGTTTGCGACATAGAGGGTGCCCAACACGGCCAACTCTGTCCGCAATGGCACGCCTAGCACAGCCTTGAGCCCCTCGAGCCGCGCGAGGCGGTCTGTTTCCGGATCGTGGTCCAGGTCCCGCTCGTTCAGAAAGTCCGGGGTCATGACCGGGGTGCCTATGTGTGTCGACACGCCGGGCATGACTGGGCGGTTGATATCGGCGAACGTCGAGGTCCGGTTGCCGACCACGACACGCATGCGGAGCGTCCTGCCGCCAGCGTCCAGCAACATGATGTACGAGACGTCGGAGGAGAGCAGGTCGCGAGCCCGTTCGACGACGGTGCGGAGGATCTTCTTGACGTCCAGTTGGGCTGTCAGCTGTCCAACCGAGGCGTAGAGAGCAATAATCTCCGCCTGCCGATCCGCGTTCGCCTTGACTGCGGCGTGCGCTCGGAGAAGTGAGGTGACGTGCGCTGCGAAAATCCGAGCCTTTGGCTCCCAGCCCGCCCGTAGGCGGCCGTGGCCGACAAAGCGACCACCAACGATGGGCAGTACGGGTCCGTCGTGCATGGGCACCGCATCCATGGCGGAGCCAACTTGAGTTGCAGGCTCGAGGTCGACCGCTTGGAGGCCGAACAGGCGAGCACTCTCCTGCTCGATTGCCGCTAGCAGGCTCTCTGGGGCAATCGTGTCGAGATCAATCGCGGCCAGCCGCTCGGAACTGGCGATCAACTCTTCGGTCCATTGGGGGTGGCTCCCCGCAGATAGGGATCGGCTCGCGGACATTAAGGCGACGTTAGCACTGCCGATAGGCCGGCGATGTCCGCGTCCACCGGGTATCCCTTCCTGAGCCGGGCGGCGTGGAGGCTCGCTCGGAAGTCGAATCCCGCTGATCCAGCCAGCCTTGATCGCGGACCCGTTCTCGTTCGAGCCGTGTGCGATCGTCTCAGCTCATGGAACCATACGGTGGCCGCCTTCGTCAAGGGGCCCTCGACTTGTACCACTACTCGCGACACAACTAAGAAAACGGTGGTTCAGTTGCGCATGTGGTCGTCGGTGTTCCGTTCCTCCCCGTGTCCGGCGGTCCGGAGCGGGGTCTCGGCTGACTAGGCATAAGAGTGGTGCAGGTAGGCCGAGAGCTCCCCGCGACGCTCCAGTGGGGCACCGCGCCAGCCGAGCGGTCGTCAACCTCACGCTCCCGTTGCTACCAGACAGGCGGGCTATTGACGTGGATGGTCAGGGCCTCTTCGGAGCCAGCTGCCCAGTCGTGGGCCAGTTCGCTCGAGTGCCACAGGGCGTTGACCACGGCGCTCCAGGCGGCCGCCGACGTCGCCGTCCAGTGTGACGGCGGCGACCCATCCCGCTGCCCGCTCGGCCACCGAAGGCCTGACCCGCCTCGTCACCTACCTCGCGGGTAATGCGTCGGTCGCTATCGACCCCTACGAGGAGGAGCTGACCACCCAGGAAGCGGCCGACCTCCTCGGCGTTTCGCGGACCTACTTCGTCCGTCTCATCGAGGACAAGCGCATGGTGCCGTACGAGACCGTGGGGCTGCACGGCAAGCACCGCCGCGTGCGACTCCGCGACGTCCTGGCGTCCGGGACGGCCGCAGCCTGGAAGCGCAGCAAAGCGGACGGGAAGAGCTCGAGCTCGCTAGGACGCGATCGGAGCACCGAGTACAGCCGCGCGATAGGTTCACGGGATCATCTCATCTAGGGCGTCGAGGTAGCGATCGACACTTTCGCGCAGCTGCTCGAGGAAGGGCGGAAATCGCGGCCCGCGGCTTGGGAATGACCAGAGCTTCATAGGGGTCGAGTACCATCGCTTGGAATTGGCGGCGCGTTTCCTCGAGCACGGGCGAGGGTGGCCGCTGGCATTCCTGGTCGGAAGCACCGTCTTCGCGGTGTGGACCGCTCTCCTCGACCACCCGCTGGGCCTTCCCCCTTCGCTTCTCGCCGCAATTGTTCTGGTCGTGATCAGCGTCGGTCTCGTGGCCCTGCGTGGCGACGGGCCTTACGACCGACGTTGGTTGGCGGAGATCGAAGCAACCTGCTCGCGCGGGTGGCGGTGGCCACCGCGTTCATCCTTCTCGTATCTCCGGCGGCCGCATGTGTGGGCCCGGCTTTGGCAGGCCTTCTTTCGCCCTCTCCCTTGGTGGCGGCGATCATTGCTGTCTTTGCTCACCGCCACGCCGGACCCGGCGAGGCGATCTAGGTCTGGCGGGGCCTTGTTGCCGGCATGTTCGGCTTTGCGGCTTTCTTTCTCGTCCTGGCTCTGCGGCTGTTGCCCCTGGGAGTGGTGCTCAGCTTCGCACTCGCGCTCCTGGCCCGCCTGGGAGTCCAGGGTCTCTCCATTCGGCTCGTCAGTCACTCAGGGGCCGCCGGAGGCTCAGGCCAGCGGCTCCTCCCGTAGCACCCCGCGCTTGGTGAAGGCGTTGCGTATCTGACTGCAGTAGGCGGCGAACTGAGGGCTGTCTCGAGTCGCAAGCCGGCGTGGACGTTCCAGGTCGATCCGCAATCCGAGGTCGATGCGGCCGGGGCTGGGGGACATAACGAGGACACGGTCGGAAAGAAACACGGCCTCTGGGATGCTGTGGGTGACGAAGACCACCGTCTTCTCACCCTGCGCCCAGAGGTGCTGAAGGTCCACGTTCATCTGGTCACGAGTCAGCGCGTCGAGAGCGCCGAATGGCTCGTCCATGAGGACGATGTCGGGGTCGTGGAGCAGCGCTCGGCAGATGGCCACCCTCTGCTGCATGCCGCCAGACAGCTCGGATGGCCGCTTTCGTTCGAAGCCCGCCAGCCCGACCTGCTTGACGAGGCGATTGGCCGTCTCGAGGGCTACCCTCCGGTCAATTCCACGAGCCTCGGCCTGGAGCATGACGTTACCGAGGGTGTCGCGCCATTCGAGCAGGACAGGGCTCTGAAAAACGATGCCCAGCTGCGTTTGGGGGCGGATAACCGGATTGCCGTCGATTATCACCGAACCTGAGCTGGACGAAGACAGACCCGCCATGATCCGCAGCAGCGTGCTCTTTCCACAACCGCTTGGACCCAGCAGGGACACGAACTCACCCCGCTTGATAGTGCAGTCGACCTCGGCGAGCGCGTTCACCGCTCCAGTACGCGTTCGGTAGGTCTTCGTGATCCCGTTTACCTCGATGGTGGCGAGGGACCGATCCGGGTTGAGGTCTGCGGGCCGAGCCGGGCTAGGCCGTGCCATGGCGCCCCCCACTCATGTCAAGTCCGCGCTGCATGCGAAAGCCCGTCCCTAATTCAGGACGTCGCATCAGCCGAGCTTTGGCCGAGGCGCATCATACGGTCCCATTCGAGAGCCAGTACCAGGGAGCCCAGGTTGCGATAGTCGTGGATGTCGACCTGGGCCAGCTGGGCAATTCTCCTGAGCCGCTGCTGCATTGTGTTGGGGTGGATATGCAAGGCGGTTGCGGCGACCTGGACGTGGCCACTGTGCTCGACATAAGCCTTCAACGTATGCACCAGCTGACTACCGTGGACTGCGTCATAGTCCAGCACAGGACCGAGGGTCTCCTTCACCAGCCCAAACGCCCTTCCGGGCGGGAGCTCGCAGATCAGGGAGCCGTATGGCCCGAGATCCTCGTACAGGGTCACGGACCCGCTGTCGATCGCGGTCGCAAGCTCGGCAGCGCGGCGGGCAGTGACCATGTCCCCCAGGCCGTCGAAAGCGGCGCTGACGCCAATCCGTTGGATGTGGGGCTGCAGCTCGCGGAGCCGCATCGCCGCCCGGCGGAGCTGCTGAGGGGGGCCGGCGGTGAGGAGCGCGACCACGTCGCAACCCGACTGGGTCGCCGTGACCAGCGGCCACCCGGCATTCCGGAAGCTGTCCAACCGGCGGGCGACGCGGTGAGCGGACTCCTGGCTGCCGCAGCGAACAACAGCCAGCTGCAGGGCCGCGTCGGTGGGGATGCCCATGACGCCCGCGGCCTCCTTAGCTTCGCTGTTGCCGTACAGCCCGTTGGCGAGAGCCAGAAGCACGGCGGGGCGCGCGTAGGTCTCGAGCGTCCGGTCGGCTCGCTCGCCAAGCAGCTCGGCGGTGATCACGACGGCAGCATGAACGGCGGCAAGGGCCGATGTGCCAACGGAATCGTCGAGAGCCGGCCTGAGCACGAGACAACCCATTGGCGTCTCGGGTAGTCCGAGACGCACGCACGTCGAGCCGCCGACGGCTACAAGCTCCTGCCGCCGGAGCAGCTCGGAGACATCCCGCCTCGCCGCCACCTGGCCCATCATCGTCCGCGACTCCATCGGACCGATATGCGCGATCACATTGCCAGACCGGCCGGCGACCAGCACCGAGCGGGTGGTTATCTCAGCCAAAGTCCTCGCGATACGCTCGACCGCTGTGGCATCGGGGTGGACCAGCTGTTCGGTAAGTCGAGCCTGGATGGAGCTCAACCTGGCCAGCTCCCGGTTCTGTTCCTGGAGCCGCTCGGAAAGCCTGCGGAGCTCGTCCGAGGCCTGCCGCTGTCCGGCCGCGACCCGAGCGGTCTCGATCGCAATCCCCGCCAAGCGAGACACCAGCTGGAGAAGGTCGAGTTCCTCCCGCGAATGCAGGTGTGGCTCTCCGCTGTAGCATACCAAGACGCCGATCACCCGCGATCGGACAATAACGGGCATGCATACGAGGGCGCGATAGTGCTCAACCCGCATCGCCGTCCGCCAGGGCTGGAGGCGGGGCTCGAGGTCGACATCGGTGATGGCGACCGGCATGCCGCTCCGGAAGGACTCGGCCGTCGGGGCAAGCCCATGCTCACTGTCAGCCGAAAGGCGAAGTGGGTGCCCGTGGTTGATCTGCTCCACATAGGCATCGCTGAGGCCCCATGAGCCCATGATCTCCAGCGCGTCGCCTTCCGCCCTGGGCATGAAGACCGCCGTCCGGTCGTAGCCATGCAGCCCTCCCACGCGGAGGCAGATGTTGCTGAGGGTTTCACCGAGCGGACGGAAGTCGTTGACAGTGCGCGCAATGTCGGCGATCACGAGCAGGCCGTCGACGGCGGCGAGGGTGCCCATCATATCCCCTTCGAATCGCCTGGCGAGATCCTCCTTCTCAGGCCCATGGCGGCGATCGTGGCCTGCTGACGTTTCGTCGGGCAACGTCCAGGAGTACATCTCTTTGGGTGGCCTGAAATGTACTCCTCCACACATGCGACGCCTACCCTCGCTCTCCGCAGCCCACTGATCAGGTCGAAGCGCTTGTGCTGCGACCCATCGATCGCGCCGATGGGGTGTGGTGGGAGCCATTGCCGGGCGCCTACATTGCGCTGAGAATCATGATCCACGGAATAGGGCTTGCTTAGGGAGGCGGAGATGCCGCAGCTGATCGTCAAGGGCGGAACGGTTCTCGTGAATGGCAACTTCGTTCGATGTGACATCGTGGCCGACGAGGGCCGGGTGGTGGCCCTCGAGGAAAAGGCGGCGGGCGACGCCGGGACCGTGATCGATGCGACCGGCAAGTATGTGATCCCCGGCGTGATCGACTCGCACGTCCACTTCCGCGAACCCGGCTACACCTACAAGGAAGACTTCCAGACTGGTTCGGCAGCCGCCGCGGCCGGCGGCATAACGATGTTCATGGACATGCCCAACCTGGAGCCGCCGCCGAACTCGGTCGAGAACTACCGCAAGCAGCGCGACCTCGCCTCGGCGAAGGCGATCGTCGACTTCAACCACTGGGGTATGCCGACGATCCAGGATGAGATCCCCAAGATCGCCGCCGAAGGTGCCCTCGGCTTCAAGTTCTTCATGAAGTCCGCCCACTATCCCTACGACGGCCCGATCTCGATCTCCAACAACGCCGGCATCATGGAAGCCTTCAAGGCCATCTCGCGAACCGGCCTGCCCTGTGCCGTGCACCCGCACGACATGCAGCTGTGGGAGTTCCGGCTCGACCAGATGGTCAAATCCGGGCGCGACGGGACGGGCGCCTGGAACGAGGTCACCTACGGCGACGAGGACGTCGTGGAGACGGTGGCCATCTGTACGCTTGCCCTGCTCGCCCAGGCGACCGGGCTGAAGCTTCGCATCCTCCACATCCAGGGCCGGCCCCAGGTGCAGGTAACTCGGATGCTGAAGGCGGCCGGCTATGGCTTCATTGCCGAGACCAATCCGTGGGCCGTCTTCCACATCGACCCGGTCGCGGTCCGCGGCGATGAGCACGTGGCCGCCAACTGGGAGGCTCTCAACGATGGGACCGTGGACATCATCGGCTCGGATCACGCGCCCCACACCTGGGAGGAGCACCAGAAGGCTATGACGACCACGCTCAACTCCGTAGTCGCTGGCTACCCGCTCTGTGAGCACTGGCTCTCGCTCTACCTGACCGAGGTGAACAAGGGACGCCTGAGCCTCGAACGCTTCTCGAAGCTGGCCTCCGAGAACGTTGCGCGTCACCTCGGTATCTACCCCCGCAAGGGCGTGATCCGGGTCGGCTCAGACGCCGACCTGGTCGTCCTGGACATGGAGCAGGAGTCCGTGCTGGGCGAAACCTATCCCGTGTTCTCTAAGATCGGATTCACCCCCCTTGCCGGACACGAGGTCAAGGGCATGCCAGTCCACACGATCTCTCGCGGGGAGGTCGTGATGGACCATCTGCAGGTGGTGGCGACGCCCGGCCGTGGACAGTTCGTCACCCACACCAAGGCAGAGCGCGAGGAGCTGGTCGGTGCCGTGTGAGCGGGCTCAGCCTGCCTGCATATGGTTCGCCGACGGGGGATGATGGCCCTGTCAGCCGGTGAGCCGGCGGAGTCTTGGCAAGATCTCGCGCCCGTAGCGCCTGATGAAGGCGATCTGATCGTCCGCCGGCGAATGAAGCACAAGGTGGGTTGCAGCCTCGACAAATGGCCGCAACTGTTCGACGTGCTGCTCAGCGTCGCTGGCGAGGAGCCAGCGGCCCGCTCCAGGCATGGAGGAGGCGGCTGCCAGCGCCTCGAGGACACGTGGGTCACCGGTCTGCTCGTGAAGGAAGTCCAGGGCCGACCAGGTCCGCGTTTCGGACAGCGCCTTCTCCGGGTCCGGGTGGTAGGCGACCTTCACCTCGACCACTCGCTCGAGGCTGGCCGGGTCCCTGCCGGCGACGGCTGCTGCTGTGGCAGCCGAATTGAAGATGACGTCTTGGCAGAAGCCCGCACCGCGGGCGGAGGTGGCCAGCACACCGTCGACAGACCTCCCGGCAAAGGCGGCTACCTTTTCGCCGGAAGCCGCGATATAGAGGGCGGGTGGGAGTTCAGGCAGGTCGTAGAGGCGCGCGCCCCGAAGGCGGAAGTAGCTGCCGTTGTAGTCGGCGAAGCCGCCGTCCCAGAGCGCCTTGATGATGTCGGTCGCCTCTCGCAGACGCCCGAACCGTTCGCTGACGGCCGGCCATGCCTCCAGACCCAGCGGCAGCTCGTTGATGGGCTCCCCGGAGCCGATGCCGAGGGCTATCCGGCCCGGTGCAAGGCAGGCTAGGGTTGCGAAGGCTTGAGCAACACCGGCGGGATGCTGGCGGAAGGTTGGTGCAACGACGCTGGTGCCGAGCACGACACGGCTGGTGCGCTGGGTGGCCGCTCCCAACCAAGGTGGAGCGGCCGGCGCATGGCCGCCGGTGTGCCAGAAGGGGTGGAAATGGTCGCTGACAAAGACGCTGTCGAAACCCGCCTCTTCCGCTTCGATCGCGAAGGCAAGGAGGTCCCGAGGTCCGAATTGCTCAGCGGCCGCCTTATAACCCAATTTCAAAGTCGCGCCCAGACTACAGGGCTACCCGGGTTGAGCAGGTGCCGGCCGTGACTTGGATCAACGGCTTGACCGCCGGCGCAGCACGCGGGGCCGCCCACGCGTTCGTCAACCTGCTTCCGCCGCTCAGCGTTGTCGCGGTGCTGATCGTGGTCTGGGAGGTCGGCGTGAAGGCGTTGCACGTGAAGCAGTACCTCTTGCCGCCGCCAAGCAAGATCTGGATTTATCTCTTGACGGATTACGATCTTCTCTGGCGGGGGTCGGTGGTCACGAGCACGGAGATCGTGATCGGGTTCCTCATCAGCGTCGCACTCGGCATGCCGCTGGGGATCCTGGTCGCTCGATACAGGATCTTCTCGCTGACAATGTATCCACTGATCGTCGCGAGCCAAACGTTCCCAAAGCTGGCCATCGGGCCGCTGCTGATCGTCTGGTTCGGGTTCGGCCAGCTGCCCAAGCTCCTGCTGGCGATCCTGGTCTCCTTCTTTCCAATCATGATCAACACGATCGCGGGGCTGAACGCTGTCGACGACCAGACGGAGATGCTGGCCCGGTCGCTTGGGCTGGGTCGATTCCAGACCTTTTTCAAGATCCAGCTACCCCAGGCGCTGCCATTCATCTTCGCCGGGCTGAAGGTCGGCATCACGTTGGCCGTGATCGGCGTCATCGTCGGCGAGTTTCTCGGGACCAGCGCGGGACTCGGCTTCCTCATCATCAACGCGACCGGGACGGTCGACACCGTGGCGCTTTTCGGCGTGCTGGTGGTGCTGACCGTGATCGGGCTCGTCTCTTACGGCATCGTTGCGGGGCTCGAGCGAGTGGCCATTCCGTGGCACTACGAGCGCCGTGACGTCAACATCCCGGCGGGCTGATCGTCACCTGAATAAGGAAGGAGGAAGGCACAAATGAGACACCATCGGTCCTGGTCAAGCGGTCAAGGTCCGATCCGGTCGTTGGCGGCGATTGCCCTGACGGCGGTGACGCTCGCCTGCGGAGGTTCCGCCACCCCGGCGCCGGCCGGACCGGCCCAGGTGGACTCCGTCAAGGTCATCACAGGCTCAGGAGTGGCCCTGGGACAGTTTTACTCGATGATGCTGGTCGGGGTCGACAAGGGTTTCTTCAAGAAGCACAACATCGATCCAACCTTCACCGAGGGCACCGGCTCGGCGACCAGCACGCAGCAGATCGCCACCGGGCAGTTCGACTTTGGCATCGAGATCGGTGCCGCCGCCCTGATCGCCACAGTTGCCCGTGGCGGAGCGGTAAAGATGGTCGCCCAGGACGATCCCGTTGCACCAGTCGGGGTCCTTTCGGTGCCACCGAAGTTGATCAAGACTCCGCGGGACCTGATCGGCAAGACAATCGGACTGCCGCCGGGCACCACTCAGGCAAACATCTTCCCGGCCTTCCTCAAGGCCAACAACCTCCAGGCCACCCAGATGAACATCGTGAACAGCCCGCTCACGGGCATCCAAGCATCCCTTATCCAGGGTCGGTTGGACGGGTACGTTTCCTACGCGCAGTCCAACATCCCGATCCTCAACAGTCTCGGCGCGACGGGCGCCTACGCGATGAAGTTCGCCGACTTCGGGTTCAAGCTGTCGCCGGACGCTGGCATCGTTACGACCAACGACATCATCAAGAGCAAGCCGGACCTCGTAAAGCGGTTCGTCGCCGCAATCGAGGATTCAATCAACTACACGCTCGACGGCCACGTCACCGAGGCCTGTGCGAGCACGGCAAAGCTGTTTCCGCAGGCCATCAAAGCTGACGTTTGCACGAACCAGACGAGACTCGAGGTCGCCAACATCAAGGCCTACCGGGCGCCTGGGAAGCCGATCACCCTCATGAGCGACCAGGGGTGGCAGGAGCAGATCAACGCCCTCGTCACCTATGGCAATGTGCCCAAGGTCGGGACGACCGCCGACTACTACACGAACCAGTTCGTCCCCAACCAGAAGTAAGCCACAGATTTCTCTGGCGGGAGGCCGCGTGCTCTAAGTCCGGCCTCCCCACCTCACTGAGGAGTTCCGATGAAATGAAAGCTGTCGAATTCGGCGTGCGCCTACCCCGCTGGAGGCGCGCTGTCCGGTCCCCGCAACATGGCCGTTGTCGCCCGAACCAACGAGAATCTCGGCTTCGACGCCGTCTGGGTATGATTTAATCGTCTGGACCGAGAAGCAGGACGAGACGCACGTATCCTGCGGGTCGGCTGAGCTGGTGACGGAGGACACCACGCCGCTCTTCTATGAATCGCTGACCAACCTCGCCTGGCTGGCCGGGGTCACGGACTCGGGTCAACCTTGGCGTCGCCTGCTCTGCATCCCCTGTCTGGAGCCTGTTCTAGCCGCGAAGCAGGTTGCGAACATCGACCTGTTGAGCGACGGCCACCTGATCCTGGGCGTCGGTCCGGGCGGAGCGACGGACGGCAACAACCGGGACTTCGAGGTCCTCAACATCCCGCGCAGCGAGAAGTGGGCGCGGACCAAGGAGTATCTCAGCGTTATGCAAGAGATCTGGACCGACCCCAAGCCCAGCTACGAGGGCCGGTGGACGACTTCGAGCCGACCGACATCAACCCGAAGCCGGTCCAGAAACCACATGATCTGGGAGTGCGCGCGGATGGAGCGGTCAATTGAGATCATGGCGGAACACTGCATAGGGTGGATCCCGTCGTTCATCACTCCCGAGGAATATCCCCGGTTGGCGAACTGGCTGCGGGTCAAGGCAGCATCGGGCCCACCCGCGAGGAGGCCGAGGCCAAGTCGCGGAAGACCTTCGGCGCGTTCACGGAGGGATTCCAGACGAGCCCCGAGCAGGCGCGGATGATGCGCGCCTCCTTCTGTGGTCCGCCACAAGGACGTGCGTGAGCAGATCGACGACATCGTGAAGGCCGGCGTAACGGACTTCGAGCTCAAGGTCGTTTTACCACTCCATCGACGAGCTGCTCGGGCAGATGAAGCTCTTCCAGAAAGAGGTCGCGCCGAACTTTAGATAAAGGTCCGGCTGACCTCGTCAAGGAGTGCGAGGGAGTAGGCGGAAAGGATCGCTTCGGCGCCCGCGGCCGAGTCGCGAAGCTGCTCAGGGCGCGAGGCTCCGACGATGACGCTGGTCAGCGCGGGCCGCGAAAGCAGCCATGCGACGGCTACCCGCGACGGCGTCACCCCCTCCTGCTGGGCGACCTGACTCACCACGTCCGCGACATCAAACGCCGGCTCCGACCAGTAGCGTGTCCGGTAGCCGCGTCCGAGCTCGCCCCACGTGAAGCGCGACTCGGGCGGCGGTTCAGCCGAGCGCTGATAGCGGCCGGCGAGGACGCCGGCACCCAGCGGGTTGAAAGGGACGACGCCCATGCCCGCTGAAGCGCCCAGAGGGATGAGGTCTCGCTCTGGCTGGCGGTGAAGAAGGTTGTATCGTGGCTGGATGGCGGCGATGCGTGTCGCCGGATGGCCGCTTGCTGCGAGTAGCAGGAGCGCCAGGTGCCAGGCCTCGAAGTTGGATGCCCCGACATATAAGATCTTGCCGGCCAGGAGCAGACGGTCGAGCGCTTCCAGGGTCTCTTCAAACGGTGTCTCGAGCGTCGGCTGGTGGAACCAGTAGACGTCGATCCGGTCGGTCTGCAGCCTGCGCAGGCTGGCCTCGCAGGCCTGGATCACGTCGCGCCGGCTGCCCTTCAGCGACTGGAACTTGGAACCGAACTTGGTGGACAGCACCACCGCGTCGCGGCGTCCCTTCAGCCACCGGCCGACGATCTCCTCGCTCCTGCCCATCGTCTGGGGATCAGGGGGAGACGGGTAGCTGTTGGAGACATCGAAGAAGTCGATCCCCAGCTCGAGGGCCGTGTCCATCATCCGGTGTGATGCCCCTTCGTCGGAAGTCGAGCCGAAGAGCATCGTCCCGAGGCAGATCCGGCTCACCTGGGGGCCGCTGGCGCCCAGGGCCGCGTGGCGCATTCGCTAAGTGACGGCGGGGATGACTTCAGCCGCGAACATCTCCATCTCGCGGATCAGCTCGTCGACCGAATGATACACGAACTTGATCTCGAAGTGGTCCACCCCGCTTTCAATGAAAGCCTGGACCTTCGCCCGGATGTTGGCCGGTGATCCCACGATGGCGGACCCCAGGATCCGTTCCTGGTCGGGGTGGGACTGGAAGCCCTCGGTGTAGACGCCGAGGGTCTTTCGGCTCCGCTCGATGGCCTCTTGGTCGGTGGTGGCGATGTAGCCAGGGATCTCGTTGCCGACCACGAAGTCGACATCGCCACGACCGGCGGCGCGCGCCATGTCCTTCAGCTCGCGGATGTGGCCCGGGTATTCCTCGGGGGTTATGAAGCCCGGGATCCAGCCGTCGCAGAGCTCGGCGGTGATGCTCAAAGAAGAAGGCGGTTTGCCGTCCTTCCAGATATGGCCAGGCCCCCAGAGCGGCGGGTGCGGCTTCTGGACCGGCTTCGGATTGATGTCGGTCGGTTCGAAGCTTGCGTACTGGCCGGAGAAGCTGGGCTTCTCGTTGGTCCAGATCTCGGTCATGACCCGGATGTACTCCTTCGTCATGCTCCATTTGTCACGGCGCGGGATGCCGAGCACCTCGAAGTCCTTGTTGTGACCGTCCTTCGCACCGCCAGGACCGACGCCGAGGATCAGCCGCCCGTTGCTCAGCAGGTCGATGTTCGCCAGCTGCTTCGCCGCCACGATCGGATTCCGGTAGGGCAGGCAGAGCACGGCGACGCCCAGCTTCACGTGCTCCGTTATCCCGGCAAGGTAGGCGAGATTGGTCAGCGACTCCATGAAGAGGGGGGTGGTGTCCTCGTTGACAAGCTCGGTGGCGCCGCAGGAGACGTGGGTCTGGTCCTGCTTGTGAGTCCAGACGATGAAGTCATGGACCCAGACGGCGTCATAGCCGAGCGCATCCGCCCGCCGGGCGACGCGGGCCATGTTCTCGGTGCTGGCGAGCGGTCCACCCACCGGTAGACGGATGCCGAACTCTACCTTCTTGCGTTGCAACTCAAAACCTCCTCGAATCGCCCCTCTGGCGGAAGCAGAATTGGAGCACAGGGCCTCGGTGGTGTCTATGTCGTGGAGACCATTGCGCGGGCCGCGGCGGTTTGGCTACGCTCCAACGCGCGATGGCCGAGGAGGGAGGCGACGGCTGGTCCCGCCCGGGCGGTTTGGACCAGCTCATCACCGGCGCCATCGACACCCACGCCCACGGTTACCCGGAGTTCAGTCTCCAGCACCATGCCCGGCTGGACGACGTTCGCTTGCTCGTGGCCATGCGTGACGCGGGTATCGCCGGGATCGTGATGAAGTCGCACCTCTGGCCGACGATGGACCGTGCCTACTACGTGCACCAACAGGTTCCCGAGGTGAGGATCTATCCCTCTATCACCCTCAACAGTGTTGTCGGCGGCGTCGATCCCGATGTTGTCGAGGCCGCCGCCAGCCTTGGTGCCAAGGTCGTCTTCTTCCCGACCTGGACCTCACACAACGACCGCAGCCGGCAGGGCATCTCGACGATGATCCAGGGCCGGTTCGCGAGCTTCGTCAACGACCGCGGGCCGGGTGTCGAGGTCACCTCCGGTGACCGCCTCAAGCCCGAAGCGGAGGCTGTGCTCGACGTTGCCAAGGAGCGCGGCCTGCTCGTGCAGACAGGGCACATCTCGATCGGTGAGGCGCTCTTGGTCTGCGCCGGAGCTCGGGACCGCGGCGTGCCCGTGGTGCTCTCCCACCCCACCTCTCGGATTATCGGCGCGAGCCTGGAACAGCTCAAACAGGCCGTGGCGTTGGGCGCCTTCGTCGAGTTCTGCGTGCTCCACGGCTTCTCTCTCTTCCATGCCATCCCGCCGGCGGAGACGGCATGGATCATCAAGGAGCTAGGAGCGGAGCACTGCATTCTCAGCACCGACTCCTTCAACGACTGGGCGCCCCCCGAGCCGGAGATGCTTCGGATGGGTGCCGGGCAATTGCTCAGCTGCGGCCTGAGCGAAGGCGAGGTGCGCCTGCTCATCCACGACAACCCTCGCCGAGCCCTGAGGTTGAGCGCGAACTAGACCCGCCGCGCCGCTGCGTGGCCTTCGCGAATTGCCTTTCCCAAGTCCCTGGGGAGCTAGACAGTCGCCCACCCTGCCCGGTCACAGCGAACGCCTCCTGGCGGTGTTGTGGAGCACGTTGACACACCCCTGGGGTCGGAAGGCACAGTGAGGCTCCAACAACTTCATTGAGGTGACGATTTGGCACAAGACAAAGCGGATCTGACCATCCCCAGCGAGAAGTTCATCCACTACTCCTTCCGGGAAGAGGACATCGTCGGCGGCGATGGCCGGCTGTTGCCCAAGCTCTTTGGCACCGGCTCCGGGATGCGGCGGTTCGCCACGCCACAGGACCAGGCCCTCCGCGCCGGCTTCACCCGCGTACGCCCGGGGCAGGGATTCAAGACCTACTTCTGGTACAAGGAGATCTGGTACGTCATCGGCGGCAACGCGACGATGGACGTGCGCGACAAGCGCTCCGGTGAGAAGCAGACGGTCAAGCTCACGGCGAAAGATGCCGTCTACTATCCGGAAGGCGTTCGGATCCACCTGCGAAATGAGACCGATGAGGACTTCTACTTCCTCTACTGCGCTGTGCCGGCGTCGCGTCGCGACGCTCCTTGGCTCGCGGCGATGGACGAGGAGGACCTGAACGACGTGAGGGTTCGGCAGGAGTACTGAGGCTGAACGCGAAGCCGGATCGGAGCAGAAGAGTCGGCCGGTGGCATCGAGCCGCCGGTCGACAGGTTTCTCCCGATCTCGCGGTAGCTCAAGGGGCGCCGCCGGCCCATTCGTCGAGGAAGGTGGCGGCGTACCGCATGTGGTCGCGGATGCCATCGACCGTGATGTATTCGTTGGGTTGGTGCCAGCGGTCCCCATGGCCCATCCCGACGAAGATGAGAGGCTTGCTGAGCGGGGGCCGATTGAAATGCGCGAACGGCGCGCCGGCAGGTTTGATCGGCCAGATGACGTAGTCGCAACCACGTCTGCGGCAAGCCCTGAAGGCGGCCTGGTAGATCTCCTCGTGAGCCGAGGTGCGGGCGTACTCATAGCCGCCGAGGAAGCGGACCTCGGCCTCCGCGTAGCCGCGCCGGTCGAGGTGGGCGCGGAGCAGGCGCTGTACGTCGGCGTACCTGACCTCGGGCGGAAAGCGCAGCTCCACCTTGGCGACGACGTCCATAGGCAGGGTGGAATAGACGCGGGGGCCTACATACCCGCCGACGATGCCGACGACATTCAGTGTCGGTTTCATGATGAAGTTCTCGAGAAGCTCTCGAGGATCCCTGCCCGCCTTGAACCGCGCGATGTTGAGCGAGGTCTTGAGCTTGCGCTCGTCGATTCGCTCCTTGAGGATCCGCAACTGCTCCTCGTCCTCCTCGGTGTAGGGCGAGAGAAGCTCGTTGAGACCATCGATTGTCGCGATGTCGTTTTCGTCGACCAGCGTGCCGAGAAGACGGATCATGCGCCACATCGGCGCGTCCATCCAGTGCAGGTTGGCGGCCCAGGATTCCTTGGCGTCGAGGGTGCCGCCCCATTCACCGCCCTTGATCTCGATCTCGATCTTTGAGTTGCCCTTGTACCCGCGGTAGACCTGCATGATCCGCTTCAGGTCCTGGTGCATGCCGGGCATCCAGAGCGCCTCGCCTGCGTCGAGCTCGGTGAACTTCTCCTTGATGAAGCGGTGGATGTTGGGAGCGCCGATCTCCTCCTCGCCATCGATCGCCCAGATCACGTTGACGGGAATATCGCCGGTCACCGCGCGCATCGCCTTGAGGGCGTGGAGTGTTGCCACCAGTGGGCCTCGGTAGTCGTTCGAGGCCCGGCCGACTATCAGTTTGCCGATATGTGCCGGCGCACCGATCTGAGTCGAGTCCACGATGGCGGCCTCGAGGGGAGGACGCACCCACTGCAACTCGTCCATCAGCGGGACCATGTCGTAGTGCGAGTAGATGATCAGGTTGCGTGCGCCGGGACGGTTGGAGCGGAGGTGGCCGAAGACCACGGGATGGCCCCCGGTCTCGACCAACTCGACGGATTCGCTGCCGGCGTCCTCCAGGAGCTGCTTGGTCATCTCGGCTGAGTCCCGGATTCCTACTCCTGAGTGCGAGAAGCCCGGCTGTGAGAGATAGCGGCGGATCTCCGCCACTGTTTCGTCGAAATGCTCGTCCAGGTACCGGCTGATGCCGTCCTCCTGCTCTCCGCTAAACATGTCTCTGCGCCCTCCGCCCTGATGAAATAACAAAGACAACCACCGCGGCTGCTGCCGGGCCAGAAAAGCCTATGGCCTCGGTGGGGACCCGGACAGTGTGGGAGGACACACAAGAGGTTCCACAAACGCCGATGTGACCACATTGCCGCTTCCGCCGACGTGGTCCTACAGTGAGTCCCCGTGGTGAGGCTCCAGCGCCATGACCGATGACCGCGAGGTCGATCTGCGCATCGATCTCGACCGTGATCGGCCGCTCGTCGTCGCCAACGATACCGGTCACACGCGTTGGCACCCCGATATCCCGCCTATCGCGACCATCGATCCCGGCGACGTGGTGGAGGCTGACGTGCGCGATGGCGGTGACCGTCAGATGGCCACCAATCCGGGAGACAGGTCGGACATCAATCGCCTGCACCCTCTCACAGGGCCCTTCCATGTCGGCGGCGCCGAACCCGGCGACCTGCTGACTGTCGAGCTGCTCGCCGTCGAAGCCGACGACTTCGGCTGGACCGCCATCCGTCGCAACGGCAAGGGCCTGATGCGTGACGCGGTCCACGAGGACTTCATCACTGTCTGGCGAATCGCCGACGGGATCGCGCGTTCTCCCGACCTCCCGGGGGTGGCAATCAAGGGGATCCCCTTCCTGGGAATCGTCGGAGTGGCCCCTTCGAGGGAACGGATGAAGGCCATCCGGGCACGAGAGGCCGCCGTCAATGAGGCGGGCGGCTGGGCGCTGATGTCGGCCCCCGAGGGCGCGATCCCGCCCGAGGCCGGCCCGGAAGGGCTGCGAACCATGCCACCGCGAGAGATCGGTGGCAACCTCGACATCAAGGACCTCGCCGCCGGCGCGCGGCTCACGCTGCCGGTCAACGTGCCGGGGGCGCTGCTCTCTTTCGGGGACCCGCACTTCAACCAGGGCGACGGCGAGAGCTTCGGGACGGCGATCGAGATGTGCGCCCGGATCCGCTTCCGCTGCCACCTTTTGAAGGCGGGCGCCGTCCGCTGGAGGCCCCGTTTCCCATACCTCGAGACGCCCGCTGGAGCAGCCGCACGGGAGCCGCGGGCGGAGCTGATCACGGTGGGGATGTCGCTCGACCAGGAGGGCCGCGAGCACTACCTCGACGTCAGCCTCGCCACCCGGAGAGCGCTGACGGAGATGACCGATTACCTGGTGCAGGAAAAGGACTTCAGCCTGGGCCAGGCGCAGGCAATCGTGAGTGTCGCAGCCGACCTACGGATCAGCGTCGTCAACAACCCGCCGACGATCGTCGTCTGCGCCGCCCTTCCCCTCGACATCTTCGAGTCGGCCGACCGCACCCATTCCGATTGAAGCAACAAGGCAAACAGATTTGAGAGTGCTCGAAGGGGAAGGTCGCGGTGGTCACCGGCGGCAACCGAGGCATCGGCCGAGCGATCGCGGGCGGCCTGGGCCAAGCCGGAGAGCCTGCCGACGCCCGTGCGCTGCTGAGGACGGCGATTCGGGATGATAACCCGGTCGTGTTCTTCGAGCACAAGCTGCTCTACTCTCGGCGCGGCGAGGTCCCCGAGCAGATGGAGAGGCTTGAGTTCGGGCGGGCGGCGGTTCGTCGCAATGGCCGTCACGCCACCGTGCTGGCGGCCCAGGCCATGCTCGACAAGGTGCTGGCGGTGGCCGGCAGGCTGGCAGCGGAGGGCATCGAGCTCGAGGTGATCGACCCCCGTACGCTGGTGCCCTTCGACAGCGAGGCGGTGGTGGAGTCGGTGCGCAAGACCAACCGACTTCTCATCTGTCACGAGGCCACCGAGCGCGGCGGCTGGGGGGCGGAAGTGGCGATGCAGGTGGGCGAGTTGGCATTCGACCACGTGGACGCGCCCGTGGCACGGGTCTGGGGCGCCAACGTGCCGGTTCCCTACAGCCCCTCGAGGCGGCGGTGGTGCCCGGTGAGGCCGCCATCGAGAAAGGCCTCAGATCGCTTCTGGCGGGCGCCCGTTGGAGCCCGGCGGGGCGGCTCGGGTAGGCCAACGGCCAATCGGGATCCGAGCTGACGCCGCCGGGCACCCAACAAATTTCTCGGATGGCTCAGACCGAAGTTCCTAGACGGAGCGCTCCGAGCTGGAGCGATGTGGGGTGCACAGAGTCCGTCGGCTGATCCGGCCAGCGCGATGTCGTGCCCCTATCCTGCCGTGCTGGTCTCGTCGCGTCGCACGTACTCATTGAGCAGCCCGCCCAGGCGTCTGCGGCGGACCACTTCCCGTATGGAGTCGCGGACCGGCTCCGCGTGCGGCCGGAGACCCAGCGAGCGATGAGGGCAGGCACGGTTGCAGTGGTCGGCATACTCGTCTAGCTACTTGCCCCTGAAATAGTCTCGGTGCCGTGGGGTCTCGTCATGCGCTGGATGAGCGGCGGCGCCGGGTTTGGGCGGGCGACTGCCGCGGTCGGTTTGGGGACTCGCTACCGAGCCAATACCGCCATCCGACCGAGGTTGCTGGCCAGGATCCAGTAGCCCATCCAGATCCGGGCGCCGGAGTAGCCCTTCAGTCGCGTTCGATTGAGTCCGAAGCGTGGTTTGAGGTGGCTGATGCGCTCTTCGGCGCCAGCTCGCCATCGATAGCGGCGGCGCCAGTTACGGGTTGCCTCCTCGGGCGCCGGCCGACCTATGCGTTGGATCACCTTGGCGGGGACGCCTTCAGAGCTGCGCACTTGATCGGCCAACTCGTTGCCGAAGCCTCGGTCGGCGAAGACCGTCCGTACCTTCATCCCGATCGCCTTGGCCTGCTCCAGCACCGGCCGTAGGGTCTGGGCGTCGAGGGGGTTGCCAAGATGGACCTGGTGGCCGACGACAAAGCCTCCTGGCGTATCGCCGAGGCCGACCTTTAGCCGAACTCGTTGGGCTTCTGCGGTTTACCCCACCGGATCGGTCGAGCGTCGAAATCGCAGAGCGAGACGACCCGGTCGGCGATGCTCGTCTCTCCCTCCAGGCGACGACAGGTCTGGCTCACCACCCGTTCAGCCCGCGCGATCTCTTCGGCCAGCCGCCGCACCGCTGTTGCCCCACCTTTGCCAGTGGCCTTGGGCCGTCGTCTCCGTGGGAACCCACCCTGTTAAGAACCGCGGGGCCAGGCGGCCGCGCCTTGAGACTCATTCCGACTCAACGGCCGTGCGGGTCGCGCCACCGTGGTTCGTCACCCGCGGCCTCATCCGGACCTTTACGGCTCGCCGCGTGAACACGGGGTCCGTTGAGCGGTTGGACCAGACGAACGCTTCACCCTGACCGGTCCCCGTTTAGTGGTCCACCCTCAATAAGGGTTCCGGGTTGATGAGCGCGGCCGCAAAGACGGCTGGCGGCATGTAGCCGAGCGAGCTGTGCGGCCGGAGCCGATTGTAAACGTCACACCAGTCGTCGTAGAGG
>JAEKNQ010000014.1 GCA_016464825.1 Candidatus Dormiibacter inghamiae | reverse complement strand
CGGCTGCCCCTGGTAGCTCCAGAGGTCCACTCAGTGGCGCAGCCGGCGCTGGAGATCCTCGCCCGTGTAGACGCGCTCGCCCAGCTCCTCCGCCGTCTTGCCGGCGCGCTCGCGGATGGCGACCTGATAGCCGGGATCCTGACGCACGAACATGGTCCGATACCAGGCTTCGATCACCTCGAGCAGGGGCTGCAGGTCGGGCGGCGCCTGGCGGAATGCCAGCCTCAAGGCCACTTCGGCCTCACCTTGAAGCTGGCGCCACTCGTCATCGCTGAGACCCTCCCGCAGAGCGGCCAGGGTGCCCGGCGCTAGGGCGACGGCGGCGAATGACTGACCCGGCGAAGAGGGGTGTGGCTGAGCGCTCACGATCCCAGCCTACAACTGGCCGTCACGGAGCACTAGGTAGTCCGTAGACCTGCGGGCCGCTCGCAGATCGGCTCGTCGACCGCCTGGCCGGTGAGCGCGTGATACTCCATCCCGCAGACGCACTCGACCCGGAGAGCACCCTTGGCGGCCGTCATCTCCGCCCGCACACGACGCAGACGATGGACGCGCCCGCCCCTCGCCGACTCACCGACCTTCCCACGTCATCGCCTCAGCGCCCGCTGGCGATCGCGCTCGAACTCGCGCAGCCTCGCCTCCTCCCGGTCGGTCCAGCGCAGGGCCTGGCCGGTTTTGTGCGGCTTGCAGAGCCCGCAGGACTTGAGCTTCTTCTTCAGCCGCTTACGCATGCCCTCCTCCTTGACGTACCTCGACATGCCGCTGAATGGCATGGTCCGTGCAGTAGCGCGGGCGGTGACTGGCCGCACACAGCGGCGTGTCCTGGATGGTCCGTCCCGCCATTGCCGCCTCGGTAATGCAGTCCTCGCAGCGGGTAGCCGGCTTCCCACATCGGCAAAGCCATGGCTGGCTCATCGCCCGCCATCCAGCGCGGTGAGCGTCCGCCGGCGACCAGCTCGAGCCTGCCGGGGATGGTCTTCAGGTAGCCCGCGCTCCCGACGTCGGTAGGCGGCAGCTCGGCAGGCCTCCCCGCAGTACTCGGGGACCGGACCATGGTGCCCGCGGCGCTCCAGAGGCGATCCACAGGCCCTGCAGCTGCGCCCCGGAGGCAAGTCGAGCGGCAACAGATTCTCCAGGCGAGGGTATGTCAACCCGTGACGCAATACAACGGGCAGGCTGGCTCCAGCCGATGGCTCGTCGGCGCCTCGCGCACAGGCTTTGGGCGACGCCGCCCGACGGATACCCAGCCGCGCCCGCAGATGGTGCTGGTCGGCCTCTGCGTAGGTTCCTCAGCCCAGCTCGCAGCTTGACCGTTGACCTCGCAGAGGCCCAATCGCTGGCAGAGGCCTCGCCACGCTGAACCGCCTTCTCCAGCAGGTCGAGGCACTCGCGCTGGAATGCGGGATCGTGGTCCGCATGCTGGACGAGCAGCCAGGCTGCGTGAGCTGACTCTTCGCCAACAAGCGATCGACCGGGCCAGCCCTGACTGCGGACGACCTCTTTGAGCCAGGCGGCGTTGTCCTCGTCCAGAACTCGCAGCGCGTCCGCTGCGCGTTCAGCCTTCTTCGACATCCAGCCCAGGCTTGGGACTCGCGAGGGCAGCCGCTCACGAGCTTTTTGATCGGCGGCGCTGCGGCGCCGCAGCTCCGCCGCAAGCCCCTCCTCCACGCCAAAACCCTAAACGGGATCAGCTAGCGGCGCGAAGGGCCCCAAACTCGCCCCGGCTGTCTAAACGGAGCTCATGCAGTCGCCCGGCCAGGGCTCCAGCGAGACACAAGTCGCCCTCGCGGCGCCTCCCGGCCCTACTACAGGTCGTGGTTGAACCGCTATGACGCGCCCGGGTACCCGGATAAGCCCTGAGCCGAGTTCAGGAATGCTGGCGCTGTCTACCCTTATCGATAGCATCCGGTCTCGATTCGCGACGCGGTGCGTCACTCTGCGACCGAGGTCCCTTCGCATCGTGACAGGAGAGGCTATCCTCAGGACCGCAAACTTGGCTCGCGTGGATAGGCATCTGGCCGCCGTCATCACCCTGGCGCTATTGGTCGGCGGCTGCTCTTTCCCGGGCAGCGGCGCGGCTGGGGCGCCTAGCTCGCCTCGAACCGCCATCCAGAAGATCCGGCACATCGTCGTGGTCATGCAAGAGAACCGCTCCTTCGACGAATACTTCGGCATGTTCCCGGGTGCCGACGGCCTGCCTCGGCAGAACGGCCAGTTCACCGTCTGCGTACCTGATCCGAAAGGCGGCGGCTGCGTCAGGCCCTACCACGACGGTAACGACGTCAACGGTGGCGGCCCGCACAGTGACATCAACGCGACCGCTGACATCAATGGCGGCAAGATGGATGGCTTTGTGAGTCAGGCCGTGGCCGGTAGCAAAGGTTGTCTCAACGTGGCCAACCCTGCCTGTACGAACGGCAACGGAAGGGACGTGATGGGCTTCAAGGACGGACGCGACCTCCCCAACTACTGGACCTACGCTCAGAAGTTCGTGCTCCAGGATCACCTGTTCGAGCCGAACTCCTCTTGGAGCCTCCCTCAACATCTCTACATGGTCTCCGAGTGGTCTGCCAAGTGCTCCAGGGCCAAGGATCCCCAAAGCTGCTTTAGCGAGTTGCAGAACCCCGCCCCGCCGCCTGACTTTGGCGGTCGTCGCGATCCCAGCTACGCCTGGACAGACCTGACCTACCTCCTCTTCAAGAAGAAGGTTAGCTGGAAGTACTACGTGGCTACCGGCACTGAGCCGGACTGTGAGGACGCGACTGAAACCACCTGCCTCCAGAATGGACAGAACGCTGGCACCCCTGGCATCTGGAATCCCTTGCCTTACTTCGCCACTGTGCAAGATGACCGACAGGTCAAGAACATCCAAGACCTGGACCACTTCTACGCCGACGCCAAGGCCGGTAACCTGCCAGCCGTCAGCTGGATTACTCCCAACGGTCGCACCAGCGAGCACCCACCCGCCAAGGTCAGTGAAGGCCAGGCCTACGTGACGAAGTTGGTCAACGCCGTCATGCAGAGCGGCGACTGGAACTCGACTGCCATCTTCCTCACGTGGGACGACTGGGGGGGCTTCTACGACCACGTGGTGCCACCCAAGGTGGATGACTACGGCTACGGCCTGCGGGTTCCCGGCATTGTGATCAGCCCCTATGCAAAGAGTGGCTTCATCGATCATCAGGTCTTGAGCCACGATGCCTACGTCAAGTTCATCGAGGATGACTTCCTCGCCAGCCAGCGCCTGGACCCCAGGACCGACGGACGGCCCGATCCGCGGCCGGATGTGCGCGAGAGCGCTTCCCAGCTCGGTGACCTAACGGCGGACTTCGACTTCAACCAGCAGCCGAGGGCGCCGCTCCTCCTCAATCCGCAGCCTTAGCCGGTAAACTGAAGTCTGGAGCCGCTCGATCGAGCGGTGACGGCGATGGGTCTCGCCTAATGCCCGAGAAGCTGATGGGTCCTACCAACTCGCGATTGGTAGGAGGAGACCCGTGCTCGAACCCATGCTGCGGCCCTGGCTGGGGGCCTTCGACAACATCTACGCGATCGCCGCCCTCTGGATCGGGCTCGCCTTCCTGGCCAGTCTGATCTCAATCCGTGTCGGCCTCTCGGTGGCCCTGGTCGAGATTGTGGTCGGCGTCGCCGCCGGTAACCTCTTCCAGCTTTCCACCAACACCTGGGTCGACTTTCTGGCCAGTTCCGGGAGCGTCCTGCTCACCTTCCTGGCTGGGGCCGAGATCGATCCCGGTTCACTCCGCCGCTTCGCCCTGCCCAGCCTGGTGATCGGCGGAGTTGGCTTCGTGGCTCCGTTCGTCGGTGCCTGGGCCTTCGCCTGGTACGCGCTGCACTGGCAATGGCACGCCAGAGCACACCAAACGTCACGCCACGGTGATGGTGCCATCCCCACGATGGAGGCATGCCCACCAGCAGCACCGGCCTCCTCATCATTCGGGCCTACCTCGAGCCAAAGTCTTCCGCGCCGCTGAGGGCGGAGATCCGCCTCACCAGCGACGTTTCATTGGGAATCGAACGCACATTGAACCTGGTCGATGCGGACGTGGTGGCCCAAGTGGTGCGGACCTGGCTGTGCAGGATCCTCGAAGGTCTGCCGCGTGAGGCCGTCACGGCCACGTGATGACGCCGGCATGCCATGGGCCGCACCCGCCTGGCAATCAGGCGCAGTCTGGCAGGGAAGGCTCAGGCGCCTGAAGCGCCACGCGGCAACTGTACGGTCAGCGTTTGACACGCTTCTCGTTTAGGAGGATGCATCCGATGAGTCGAGATGGGAAAGATACCGAGTACCGAGGGCCGGCAGGTGGTCCTAGAGAGGCGGGACA
>JAEKNQ010000001.1 GCA_016464825.1 Candidatus Dormiibacter inghamiae | reverse complement strand
GGGCAGGGTGGGCCGCGGCACAGGCGGCAGCGGGGGCAGCGGCGCCGGCGGGGGCGCGGGTGCCGGCACCGGAATCGGCGGCAGCCCGCCACCGCCAGGGTTGGAAGGTGGCTGGCCGCCACCGCCTGGGTTGGCGGACGGCTGGTCGCCACCACCTGGACTGCCCGGCGTGGCCGGAGCCTGCCCACTCGGCGATGGCTGGGGCGCAGCGCCCCCGCCGCTGTTATCGCGGGGGCCGGGGCTCGGGCTTTCAGTCCTGGGCGGCTGGGGGGTGGGTGAGGCGCCCTGCAGCAACCTGGTCAAGCCGACCCGCTGCATGGTCCCACTGAAGCCGCCCGGCTGTGCCGACGCTCCGCCGAAGGCCAGCGCAAGGATGAAGACCACAGTCAGCGCCAGGGCCGGCGCCCAGTTCAAGCGTGGTTCCCAGATGCGCTTCGGCTTGCGTTCGATTACCTGGCGGAAGGTGGCAGGAAGGTGGTCAGGCCGGTAGGACTTCAACTCAGCTTGTAGCAACCTTGGCCAGTCGGGCAGGCGAGCGGGGAGCCGGCTGGGTTGATAGGTCTCCAACTCCGCCCGGATCAGACCGCCCCAGTCAGGCATCCTGGCGGGCAGTCGCCGCGGCTGGTAGGCATCGAGTTCGCCGCGAATCAAGGCAGCAATCTGGTCGGTCGGCCGCCGATTCTCAGTCTCATCCATTGTCGGGTCCTGAAGCTAAGGACGCGCCGGGAGCGGTTTCCGTTTTACCTATCACGCCGCGCATGACCCTGAGTGCGGCAGTCAAGCGCGAGGCGACTGTGCCCGGCGGGATGCCCAGCGACTGGCTGACCTCCTCTCGGGTGAGATCGCTGTAGTAGGTGAGCACCACCACTGCGCGCTGGTTGGGGTTGAGCGCCTCGAGGGCGCGACTCACGGCTGTGCGGTTCTCCGAGCGGTCGAAATCGCTCACTTCCTCGCGGGTGAACAGCTTGACAGGCAGGAGTCGTGCCAGCTTCTGGCGACGGAGGTGGGAGAGCGCTAGGTTGATGCCAATCCTGTGCAGCCAGGCACCTGCCGCGGTGATGCTCTCAGATTGCGCCTTGAAGGCCCGCTCGAACGTTTCCTGAGTCAGATCCTCAGCGGCCGCGCCGTCCAGGACAATACCGCGGATCGAGCGATAAATCGGCAGGCGGTAACGCTGGTAGAGATCGTCGAAGTCGAGTGATCCCGCCACCTCAGCCATGTCCCACAAACCTACGGCAGCAACGTCGTATGTGGAGATGCTAAGTCCGCGCACCCGGGAAGGGAGGACGGTGTGACTTTGTCCAGCCGTGGCGTTCTGACGGCATAACTAAGCCGTTGGGCCTCGACAGGATGAGCCTGTTGCCTGTAGTTGCGTGTTCCGGCCAGACGTTTAGCATCCGACGCCCCAGATCGACGGGGCACCCTCCGGGCGCTGATGCCCGCGTGCCAGGATCCGGCCCACCCGCGATCGTGGCGCCGCCGGCCTGGAACGCCGGTCAAGGGAGCCATGAGGCCTGCTGAATATCCCGACAGTTGCAGGCAACTAGAATCCGCATAGTGAACCGCTGGGCGGACGCTTGCTAAAGCCTGTCTCGCTGGAGGACAAATACACCCTCGAGACGGGTCGCGCGTTCATGACAGGCGTCCAGGCGCTGGTCCGGCTGCCGATGATCCAAGCTCAGCGCGATCGCGCGGCAGGGCTCAGGACAGGCATCATGATCAGCGGCTATCCCGGCTCGCCATTGGGTGGTTACGACCTGGAACTGGCCCGAGCCAAAAAGCACCTGGAACCGCTGGACATTCATCTCCGGCCGGGATTGAACGAGGAGCTGGCCGCCACAGTCGTCTGGGGCAGCCAGATGACTGAGGTCTTCGATTCCGCTTACGACGGAGTCACTGGCATCTGGTACGGCAAGAGCCCTGGCGTCGACCGCTGCCTGGACATCTTCAAGCACGCTAACTTGGGCGGCGGTCCGCGTCACTCAGGGCTGCTGGCCCTGGCGGCCGACGACCCTCAGGCCAAGAGCTCGACCCTGCCCAACGCTTCCGAATGGGACTTCGTCGCCTGCGGCATGCCTGTCTTGGCACCGGCCTCCGTCTCGGAGCTGCTAGAGCTGGGCCTCCACGGGATCGCGCTCTCCCGCCTGACAGGGCTCTGGCCCGCGCTCAAGTGTGTGACCAACCTCTGTGACGGGGGCGCCACTGTCGATCTTAGCCCGGCCGAGCCGCAGGTAGTCATCCCTGATCTCGGTGACTTCCAGAAGCCCAACTCCTTTCTCTTCTTCGCCCCCGGGTCGATCGAGATGGAGAGACACCTCTTCGAGGAGCGCTTCCCGGCGGCCCAGGCCTACGCCCGCGCCAACCAGCTGAACCGAATCACTGTCAGGGGCCGGCGGGATCGCTTGGGTCTGGTCGCGTCGGGCAAGTCCTTTTCCGACCTCCGCCAGGCGTTGCTGGACCTGGGTCTGGACGAATCCGCGCTGCAGCGGCTGGGAGTGCGGGTGCTCAAGGTCGGCATGCCCTACCCGCTCGACCCCCAGGTGGTGCGTGAATTCGCGGGAGGCCTGCAGGAGATAGTGGTCATCGAGGAGAAGCGAGATCTGGTCGAGGGCCAGGTCCGCAACCTGCTCTACGACCTGCCCAAGCGCCCGCATGTGCTGGGCAAGCTGAACGCGGAGGGGCAGCACTGGTTCCCCTACTTCGGCGAACTTGACGCGGATCTGGTGGCGGAGCGAATCGGTCCGCGCCTGCTCGAGCTGGGCGGTGGAGAGCCGGTCTCGCGCCGCCTGAGCGCCATTGGGGAGGTCCGGGGCCGGTCCTATGACGCCTTCCTGCGCCGGCTGCCCAACTACTGCCCCGGCTGCCCGCACAGCCGCTCGACAGTCTCGCTCGACGGCGAGCTGGTGGGGGGTGGCATCGGCTGTCACGGCATGGCGCCGATGATGAGCCAGCCCGAGCGGCGCACGATCAACGCGGCACCCATGGGCGCGGAGGGCTCCGCTTTCATCGGTCTGTCGCCCTTCGTCGAGACCGAGCACTTCCTCCAGAACGTCGGCGACGGGACCTTCTTCCACTCCGCCTCCCAGTCCGTCCGCGCCTGCGTGGCGGCCGGCGTGAACATCACTTTCAAGCTCCTCTACAACGGGCACGTCGCCATGACAGGCGGGCAGCAGGCCACGGGCGCCAGCGACGTGCCGACACTCACCCGCTACCTGGAGTCGGAGGGCGTCAGGCGCACGATTGTGGTGAGCGAGGATCCGGATCGCTGGCTGGCAGCCAGACTGGCGGGCAACGCCAAGCTCTTTCCCAGGGAGCGGTACGAGGATGCTGTGCGCGAGCTGCGGGGCACTCCCGGCGTCACTGTGCTGGTCTTCGATCAGGAGTGCGCGGCCGAGAAGCGGCGGGCGCGCAAGCGCGGCAAGCAGCCGCAGCCCACCAAGTTCATCTTCATCAACGAGGACGTCTGCGAGGGCTGCGGAGACTGCGGTGACATCTCCAACTGCATGTCGGTGCAGCCGATCGAGACCGAGTTCGGCCGCAAGACGCAGATCCACCAGTCGTCCTGCAACAAGGACTACTCGTGCTCCAGGGGCGACTGCCCCAGCTTCCTGACGGTCATCTCAGAGGGCGGCGTGGTGCGCAAGCCCGTGCCCGAGCTGAGTCTGGACAAGCTGCCGGAGCCTGCTGGCAAGCCGAGCGTGCCGCCTGACGGTTATCGCGTCTACATGCCGGGCATCGGCGGTACTGGCGTCGTCACCACCAACCAGGTGCTGGCGGTCGCCGCCATGCTGGGGGGGAAAGCTGTGCACGCGCTGGACCAGACAGGGCTGGCGCAGAAGGGAGGCGCTGTGCTTTCCTCCCTGGTCATCCTGCCCGGGCAGCAGGATCCCTACCGCTCCAACCGGGTGGGCGTGGCCGGGGCGGACCTGATGCTCGGCCTCGACGCGCTGGGCGTCGTGGCGCCCCTCAACGCCGATCGGATGGCGCCCGGCCGCACTATGGTGGTGGCCGACTCTTCCCTGCAACCGACCGCGGAGACAGTGCGCCACGTGGACATCCTGCTCCCTGGCAAGAGCGCGCTGGAGCGCGCCATCGACCAGTGGAGCCAGCCAGAGCGGAACGTCTGGATCGACGCCGGCAAGACTGCTGAAGCGCTCTTCGGTGACCAGATGCTCACCAACACCTTCATGCTCGGCGTTGCCTATCAGTCAAGCGTGCTGCCTGTCGCCTTTGCCGATCTGGAGGAGGCGATCCGGCTGAACGGGGTGGCGGTCGACCGCAACCTCCAGGCCTTCCGCTACGGCCGGCTCTATCGGTACGACCCGGCGGCGGTCAGGCGCGCTCTCTCGACGCCGCCGCTGCGCTATGAGGAAGTGCGTAAGCAGTACCTGCAGCGGCTCGGCGACCTGGGGGGGGCTTACCAGGAGATGCTGGTCGACGCGGGCCGGGCCGGCTTGAGCGAGGATCTGCGCCGCGCGCTGGCGTATCGCTTGGGGGAACTGATCGGCTATCAGGACGTCGCTTATGCCTGCCGCTATCTGGCTCGGGTACTGGAGGTGCACGCGGCCGAACAGCAGGTGCTGCCGGGCAATGAGGAGCTCGCCACTCAAGCGGTCCGTCACCTCTACAAGCTCATGGCCTACAAGGACGAGTACGAGGTCGCCCGACTGCTGCTGAAGCACGAGTGGGAGCTGCGAGTCCAGGAGACCTTCGACAAGCCCAAGGTCCGCTACAACCTGCACCCGCCGTTTCTCCGCGACCGCGGTTTGAAGCGGAAGCTGGAACTGGGGGGCTGGTTCCGGCCCATCCTGCAGACTCTGATCCCGCTCCGGCGGCTCCGCGGCACCGCCTGGGACCCGTTCGCGCGGAGCGAGATCCGGCGTCTGGAACGGGCTCTCATCAGCTGGTATGAGGAGCTGCTGGACGAGATCTGCGCCAACCTCACGCCGGCGAATCACGGGACGGCTGTGCAGTTGGCGGCGACGCCGGATCGGATCCGCGGCTATGAGCAGATCAAGCAGCGCAACGCCGACATGGTCCGAAAGCATGTCGAGCGGAAGCGCGGGGAGCTGCAGGAGGTGGCGGCGACCGCCTGAGCCGTTGAGGTGGAGCTGAAGGCCTGCTCAGGTTTTGGCTCAGCTGGGCTTCAGTGGCTGTCTCCGGAACTTGACCGCCAGATCGATCCGGTCGTCGAATCGCCACTCCGCCTCAGAGGACCAGATCTGGTGGAGCATCTCCTCGAACTGGCTGTCCAGGTCTGGCGCCTGGGGGCCGGCGCGGGGGTCCGCGGCCTTGTCATTGCTGGATCGTGAGCTGGGTTGCTGATTCATCGCTAGCGAACCTCCTACGTCTATTGACTGTGAAACGAATCAGCGCCCGAAATGGTTCAAAGAGAGCGTGATCTCGACTGATGCAGGCCGCCTCACTGCAGTGCATGTGGGCCGGCCGACCTGGCGCGTGACGCCCGAGGGCAAGCGCTGGCGCTCTTCCTTCGTGAAGCAGTCGGTGGAAGGGCCGGTCTGGCTCAATTGGGAACACCTGGACGGGGATCAGCAGGCGGATCTTCGGGTGCACGGCGGCCCTGACATGGCGGTGCTCTGCTACGCAGCCGAGCATTACCCGCTCTGGCTGGAGGAGCTGAATTTGACTCAGCTGGGTCCTGGCGGTTTCGGCGAGAACTTCACCATCGCCGGTCAGGAGGAGCGCTCGGTCTGCCTGGGCGATGCTTACGAGGTTGGTGAGGCCATCGTTCAGGTCTCGCAGCCGCGCGGTCCCTGCTTCAAGATCAGCCGTCGCTGGAACCGGCCCGACCTTCTCGGGAGGGTGGTCGAAACCGGCCGGCACGGCTGGTATCTCCGGGTGCTGCAGCCTGGGCTGGTGGAGGCTGGGCAGGGGTTGAGGCTGGTCGATCGGCCACATCCGCAGTGGCCAGTGCGACGCGCCGCCGACACACTGCAACTGCGCAAACGAGAGCCGGCCGCGGCCCGTGCACTGCTCGAGTGTGAAGTCCTGGGCGCCAGTGCCCGCCGAGACCTGGCCAAAACCGTGTTGCGCTCAGTCCGTCTAACCGCGGGGACAATCTAGGCGGGCCGAAATTAGCGGTCGATCACCAGCCGCCGGCCACGCCAGGTGTGCTTACGGCGCACGGCACTGGCCGTCAGTGTCTGAGCTGCCGGGATGTCGGCGAGCAGTGAAAGCCCATAGGTCCACCTGATGCTCGCATACGCGCGCCGAGTGCCCACGAGCACGCCCAGCCGCATCACGAGCAGGGCCAGGTTCACCGACCGGAGTGCGCCTCGCCGCCGGCCGGTCAACAGGCAGAGTGGAAGGGGAAGCGCCTGGGTCAGCAGCGCACCCGCCAGCTCCGGCCAGTCCCGCCAGCTCCAGAAGCGATCCCTTAGCGTGAGCGAGCGCGGCATCCCGCGCCACGCTTCGCCAAAGCTCTCGTGCATCCGGGTCGTGGCCGCCCCTCCGCCCTCAAACAGTCCGACTGCGTAGCCCGCGGCGGTCAACTCGCGCGCCAGGCTGACGTCCTCGCAGGTCGATGCGCGAACCCGGCTGAAGCCCCCGATCTCGCTCAGCGCGCCAGCCTCCAGCAGTTGGCACTGGCCGCTGGCCTCCGCTCGCTGCGGCGTCACGCTGATCCGTCCGGGCCGACCCTGTCTGTAGATGTAAGTTGTCAGCAGCGCTGGGTGCAGCGCTCCCAGCCGGAGGCCCGGCACCTCCTGCCTGGTGGCCAGGCTGGTGGAGGCTAGTGGTGTGTCGCTTAGATAGTGATCTGTCGTAGTGTGGGCAGGATGGTGACTGGGGCTGGGGCTTTGGAGATGACGGGTGGGCAGCGGGTTGAGCTGGAGGGACTTGCTCGTTCGCACACCGCGCCGGCTCGGGAAGTGCGCTAGGCCAAGGCGTTGTTGTGGGCCGCCGCGGAGGGAACCGCTGCGGTGGGGCGCGCAAGAGCCGCGAACCAGGGCTCCATGATGCAGCCGGCTCGGGCTAGCAAGCCCGAAGGCTACCTTCTCGGCACGTACCTCATCGCCACTGCCCCCGAGCCGAACTCCAGCCGGCTCACGAGCTTCAAGTCGACATGCTTCGATAGCCCCGCGAACAACGTCGGCCCGTGGCCCGCGAGCCTGGGATGCACCACGAACTCGTACTCATCGATCAATCCCAGCTCCGTCAACGCCAGTGGGAGCTTCACACCTCCCACGAACAGTCCCTTGCCCGACTCCCGCTTGAGTTGCTGAACGGCCTTGCCCAGATCCCCGCGCACGAGTTCCGCGTTCCAATCGACCTGCTCCAGGGTGCTCGACACGACGTACTTCTTTGCCGCGTTGATCGTCTGGGCGAAGCGTTCCATCCAATCAGGTCTCGCTCCCGTCGGCGCCGGCGGCCGCCACGCTGATTCCATCATTTCGTAAGTCACCCGGCCAAAGAGAAGGGCATCGGCCTGGTTGAGGTTCTCGACCGCGTGACGATGCAAGTCTTCGTCCGCGGGGATTGCACGATGATCGCAGCACCCGTCCAATGTGACGTTGATGGAGTACCGAAGGGGTCGCATTTCGCAAGAGTAGCGCCGATGGGGTACACCGGCGATATGTCGCTTAAATAGTGATCTGTTGTAGTGTGGGCGGGATGGTGGCTGCGGCTGGGCTTTGGAGATGACGGGTGGACAGCGGGCTGAGCTGGAGCGGCTTGCTCGTTCGCACACCGCGCCGTTTCGGGAGGTGCGCCAGGCCAAGGCGTTGTTGTGGGCCACGGACGGTGTTTCGAACGCCGAGATCGCTCGTCGGTGCGCGTCCACGCCGAAGTCTGTCCGTCGGTGGCGTAGCCGGTACGCCGCGGAGGGAACCGCTGCGGTGGGGCGCATCCGGGCGGGGCGTGGCCGCCCTGTTGTGCTCGGCGACGATGTTGCGGAAGCGATCGTGCATGACACGTTGCACACGGTGCCCGAGGACGGCTCTGCGTGCTGGTCGACGAGGTCGATGGCGGCCCGGTACGGGATCGGCAAGGACACGGTGGCCCGGATATGGCAGGCACGGCGGATCCGGCCATGGAAGGTGGAGACCTTCAAGCTGTCCACAGACCCGAGCTTCGAGTCGAAGCTGCGTGACGTGGTCGGCCTGTACGTGAACCCACCGGCTGCCGCAGCGGTGTTCTGTTTCGACGAGAAAACCCAGGTCCAGGCTCAGGACCGCACCCAGCCATCCCTGCCGATGGTGCCGGGGCGGGCCGGGACGACGACCCACGACTACAAGAGAAACGGCGCCCTGGACCTGTTCGCCGCGCTGAACGTGGGCTCCGGGGAGGTGCTGCACGACACCCGCCGCTCCCACACCGGCCGTGACGTGCTGGCGTTCTTCCGCTGGATCGACATGCACGTCGACCCCGACCTGGAGCTGCACGTCATCTTGGACAACCTGTCGGTTCACAAGAGCCAGCCTGTCCGTGACTGGCTAGCCCACAAGAAACGCCGCCGCTGGCACCTGCACTTCACCCCGACCAGCTGGTCATGGCTCAACCTCGTCGAGTGCTGGTTCTCCGTGCTCAGCCGCAAAGCCTTGACCAACACCAGCTTCACCTCCGTCGCCGAACTCGAAACCCGGATCGACCGCTGGGGTCTCCCACTGGAACGACAACCCCGAGCCCTTCGTCTGGACCAAACCCGCCGAGAGATCCTCGACAAAGTCGCCCGCGGACAAGCCACCCTGGACCGGATCATCAAATCCGCGACACACCATTAGCCCTGAACGCTGCGCCTGCGACAGAAGTAAGGGAAGCGCGCCAGGCCTCAGCCGGACGTCGGTGTCCACTGTGAGAAGATGAGTGCCCGTCGCCAGCCGGCGGCCTGCCTCCAGGTTCCAGGCCTTGCCGTTCCAGCCTGGCGGCGGCACGCCCACCTGGGCCACCCGGAACTTCGGTTCTGCTGCCGCATAGCGCTCCGCCAGCGTTACAGTGCCATCCCGAGAACCGCCGTCCAGAACCAGGATCTCGCTCACCTCCGGAGCGAGGCGGCAAAGCCCTTGGAGGCAGGCAGTGAGCCGCAGCTCCTCGTCCAGGACCGGCACCAGCACCGAGACGGCAGCCCTGTCAACCTTGACCAGCCGGTTCGGCGACCTCTGCGACCGCCGAAGAAACCCGGCAAGCACCAGCACGGCCATGACCGCCTGGCCAGCGGCGAGGGCGATGCCTATCAAGCCGGCTTGAGTCGGCGGCTGTTGCGAAGCTGACTTAGATCGGAGGCGCCAATCGCGAACATGGCCAGGCGGAGCGTTTCGCAGAGTTCAGCCGCGAGCTCAGCGGCTGAGCCGGCCGCCGCGGCGCGAAGGAACGGGCCGGCCAGCCCAGCCAGATCGGCGCCCAGCGCGATGGCCTTGGCGATGTCGATACCGTCGGCAATGCCGCCGCTGGCGATGAGCGTCGCCTCGGGAGCCGCTGCGCGACCCTCCCTGATGGCTGTAGCTGTGGGTATGCCCCAGCCGGCGAAGGCGCCGGCGACGCGCGCCGGCAGAGGGTTGCTGAGCCGGTGCCGCTCGACCTCGCTCCAGCTGGTTCCGCCGGCGCCGGCGACGTCGACGGCGGCCACCCCAGCATCCCGGAGCCGCCTGACCAGATCGGCGGCTATGCCCCAGCCGACCTCCTTCACCACCACCGGAAACTCGAGCTCTGAGCAGAGGGCGGCAATCCTGCCGAGCAGGCCCGAGAAGTCGGTGTCGCCGGCCGCCTGCAGCGCTTCCTGCAGCGGGTTCAGGTGCAGAACCAGCGCGTCAGCCTGAAGTTGATCGACCAACCGGCGGCAGGCTTCGGCGCTGACACCGCGGTTCAGCTGGATCGCGCCCAGGTTCGCCAGCAGCGGCACATCCGGCGCTTCGGCACGAACCCGGAAGGTGGGCAGAAGGCCAGGATCCTCCAGCAGCGCCCGGCCCGAGCCGAGGCCCATGGGCAGCCGGAACTCCTGCGCCACTCCGGCCAGCTCGCGATTCAAGCGCCCCGCTTCCTCGACGCCGCCCGTCATGCAGGAGAGGAGGATCGGGGCGCCCAGCCGACGGCCGAACAGCTCGGTTTGGAGATCGATAGCGGCGAGCGAGATCTCTGGCAGAGCCACATGTTCAAAGCGCCACTGCTCGAATCCTGCGCTGATGCCTTTGCCAGCCACGTTCTCCTCGATGTTGATCCGCAGGTGCTCCGCCTTGCGGTGCTCGATCGCCTTCACTGTCGCTCACTGGAATGGTCGTCCGTGCCGACCGAGAGGCCCTGGCTGACGGTGGTTGAGAGGGCGCTGTGGTGCAGCCGGTGGGTGTGCTCGCGCATCAGACGCCGGGCCACATCCAGCACCCTCGACATCGCAGCCAGCGCGTCATCCTCGATGTTCATCTCCCTCAGCTCCCGCCGCATCTCCTCCCCCAGGGGAACGAACAGGACCTTGAGCTGGGCCTTGACGCTGGGCGTGAGCACCACCACGGTTCGCCGGCGATCCTGCGCATCCGGCATGCGCTGCGCGTGGCCGTGATCCACCAGGCCGTCGATGACCCTGGTTGTGGCGCCCGTGGTCAGCGCCAGCATCCGGGCCAGGTCGCCGGCGGTGGCCGAATCCCCCATGGCCCGCAAGCAATGGAGGGCGCGGAGCTCGGTCCGGTTCAGGCTCATGTGCTCGGCCGCCGCACCACTGACCGCATCCACCTCGGTGGCCATCATCCTGAGGTGCAGCAGCACCTCCTCAAGCGCGGTGGGTGGAAGAGATCGCTGCATGGTTAGATTATCAGCCAAGATACTTACTAAGTGAGCGAATTTAATCAACCAGGGCCTGTTGACGAGGCGGTGATCAGCCTTCTCTCCGACTTTCTGGCTACGCGCCGGCAGGAGGCGGCAGTCCTGGACGAGCGTCTGCTCGTCCTGCACGCCGAACTGGAGAGCGCCATCCGGGCGCCTGGTAAGCGGCTGCGGCCGCTGCTCGCCTGTTGGGGCCATCAGGCGGCCGGCGCGACGGTGGGGCGCGGGATTCTCCAGGCGGCTGCGGCGCTCGAGCTCCTGCACACCTTTGCACTGATCCAGGACGACGTCATCGACCAGGCACCGACGCGGCGCGGCCGTCCCGCCAGCCATGTCCGCCTGGCCGGAGCGGCACAGAGCGGACGGCGCGATCGCTTCGGCGAGAGCGCCGCCATCCTGCTTGGCGACCTGGCTCTCATCTGGTCGGGCCAGCTGCTGGTCGAATCAGGCTTTCCGCCTGAACGTCTGCAGGCAGGGCTGCGCGTTTACCACGAGCTCTGCGCGGAAGTGACGCTCGGCCAGTATCTCGACATCGTCGTCTCCCACACGGATCGACTGACGGAAGATGACGCGTTGCGCGTGAACCGTTACAAGACGGCCTGCTACACAGTTCAGCGGCCGATCCAGCTGGGCATGGCACTGGCCGGCGCGCCGGCGTCACTGCTTGACACCGTGCCCGGTTTCGCGGTTCCTGCCGGCATCGCGTTCCAGCTCCGCGACGATCAGCTGGGCGCCTTCGGCGATTCGGAGCTGACCGGGAAGCCCAGCGGCCAGGATTTGCTGGAGCGGAAGCCGACGTGGCTCTGGGCCCGTACGCTCCGGCTCAGACCCGATGCCGCGCGACTGGAGACCGTATCCGAACTCCGGGCGGCAGCTCTCGAGTCGGGCGCGGCGGCGGCGGCCGAAGCCGAGATCAGCCGGCTGGAAGCTGAAGCGCTGGCGGCGCTGCGGGCGATGCCCGTCGCTCCAGAGGCGGAGTCTGAGCTGGAGCAGCTGACGGAGCGGCTCATCAGGCGCAACTCGTGATGCGCTACGTCTAACCTGCTGGCCCTGATCGGAAGCTGGGCGGGAACGCTCTTTCTGGCTGGTCGTTGGGGGCTTGGCTCCGGCCGGCGCCTGGTTCGGGCGGTGCTGATCACAGTTCCCCTGTTTTTGGCCTTCGACGCGGCGGGGTCGGCGCGAGGCTGGTTCGCGAGCGATCCCCAGCCCAACTCCTTCATCTTTCCGCCTGGCGTCCCTCGCGCTTCTGGTTGTGTCAGCGGTGGTGACCGGGGTGACAGGAAGTACGCCTATCGGGTGGCGGGAACCGTGGGCCGTCTGCTGGCCGCCATTCTTGGCGCCCCACCGGAGGCTGATCAGGCGGCTCGGGCGCTGGGCATCGCCATGCAGCGGACGAACATCCTGCGCGACATCGATGAGGATCTGGCTCGTAGACGGGTCTATCTGGCAGCCGAGACGCTTCAACGGCTGGGCATTCAGGACCTGGCTCAGGGGGAACGGCGACCGCTGCTTGAGGACCAGATCAGGGTGACTGAATACTGGTACCGCATCGGTATCACCGGGAGCTCACAGCTCCGCCGCGGTCGCCCCGGGGTGCTGGCGGCGGCGCTCATGTATCGGCAGATCCTGACCCAGATCGGCAGTGACGGATTCGGTCGCACGCGTCCCTGGCGCTCGCACGTGTCGCGCCGACGCAAGGCTTGGCTGGCGCTGCTCTCGCTCAGGGCCTGATCTCAGCCCGAGCGCTGCAATCGGCGAGGACCTGCGGCACACTAGCAGGATGGCGCAGACACGTTCGGTCAGGCAGGCCGAAACGACTTCCGGAGTTGAGATCAAGCCCGTCTACCGACCGGAGGATGTGGCTGGCCTTGACTATCAGCGAGATCTCGGTGACCCTGGCGAGTTTCCGTACACGCGCGGTCCCTACCCCCTCATGTACCGCGAGAAGTACTGGACCATGCGAACGTATACCGGCTTTGGCACGCCTCGCGCCACCAACGAGTGGAACCGCAGGCTGCTGGCCGAGGAGGGCGTGACAGGGCTCTCCACGGCGCTCGACCTGCCGACGCAGATGGGCTATGACTCTGATCATCCGGAGTGGCGGGCCGAGGTCGGCCGCGTCGGCGTGGCGATCGACTCGCTGGCAGACTTCGAAGTGCTCTTCAACGGCATCCCGCTGGACCAGGTTTCGACCAGCTTCACCATCAACGCGCCGGCCTTCCTCTTCCTCGCCCTGTATCAGGTGGCCGGCGAGAAGCAGGGAGTGGGGCCCGAGCGCCTGAGGCCGATAGTCCAGAACGACATCCTGAAGGAGTTCTTCGCGCGCGGCGCCTGCGTCTTCCCAGTCGAGCCCTCCCTGCGGCTGGTGGCTGACACCTTCGAGTACTGCAGCAGCACCATGCCGCGGGCCAATCCCATCTCAGTCTGCGGCTATCACATTCGGGAATCGGGCGCCACAGCAGTGCAGGAGATGGCCTTCGCCATCTCCAACGCGCGGGAGTACATAGATCGCGCGCTGGCTCGCGGCATCCCCATCGACAGCTTCGCCCCCCGCATCTCCTGGAACCTGGGCGCCTTCATGAACTTCTTCGAGGAGGTGGCCAAGTACCGCGCCTCCCGCCGCATCTGGGCCCGGTTGATGCGCGAGGGCTACGGCGCCCAGGACGAGCGCAGCTGGCGCTTCCTCTGGTTCGCCGGAACTTGCGGCTCGACCTTCAGCCACCGTCAGCCGCTCAACAACATAGTGCGCGCCACCGTCGAGACCATGGCGCTGGTCCTGGGTGGTCTGCAGTCACTCACTGTCAACACCTGGCAGGAGGCCTTCGAGATCCCCGACCAGGAGGCGATGCTGACTGCGCTGCGCACCCAGCAGATAGTGGCACACGAGTCAGGCATCGCGGACACAGCAGATCCGCTCGCCGGCTCCTACTTCGTGGAGTCATTGACCGACGAGTACGAGCGCCGGATTTTGGAGCTGATGGACGATGTGCGGGAGCGCGGCGGCATGGCGCGCTGCATCGAAAACGGCTATGTCCAGCGCCTGGTGCTGGAGGAGGCCTACCGCCATTCGCAGGCGGTGGAGACCGGGGAACGCAAGGTGGTCGGCGAAAACATCTTCGTGACCGCGGAGGAGCCGCCGCCCACCCGCCTCTTCCAGCACGATCCAGCTGCGCTGGACGAGCAGTTGGAGCGGCTGGCCGAGGTCAGGCGGCGACGCTCCCCCAAAGAGGTCGAGCGTTCGCTGGCCCGTCTGCGGGAGGCGGCTGCACAGGGGGCTGAGAACCTGATGCCTTACACGGTCGAGTGCGTCCGCGCCTATGCGACGGTGGGCGAGGTGATGGGAGCGCTGCGCCAGGTCTTTGGCACTTACCGGGAGCCTGTCGACATCTTTGGCTGACGCCAGGTCAAGCGAGGAGCGGCGGCTCTTTCGCGCCAGCGTGCGCGCCTTCGTCGAGAGGGAGGTGCTGCCGCGAGCGGAGGAGCTTGATCAGCACGGCCGCTTTCCCCAGCAGCTTTTCGGGCGGCTGGCCGAGCTGGGCTATCTGGGCCTGCGCTACCCGGAAGCCCTCGGTGGACAGGACGCGGACTTTGCAACCGAATGCGTCTTCTATGAGGAACTGGCCGCCGGTTCGCTGTCGCTGGCAGCCATCGCAGCCATGCAATCACTCATGGGGACCGTGTTCGTTTATCGCTTTGGGACCCCCGAGCAGCACAACAGCTATCTCCGACCGGCCCTCCGCGGCGAGCGGATCGCCACCTTCGCGCTCACGGAGCCGGAGGCGGGCAGCGACCTGGGCGGCCTGCGCACCCGGGCGCGCCGGACCGCCGACGGCTGGCACCTCACAGGCTCCAAGACCTGGATCACGAACGCGCCGGTCGCCTCCTTCCTGACGGTGGGCGCCAAGACCAGCGACGAGCCGGGGCTCAAGAACATCGCGCTCTTCCTGCTCGATGCTGACACGCCGGGCTTCGCGGTGGGCAGGCCGATCGAGAAGCTGGGCACGCGGAGCTCGCTCACCAGTGAGGTGCACATCGACTGCGAAGTGCCGCCGGAAGCGCTGCTGGGCGCGGAGGGGGACGGCGTCAAGAACGTGGGCGGTGTGCTGAGCGAGATCCGCATCATGACTGCGTTTCTGGCTCTGGGGTTAGGCCGGCGGGCCCTGCTGGACAGCGCCACGTACGCCGCCGAGCGGCAGGCCTTCGGCAAGCCGATCGGTGAGTACCAGCTGATCGCCGCCAAGCTGGCCGACATGGCCACCGACCTCCAGGCGGCCCGGACGCTCTCAACCGAGGTGGCCCGGCAGGTGGATGAGGGAGGAACGGGGCCGCTGACCACTCTCGCCGCCATGGCCAAGCTGCACGCGACCGAGGCCTGCGTTCGCATAGTGGACGAGACCACCCGCATCTTCGGCTCCTACGGGTTTGCCAGCGAGTACGCCGCCCAGCGCTACTTCCGCGACGCCCGCTTCCTGCTCTCGGGCGGAGGCACCTCGGAGATCCTGCGCACCCTGATCGGCCGCGATGTGCTGAGGCAGGGCGGCTGGGACACCTGAACTCGGATCCACCGGCGGGTGGTTAAGCACCCCACCTTCCAATCCCCCCACCCATTGGGGGGTACGAAGATCGTATTTGCGCCACCGCGGGGGCGGCAACCCCGCCTGTGAAGATCTGGCCGTGTCCGGTTGTGTATCGATGGGCTCGGCGGGTTGACTCAGGCGTCCAGCCGAGCGGCCGGACCGCTACATTCCTGAACGTTGAGCAACACGCTGAAGGGCATTCGCATTCTCGACCTCACCCGGATGCTGGCCGGCCCCTACGCCACCATGCTGCTGGCGGATATGGGCGCTGAGGTGATCAAGATCGAGGAGCCGGACGGCGATCCGATTCGCGCCATGGGACCGCCCTTCGAGCCCGATGGCTTCTCCGCTTACTTCGCCGCCGTGAACCGGAACAAGAAGAGCGTCATGCTGGATCTGAAGCAAGGGCCCGACCGCGAGCGGTTCCTCGGCCTGGTCGCGACCGCCGATGCGGTGATCGACAACTTCCGCTTCGGAGTCATGGCGCGGCTCCGCCTTCTGCCAGCCGATCTGCGCTCCGCACGGGCCGACCTGGTGACCTGCTCGCTCAGCGCCTTCGGTGAGGACGGTCCCTACCGGGATCTGCCTGCCTTCGACCTCGTGCTCCAAGCCATGGCGGGTGGCATGTCCATCACGGGTGAGCCAGGCGGCCGGCCCATGCGCGCAGGCATTCCCATCGGCGATCTGGCAGGCGGCCTGTTTGCCGCGTTGGGCGTCTGCGCCGCGCTGCTGCGCCGGGAGAGGAGTGGCGAGGCAGAGCACCTGGACCTCTCCCTCTTCGACTGCCAGGTTTCGCTCCTCACCTACGTCGGCCAGTACCACCTGACGGACGGTCGGGTGCCGGAGCCGATCGGTAGCGGCCACCAATCAGTTGTGCCCTACCAGGCCTTCCAGACCGCTGACGGCCACCTGGTGGTGGCAGTCTTCGTCGAGCGCTTCTGGCCGCCGCTTTGTGAGGTGCTCGGCCTGCCCGAACTGGCCCAGCGCTACCCAAGCAACGCCAGCCGCGTTGCCGCCCGGGCTGAGGTGGTCGCCGCTTTGGAGCAGCGCTTCCGGCAGCGCAAGACCGAGGACTGGAGCCACCAGCTCTGGGCTGCGGGCGTACCCTCCGGTCCTGTCAACACTGTCGATCGAGTGTTTCGCGATCCCCAGGTCCAGCACCGGCAAATGGTCGTTTCAGACGGGCGCCGTCAGCTCATCGGCAACCCCATCAAGGCAGGTGTGGCGGATACCTTCAGTCCGGCGCCGACCCTCGGCCAGCACAACTCAGAGATTCTGGGCTGATGCAGCTCGCCTTCGACGTGGGTGGCACCTTCACCGATTTCGTACTTCAGGACGATTCCGGCCGGCTCCATACAGCCAAGAAGCTGACCACGTATCCCGATCCCACACCAGCCTGTCTCGCCGGGCTTGACGAGTTGATCCAGCGCGCCGGCGTCAGCTGGCACGAAATCGCCCGAGCTGTCCACGGCACCACTTGGTGCTCCAACCTGGTGATCGAGCGCAAGGCGAAGGGAGTGGCGCTGGCGACGACCAGAGGCTTTCGGGATGTGCTTGCCATCGGCCGCCAGAAGCGCTACCAGATCTACGACCTGCAGATCGACAAGCCCGAGCCGCTCATCGATAGAACCTGGGTCTGGGAGATCGACGAGCGCTCCCGGGCCGACGGCACTGTGCACGACACTCTTGACGAAGAGCAGGCTGCCTGCGCAATTGCGGAGATGCGGGAGCGGGGGGTCAGGAGCCTGGCCGTGTCATTTCTGCACAGCTACGTCAATCCGGGCCATGAACGACGCTTTGGGGAATTGGTCCAAGAGCTCGCGCCGGAGATCCACGTCTCCCTCTCGAGCCTCGTCTCCGCCCAGTTTCGGGAGTACGAGCGGACCAGCACCACTGTCGTCAACGCCTATCTCACTGGCGCCGTGCGCGAATATCTGCTCGGGCTTGGCGGCCAGCTGGACGAGCGCGGCTATCGCGGCTCGTTCTACATCATGCAGTCCGGTGGAGGCGTGGCAGGAGCTGAGACGATGGCCCAGTTCCCGGTCAGGATGATCGAGTCAGGACCGGCCGCCGGCGCCCTGGTCGCGGCGCGCTACGGTGAACTCTGCGCCCAGCCCGATCTCATCGCCTTCGACATGGGCGGCACCACCGCCAAGCTCTCGCTCGTCACCGGCGGCAAACCGGAGACGGTCGACACTTTTGAGCTGCACAAGATCCGTCTCGCCCCCGGCAGTGGTATCCCGATGAACGTCCGCTCCCTGGACCTGGTCGAGATCGGCGCTGGCGGTGGCTCGATCGCCCGGCCGGAACTGGGCATGATTCAGGTGGGGCCAGACAGCGCCGGTTCGACGCCCGGTCCGGCCTGCTACGGCCGGGGAGGCGAGGCGCCGACCGTCACCGATGCCAACCTGGTGCTCGGCTATCTGAACCCGAAGCGAATGGCCGGCGGCAGCGTCGCGCTCGACGGGGCGGCGGCCGACAAAGCCATCAGCGAGCGGCTGGCGCGCCCGCTGGGCATTAGCCTGGAAGAGGCGGCGTGGGGCATCCACGCCATGGTCAACCTCAACATGGAGCTGGCCACGCGGGTCGTATCCATCGAGCGCGGCCACGACCCCCGCGGCCTGGCGCTGGTTGCCACCGGCGGCTCGGGCCCTGTCCACGCCTGCCGGTTGGTCCAGCAGCTCGGCGTCGGCGATGTCATCATGCCTGCCAGCTCCGGCGTCGCCAGCGCCATCGGACTGCTCCAAGCTCAGCTCCGTTTCGACGTCTCGCGGAGCCGTCTGGCCAGGCTGGGCGAGGTTGCTGAAGACGGGGCGGAGGCCCTCTTTGCCGAGATGGAGGCAGAGGCCCGGGCCGCGCTGGGCAGCGAGCCTGACCACTTCGAGCGAGAGGTCGATCTGCGCTACGCCGGCCAGGGCTACGAGCTCACAGTTGCATACGCCCACGCTGAGAAGCTGTTCGAGGAGCTCTACGCCCGCCGCTACGGCATGGCCAACCCAGGCCAACCGATCGAGATCACCACCTGGCGTCTCACAGCTGTCGGCGCTCGGCAGCCAGTGGAGCTGCCCCGGTTCGGGACGGGCCCCCCCGCTCAGCCGGCCCGCCGCCAGGCCTGGTTCCCGGAGGCCAAGGGTTTCACTGACACGCCTGTCTACGAGCGGGAGAAGCTGGTCCACGGCCAGCGTCTGGAGGGCCCGGCGATTGTGGAGGAGAGGGAGTCGACCACAGTCCTCCCGCCGGGCGTGACGGCGGAGGTCGACCAATACGGGAGCCTGCTGGCGAGATGGTGAGCGACGCTCCCGATCCCATCACGCTGGGCGTGGTCTGGGGCGCTCTGCGCTCCATCTGCGTCGAGATCGGCAGCACTGTGCAGCGGACCGCCTACTCGATCCAAGCCCGGGAGGGGCAGGACTTTTCGGTTGCCCTCTTCGACCAGGAGGGTCGAATGTCAGCCCAGGGGCCCTACTCGCCAGGGCATCTGGGCGCCATGAACTTTGCCATCCACAACTTCCTGGCCGCCTTTCCGAAGAACTCTCTGCGGCCGGGTGACGTGCTGCTGATGAACGATCCCCAGCTTGGCAGCGGCCACTTTCCTGACTTCCTGGTCACCATGCCTTACTTCCACGCCGGCGAAATCGTCGGCTTCGGCGTCAACCTCGTTCACCACACGGATGTGGGGGGCTCGCGGCCTGGCAGCCAGGCGGTGGAGGGCATCTTTGACTGGCACCAGGAGGGGCTCCGGATCCCGCCCATCAAGCTCGTTTCCGAAGGCGCTGAGAACGAGGCGGCGTTGGCCATCATCGCCGGCAACTCGCGGGTCCCAGGGAACATCACAGGCGATCTGCGCAGCCAGCGCGCCTCTCTCCAGGTCGGCGAGCAGCGGCTCGCCGCTCTTTACGAGCGCTTCGGCCGGCCGGCGGTCGAAGCCTGTCTTGAGGCGATGCTGGCGCAGACCGAGGAGCGGGTGCGGGCGTGCATCGCCGAGGTACCCGACGGGGTATACGCGTTCAGTGACCACATGGACGACTGCGGCCCTGGCACGAATCCGATCAAGCTCCAGGTCAAGGTGCTCATTCAGGAAGACAGGCTGCTGGTCGACTTTGCCGGCACCGATCCCCAGACGGTTTCAGGGCTGAACAGCTACTTCAACTACACCCGCTCCTATACCTACGCGGCTGTGAAGAGCCTGCTCGATCCGGAGGCGCCGATGAACGCAGGTGCGCTGCGGCCGATCGAGGTCAGCGCGCCGCTCGGCTGCTTCCTGAATCCCCGGCCGCCCGCCGGCGGAGGGCCACGGGCAGCTATCTGCTCGCGCATCTTCGAGGTCATCCTGGGCGCGCTTGCGCCGGCGGTGCCGCAGGCCGTGACAGGCGCCAACAGCCACTTCTGCAACGCCACCTTTGGGGCCTGGGATCCCGTCAGCCGGCGCAGCTTCGTCGGCTATGAGTTGGTCCATGGTGGCTGCGGCGGCCGAGCCACCAAGGATGGCTGCGAGGCGATCAGCTCGCCCTACAACGCCACCAACCTGCCGATCGAGGCCGTGGAGGCGCAGACGCCAGTGATAGTGGAGCGGTTCGGCTTCATCCCAGGCTCAGGCGGCCGGGGCAAGTATCGGGGCGGTCTGGGAGTTCGCCGCGACGTTCGCATCCTGGCCGAGCAGATCCGATTCACCAACCTCTCCGAGCGGCACCGCTTCCAACCCTTCGGGGTGCTCGGCGGCGAGCCGGGCCGACTGGGCAGGACAGTCATCAATCCCGGCACGGAGAACGAGTACCAAATCGGTGGCAAGGCCTCGGTCGACCTTCAGTACGGTGACGTCGTCTCCTTCCAGCTCGCCGGTGCCGGTGGCTACGGCGATCCGGCGGCACGGGATCCGGCGCTCACCGAAAGGGACCGTCGGCTGGGCCTGCTGACCGAATGAGAGTGCCGCTGCGCGTGGTCGTGGCCAAGCCGGGGCTGGATGGGCACGACAGGGGCGCCAAAGTGGTTGCCAAGGCCCTCAAGGAAGCAGGCATGGAGGTCATCTACACAGGTCGCCATCAGACTGTCGATTCCATCGCCTCAGTTGCCTTGCAGGAGGACGCTGACGCGATAGGCCTCTCGGTGCTCTCCGGCGCCCACATGGACTACTGCGGCCGCCTCGTCCAGCGTCTGCGCGAGGCGGAGGCTTCAGACATCGTGCTGACAGTAGGCGGCACGATCCCTGAGTCTGACCGGTCGGCGCTGAAGGAGCTGGGCTTTCGCGTCTTTGCCACAGGGAGCCGGCTGGCTGACATAGTCGATTACCTGAACGAAGAGGTGGGCCGCCGTCGGAGGGCCCCGATAAATTGAGAGGAGTGACGATTTGAGCCATTCAGTGAGACGAGCAGTGGTGACCGGAGCCGCCCGGGGCATCGGGGCGGCGATCGCCGAGCGCCTGTCCGGCGACGGCCTGGATGTCGCCATCCTGGATCTGGACGAGCCGCGGGCCCAGCAGACAGCTGACAGGATCGCCGGCACGACTGGCGGCAAGCTGGTGGCGCACGGCTGCGACGTTGCCGACCGCCAGCAGGTGGAGGCAGTGATCGGCCGGGTGGCGGAGGAGCTGGGCGGCCTTGACACTCTGATCTGCAATGCGGGCGTAACCCGGGACGCGTTCCTGCACAAGATGACAGATGAACAGTGGGATCAGGTGCTCAGCGTTCATCTCACCGGAACGTTCGCCTGCATCCGGGCAGTGGCTCCCATCTTCCGGGAGCTCGGCAGCTGCCGGATCGTCTGCATCTCGTCAGTGGCCGGCGCCACCGGCAATGCCGGTCAGCTCAACTATTCGGCCGCCAAGGCGGGCATCGTCGGCATGGTCAAGACGGCCGCTCGTGAGTTCGCCCGCTCCCGGACCACAGTCAACGCTGTGCGGCCAGGCTTCATCGACACCGACATGACGAGAGCGATTCCTGACAACATTCGGGAGCAGATGATCCAAGCCATTCCTCTCGCTCGCCCGGGCCAGCCGGACGATGTGGCCGGCGTCGTCTCCTTCTACTGCAGCGATGACGCCGCCTACGTCACAGGCACGGTGCTCGACGTGAACGGCGGCTTCTACATGTGAAAGCATGATCAATCACGAGCGCGCCGGTCACGTTTACGACCTGGGCGAGTACACGGTGACCGAGAAGGCCATGGAGGCTTACGCCGAGATTGCGGGCGGCTTCACACCTGTCTTCGGCATCGTGCCAGTGTGGTCGGGCATCGCGTCCATCAACGAGGACCCGGAGTTGGGCCTTGATGAGTCCCGCGTGGTCCACGGCGAACAGCGCATGCGCTTCCTGCAGCCGTTCCGGGACGGCCAGGTCCTCCGTTCCAAGGGAACTGTGGAGGCGATCGCGGAGCGCGGGTCCAACGAGATGGTAACGCTCCGGGTGGACAGCAGCGATTTGGGTGCGCCTGTGCTGAGTCAGTGGCTGGTCATCATCTCCCGCGGCACAGCTGCGGCTGCCAAAGGCGGTGGTTCAAGCGGAAAGCCGTCATCGCCGGAGCCGCCGCCAGCGACGCAGAAGCCCCCACCGCCGACCGGCGAGCGCAGCACCTACCTTAGTCCGGACATCACCTATAGGTATGCGGAGGCGGCCGGCGACGACAATCGGATCCACACGGACCCGGAGTTCGCTCGGCACGCCGGGCTGCCCGGCATCATTGTGCAGGGCATGTGCCTGCTGCACGTGGCAACGCGAGCGGTGCTGGAAGTGGAGGGCCGCGCGCCGGCTGAGGTGGGCCAGCTCTCGGCCCGGTTCGCCAGAATGTTCATGCCCGACCAGGAGCTGCGGACTCGGGTCTGGGCAGATGGCGGCGGCGCCAGCTTCGATGCGCTGGGGCTGGATGGCAAACACGTCCTGAAAAACGGCCGCCTGGACCTGAACCACCGCTAGCCAGCAGAGGGAGGCCAGGGGCCGCTGTCTTGGCTTGCCGCGAAGCGACGCCGCCCGGCGTCCAGTCGGTGCCCTCCGCACCGCCCAGAGAGCTCGCCATCAACCGTCGGGTGTTGGGGCAGGCGGGCCGAGCTCGTGGTAATGCGGGGGGTCGGCGCCGAGGCGGCTGCAGGTGATGGCGGCCACTTGGAGCGCGTGATCCAGCATTCGGGCGAGGTCCGAGTCCGCCAGCCGGTGCAGTGCGCCCTTCTGGAGCGCGCCTTCGCTGCCGAGCGCTGCCAGGAGGCCCGCCATGAGGGAGTCGCCCGCTCCCACTGTGTCAACGACCTCGATCCTGGGGGCGGCTCGGAAGACGCTCTGGCCAGACGTGATGGCGATCGCTCCCCTGCTGCCGAGCGTGACGACGATGAGCCGCGGACCAGCTGCGAGCCAGCGTTGCGCGACCGCCTCAGCTGTCTCCTCCGGATGGAGCCAGGCGAGATCAGCCTCACTCGCTTTGACCAGATCAAGGTGGGGCAGCCAACTCGACAGGCGCCGCACATAGGTGGCTCGGTCAGGGATGAGGGTCGGTCTGACGTTGGGATCGAGGCTGATGAAGCGGTGGGCGGATTCCCGCCGCAGCAGTTCTTCGAGCGCCGAGGCGCCCGGCTCGAGCACTAGCGAAAGTGAGCCGAAGTGGAGGACAGTCACCTCCCGACTGAGTGTTACGGGCAGGTCGGCAGGGCCGAACTTGTGGTCAACCGTGCCTTGGACGTAAAAGGTGTAATCGGGCTCCTGGCCGGCCACCAAGTGAACGAACGCGAGTGGCGTTGGTTCGTTGCCGCTCAGGACGTAGCGCAGGTCGATGCCCTCGTCCGTCAGCACCGCGCGCAGCCGCGATCCGAAGTGATCGGTTGATAAGCGACCGAAATACGCGACCGGCACCGTCAGGCGAGCGCAGGCTATGGCCACGTTGAAGGGCGAGCCGGCCGGGCGGGCAGTGTACCGGCCGGCGGCAGTCTCCGCCAGGTCGATCAGAGCCTCGCCGCAGACGAGGATCTGAGCAGTCAGATGCCCTCTAGACGATCCGTGATGAGCTCAGTAGCGGGGCGAATGGGCAGGGACGCCCAGACCCGTGGCGGCAAGATCGCGCATGGAGATAACCCCGATCACGCGCACACCCTCCACCACCGGAAGGTGGCGGAAGCCCCCGGCGACCATCGCATCCAGCGCCTGCTGCGCATCTGTCTCTGGCGTCACCACCTGCGGCGAGCGCGTCATCCAATGAGCGATCGGATCGCCGGCTGACTCGGGCGCCTGCGAGATTGCTCTGACCATGTCCCGTTCGGTGAAGATCCCAATCAGGCGGTCTCCCTCCATCACGAGTGTCGAGCCGACCCTCGCCCGGGACATGACTGTGGCCGCCTCGGCCACCGTGACCGTATCGGCGACAGTGTGAAGGGTGCTGCGGTTCATGAGCTCCCCGACTGACGCCATTTGCAGCGCAGGCTACGCCACCTGCAGGGGAAAGCGAGCCGATTGCTTTTATCTCTGATCGGGCAGGCCAGAAATCGCCAGCGACCGGTCGACCGCAACACCGGGGCTCGCGGCGATCGCCAGCTTTGGCTACGCTCGACTGATCGCAAGCGCCACCGCCGCCGGCCACGGCGCTCCGCTGTCATGGCGTGCCTTAACGGCAGGCATCCTGGCCGCCTTCGTCGCAGCCGCTTTCGAGCTTCACACAGTCGCCGACCGGGGAACCTCCGGGGTGTTCAATGACTTCTACGACTACTGGGCAGCTGGTCGCGTATTCCTGCACGGCGGCAACCCGTACGACGCCGCGTCATTGAACCAGGTGCTCAGCGCGGCAGGTGTGCACTCGACGGTGGGGGAGTTCGGTTACTCCTACCCGCTGTTCTTCCTGCTGCTGGTAGTGCCGCTGGCGCTGCTGCCTGCTCAGGTCGCCGGCTACGTCTTCGCCGGCCTGAGCCTCGGCGCCTTCGCCGTCGCAGTAGGCCTGCTGCTGACGCCCCTCGCGCAACTCGGCAGGCTTGAACTGACGGCCCTGGCAATAGCCGCCGGCGGCTTCGTACCTGTGCGCGGCTCCCTCTTCTTCGGCCAGGCCAACCTCATAGTCCTGCTTGCGCTTGCCCTCGCCTATAGGGAGCGAGCGGCCTCGCTCCTCCTGGCCTTGGCGGGCGCTGTGAAGCTCTATCCGGCGGCCGGGCTGCTCGCGCACCTCCGCCGGGCCCGCGCGGGCGCCGTGCCTCTCTTTCTGGGAGCGGCGCTCACCGGCGCACTCGTTCTTGTGCCGAACCTGCTCAGTGGCAGGCGCGGCAGCACCCGCCTGCTCGACATGCTCGGCCCCGACCCTTACTGGAGCAACGCCTCGCTGAACGGTTTCGTCTCCCGGATCGCGCTGCCCTCGCCTTGGAGCGAACCGCTGCTGCCCGGCCTGCCGGTCACTCCCGGCGTGGTGCTGCTAGCCCTCCTGCTGGCGGGCGTCTCGCTCGCGATCATGCTCCGAAGTCGCCCGAGCTGGAGCGGCTCCCTGGCTCTGTGCCTGGCCGCAGCGACTGTCGCAACGCCGAAGAACTCGCTCTGGAACTTCGTCCCCCTCCTGCTTCCTGTCGCCTACTGCTGGCCCCACGTGAGACGCCGCCCGATGCTGCTGCTTCCACTCCTGGCCGGGTGGCTGCTGATCGACCTGCAGTCGAGTGTGAACGTCGCTCGCGACGACCCAGGCGGTCACGGCCGGCTTCAGACAATGCTGCTCGGCATGGCCGCGCTGGGAGGGCTCATGATCTGGGCGACCAACGCTGTTGTGCTGGCCCGGGAGGCGGCCGAGGCAGTCGTCACTGACCGGATGTCCCGACCAGCCGGGAATCGCGTGCCTTAGAGCGCCTGGGTGGCGGCAATTGAGCTTGTAGGTTGCTGCCGAGCGGACGCCGGGCTTGTGTCGTCTCTCTTGGGGCGGCGCGTCAGGTGGTACATCTGGGCGCATGAGCGTCGCGGTTTTCGAAGGTCTGCGGTCGCTCCTCTTCTCAGTCGCCTACCGGCTGCTGGGACAAGCGGCTGATGCCGAGGACATCGTCCAAGAGGCATGGCTCCGCTATGCGCGAGCCGGGGAGGACGTGGACGATCCCCGAGCCTGGCTGCTACGGGTGACCACGAGGCTATGTTTGGACGAGCTTCGCTCTGCCCGCGTTCGGCGTGAGCTCTACGTGGGGCCCTGGCTCCCGGAGCCTGTGTTGACGGGCGCCGCGGGCAGCGCCGCAGATCCCTTCGCCAACGTCGCGCGGCGCGAGCTGCTCTCACTTGGTGCCGTAGCGCTGCTCGAGAAGCTCTCTCCCGCCGAGCGCGCAGTGTTCGTCCTGCGGGAGGCTCTGGAGCTGTCGCATGCGGAGATCGGCCGGGCCGTCGGGGTCAGCGAGGCGGGTTCTCGCCAGCTGCTCGCGAGAGGCAGGCGCCGGCTCGCCGGCGAGCCCGGCCGGCGGCCGGCCTCCGGTGAGGCGCAGCGGGAGTTGGTCGCCGCACTGTTGGCAGCCTTCGAGTCGGGCGACTCCAAACCGCTCATTGCGCGACTGCGAGAGGACCTGATCCTATTCAGTGACGGCGGCGGCGAGGTGGCGGCGGCGCTGAGGCCGGTCTTCGGCCGGGACAAGGTGCTGCGGTTCATGGTTGGCGTGCGCGGCAAGGTGGCCACTGGCACCCGAGCGGCGATCGAAGAGGTGAACGGCGAGCCGGCGCTCGTACTCCACGTCGATGGGGTGCCGACCGCGGTTATCGCCGTGGTCCTGGACGAAGCTGGATATGTAGTCCGATTCCTTCTCGTGAATGCGCCGAGAAAGCTGGACTACGTGCGGCGCCAGGTACCCCATCTGCGTGACTCCGTCACGTCCCAGGCTGCCATCTCGTCCAAGGGATGAACATCAATCGACGAGGAGGTTAGACAATGGGACGCATTCCTCTGGCGACGTCCGATAAGGGGCTTCTCGTGCATCTGGCGGCGTGGTACTCGAAGCGCAGATTTGGGAAGGTGGTTGAGCCGCTAGGGGCCATGTCCCATCACCGCGGCGTGCTGGCCACAATCTCGATCATGGAGTTCGGCGTCCAGCGCTGGCATCGCCTGGACCCGACCCTGCAGTGTCTGGCCCAGATCGGCGCAGCCTCAACCATCGGGTGCTCGTGGTGCATGGATTTCGGGTATTGGGAGGCCCATCACCGCGGCGTTGACCTGGCAAAGATCGAAGGAGTACCGAGGTGGAGGCAGAGCGAGATCTACACGGACCTGGAGCGGCTCGTGCTCGAATACGCCGAGGCCATGACGACCACTCCTCCGATCGTCACTGACGGCCTGGCGGCCCGGCTTCGAGACCATTTGGGCGACGCTCGAATGGTCGAGCTGACCGAGCTCGTGGCCGTAGAGAATCTGCGCTCACGCTTCAATTCGGCGCTCGGGCTGGAAAGCCAGGGATTCAAGGCCGAATGCCCGCTGCCACAGCGAGGCTAGAAGCCCTGCTCGACCAGCCAGCGTTCGGTCAGGTGGCAGGCCTTGTCAGTGACCTGTCGGACCAGCTCAGGGGTGAAATTGAAGCCGTGCACCGGGTGCTCAATGTGGGGATGGACGTGGAAGATCCGTGCCCGGCCGCCCAGCTCACGCCGGACCAGCTCCTCCTCCAGCTTTGCGGCCTGATGGACTGCCAGGGAGGCGGAACCGACTGCATTCGCGATTAGGTTGGTAGGTGGCTTCGAGTTCAGGCTTCCGACAGCGACCGAGAAGATGGTCCCGCAGCCGCAGGAGACCAGCTCGGAGACCGGCTGATCCTCCAGGACGCCGCCGTCAACCAGCATCCGGCGCTCGCCGTCGACGCTCAGCGTGCGCCAGGGGAACAGGCCTGGGATCGCGCTGGAGGCGAGCAGCGAGTCGCCCAGGGGCTGGTCCGGCGGAAACCAGACAGGCTGACCGGTAAGCCGGTCGGCGGCCCCGATCCGGATGCTGGGCGGTCCGATGTCGGCCAGCACGGGGTCGCTGAGCCCGAACTCGCGCGTCAGCTCTCCCAGCACCAGAGTCTTGATGGGCTGGTTGTCGCCGAGGCTGGTGCGGGGCCCGAAAGCCACTCGCAGCGCAACCTGCCACCAGGTCAGTCCGAACGTTCGGTTGCTGATACCCCCGAGGAGCCGCGCCGCCGCCTCCAGGCCCCTGCCCTGCACAGGATCCAGGGCATGTGCGACAGCTGTGATAGCGCCCGATGAAACGCCAGCTATGCGCGTCGGCACGATGCCGCGCCGAACGAAAGCCCGCGCCACGCCGAGCTCCACCACCAGAAGCGAGCCGGAGCCCGAATAGGAGATGCCTATCTGCCGCTCTGGGCGGTGAGCTGTTCCTTCGCTCATGCGGTGGTCGCCCGTCGCGACCGGCGCAGCAGGATGCTGCCCAGGGCGCCCAGGAGGCACACGGCTGTGCCGCTGAGGAAAGCCGGCGCCGGCCCGATCACATAGAGCGCGCCGGCTCCCAAGGAGCCGGCCACCTGGGCCGCGGTGATCGCAGTCTGATAGACGCCCTGGGTCCTCCCCTGCGCGCCCAGCGGCGCCAGCCGGCTCACCTCGGCACTGATCGCCGGGTTGCCGGCGGCGGTGAGCGAGCCCTCCCCCAGACCGATGAGCACCAGCGCAGGCACACTGCTCACAAAGGGGTAGACGCCGGCGAGGAGGCCATACGTCATGACTGAGAGCAGACCCGCTCTAACATGGCCCAACCTGTCGCTCCAGTTGCCCAACCCGGCAAAGACGACTATCGGCAACGCATAGGTGGCGAACGACAGTCCGACCACGAAGGTGCTCGCGCCCCGGCTTGTCACGTACAGGCTCCAGATCGTGTCGTAGACGCCGAACATCCAAAACGCAGCCATCCCGAGGATGGCGACCGGCAGGATGAGCCAGAGGATAGCGAGCGGACCGATCGCATCGTTCTCCTGCCGAGCCTCCTCGCGCCGGGGCGCCACCGAAGGCAAGAAAAAGAGCAGGGCCGCCGCAGCCAGCGAGACCACCATGGCCCCGGCGAAGACGGCGTCGAGCCGGAAGCCTGCCACCAGCCCGCCCAGCAGAGGGCCCAGCAGAAGCCCTGTCATGTCCGAAGCGCGGAGCCGACTGAATGCGCTGGCCCTTCGCTGGGGCCCTGTCAGGTCGCCGATCATGGCAGCCGCACTGGGAGCGTAGGCGCCGCCAAAGACAGCTTGCACGAAGCGCACAGCGATCAGCGTCTCGGGCGGCAGGGGCACGATGTAGAGCGGGAACAGCGCAGCGTAGAGGACCATGGCGACCACCATCACTGGGCGGCGGCCTACGTGGTCGGAAAGCGCACCGGCAGGATATTGGGCGAGCGCTCGACCCGCCAGCCCGGCGGCAAAGACCAGGCCCACCAGGAGACTGGTGCTGCCGCGGTGACGCAGCACCAGGGGCAGGATGGGCAGGAAGAACCCGGTGCCGATCAGCACCAGAGCATTGCCCGCCAAGAGCGTCCAGAGCGTTCGCGCATCGAGCGCCTGGGTGCCCGGGAGCTGAGCCTCGTCCTGTCCGGGAGCTACCTCAGCCACCCGAGAATCCTAGTTGGGCGTCACTACCCAGCAGCGGGGTCAGGCGGCTTGGCGCTCCGGCGGGCCAGCGTAAGGCTGATCAGCGCGCCGGCGACGAGCAGTCCGCTGCAGAAGAGCATGGCCAGGTGGAAGGCGTCGGTCGAGGCCGCCAACGCAGACGCCAGCCAGTGGGCATCGAGCGGGCGGTTGAGGGGACTGACTCCCGGTGGCCGGGCGCCCAGCCGAGCGAAGAAGAGGGCTGTCACGGCGACGAACACAGCGGCACCGGCAAGCTGGGGGCCGATCCGCGAGATGGCGTTGTTGAAGGCCGAGGCAAGGCCCACATTCGCCTCGGGCACCGAGTTCATCAGCGCTGACGTCAGCGGGGCGACGAGCAGGCTGATGCCGAGACCGAACGCCAGCACCTCGGGCAGCACGTCAGTGGCGTAGGCCAGCGGCGGTATCAGGCTCGCCGGCTGAGCCAGGTCCAACCGCCAGGCGGACGTGTGCTGGGGGATGCGCGCCAGCCAGGCCGTCCCAGCCGCCATCAACAGAGGGCCGGCGACGAGGAACGGGCGGGGCCCGAACCGCCCCGCCAGGCGCCCGATCCGGGGCGAGAGAAAGATGAGGAAGAGCGAGACCGGCAGGCCGCTCAGACCAGCCGCCGCGGCGGAGTAGCCGGCCACGCCCTGCAGGAACAGCAGCAGGTAGTAGCCGGAGATGTAGAGGGACGCGTAGATGACGAGCGTGGCCAGGTTGATGACTGTGAAAGAGCGGACCTTGAACAGCGCCAGCGAGACCAGCGGGTGGGGGGTTCTCCTCAACCAGAGAGGCAGGGCTGCCAAGCTCAGGGCGCCCAGCGCGAGCGCCAGCCACGCCTCCACAGCCTGCCACTGGTGCTCCTGCCCGTAGATAACGCCGAATGAGAGGCCGCCGGTAGCGACGGCGAAGAGCGCGGCGCCCGTCCAGTCCAGGTGCGCCGAGTTCTCGTCGCGGCTCTCCACGACATGGCGCTGACCTGCGAAGACAGCTATCAGCACCAGCGGCAGATTGATGAGGAAGATTGCGCGCCAGCTGACCAAGTCCACCAGCACCCCGCCCAGGAAGGGTCCGGCCAGCGTAGTCAGAGAGGTGCCTGCTGCCCAGAGGCCGTAGGCGCGGCCCTGCTCCTCGCCCTGGAAGTGCAGTCGCAGCAGCGCCAGTGACCCCGGCACGAGGAACGCCGCCGCCATGCCCTGCAGCAGCCGGGCGAGGATCAGCGTCTCCATGCTGGGCGCCAAACCGCAGAGCAGCGAGGCAACTCCGAACCCGACCAGGCCGGCCAGGAAGACCCGCTTGCGGCCGTAGCGGTCGCCCGCCGCGCCGGCCGGGATGAGCAGGGCGGACATCGCGAGCAGGTACCCGTTGTAGACATACGTCTGCGCTTCCAGCGTTCCGAAGAGCGGGCTGCGCAGGTCCTGTCCGATTCGGGCCAGGGCGACGGTGACCACAGTGCCGTCCAAGAAGACCACGCCAGAGGCGAGGATGGTGGCGGCGAGGATCCACCGGCTCGCCGATCTTCTCTCCCGGTTTCGGATCACCCGCGCTGCACTAGGCTCAGAGGACATGACTCTTGTCGACTCCTTGGAACTCGTGGATTGGCGGCGGCGGATGGGCGACGCCTATCGGGAGAGCTCGCTCGGGGCCTGGCGGGCGGCGCGCGACCGGCTCTTCGGCGGTCATCCGCAGTCTCCGATACCGGCTGCCCGCCGCGCGGCATTCCAGGGACTGCGCTGGTTTCCACCCGACCCCACCTACCGAGTGCAGGCGGCATTGGCGGCCGCCGACTCCTCGGCCCTCGAGATCGACACAGGCGGCGAGGACCGGGTGATCAGCTATCGACGAAGCGGTCGTCTGCGCTTCCAGCTTCAGGGTCACGAGTGCTCCCTCACAGTCTTTTCGCTGCGGGGCTACGGTGGCGGCCTCTTCCTGCCCTTCACTGATGCGTCCTCTGGCCGCGAAACGTACGGCGGCGGCCGCTACCTCTTCGACACTATCAAGAACACCGACGCGGGCTGCCTCGACTTTCAGCTTGGGGCGGCCGAGGTCACGATCGACTTCAACTACGCCTACCACCCCTCCTGCCACTACAACCCCCGCTGGGCGTGCCCTCTGGCCCCGCCGGAGAACCGACTGGCTGTGGCCGTCCGGGCCGGCGAGCTCAGCTATCCGGCTGAGGAAGGCCTCTGAGCCGGTCGGCTGCCGGCAGCCGTGGACACCGGCCGCGTCGGCCGGTCTGACCCTGGCGGTGCTTGCCCTCTCGCTCGCCTTTGCGGCAGGACTTGTCTCCTTCCTCTCGCCCTGCGTCTTGCCGCTGGTCCCCGCCTACGCGGCCTATTTAGCTGGGGAGGTCAATCAATCCGCCGGAGAGGGTAGAGGCAGCGGGTCGTCAGCCCTGCTGCCGCGGCGCACTCGCGTGGTGGCCAGCGGCGCAGCCTTCGTCGCCGGAGTGAGCCTCGTTTTCATCCCGACCTTCTACCTCCTGCGGGCGGCTCTCACGCCGGTGCGCGGTGTCGTCTTGCCGGTGGCCGGGGTGTTAGTCATCCTGCTGGCGCTGCAGACGGCGGGGATTCTGCGGCTGCCGTTTCTCTACCGCGAGTTCCGCTTCCTGGACCGGATGCCCGAGCGTGGCGGGGCGCTGGGCGCTTTCCTGCTGGGTCTGGGTTTCGCCGCCGGCTGGACGCCCTGCATAGGCGCAACGCTGGGCGCGGTGATCAGCTCAGCCATCAATGAGGGCGCCAGCGCGTTCGGCCTGCTCCAGATGGTCGTCTACAGCCTCGGTCTGGGCTTACCGTTCCTGCTGCTCGCGGTGGGGATCGAGCGAGCCGCGTCATTGGTAAGGGCGCTCGGCAGGCACCGGCGGCTGATCGACCTGACCTCTGCGGCGGTACTCGTGATCATGGGCCTGTTTCTGCTCACCGACAACCTGCTGCTGATAACCAGCGCGCTGACCAACCTCCTGCCTTACGACCCCTTCGGCCTCTGACCCCGCCCGACGACGCACAGGCTGCGTTGGCCGCAAGCGGATCCGCATCCGAGACGGCCTCATCATCGGTAGAGACGCCCGCGATCGGGCAATGAACCGTCTCGCAGCGGGTTGGTATCCGACACGGCCGCGCGACCGCGCCTGCGATCGGCGCCCGCGGAACTCTCGAGCCTCCGACGCCCGCTGCTGCGCGGATGCCATACTCGCGCGGCACGCGCCGTCCTCTACCCCAGCGTGACCATTGCCTCGGCGACCTCGCCGGCCGCCGCATCGGGGATCGCAGTGGCAGCTTCCTCGAGGACGAGCAGCCGTGCCCCGGGAATCGCCCGCGCGATTGCCTCGCCGTTGCCAACGGGGAAGAACGGGTCCCGGCGGCCGTGGACGACGAGCGTGGGGACCTCGATCTCGGGTAGGCGCTCGCGCCAGCGGGGTTTGCAGTTGAGCTTGGCGAAGACCATGCCGAGCTGG
>JAEKNQ010000026.1 GCA_016464825.1 Candidatus Dormiibacter inghamiae | reverse complement strand
CCGGCAGCGGTCACCTCGGCCAGCTTCGCCTCGATGTCCGGCACGTGCCAGTAGGCCACCGGCGAGGTCATGCCCTGCGGTCCACCGCCCGGCACCAGCCCGATGTGCTGGCCCTCGGCCTCGAAGCCGACGTAGTAGGACGCATCCTGCTCCGGCGGTACGCCGAGCAGGGCGGCGTACACCGCCTTGGCCGCCGTCAGGTCGGACACGGGATGAAGCACTGTCTTGATTCCCTGGGTGGAAGAGCCGGTCATGGTTGGTCACTCCTGAAGTGGCGGGGCACATCGACCCGGATGGTGATGTTCATGGCGGTGATTTTAGGTGCGGCTCGGTGACCGGCGCTTCTCGATTCCTGATCGGTTTGGTCACCTGTTTCCCCACGCACGACGGCATCCCCGCCGTCGCGCGCCGCGTGGCTCCGGTAGGTGCTGGGCGGCATGCCGCCCAGGTCGGTGAAGCGACTGCTGAAGGTGCCCAGCGACGAGTAGCCGACCGTGAAACAGACCTCGCTGACGCTGAGGTCGCCACGACGCAGCAGCGCCATCGCGCGCCGCCCGCTGGCCATCCTGCTCACCCCCCGGCCAGGCCGGGGACGCGCCGTGATGTTGCCGCTGCTCGCGAACCTGCGTGTCCAGCGCACGATCGGCCGCCACGGACCCGGCCCGACCGGGTGCTGGCCGACAAGGCCTCCTCCTCGCGCGCGATCCCCGCTCACTCAGAACCCGCGGCATCGGCAGCGTGATCCCCCGAGCCCGATGACCAGAACCCAGCGCAAGCGCCTCGGCTCATCCGGCGCCCGACCGGTGACCTACGACCGGCCTACCGCCGCGGCCAGGTCCTCGCAGCTGTGCTGCTCTGGCTCACGGACTTAGGAGACACGTCGAAGCAGACCGGGACTCCACCTACCTTCCGATCAGCGGACCGCCTGAACGTCGCTGGTCACTGCGTTCGCTAGGAGGCTGAGGGCCCTGCTGGCGAGGGCGAGTGATCTGCGGCAGTTGAAGCCGAGTGCTGCTCGCCCACCGCTCTGCCGGCGGGAGTCTTGGGCGCTGAGCCCGTGCTTCGTCGCCTGCGAGTCCTGGTGCCCTCAGCTGCCACACCCGGGCTGCGTCGCCGCCGCGCGGGCGGGGTCTCAGCCCTAGTTGTCGCAGTTCGTCGCCTACGTGCGGCGGGGGCGGCGGTGGCTCCGTCGGCAGACTGGCGGTCGGGGACCGCCGCCGATCGACGGCGCGTGGCTCGCCTTGGCGTCGAGCCGGCCGGGGCAGCCGTCCCCTTCCCTGAGCTGTTGGCTGCCACAGCCGCCAGAGTGGTGGCCTGCTCAGCTGTGGCCGTGGCGGATGCTTTGAGCTGATCGATCTGAGCACTGAGCTCGTCGACCCGTTTGCGCTGTTTCGCGAGCTTTCCTACCTTCTTGCTCAGCTGAGCAATGACCTTGGCCTGGTTAGCGCTCGTCGACCTCTTAGCCGACTTCTTTCCTGTCTGCTTTGCCATCCCTACTCCTACTTTTTGCTTGGCCCAAAGCATCTGGCGACTGAATGCCAAACACCGGAGAATCCGATCGGCCGAACGAACGCAACCGCAATTCTAGACCGTTCGCCGTTCTGAAACAGCTGCTATTGGGGTGCACCCTGCATTGCGCGATTCCCCAAGCGCGCTGCCTGGTATCTCCAGGACCGCGTGAGCAGATTTGGCAGGCACAGCTGGATGGTGGCGCCTCCGGGTGACCGGTCCCCGTTTAGTGGTCCACCCTCAATAAGGGTTCCGGGTTGATGAGCGCGGCCGCAAAGACGGCTGGCGGCATGTAGCCGAGCGAGCTGTGCGGCCGGAGCCGATTGTAAACGTCACACCAGTCGTCGTAGAGG
>JAEKNQ010000039.1 GCA_016464825.1 Candidatus Dormiibacter inghamiae | reverse complement strand
CCTGTGGTATGGTACATTCTCGACGGTCCGTTTCTTTCGAATTGAGTCTGCCGACCCAATTCTTTCGAGAAGCGGACCGTCGTCCAAGTAGGCGCGCCGCGGACTCATCTATCATTTATCGGGGCTCGTGAATAACCCTCTAGGTGATCGGCTTCTTGAAGCTGGTGTATCGAGCGCCCGGAATTGTGGCCGCCAGGTCGCGAACGAATGATGGAGGGGTAAGGGTGTCGTGCTCACCGGTGAAACCAGGGCAGGGCGGTCGAAGACGCCATCTTCTGGCTCACGAGCCCGTGCGAGTACGCGGTTTTGTACGTCGAGGTATCGCGCGGCCTCCCTGGGTGTTGATTCAGAGAGTATCTTCTTCACCAATGTGCGAGTCGTCTCGCGGTTACGAATGACGATGTCGGGACTCAGACACATGGTCGCTTCAATAATGTGATCGGCGAAGCTGCCGAGTTACCCTTGTTGCAAGATGCGCGTACTGGTCTCGCGACGTGCGAGTAGATCGGCCGGGAGGGACGTGGCAGCGCCGACCAGCGCTAGGCGATTGATCCGACTGGGCCAGCGATGTGCGAATTCATAGGCGATGGAGCCGCCGTAGGACACACCCACCAGGTTGATGCGCGGGATGCCGAGTTCGTCAAGGAGATGGTTCAGGCAGTCAGCGAGAAAGTCGAAGCCATAGTCACTTGACAGGTTGTCCGCGGAGCCGGAACCAGGGAGATCTGTCATAATCATATCTCCGAGCGGCCTGAGGAGATGCTCGATCCGCGGCATGGCATACATGCCTTGGAAGGCGCCGCTGATGAGTACGAGCGGGATCGGCTGGGGAGCTTTCCAGTGTTTCAGGTAACGGTAGGTGTACTTGATTCCCTGCCAGGTGATCATGTCCGCATCTTCCGTATTGGGGCCATCGAGTAGCGCGGCGATGGCGCTGATGGTGCGGGTGCGCAACACGTCAGCCCACCGAAGGTCTCGGCCCAGTTCCTGGCATACCCGCTGGTGCATCTGGGCCATCTGTAAAGATGTGCCACCCAACTCGAAGAAGTCGTCATCGCGCAGGATTTTCCGCTGGTCGAGGACATCACGCCATACCGCGGCGATCCGTTGCTCGATGCCCGATTGCGGCTCCGCCGGGCGATCTGGCACCTGACCTCCTTGCACCACATCGCACGATGTCGGCATGCCGTACCGGTCTAGCAGGCGGATCGGGGCCAGATCGCGCGCAATCTGATCGACGACGGCAGTCGACTCGTCGATGCGGGCGACGATCTTGCGCGTCAATCGCGGTGGGCCGGCCATGTAACGTCGGGTCGTCCGTCCCTCCGGATCGAGCCCCACCAGGACGAAAGGATGGGGGTCAGCGTCGGCAATGGAAAGAGACATCAGTGCCTCGTGCGGGGCCATCATGTGATAGCCGCGTAGTGGAGCCTGCCCCGTGAGCCCCATCCCCCGGCTGATGCCCGTTTCATGCCAGACGCTCCACCCAATGCTCCGGCAGCCGGAGGTGGCGCCGACCTGCGCGGCTTCCGGGTCGCCCGGCTAGCCGCGCAAGCCTTGAGCAACCGCGACATCGCCCAAGCGCTGTTCATCACCACCAAAACCGTCAGCGACCACCTCTCCAGCACCTACCGCAAACTCAACATCAACACTCGCGACCAACTCGCCACAGCCATGGCAGCACATGCGCAGCCCGGAAGTCCTTGACTCGAGCGGTGAGAACTTGAGTCGCGACCCTCACGAGGGCGCGCCCCTACACTTCATCGATGCGCCGGGCGCCGAGCTGTGCAGCGAGCAACTCAAGGGCGACCTCTTCGGGGTCGCGACGGCTGGTGTGCTCTCGGCTCATACCGGACGCTTCGACGAGCATCGCCTCGTCGTCATCCATCGGAGCGTCCGGTAAGTCCGCTGCGCCAGGATCAGCCGGATCTGAGGGTTCGGGGGGTGGAGGAATACCGTCGTCCGGGGCCTGCGCCGTCGCCGGACGACGGTAGACGGGACGTTCCGCCGAGCGTTGCGGTGGGCGGGCGGCGCGCTGCTGCTTGTTGGCGTCGCTGGTAGCGGCCTCGCCGTCGACGTGCACGCAGCGGACCTGCCAGTCAACACCCAGAACAGAGCGCAGCGCTGTCCTGATCAGTTCCACGTTGCGGTCATCGCCCAACCGACGGGCAAGCGGGGCGTTAGGCAGGGTCAGAACAAGGGTGGAGCCCTCTACCGCGCTCGCGGTGGCGTTGCTGAGAAGGACCTGGGTCGTCCGGCTCTGTTCACGTACCGCGTCTAGCAGAGCCGGCCACACCCGTCGCACAGCTGCTGCGTCGAGATGGTCCGGCGCGAGCGCGGGTTTGGTGGCCTCGGGTGCCAGCGGCTGTGCGACTGGTGGTTGGGCGACTGGTGGTTGGGCGACCGGCGGCTGCGCGACCGGCGGCGCCACAATCGGGGCCTGTGCGACCGGCGGCTCGGCAACTGGGGACTCCGCGATCGGCGCCGGAGCGATGGTGAGGCGCCGCTCCAAGCGCTCCAGGCGGTGCAGCACCGCGCCGTCGCCTTCAGC
>JAEKNQ010000052.1 GCA_016464825.1 Candidatus Dormiibacter inghamiae | reverse complement strand
TCCGCCGCGACAGGATCTGGATCACTCGCTCGATCTCCATCTCCCGACCGATCACAGGATCCAGGCTGTTCTTCCGCGCCAGCTCGGTCAGATCCCTGCCGAACTGATCCAACAGGGGCGTCTTCGATGGCTTCTTGGGCTGCGGCTCGGAGTCCTCCCGGCGTGCATCCCCCTCCAGCCGCTCGATCTCAGCTCTCACCCGATCCAGGCTGGCGCCCAGGTCCTCCAGCACATGGGCGGCGATCCCCTCGCCTTCGATCAGCAGGCCCAGCAGCAGGTGTTCGGTGCCGACATAGGTCTTGCCCATGCGGCGGGCTTCCTCGAAGGAGATCTCGATCACCCGCTTGACGCGCGAGGTGGGGATGATCTGCTGGATCACTATCCGTTCGCTCCGGCCGAGCACAGACTCGATCGTCTGCCTGACCTTGCCGATCTCCACCCCGAGGTTGTTCAGCACCTTCGCCGCCAGACCCTCGCCCTCGCGCAGCAGCCCCAGCAGCAGGTGCTCGGTGCCTATGTAGCTGTGATGCGAGCGCTCGGCTTCTTCCTGCGCGAGCGTGAGCACTTTCTTGGCTCGCTCGGTGAAGCGTTCGTACGGATAACCGGCCAATTCAGTTGCTCCCGAAGGGGTGTCTGGCTGCTTTCTAACTCGGAACTATACGCAGCGCCTCCTCTCCCCAACCCTTTCGAAGCGGCCTGGTGGCCGGCTCCGCTGCCGCGTCTCAGGTCAGCCGCCGTGCTCCTTGGCCCAGGCCTCGATCAGCGGCCTGGCCAGGTTCGGGGGCAGCGGCTCGTAGTGAGAGAAGGCCGCCTCGAAGGAGCCCCTGCCTTGGCTCAGGGAGCGCAGATCCAAGGTGAATCGCTGCAGCTCGCCCTGCGGCACTGTCGCCGTGAGCAGCTGCCAGCCACCGTCCGAATCGGTGCCGGCGATGTGGCCCCGTTTGGCGTTGAGGTCGGACATGAGCTCGCCCAGGTAGCGCTCAGGCACCCGCACCTGCACCTGCATGACCGGCTCCAAAAGGACTGGAGCGGCTTCGGCGGCAGCTTTCCGCAGGGCCAGGGAGCCGGCGATCTGGAAGGCCATGTCGGACGAGTCGACCGTGTGGAACTTCCCGTCCACCAGCCTGACCCGCACATCGACCATGGGATAGCCTGCGACGGCGCCACGAGCCATCGTGTCCTCGATGCCCTTGCGGACAGACGGCCTGTAGTTGATGGGGATCGAGCCGCCGAAGATCTTGTCCTCCCATTCAAAGCCGGCGCCGCGCTCGGCTGGGGCAGCCTCGATTACGCAGATGGCGTACTGGCCGTGACCGCCTGACTGCTTGACGTGGCGGCCTTCAGCGCGAACCTGACGGCTGATCGTTTCCCGATAGCCGATTCGAGGTGGCGCGGTCACCGCCTCGGCCTGGTAGCGCCGCTTCAGCTTGGCCAGAGCGACCTCGATGTGGACGTCCCCCAGTCCGGCGATCAGCATCTGCTGGGTCTCCTCGTCCCGCACCAGCTGCAGGCTCGGGTCCTCCTCCGCCAAGCGGGCCAACCCGTTCGAGATCTTGTCCTCGTCCCCCCGGCTCCGAGGCTCGATCGCGAGCCGAAACCGCGGCACAGGGAATTGCAAACTCGGCGCCGACTCCACCACGTTGCCCAGCAGGTCCCCAGTCCTGGTGTGGGTGAGCTTGGTGGCTCCGGCAATGTCTCCCGCACCTGCCTCGGGGGTGGCGACGTGCTCCTTGCCCCTTGGGAAGAACAGCTGGGCCAGCCGCTCGGTCCCTCCCCGGCCGCGGTTCTCGATGGTCTGCTCGGACTTGAGGCAGCCGGCCAAGATCTTGAAGAAGCTGACTCGACCGAACGGGTCCGAGTGAGTGCTGAAGACGAGCGCCGAAGCAGGCCCGTCCAGGGAGGCGTCGGGCGCCGGCAGCAGATCGCAGACGGCTCGAAGGAGCGTCCGCACACCCAGGAGCTTGGTTGCGCTGCAGCAAACCACGGGCGCCACGCGGCCTGTCCGAATGCCAGCGCGGAGGCCCTGCTCCACCTCCGCGTCACTGAGCGTGCCTTCCTCCAAGTATTTCTCGAGCAGCACGTCGTCGCCCTCTGCAGCCGCCTCGATGAGCTGCTCATGACGCTGCACGAACACCTGACGCATGTCGGCCGGGATGGGCCCTTCTGTGCCCTGCCCATCAGGCTGGGCCAGGAAGGCCTTCTGATGCATGAGGTCGATCACCCCGCGAAAAGAGCCTTCAGCACCAATCGGGAGGTGCAGGGCGACAGGTTTGGGCGTGAACTCGGCGCGCATCCCGTCCAAGGCGCCGAAGTAGTCCGCATTCTCCTTGTCCATCTTGTTCACGACCACAAGCCGGGGCAGGGCCCGCTCGTTCAGGGTGGCCCAGGCCAGCTCAGTGCCGACGCTGAGCTGACCTGTGGCCGACGTGACCAAGAGGGCCGCTTCCGCGACGGCCAGGGCGCTTACCGCCTGACCTGCAAAGTCCAAGAACCCCGGGCTGTCGAGCAGATTGACCTTGTACCCGTCCAGCTCTGCGCTGGCGAGACCGAGATCGATCGAGATCTTCCTGCGCTGCTCCTCCGGCTCGTAGTCAAGCGCGGCTGTGCCAGCGTCAGTCGAGCCCATGCGCGGCAGGGCGCCGGTGGCGTGCAGCATCGCCTCTGCCAGCGTGGTCTTGCCCTCGTGGGAGTGACCAAGGATGGCGACGTTTCGGATTCGGTCAGGCCCGAACTTGGGCACGGAGCGGAGTCTACTCTGACCGGGATGGCTGAGTAAGGCGTCGGATCGACCGGAAATTGCCTGTGTGAATTGTCCAAAGGCAGTGGCTGGCATGCATGTGGCGGCAAGGAACGTGGACAGGCCAGATGAGCCGGCCGAGCACATAACCGAACGTCACTTTCATGCCGGGAAAGTGCGGTCCTTACCATTCGTTGACCACTTCCCGAGATCAGCGAGGCTACATCTGGCATTCTTCGCACCATGAGACGCCTCGTAGGGAATGCCTGGTTCGAGAATAAGGACGTCGGATGGGGCCTCGCTCCCGCGCGATGGGAGGGGTGGGCCGTGACCGCCGGGTTCGTCCTGGTGATGACCGCAACTCTTCTCGCCCCGATCCTGATGGGCCGCCACTGGAGGATGGCCTCGTATCTCCCATACATCGGGCTCGCCGCCGTGGAGGTGCTGGCGTTCATCACCGTCCCCATACTCACGAGCGTCTGGCTGAAGCCACGCTGACGGGCCTCGCGACCCCGCACGGAAACCAGGGTGACCGTCGCCCGCTCGTCACCGGGATCTGACCGAATGCGTAGCTAGGAGTTGAGGACCGGCCTTCCCATGTCTCCGGGGTCTGAGCCGCCTTCGGATTTCGGGCGGCCGCCGGCGAACCGGAGCGCCCGCTGGATAAAACGTCGCAGGAGGAGCCCCTCGCACGTGGCTCCTCCGTCCGTCTCCTGCACCGGGCTTGGTTCCGGCCGGGGGCTTAGTTCAGTCGGAAGGTTTGACCGTCCTTTAGAGGGCGGTTGGTGCAGGTAGAGAGTCGGGGGCTTCCCGCTCGCCGGGGGTGACGTTGAAGGTGAAGCCGCCCTCCGGATCGACGTCCACCTCCACCGCGTCGCCACGCTGGAAGCGACCCGCCAGCAGCTCCTCCGAGAGCTGATCCTCGATCCGGCTCGTGATCACACGACGCAAAGGACG
>JAEKNQ010000019.1 GCA_016464825.1 Candidatus Dormiibacter inghamiae | reverse complement strand
TCCGCCGCGACAGGATCTGGATCACTCGCTCGATCTCCATCTCCCGACCGATCACAGGATCCAGGCTGTTCTTCCGCGCCAGCTCGGTCAGATCCCTGCCGAACTGATCCAACAGGGGCGTCTTCGATGGCTTCTTGGGCTTGGGCTCGGACTCCTCCACAGTCGAGTCGTGGAGCATGCGCTCCGTCTCGGCGCGCACCTTGTCCAGGCTGGCGCCCAGGTCCTCCAGCACATGGGCGGCGATCCCCTCGCCTTCGATGAGCAGGCCCAGCAGCAGGTGTTCGGTGCCCACGTAGTTGTGGCCCATGCGGCGGGCTTCCTCGAACGAGATCTCGATCACCTTCTTGACGCGCGAGGTGGGGATGATCTGCTGGATCACTATCCGTTCGTTGCGGCCGAGCACAGACTCGATCGTCTGCCTGACCTTGCCGATCTCCACCCCGAGGTTGTTCAGCACCTTCGCCGCCAGACCGTCCCCTTCGCGGAGCAGCCCCAGCAGCAGATGTTCGGTGCCTATGTAGCTGTGATGCGACCGCTCGGCCTCTTCTTGAGCCAGAGTCAGGACTTTCTTGGCGCGTTCTGTGAAGCGTTCAAAGGGCGGGTACAAAGCTGTTCCTCCTGGCCGGACAGTTTGGTTGCGGTGGGGGCGGGCACCTCCTGTGAATACGAATGTCAGGCCTGTTCAGCGCAGGCCGACACCACTATAACGGTCGATCAGCTCAGATCATTTCACTCTTGTGGGACAGCACCTCCGACCGGCCCGATAAGTTCTCCCCTAATCGAGTAGGCGCTTGGTCTCCGCGCGAACTTTGTCCAGGCTTGCGCCCAGGTCCGCCAGCACATGGGCGGCGATCCCCTCGCCTTCGATCAGCAGGCCCAGGAGCAGGTGCTCAGTGCCCACGTAGTTGTGGCCCATGCGGCTGGCCTCTCGACCGAGATCTCGATCACCTTCTTGACCCGCGACGTGAGGTTGATCTGCTGGATCTCCATGCGCTCGGTGCGGCCCAGCACTGACTCGATCGTCTAGGCGGACCTTGCCGATCTCCACACCGAGGTTGTTGAGCACCTTGGCCGCCAACCCGTCGCGTTCCCGGAGCAGGCCTACCAGCAGGTGCTCGGTGCCCATCCAGCTGTGACGCGACTGCTCGGCCTCTTCTTGAGCCAGAGTCAGGACCTTCTTGGCGCCTTCGCTGAAGTGTCTAGAGGGCGAGTTCAAGAGTCTTTCCTGCTGGCCGGAAAGCGGGCGCGTTGGTGGGCACCTCCTCTGCCGGCGACGGGGGCAAACGTGCCCGCACGTCCCACCTGGCTCGGCAGCTCGCGGCCGAGCTGCTCACCCAGCCAATGACCGAGGGAGATCATGGCGTCGAGGTCGATGCCTGTGGCGATGCCCATGCCGTGCAGCGTGTAGAGCAGATCCTCAGTGGCCACATTACCGCCCGCCCGGGGCGCGAACGGGCAGCCGCCGGTGCCGCCAACTGAGGCGTCCAGCACAGCGGCACCGCACTCCAGCGCCGTCACCGCGTTGGCGACTGCAGTGTTGCGGGTGTTGTGGAAATGGCAGCCGATCTGCGCAACGCCCAGCTTCGCCAGGCCCCTCACCAACTCCCTCACCTGGCTCGGCACGCCGACCCCGATGGTGTCGGCCAGGACCAGCTCGTCGGGCGGCTCCGCCTGCAGCTGCTCTGCCACCCGAAGGACCTCCGCCGCCGCCACTCTGCCCTCGAAGGGGCAACCGAAGGCGGCGCTGAGAGTCACGGTGAAGCGAATCTGACGCTCGCTGGCCCGAAGCGCCAGGCGGCGCGAGAGGTCGATGGCGTGAGCCACAGTGGTGTTCTGGTTCTCCCGCGCGAACCGGTCAGTGACTGGAAAAGCGTAGTGAACCTCATCCACGTCGGCGCTCACAGCCCTGTCGAAGCCGCGCTCGTTCAAGACCAGCCCGGCGTAGACGACTGCCGGCCGCCGTTCGACCAGGTCCAGGACCTCCTCGGCGCCACCCATCTGCGGCACCCGGGCGGCGTTGACGAAGCTAACGGCTTCGATGCGGGGAACGCCCGCTGCCGCGAGTCGTCGGACGAGCTCCGCCCTGATGCCGGGGCTGAGCGTCCTGCTCTCATTCTGCAGCCCGTCCCGGGGGCTGACATCACAGATGATCACATTCATCCAGCTGCTCAGACCGCCGGCGCTTCGCGCCGCTCGAACGAGAACAGGCCCTCAGCGTCAGGGCCGCCGCAGGAGACGAAATCCGCCTTCTCGAGGACGCGCAGCGAGGCCGCGTTCTCAGTCTCCGTCCGGCCCAGCACCACCTGCACGCCGGGCCGCTGGAGCGCCCAGCCGGCCAGCGCCCGCAAAGCTTCGGTCGCATAGCCCTGGCCCCGCGCGCTGGGCGCCACGTCGTACCCCACCTCCACTCGGCCCCGCTCTGGCCTCCCGTGAAAGCCTATGCCGCCAATGACCAGGTCATCGCTCTGCCGCACCATGAGGTACACGCCGAAGCCGCGCTCCAGCTCACCGGCCTCGGCCTGCCGAACCAGCATCCGCGCAGCCTGCCGGGTCTCCTCGCTGGGGTAGCCGGGTGCCCAGCCTGAGATGTCGGCGGCAAGCGCGTCGTCGCCGGCCAGGAGCCGGCGGGCCTGGCCCACGTACATCGGCCGCAACCGCAGCCGGGCTGAGAAGTCGAACAGGGCCGCCAGGCCGGCAGGCTCAGCTTTTGCCGCCGGCGTTGGAGCGTCAGGTCGTGAGGCCGGATTCATTTAGGCTGCAACCCCTGGCCTTTTGGGGCGAAGGGGCAACGGACAGAGCTGTCGGTTCACCGCCCATCCATTGGGGTTCCGGAAGGGGGGCTCCGCCCCAGTTCAGGCAGTCAGTCGTCGAAGACGTAGGTGCCGCCGCCGCGGTAGCCGGGCGGCTGGCCGGCCAGCTGCTTCAACGACAGGGAAACGCGCCGGCGGGCGGTGTCGATGCCTATCACCTTGACCTGGATCTCCTCACCCACCTTGAGCACGTCCTCGGTTTTCTCGACGTGATCCCACGAGAGCTCGGAGATGTGAAGCAGGCCCTCGATGCCGGACATGATCTGGAGGAAGGCGCCGTACTTCTTGGTCTTCGTCACCTGGCCGCTGACTATCTCGCCGACCGGCACTGTCCTGACCAGGCGCTCCCAGGGGTCCTCCTCCAGCTGGCGCAGCGAGAGGCTGATGCGGGTCTGGTCGGCATCCAGCTTGATGACCTTGACGTCGATCTCCTGGCCGACAGTCAAAACGTCAGTGACGCGGCTCACGCGGTCCCAGGAGAGTTCCGAGATGTGGATCAGGCCATCAGCGCCGCCAATGTCGACAAAGGCCCCGTAGGTGGTGAGTCCGCTGACACTTCCCCCGACCACATCGCCGACCTTGACGCGGCTGAACAGGTTCTCGCGCTTCTTGGCGCGATCCTCGTCCTCGGCTGCCTTCTGGCTGACGATCAGGCGGTTTCGCTTGCGGTTGACCTCCAGGATCTTGACGAGGATGCGCTGGCCCACCAGCTGCTCGGCGGTGGCTGACTGGTTGCGGCCGACCTGGCTGGAGGGCAGGAAGCCACGCAGGCCGAGCACGTTGACTATCAGGCCGCCTTTGTTCTGCTCGCGAACCTCGGCCTCGATCACCTCGCCGTTCTCCTGCTTTTCGGCGGCGACCAACCAGGTCGTCTCGGCTCGGGCGCGGCGGAGGCTGAGGACTACATTGCCCTCCTCGTTCTCCGGCTGGAGGACGTAGACCTTAATAGTCTCGCCTGGGCTCAACTCCTGGTCGGGATCTCCCTTGAAGCCCAGCTCGCGGCCCGAGATGATGCCTTCGGCCTTTGCGCCGATGTCGACCAGGACCTCGTCGGCGTCCACCCGGACGACCACGCCGTCCACTATGTCGCCATGCTTGGGCGCTCCGAAAGCGTCCTGATCATCGCGAAGATAATCTTCCATCGTCATCATCGAGGAGTCCTTCTCCTCGGTCATGACCGCGCCTACATCGTCAGACAAATATCCCTGGGCTCCTTCACAAAAATCTTGTTGGTTTTGGTCGTCAGGTGCTGCCCGGCCACCCCACTGCGCAGCCGACGGCTCCAGAACAGAAGCCGCGCCAAAACGAATGCCCATGATACCAGCGCCAGCCGCGGCAAAGTCAAGTTCAGACCGAATCCGGCTGGCGTTCCGTCCGCCGCCCTCTCACCGGGTACGAGGAAGGCTGTCAGCCGACCTCCTGAGCTGCCTGGGCCGGCACCCCGGCAACCAGCTGGTCCAGCTCCGCAGCGTCGATGGTCTCCACCTGCTTCAGGCGCTGGACCACCCGGTCCATCTGAGCTCGCTGCTCGGTGAGGATCCGCTTGGCCACCTCGAAGCCCCCGCTCACGAAGGACTTGATCTCTTCGTCGATGATGGCAGCCACTTCCTCTGAGTAATTGCGCTGCTCGCCCAAATCCCGGCCCAGGAAGACGAGCTCGTCCTTCTGGCCCATCGTCACAGTGCCGAGCTTTTCGCTCATGCCCCATTGCGTGACCATTCGTCGAGCCATCGCGGTGGCGCGCTGGATGTCGTTCTCGGCCCCGCTGGTGACGTCGCCGAAGACGATTTCCTCCGCCGCCCGACCGCCCATGGTGCCGGCGATCTCCTGCCTCAGCTCCTCCTTGCTGACCAAGTACTTGTCCTCGGTCGGCAGGCTCAAGGTCCAGCCGAGCGCTTGACCGCGGCTGATGATGCTCACCTTGTGGACCGGGTTGCATAGCGGCAGCGCCTTCATCACGAGGGCGTGCCCGACCTCGTGGTAGGCGATGACTTCCTTCTCCTTTTCGGAGATTCGACGCGATTTCTTCTCAGGCCCGGCGATGACCCTGGCGATCGCCTCCTCGGCCTCCTCCATCCCAATCACCTTCTTGTTGGCGCGAGCCGTGAGGATGGCTGCCTCGTTTATGAGGTTGGCCAGGTCGGCGCCGCTGAAGCCTGGGGTCTGCCGGGCCAGCACCTCCAGGTCGACGGCTGCTTCCAGCGGCTTGTTGCGGGCGTGCACGTCAAGTATCTGGCGGCGGCCCTTGATGTCCGGCCGGTCGAGCGTGACATGGCGGTCGAAGCGGCCCGGCCGCAGCAGGGCAGGATCCAGCACGTCAGGTCGGTTGGTGGCAGCTATGACAATCACATGGGTGCCGGTGTCGAAGCCATCCATCTCCACCAGCAGCTGGTTCAGGGTCTGCTCGCGTTCGTCATGGCCGCCGCCCAAGCCGGCGCCGCGCTGACGGCCGACTGCATCGATCTCGTCCACGAACACTATGCAGGGGCTGTTCTTCTTCGCCTGGTCGAACAGGTCGCGCACGCGGGAGGCGCCGACGCCCACGAACATCTCCACGAACTCGGAGCCCGAGATGCTGAAGAAGGCAACGCCTGCTTCCCCCGCGACAGCCTTGCTGAGCAGGGTCTTGCCGGTTCCCGGGGGGCCCACCATGAGGACGCCCTTGGGGATTCGCGCGCCCAGCGCGACGAACTTCTCAGGGAATTTGAGGAACTCGACGATCTCGGTCAGCTCCTGCTTGGCTTCATCCACGCCTGCCACGTCGGCAAAGGTGACTGTCGGCTTATCGCCTGCGACCAACCGCGCTCGCGAGCGTCCGAACGACATGGCCTGATTGTTGCCGCTCTGCGTCTGGCGAAGGATGTAGTACATGAAGCCACCGATCAGCAGCAGCACTATCAGGTTGGGCGCCAGCGCGAGCAGGTAACCAAGCCCTGTGTTGGCACTGCTGTACTTGAAGGAGACGTTGTCGTTGTGCAAGATCTGCTCCAGGTTCTGCGTTGAGTCACCGAGCTGCACGTCATGCCGGACGCCGTCTTTCTTGGAGATGACTGTGGCAGTGGTGCCCTTGATGTCGACGCTGCTCAGCTCGCCGTGGTCGGCCGCGGTGAGGAGTTGAGAATAGGTCCACTCGTCGCCCTTGGTGCCACTCTCAATGCTCTGGAATGTGAAGTAGAAGACCGCCAGCAGGCCCAGTGCCACCATGATGTAGAGAGCGGCGGAGCGGGGGATGCGAGTCACGAAACAGGGGTCTCCAAGTTGATGGTGTTCTTGATACTAGCACCGGCCTCGGCGACCACCCGCTCGGGGGTCGGGCTCTGTCCGAAGTTCGAGAAGTCGGGTTCCGGCGCTGTCACCGGCGACCTGTCCCACTGCACCGCTAACCGGCTCAACGCTGACATGCATTCCCGGCGCGCCAGGAACGGCTGCCAGGTCCACGTCCACCGCCACGCCCGGGACCCAGGCCAGGTGCTCGCCTGCGAACACCAGGGGCCACTCGTCGCGCAGCCGCCGGGGCACTCCGGCATCGGTCAAGACGTCTTGGAGCTTGCGGCTGCCGGCCTCGCTCGGTCGCAGGCGCAAACCGGGTGCGCGCTTGCCCAGCCTGAGCTCCAGATCCGAGCGGAGATGTGCAGCCAGGGGATCCGCGCAGCCCGCACAGGGGCGCATCGACAGGCGGTACGTGGCCGCGGGTTGCTCCACAAGCACAGTTACGGATTCCCGTTCGACGTGGAAACTAACCTTGCGCGGGAGATCGCAGCTCTGACCAGTGATGCCGCTCCTGGTCAGCTGGTCCAACTGCTCGAGCTGCCGACGGTTCAGGCCGGGCAGCCCCGTGAGCTGACCGTAAACCTGGCGGTGCGCCTCCAGGCGCACGGACTTCGGAGCCTCGAGCAACCGCGTTCGCTTAAGACTGAGCACGCGGCCCGCACCGCTGCAGATCTCGTTCAGGAGGGCCTGGGCAGCTGTCTCCAGCTCCTCCTGCCGCGTGGCGGCGGCCTGAGCCGCCCGCCAGATGCGCTCTTCCAGCCCCGGCCGGTCAGCGCTGAGCTGCGGGAGCAGGATGTGGCGGACCCAAGCCCGGCGGGATCGCTGCACTTCCCGATTGGCAGGGTCGCGCAAGGGCGTCTCTCCCCGCTCGCTGAGGTAGCGCTCGATGTCACTGCGCCACACAGCCAGAAAGGGGCGGACGTGATGGCCTCTCACCTTCGGCATTCCCCGGAGGCCTGCCAGCGCAGCACCGCGACTCAGGTGCATGAGCGCGCCCTCCACAACGTCGTCGGCGGTGTGAGCCAGCGCTACCACCTCGGCGCCGACGTCCCGCCGGGCGGTACTCAGGAACTCATAGCGAGCCGCTCGCGCGGCGGCCTGGCGGTTGCCGCTGGCGAGCGGGGCGCTCCGGCGTTCACTGATCAGCTGAACGCCCAAGCGAGCCGCGAGGCGCTTCACTTGGCCGGCTTCGGAGGCCGACTCCGGTCGCAGGCCGTGATCGAAGTGAGCCACGCTCACCTCGATGCCGTGCTCCAGCAGCCAGCGCAGCAGGGCTGTCGAGTCGGGCCCTCCGGAGACTGCCACGAGGACTCTCCGGCCGGCCACCAGCGAGAGATCGCCCGCCAGGTCGATCAGCACACGCTGTCGTTTGACGGAGCCTGGGCTCAGCTTGGCAGGACCCATGTCGGTTGGCGGCTGGTGGCCCCCGGCAGGTGATGCCGCGGCACCCCTGCCGCGGCTTGTCAGGCGGTCGGCCAGCGCCGCTGGATTGGCTGTGGTGGCGGCGGGTGGGATCGAACCACCGACCACACGATTATGAGTCGTGCGCTCTACCACTGAGCTACGCCGCCCCGCAGGGCTAGCGCCCGGAGCGGGCCCGAGCCTTCGTCTTGCGCTTCTTCAACCTGTGCTTGCCGAGTGCCACGCGCTTTCGCTTATTGATCGTTGCTACTCCGTCTAGAGAATGAAAGAGCGCTCCGGAGATGGAGCGCTCGGTCAGGGTCCGTTAAGTTGTGCGGGTTGGATTCGAACCAACGACCTTCGGGTTATGAGCCCGACGAGCTTCCACTGCTCCACCGCACGCGTCGATCATACCTGCTTGGCGGCCCAATCAGCGGCCGCTGAGCCAGCTCCAGAACCGCTGCGCTGGGTTGGGTGCCGGGGTTTGGCCCCGGGGCTGGGCGTGGGTCGCCAGTGGCGGCGGGAGTGGGCTGGGCGGCTGCCCGACCACGAACTGCCGCTCGTCAGGCCTGGCGTAGCCGTTCTGACGCGCCTCCTCCTCCGCGGCTGCGCCGGAGTTGGACGCCGCGATGTCCCGGCGGTAGCTCTCGTTCTGCTTCTGAAGCACTGCGTTCTGACTGCTCAAGTCGCTCGCCTGGTGCTTCAATCCGTTCGTGAAGCGCAGCTCCTGGGCGAAGGAGAGCAGGATCCAAAGTACTGCCAGGGCGATGGCAGCTACTGCCACCCACTCGTGCGCAAGCGGGAGACGCCGGTTGAACCGGCCATTGCTGACAGAGGCGGTGCGTTGGCGCATGGTGGATTAGGTGGTTGAACGAAGTGCAGGAACGAGATGCAGGAATTGCGCGGACCGCCCCACTATAACAGTGACTGTCCGGTCCACGCTCGGAGTGCAACCGGAATGTCCCTTGACCGCGCGCGTCTGACCTCGCCTGGTGGCCGATCACCCTGATCAGCAGAGGCGGCCGAGCTCACGTTGAGCCAGGCCGCCCCGCCTTGCGACTAGCGCTCGATGACCGGCCGGACCTCGACTTTGCTCTCCAGAATTGGAAAGGTGCGGGTCAGCGCGATTGCTTCATCGAAGTCGGCGACTTCGAGGATCATGTAACCGCCCAGCGCCACGTTGCCGTCCACCAAGAACGGGCCATCGACGACTGTTGAGCCACCGCCCTTTGTCAGTGCCACGGTTCTCGCGGTTTCGGGTCCCTGGAGCTGCTCGCCGCCGGTGACCTTGCCTTGAGCGGCAAGCCGGCCGAACCACTCGACTGCAGCTCCGTACATCTTCTGCTTCTCGGACTCCGGGAAGGCGCTGTCGTCCTCCCAGGCCGCGCGGCCGCAGGTCATCGCGTACTTCATGTCGTCTCCTCCTTCATGTGGTCTGCTGCTCCGGCCGGTTCCACTGCTACGACGAACCGCCACGGCAGAAATGGACACCCTGAGCCAGGGACTATTTGCTAAGCGCCCGTAGGGCTCTGGCCCCCGCGTCCGCCTCGACCAGAGGTGGGTCGCCCCCCCTCAGCCAGGGGCTGGCCCCCACGCCACAGGGAAGCGGGCAGGGGCGCTTGGAAGGGAGAGAGGTCAGCCGTTGCCATCGCCATCGCTGCGGCCGCCGCGGTTGTCCCCGTCGCCATCGTTGAATGCAGGGGGCGACGCAGACCCGCCCGGCGGGGGCGCCGGGATCGGCGTGGCGCCGGGTGGCGGGGGCGGCGCTGGCGCTGACGTTGGCGCCGGCGCGGCAGCCGGCGAGGGAGCTGGGGCCGTCGTCCCATCGTGGTCGCTGTCCTGGTCGACAGGAGTCTGCGCTGTCTGAACAAACCAACTTCCGGCAATCCCCTGCCCCGCGACATCGCCTGGCCGCTTGTCGCCGCTGAAGGTGTAGAGCGGCCACTCGTTGTAGGTGACCTGGGTGCGGCCGTCGGGCCGCGTGACAACACCGACGGCTCCAGGCAGACCCGAAGCCTGCGTCGGGCCTGTGCTCCCCGGAACCAGAAGCGGCGGCCAAATGGTCGCGCAGCTGCCGGTGCAGGAGACCTTGCGGTCCTTCTCGGGCAGGAAGTGGTAGAGGGTGCGGCCCTGACCGTCAGTTAGAACCTCGCCGAGATTTCCCCTGACGGCAGTTGTAAGAGTCGGTCTAGGGGTGGCCGCAGTGGCACCGCCATCGCTCTGGTTGGTGGCCCCGCCGCAAGCTGCGGCTGCCCACAGAGACAGTCCGGCCGCTGCCAAAACAGGCGTGGTTATTCGCATACGATTCATTGGTTCCTCTAGAAGTGGTTGACAGGTGCTGCGACTGGCGCGACGAATCCGGCAACGGCCCTTGCCGGACAGCGCTGTCGCCGCCTGCGTTGCTCTACGGTGCGGCGCTCCACGAAGGTTCACCTCTTTGGTTTGAACCCTTTAGTGCTGCGAGTCCGTACTCGGCGGCAAGTTGTATGCACAGATCGAGGCGCCGACCGTCGGCCTGCTGCTGAACCGACCGAGAGCGGCCGCCGCGCACACTGCCCTGCGCAGCGCGCCCGAAGCAGCAGTCGAGCGCGAGACTGAGCCCTCCACCGAGGCGGCGCTGCTGCTGGCGGTGGGACGGGACCGGCGCGAGGACGCTTTCCTACAGCTGTATCGCCTTTATGAGCGGCGTCTCTACGGCCTCGGCTTGCGCGTCCTAGGAGACGAAGGCTTGGCCGAGGAGCTAGTCCAGGAGACGTCTCTTCGCGTCTGGCGGACCGCTGCGCGCTTCGATCCGGAGCGCGGGTCGGTGAGCGCCTTCATCTTCGCGATCGCTCGCCGCCTGGCGGTCGATCTCTGGCGGCGGCCCTCCTCGCGGCCCTTCCTGCCGGAGCTTGAGATCGACGCGCGCGAGGACGACGACTTCGACCAGCTGCTCCTCTCGCTGACGGTGCGTGACGCGCTTGACTCGCTCCCGGACCAGCAGCGTCAGGTACTGGAGCTCCACTACGGAGGAGATTTGACCCAGGACGAGATCGCCGGACGGCTGCAGATCCCATTGGGCACTGTCAAGTCCCGCACCTATCACGCGCTGCGAGCGTTCAAGCGCGCCTTCGAGGAGCGCCAGCAGTGACCCACCCCGATCTGACCGACTACCTGCTGGGCAATGCCAGCGACAACGGACTGGAGGGCACCCGCCGCCATGTGGACGGCTGTGAGAGCTGCACTGGTGAGTTGGCAGGGCTCCGCAAGCTGCCTGGACTGGTGGCGGCTGCCACGCCCCCCGTCACGCCACCTGCCCGCCTGGAGGGCCTCGTGCTCCAGGCTGTGCGGCGAGAGGGGGCGCTAGGCAGGCGCCGGTGGCTCCGGTGGCCACGCCGGTCGCCAGCCTGGGCCCCGGCTTGGGCAGGGGCGGTCGCGGTGCTGCTCCTGGCGGTCGGCGCCCTCACGGTGTCAAGCATCTCCCACTCGCGTGCGCCTGGCGGGAGCGGGACAGCGCAACCGCCGACAGCGCAGACTCAGCGGCTGGTGGCCACCGACGGCAGCGCCGCCAGCGGTGCAGCTCGCATCGAGGACGGCCCGAGCGGCAAGGTGGTGGCACTGACAGTCGAGGGTCTGCCCGCCAATCCGCCGGGGCAGCTGTACGTCTGCTGGCTCGTCGACCAGGGCGACGCCAGCGAGCAGCAGAACCGCTTGGCTGTCGGCACCTTCAGCGTGTCCGGCCCGGGACCTGTGACCATGCGCTGGACGACAGGAGCCGACACCGCGCATTACAGGCTCGAGGTCACTCTGGAACGGGCCGAGGGCAACCCGCAGCACAGCGGCCCGGCGGTGCTCAGAGCGAAGTAGCCGGCTTCCGCCGACCCCTGTCGGTGAGGTCCGCTGTCTGAGTGAAGGTCAGACGGTCTCTTCCCAGTGCTCCGCCAGCTCTGACGGCTCCAGGTCCCGGTAGCTGCGGCCGTCCGCCCGCAGCCGGCCATCCAGTGCCGCAAACCTGTCCCGATAGCGCTGGCCGGCCGAGCGCAGCGCATCCTCGGGATTGACCTTTAGCGTGCGCGCCAGACTGACGGCGGCGAAGAGCAGCTCGCCCACTGCCCGCTCGGCGGCGCCGTCAGGAGCAGCCGCGCCGAGCACGTTAGCCTGATCCGAAACAGCTGCCGCCGCCGCCACCTGGCTCTCCAGATCGAAGCCGAGGCGAGCTGCCCGCTTCTGCATGTTGTAGGTCCAAGCCAGCGCGGGCAGAGCTCGCGGGACCCGGTCGAGCGAAAGCGCAGGAGGTTGGCCTGCGCGCTCGGCCTCGGCGGCTTTGCGCTCCTCCCAGTGTTTCAGCACCTCCTCGGCGTCAGCCACCTGCTCGCCAGCGAATACGTGGGGATGCCGGGCTACCATCTTTGCCGCCGCGCCGACCGAGACGTCGCTGGCGTCGAAGCGACCTTCCTCCTCGGCGATGGCGGCGTGCATGGCGACCTGCAGGAGAACGTCGCCCAGCTCTTCTCGTAGCTTCAAGTCCTCGTCGCCTTGATCCAAGACCTCCAGCAGCTCGTAGGCCTCCTCCAGCAGGTAGGGCCGCAAAGAGGCGTGCGTCTGCTGCCTGTCCCAGGGACAACCGTCCTGAGCGCGCAGGCGCCGGGCGATTCGGAAGATCGCGCTGAGGTCGTTGGGATACGGACGTTGGGCAGCAGCTCCCGCTGCTTCCTCTGGCTCCGCCTGAGCCCGCTTCTGGCTTTCCGATCCTTCGGTCAACTCGCCACCCCCTTCAGCTCGTACAGCTCATGCATCTGGTCCAGCAGGGAGAGCAGGTCCTGCCGCCAGCCTTCACCCTGACGCCGCATGGTGAGGCGGTTGAGCCCGATCTTGAGCCGGCCCGGCAACCGTCGCTCCAGCTCGGCGACATCCAGGTAACGATCCGGGTCCACCTTGAGCACGATGGCTTGGCCGTCGCCGGCGACCGAGCGCAGGCCCAGCTTCTGGCCCTTGATCTTGACACGGAGCGAGTAGACCAGGTTGCCCAGCTGCGCGGGCGCCGGTCCATAGCGATCGCGCAGCGAACGCAGCGCACCCTCCAGCTCTGCCTCGGTCTCGGCGGCGGCCAGGTCCCGGTAAGCGCCCAGCCGGAGACGCTCGTCGCGGATGAACGAGCGGGGCACGAAGTGGTCGAGTGGCAGATCGATGTTGATGTCAGGGGTGGTCAGCACGTCGCCGGCTTCCACCTCCTCCGCCCCTGAGCGAAGCTTGGCAACCGCCGCCTGAAGCATCTGCAGGTACATCTCGAAGCCCACTGCGGCGATGGCGCCGTGCTGCTCGGTGCCCAGCAGGTTGCCGGCGCCCCGGATCTCCAGGTCGCGCAGCGCGATCTTGAAGCCCTGACCCAGCTCGTGCAGCCCTGACATGACGTCCAGCCGCTTGTCCGCGGCCTCGGTCAGCGACCTCCTGGGGTCGTAAAGGAAGTACGCGTACGCTCGCTTGCCAGAACGCCCTACCCGGCCCCGCAGCTGGTACAGCTGGGAGAGGCCGAAGCGATCCGCGCGCTCCACCACCATCGTGTTCACGTTCGGTATGTCCAGGCCGGATTCGATGATGGTGGTGCAGACGAGCACATCGTGGCGCCCTTCGGCGAACTCGATCATCACCCGCGCCAGCTGCTCCTCCTCCATCTGGCCGTGGCCGACCGCCACCCGAGCGCCCTTCACCAACCGGCGCACGCGCTCGGCGGCCTTGTCGATGCTGCGGACGCGATTGTGGACGTAGAACACCTGGCCGCCGCGGTCGATCTCGCGGCTCAGGACCTCGCGCACCAGCTCCTCGTCATCCGCTGTGACATAGGTCTTGATCGGCTGCCGGTCTTCAGGTGGCGTCTGCACGACGCTCATATCACGAATTCCGACCACCGCCATATGCATGGTGCGAGGGATGGGCGTGGCCGACAGTGAGAGCACGTCCAGATTCGCTCGGAGGCGCCGCAGCCGCTCCTTCTGCATGACGCCGAAGCGCTGCTCCTCGTCGATGATGAGCAGCCCCAACCGCTTGAACCTGACGTCACGCTGGAGCAGCCTGTGCGTGGCGATCACTATGTCGACTGCCCCCGCCTTCACGCCGGCCAGAGTGCGCTTCTGCTCTTCCTCCGTTCGGAAGCGCGAGAGCACCTCGATGGTGACCGGGTACTTGGCCAACCGCGCGGAGAACACCTGGTAGTGCTGCTGCACAAGCACCGTGGTCGGCGCCAGCACAGCCACCTGCTTGCCGCTCATCACCGCCTTGAACGCGGCTCGCAGCGCTAGCTCGGTCTTGCCGAAGCCGACGTCACCGCAGAGCAGGCGATCCATCGGACGCTCGGACTCCATGTCAGCCTTGATCTCGGCCATGGCGCTCAGCTGATCGGGCGTCTCCTCGTAGGGAAAGGACATCTCGAGCTCGGCCTGCCAGGGCACGTCAGGCGAGAAGGCGAAGCCCGGCCGCGCCTCCTTCTGCGAGTACAGACGGAGCAGGTCCTCAGCCACGTCCTGCACGCTCTTGTTGACCCGCGAGCGCGCCCGCTCCCAGTCGCCGGTACCCAAGCGGTGGAGCGGAGGGTGCTCGTCAGTCCCGCCCAAGTACTTTTGGACGCGGTCCAGGCTCTCAACGGGCACGAACAGGCGGTCGCCCTCGGCGTACTCCAGCTCCAGGTACTCCCGCTGTATCTGCCCCCGGCCCCCGTCCGGATCGTCACTGTCGATCAGCCTCATGCCAGTGAAGCGAGCAATGCCGTGATCGACGTGGACCACCAGCTCGCCCGGCTGAAACTCCAGGTGCAGGGTGGCCTCACCGCGGCTCGAGCGGCGCGGCGGTCGGGCCGCCTGGCGGCGGATGCGGCCGAACAGCTCCGCATCCGACCAGAACTCGATCTGGGCTGATTCCAGCCGGCAGCCGGCCGGCAGGTCCACGTCGGCCAGGCTGAGACCGTGGGGCAGCGCTTCCGCGAGGTCCAGCTCCGCCGCCGTCGGCGCCTCCGTCCGGCCCGCCTCGGCCAGCAAGGCCCCCAGCCGTTCTGACTGCTCGCTGGCCAGCACCACCGAATGCCCGGCGCCGGCGCGCTGGACGACAGCGGCGAGCGCGTCCTGGCGGCCTACGACCGGGTCCAGCTCGCGCCAGCCCAGGTCGATGGTCTCACCGGCGGCCGGCTCGGCGGCGGAAAGCTGAAGCCAGGCCGCGACAGGTGGCCGAAGCAGCCGGTCGGCGCTCACCAGCGGGGGCACGAAGCCGGGCGGAAGCTCACCGTCGCCCGCCTCCGCCTCGGCCAGCATGAGGGTCTCCCGCTCCTGCTCTTGAGCTTCGGCGGCCTGACGCTCCGGCTCGAAGTCGAGCACCAGAGCCCGATCCGGCAGATGGTCGAAGAGCGAGGGGCGGCCCGCGTCCAAGTAGGCGCCATAAAGCTCCACCCCGGCGAAGCCATGGCCCTGCTGAAGCCGCCCCAGCTCCTGCTCCCAGTCGTCGCGGACGTCCTGTCTCAGCTGCTCCAGCCCCGCCTCGGCGCGCAGCCGGGCGGCGGCTGTCTCTCCCCTCCGCGGTCCCAGCAGCAGCTCGCGGCCGGGGCGGATCAAGGCCTCGGGGCTGGCCATCACCGAGCGCTGGTTCTGGGGATCATACAGCCGCAGCGTCTCCAGCTCAGCGCCGAAGAACTCCGCCCGCACAGGGGTGCGGGCGGCTGCCGGAAAGACATCCAGGATGCCGCCCCGCAGGGAGAACTGGCCGGGTGTCTCGGCCAGCGCCTCCCGCACGTAGCCCATCTCAACCAGGCGACGGGCCAGATCCCCAGGCTCCAACTCAAGGCCGGGTCGCAGCGTTAGGGTCGCCTGCTCCAGGTCCTGGGGCGAGAGAGTCATGCGCAGTGCCGCCCGGCGCGATGAGACGAGCAAGCAGCCCCTGGCCCCGGTGGAGGCCGGCTCGGCGCCCTGCGCTTGGCGGACAGCGGCCAGGGCGGCCAGAGCCTCCAGCCGCTGCGCCACTGCTTCGTCGAAGGCAGGCGGGCGGTCGAGAAGCGAGACTGTGATCTCAGCGAAGAGGAGTGCCGAGGGCCCAGAGGTCAGCCAGAGGCGCAGCTCGTCGCGCAAGCGGGCAGGATGCGAGCAGAGCACTATCACCGGCAGTGTCGGCAGTTGACCGGTAGCCCAATGCGAGAGCACTGCGGAGAGGGGCGCCCAGGCGGGACGCGGCAAGCGGCCCACGCTCAGCGCCTCGCCGGATTGCCGCCCGGGCCCCAGGGCCTGCTCCAGCCACGGCCGCAGAGCCTCGGGAAAGAGCCGCTCGGCCAGCCGCCTCACGGTATCTCCTCGCAGCCCAGGGAGCCCGCCCGGTTGTAGACGGCCATCGCTTTGTCGAGCCCGTCGGAAAGCGCTATCTGAAGTGCCTCGGCAACCCCTTCCACCACCGTCTTCGCCGCCTGCGCCTCAGCGCGGCTGAACCGGCTCAGCACATAGCGGCGGCCGGCCTCTGCCCCGGAGGTGGGGGGCTTCCCCACACCGATCCGGAAGCGAACGAAGTCCGGTGAGCCGAGGGAGGTGATGAGCGACGTGACACCGTTGTGGCCCGCTGCCGAGCCGCCGCGCCGGATCCTCAGCCGGCAGAGTGGCAGGTCAAGCTCGTCGTGAACGAGCCAGAGCGACTCCGGGCCCACCTGCAGATCTCGACAGGCCGCCTTGACAGCCCGGCCGGACTCGTTCATGAACGTCTGCGGCTGGACTAGCCAGACGCGGCGCCCGCCGGAGGCGAGGCTATTGACGCGTGAGTGCCAGCGACGGCCGTCGAGGCTCGTCCCGAGGCGAGCCGCCAAGGCATCGAGGCAGCGCCAACCGAGGTTGTGGCGAGTCTCGCGGTACTCACGTCCCGGGTTGCCGAGGCCGACCACCAGCAGGTCGCTCGGCGCCCCCTGGTCGATCTCAGCCTCAGGCACAGGCTGACCACCGGCAGTGCCGGCGGCACGACCAGGACGAGCTGTAGGAAGTAGTTCTGGGCATGGCAAAGCCGCCGCCGACGGGCCGCGGTAGGCCGTCGGATTCTACGCAGACGCCAGTCTGCGGGCGCCGATGCCGAGGTCCAGCCGGTTCAGGCAGCTCCAGGTGAGCCGAGTCATCACTTTCTCACCCGCGCGATCAGCGTGATCGAAGCCGAGCAGGTGCAGCAGTCCGTGGACGATGAGCAGACCTGCCTCGCTCTCGACCGGGTGGCAGTAATGCCGGGCCTGGCGCTGAACGGTAGGCCAGGAGATGGCGAGGTCGCCCAGGTAGCCCGGCTCGTCCCCGCCGCCGCTCGGAAATGAGAGCACATCGGTAGGCTGGTCCTCGCCCAGAAATCGGCGGTTCAGGCGGCGAAGCGTCCGATCGCCCGCGACGAGAAGGGTGAGCTGCGCATCGGCGGGCAGCAGAGCTGCCACCGCTGGCTCCTCGCAGCAGCCGTCGAACACCTGCCGGAACCAGATTGGCCTGAGTGGCGCCGCGACTGTCTTGCGCACCTCCACCCGTAGCAGCCGAACTCTTGCCGCGGCGCTCCTGGACTGGCTCAACCTAGCGCTAGTCCTCGAAATCGAAACCCGACAATGAACCGGGCATGGCCAACGTATTCAACTTCCTGCACCAGCGCTTCGCGATTGCTCTCATCCTCTTTGCAGTGATCCTGGGACTCTGGGGTGGCTTCCAGTTCCTGACCCGCCGCCAGGTGAGCGGCGGTTTCCGATCGGGCTACCTGCTGATGATCGCCCTCACCGCTGTCCAGGGTCTGGCCGGGATCCTGATCTTCGCCCTCGGGCTTCGGCCGCGAGAGATCCTCCACATCGTCTACGGCATCTTCGCCATCGCGTTCCTGCCCGGCGTCTACTTCTACGCCGCCCGTGGCACCAAGCTCCGGGAAGCGTTTCTCATGCCCTTTGCGTGCTGGATAGTCGCCATCGCCTATGGTCGCGGCTTCTTGACAGGCGCTTGAGGCTGATGCGTTGGTTGTGAATAAGCTGGCGCAGCGCCTGGAGCGAGGCCCTCTGCTCTTCGACGGCGCCATGGGCACGGAGATCTATGCCCGCGGGGTGGCTGAGCCAGACTGCCTGGAGGCGCTGAACGTCTCCCAGCCGGCGCTGATCGGGCGCATCCACCGCGATTATATCGCCGCCGGGGCGGATGTCATCGAAACCAACACCTTCGGGGCCAACCGCTTTCGGCTCGGCGAACACTACAGGGAATCCGAGGTCCGCCAGCTCTGCCTGGCCGGGGCCCGATTGGCCCTGGAAGCCCGCAATGCGGCTGGCCGGCCGGTGCTTGTGGCGGGCAGCGTCGGCCCCCTGGGCAGGCCGATCGAGCCTGTCGGCGCGATCAAGCGCAGCGGCGCTGAACGGGTATTCGGCGAGCAGATCGCAGCGCTGGCGGAAGGCGGCGTTGATCTCCTGATCTTGGAGACGTTCACAGCGTTGGGCGAGCTGGAGCTGGCGGTCGACGCGGCCCGAGCGACCGCGCCCGACCTACCGGTGGTGGCGCTGCTCAGCTTCGACGATGAGCTCAACCCCGCCCGGGCGGCAAGCGCATTGGTCGAGAGCCTCAGTGCCCGAGGTGTCACCGCCTTGGGCGCCAACTGCGGAGCCGGACCTCAATCGGCGCTCAGCGTCGCGCGCCATCTCGCCTCGTTGGGCGGCCAGCGGCTGGCCATCCTGCCCAATGCGGGCCTGCCACACAGGGAAGCAGGCCGCCTGGTCTACAGCGCAGGCCCCCAGTACTTCGCTGAGCAGATGGCTGAGCTCTTGGAATTCGGAGTCAGCATCGTCGGCGGCTGCTGCGGCACAGGGCCGGCCCACGTTCAGGCGCTGCGCAGGCGAGTCGACGGCGCCGCGCCCGGTCGGATGGTCTCGCCGTTGCCCAGGCGGGCTGAACCGGGCGAGCGCCAACCGGAGGCGCCCAGTACCGGCCTCGCGGCCAAGCTGCGAGCCGGTGAATTCCCGATTTCGGTCGAGCTGACGCCCCCGCGGGGGATTGATCCCAGCCGCATGCTGGCCGGCGCGCGGCTGCTGCAGGAGGCAGGCGTCGAATTCGCCAACGTCACTGACTCGGCCATGGCCCGGCTGCGCATGGGAGTGATCAGCTGCGCTGCGCTGGTCCAACAGCAGGTGGGCCTGGAGACCATCGCCCACTTCACCTGCCGGGACAGAAATGTCATGGCCATCCAGTCAGAGCTGATCGGCGCCCACGCGCTCGGCATCCGCAACATCTTTGCCCTGCGCGGTGACCCACCCCGGGTGGGTGACTACCCCAAGGCGACTCCTGTCTGGGATGTCAACGCGGTGGGCCTGATCACCATCCTGAGCAACCTGAACCGCGGCCTCGACGCGAACGGCACGCCCATCGGCGAGCGGGCCTTCTTCAATATCGGAGCTGCCTTCAACCCCACCGCCGACAACCCCGTCAAGGAGCTCCGCCTGCTGCGCCGCAAGCTGGCCGCGGGCGCCCACTTCGTGCTGACCAATCCCGTGTATGACTTCGCAGCGCTCGCGCTCCTCCGCCAGGTTTTCCAGGAGGTGGAGGTGCCGCTGCTGATCGGCGCCATGCCCCTGCGCTCGGCCAAGCAAGCCGCCTACCTGCAGAACGAGGTGCCGGGCATTGTCGTGCCCGAGGCAGTGGCCAAGCGGCTGGAGGCTGCAGGTGAAGAAGCACCCCAGATCGGCGTGGAGATGGCCATCGCCTTTTTCGAGGAGCTGGCTCAAGTGGCTGCGGGCGCCTACGTGATTCCCTCCGGGGGTCGCTACGATCTAGCAGCCCAGGTGGTCGAGGGAATCAAGAGCCACAGGAGCTGAGCGGCCGGGGCGCTACGTCGCCCTCATCTCCGCCGCTCAGAGCGGAACAGAACCCTGCCGCGTGCGCAACCTACCGACTCGCTCTTGCTTGCTGATCAGAGCTCGCTCCAAAGCCTCACGCAGCTGCACGTCGTTAACGGGCACCACCCGAAGCCTGGCCTGCAGCTGTCGCAGCTCCCCTTCGGCGCTGGTCAGTTCGAGGTCGATTGCGTGCATTGTATCTGTCCTCCGCCGACATTCTGGCAGCCCAAACGCAAGTTCTCAAGGTCAAAGTGGTTAACGACAAAGCTGAATCAGGGCTAGCTATTTCTGGCTGAGCTCAAATGGAACAGGGATCGCGGGCGGTCTGATATAAGTATACGTACATGTGCCTCGGCGCCCTTAGGGTAACGCAGGCTGAGAGCAGGATGATCTACGGCAGGATTCTTGTGCACCAGGCATCACTGCGCCATGCTATAGTGCATTTTGCAGTATGTCCATCCTAACCACCACTAAGCGGGCTTTTCGCGACCTTGGCGCTCTGACGGTGCTGGCACTGCTCTCCGAGCAGCCGCGGCATCCATACGAGGTCCAACGCCTGATCCGCGATCGCCGCAAGGACTTCGTGGACGGTAGTCCCCGCAGCCTGTACCACCGTGTGGACTGGCTGGTTCGGCGGGGCCTGATCGAGGTGGCCGACACCGGCCGCGAGGGGCGCCGTCCGGAACGTACCGTCTACCGGATCACAGATCAAGGCCGCGACGAGCTTCAGAGCTGGTTGACGACCCTGCTCAGCACACCGTTGTACGAACACCCCCTCTTCTCGGCGGCCATCAGCTTTCTCGGCTACCTGCCGGCGGAGGCGGCCATCGTCGCGTTGGACGCGCGGATGGTCGCTCTCGAGGGCGATCTCGCCGGCGCTGACGCCTCGCTCCGGGCGCTGCGCGGGCAACTTCACCTACCGCGGGTGGTTCTGCTCGAGCATGAATACGGCCAAGCGCTGCGTCGAGCCGAGCTGCAGTGGGTGCGTTCGCTGATCGACGACGTTCGGGCCGGGCGGCTCGCCTGGGCAGGAGACGCGGACTTCGCAGCGCACCGCCAGCGATCGACTGTGGGCGGCCCGCAGCCAGCGAGCGCCAAGTGACCCGTCCGTGACAAGCAGCACAGCAGCAAAGGAGGCACCCGCAGCCGCATGGCAGTGAATCACGACCAGATCCAGCTCTCCGGCCCGGTGATCCAGGCTCGCGGCCTCCGTCGCGTTTTCAAGAGTCGCCGCCAGACCGTCGAGGCGGTTGCAGGTGTCGACCTGCAGGTCGAGCATGGCGAGATCTTCGGCTTCCTGGGCCCCAACGGCGCGGGCAAGACGACCACGCTGCGGATGCTGGCGACGCTGCTGCCTCCGAGCGGGGGTGAGGCGACGGTGGCCGGCTGCGACCTGCGGCAGGAGGCTGCCGAAGTCAGGCACAGGATCGGCTATGTCGGCCAGACCGGCGGCAACGACCCGGCCATCACCGGCCGCTCCGAGCTCGTCTTCCAGGGGCGGCTCTACGGGATGACAGTGTCCGAGGCGCGGGCTCGCGCGGCCGAGCTGATCTCCAGCCTGGAGCTCGAGGACTGCGCGGATCGCCAGACCAAGACCTACTCCGGCGGCCAGAAGCGGAGGTTGGACATCGGCCTCGGCTTGGCGCACAGGCCCCAGGTTCTCTTCCTCGACGAGCCGACCACCGGCCTCGATCCGCAGAGTCGGGCGCGCATGTGGGACGAGGTCCGGCGGCGGCGCGAAGGCGGGACGACCATCTTCCTCACCACCCACTACCTCGAAGAGGCCGACGCGCTCTGCGACCGCGTGGCGATCATCGACCACGGTCGCATAGTCGCCGAGGGGACGCCCGACCAGCTGAAGCGCCAGATCGCCGGCGATGTCGTCAGCGTGGGTGTGGCAGGCGATCAGGAAGCGATCCTCGAGCTGCTGAGGCCCCAGCCTTTCGTCCGCGAGGCGGGCTGGCAGGACGGCACCCTCCGCCTTTACGTCGACCGGGGCGAGAGCGCGATGCCGGCCATCCTCCGCCTCTTGGACGGCGCTGGACTGGACCTGGACACTATCTCCCTGACCAGGCCGAGCCTTGACGATGTCTTTCTTCGCCAGACCGGCCGATCACTCCGCGAGACCGCGGCATGAAGTACCCGGAGAGCTACCTATGAAGATTTTGCGCGACACCTGGCTGGTCTTCCAGCGCTATCTCGGACTTCTGCTGCGCAACCCCGCCTGGATCGGAATCGGCGTCGTCCAGCCATTGCTCTACCTGGTGCTATTCGCGCCGCTGCTCAAATCGATAGCGGCCACGCCGGGGTTCCCCGCGGGCGGCGCCTACAACGTCTTCGTGCCAGGCCTTCTCGTCCAGCTCGGCCTCTTCGGCGCGTCGGGAGTCGGCTTCACGCTGATCGCCGAGCTGCGCCAGGGCATCATCGAGCGGCTGCGGGTGACGCCGGTCAGCCGCCTTGCGCTGCTGCTCGGCCGAGCCGTTCGCGACCTGTTGACTCTGCTCGTCCAATCCATCCTGCTGATCCTGCTCTCGCTGCCCTTCGGACTCAGCATCCAACCGCTCGGACTGGTGGTCGTCCTCGCCCTGGTCGCCCTGATCGGTCTGCTCACGGCCTCAGTGTCGTACACGCTCGCGCTTTGGTTGAGAGACGAGAACTCCTTCGCGCCGCTGCTCTTCACGGCTACGCTGCCGCTCCTGCTGCTATCTGGCGTACTCCTACCGCTGTCACTAGCGCCCAACTGGCTGCGCGCGATCGCGGCGGCGAACCCTCTCGCCTACGCCGTTGACGCCGCGCGGGCGATCTTCAACAACCACCTCGCTGATGCAAGTGTGGCGAAGGGCGTGGTGATCATGGCAGTGCTGGCCTTGATAGCCGTAGCGGGGGCGGCTCGCTCTTTCAATCGCGCAGCGGCCTGAGCTCGGGGGCCGGGCCATAGAGCGGTCAGCCCGCAGTCGGCCGGAGGGCTGTCAACAGAGCCTTCAGAGCCTCCGGCCAGTGCGCCTCCGGAACCAATGCCGAGCGCTCGGCCAACTCAAGGCGGTAGGAGAAGCGGTCAGGCTGGCCGGCGGCCGGATCGCTGCCTGGCCAGCGCTGAAAGCACTGCTCCACCGCCCCGCGCTCCGCCTCGCTCAGCTGCGAGTACTGGAAGCTGGCTCGCAAGAGGAGGCCCGCAAAGCCGCCTGATCGCTCGAGCCGGAGCTGCTTGCCGCCCTGGCTCTCGGTCACCGGCTCAGACGAACCGTGATCACTGTTCCGCACCCTCGACTCTCGGCCGATCAAGGCTCAGAGGACCTGCGTTTCCCGCCACGCCTCCTGCACGGCATTCGCCTCAGCGGAGCCGAGGCCGAACAGGCTGGCCGCCATGGTTGTGGTGGCCTGAGCGAACTGCACGAAGCCGGCCTGTGGGCCAACCGCCCGGCGGACCATCACCTCGTACCAGATCCTGCCTGCCTTTTCCCAGGCACGGCCGCCGAGGGCGACTGCCGCCAGATAGAAGGCGTGGTTGGGAATGCCTGAGTTGAGATGGACGCCTCCGTTGTCCGAGGCCGTGCTGACGTAGCCCGACATCGAGCCCGGCTGGTTGTCGCCCTCATAGGCGGTACCGGGCGCTTTCATGGAGCGAAGCGCTTGGCCCTGCATGACCGGGCCCAAGATGCCCGCCCCGATCAGCCAATCAGCCTGGTCGGCGGTCTGACCGAGCTGATACTGCTTCACCATCGAGCCGAACACGTCCGAGATGGATTCGTTCAGCGCGCCCGGTTGACCCAGGTAGCGCAACCCCAGTGTGGCCTCCGTCACACCATGCGTCAGCTCGTGGCCGATGACGTCGATGGCGCTCGTGAAGCCCGTGAAGAGCTGACCGTCGCCGTCACCGAACATCATCCGCTCGCCGTCCCAGAACGCGTTGTCGTAGCGCTCACCGAAGTGCACCTCACCCAGCAGGGGCAGGGCGGCGTTGTCGATCGAATCTCGCCGGAAGACATCCCAGTAGAAGCCGTAGGTGGCGCCCAGCCCGTCGAAGGCCTGATTGGCGGCCGCATCCCCGGCGGGCTGTCCTTCCTCCGTCCGCAGGACGCTGGTGGCATGAGTGTCCAGGCGGTGCTTGGCGTCGAAGACGGTTCGGTCGGGCCGGCCGGCGCCCCTCCTGACTGCGAGCTGCAGCCGCTGCGCTGAGCCGGCGAGCAGCGTGTTCTGGATGCGACCGGCGCGGATTGAATGATCGATCGAGAGGGTGGCCAGCGCGATCTCCCGTTCCTCGGCCGAGCCGCGCAGCGCCCTCTGCTCCAGGAGCTGAGGGGGAACTATGAAGTGGTAACTCCGCATGGCTGGTCTTCCCTCCTATTTCCGGCTAAGACCGGCGCTACAACCGAGCCCGGCCGGGCTGCGCTGCCGCCCAGCTTATGGGACCCAATGGGTCAGCTAGTTGCCTGTAGAGGCCCGATGTTCAGGATCCGACCCTTGCAGGCTGCTAATCGATGTTGATGACGTCCCGGAGTTTCTCGAAGAAGCCCTTGGAGACCTTCTGCGGCTTACCGGTCAGCCCTCCGACCCTGCGGAGGAGCGCCTTCTGCTCGGGCGAGTAGTCCTTGGGGACCACCACCTGAACCACCACGAACTGCTGGCCCCGGCGCCCGCTGCGCACGTTCGGCAGCCCCCGACCGGGGAGCCTGAAGGTCTGTCCGTACTGCGTGCCCGGCGGGAGCACCAGTTCCACCGGACCGTCCAGCGAAGGCACCTCGATCCGATCCCCCAGCGCTGCCTGGACCACGTTGACGTGCAGTTCGTAAACGACGTCATCATCCTGCCGGCGGAGGTGCTGGTGGGCACGGACTCGGATCACGACGTAGAGGTCACCGGGCGGCCCACCTCTCAACCCCACCTCGCCTTCTCCGGTCAGCCGGATCTGCGAATCGGTGTCCACGCCGGCGGGAATCCGCACTCTGAGTCGCTTGCGCTCCTCCGTCCGGCCCTGGCCGTGGCACCGGGCGCAGGGCTGCTTCACCACCCGCCCCTCGCCGCCGCAGGTGGGGCAGGTCACTATGTTGACGACCGTCCCGAAAATGGACTGCGCTTGCCGGCGAACCTGACCGGCTCCGGCGCAGGTGCCGCAGGTCACGCTGGAGGTGCCCGGGGCGGCGCCCGAGCCGGCACAGACCGAGCAGACGGCCTGGCGGCCCACGTCGATCTCCCGCTCCACGCCTCGGTAGGTCTCTTCGAAGTCGATCGTGAGGTCGTGACGAAGGTCGTTGCCGCGCGTGCTCCTCCGGCGGGGCCGGCCGCCGCCACCAAAGAAGGTGTTGAAGATGTCACCGAAACCGAAGTCGCCGAAGTCCTGCGCCGCGCCCGCGCCGACGCCGGCGTGGCCGAACATGTCGTAGCTGCGCCGCTTCTCCGGATCCGAGAGAACGCCGTACGCCTCGCTGCACTCCTTGAAGCGCTCGGAGGCATTCGGATCGCCGTTGTTCCGGTCGGGATGGTATTCCATGGCCAGCTTGCGGAATGAGCGCCGCAGCTCGTCGCTCGACGCTTGCCGGCTGACGCCGAGCACCTCGTAGTAGTCCCGCTTGACAGCCACGCTAGACCCCCACGAATGTGGGCCCAGCCCGGCCGCCCGAGAGTTTCGCTGGCAGGCGGCTGCGAATGCCGAGTGGGGCGCTGCTGGCCACTAGCCCTTCCGGGAGACCTTGACCAGCGCGGGTCTCAGGACCTTGTCGTGCATCCGGTAACCGCGCCTCAGCTCCATGACCACCGTGTCCTCCGGATGCTCGTCCGACTCGACAGTGCCGATCGCCTCATGGAGCTTGGGGTCGAACTTCGTCGCCAGCGCGGGCACAGCCTCCACCCCCGCCGCGGCCAGAGCCTCCTCCAGTTTTTGAAACGTCAGCTGCACGCCTTTGAGCCAGGTCTTGTCGACGCGCGCCGGCGCGTGCTCCAAGGCCAGTTGAGCGTCGTCCAGTACGGGCAGGACACGCTCCGCCAGCAACGCCCCCGCGTAGCGGTAGGCGTCCTCCTGCTCCTGCCGCGCCCGCTTCTTGTAGTTCTCGAAGTCAGCTGCCAGACGCAGGTGGCGGGAGCGCAGCTCCTCGAGCTCCTCCTGCAGTGAGGCAAGAGCCTCCTGTTCGGCTTCCTTCTCCTGGGTGGCGGTAGGCGCCTGCTCGCCCGTCGGCGCGCCGCCCTCGTCCTCGATCAACTGTTCATCTCCTGCATGTCTCTGGCATTGATACCTCAGCGGGGAGGCCGGACAAACTTCACGGCACCAACCGTCGATCGGCTCAGGCCCAGATCGCCCCCAACTTCCGTGCCTACGGCTCAGGCGTAGGCTTCAGCGAGGCGGGCGCCAGCCTGCCGAGCGATCGCCTGCAGGCGGCCGACAGTCGCACCGTAGTCCAGCCGGGTGGGACCGACGACGCCCAGCACTCCCTGCACCCGCCGCGACGGCCCCCAGGTGGTCAGGACCACGGCACAAGAGCGCAGCTGCTGGGTGCGGTTCTCAGAGCCGATGACTATCTGCAGGTCGGCGTTGGCTGCCAGCTCCTGGAGCAGCGCCACCAGGTAGCGGGTCTCCTCCAACACCTCCAGCACCTCGTGCAGACGGCTCGACTCAGCAAACTCCGGCTGCTTCAACAGATTGCGCACGCCGTCGTGGACCACCATGCCCCCGCCTCGGCTCTCGAAGAGTGAAAGAGCTTCGACCAAACTTCCTAGAAGCTCCTTCTCCACTCCCTCACCAAGCCGGTTCAGGCGCAGCTCCAGCTCATCCCGATCCCTGCCCGCCAGCTCGCGGTTGAGACGGGAGGAGAGCCGCGTCAGCTCCTGCTGCCGGATGGGAGAGCTCACACGCACCACCTGCTGCCGGATCAGGTTGCCCTCCGCCACCAGGACCACCAGCACGTCCTCCGGCTCCAGGGACACGAGGTCCAGGTGCTTGACCCTCACCAAACCGCCCTGGGGGCCGGTCACCACAGAAGCGTTGCGGGTCACGGTGGCGGCGATCGTGGCCACCTTCTCGACAACGCTCTGGGGATCGGGTGGAGTGGAGCGGAACTCCGCCTCGATATAGGCCTCCACCGCTGGCGGAGCCGGCTCCGCCTCCATCAGGAAGTCCACGAAATAGCGGTAGCCGCGATCGGTGGGAATCCGCCCTGCGGAGGTGTGCGGCTGGATCAAGTAGCCGAGGTCGACCAGGCCGGAGAGCTCACTGCGCACAGTGGCGGACGACAGGTTCAGGAAGTGCCGGCTGACCAGCGCCTGCGAGGCAACTGGACTCGCCGTGACAGTGAACTCGCGGACGACTGCCTTCAGGATCTCCTGCTTTCGTGACTGCATCGCTTGGCACTCCTAGCTTACGAGTGCTAACGTCGGCTTTCGCTTACGGTCCGGCTCGACGCTTCAGCGCCCGGCCTTCTGGGGCATCCACCCCTGGTAATCCCAAGCAGTTTGAGGCCGTTTCCGGCTTATTGACATCATCTGGCCGGTTGTGGTACGGTTTTACCGGGCCCCCGCAGTGCACGGCTGGGGCTCAATAAGCCAGGCACCTACCGAAGCGCTCGGAAATCCAAAGGGTGTGACGGCAGACGACCAGGGGGGATCAAGGGTGAGAAACCCGACCTCCACGACGCATCCGCCCCTCGCGGATGGAAGAAACGTCGTGGAGCATCAAGAGGCCATTGGCCTCAGTAGGAGAAACCCCAATGAAACGAGTCCTCATGGCGGCAGCAGCAGTGTCTGCACTGCTCTTGCTGTCCGTCACAGCCGCACTGGCATGGAGCGGCGACACTGCGCGCGTTACCTACGCGTGTGTTCCGCCAAGCTCGGTCAAAGTGACCGCCGTTGTGTCCACGTCAACCGGCGCGTTCGTAGCCGAGAAGTCGGTCACGGTTCCGTCCGGTAGCAAGGGATCGATCTTTTTTGCCTCTGACTTCAGCGCGCCCTATGACACGACTGCGGCGCACTGCGTGACCCCGACACCCACGCCCACGCCCACCCCGACGCCCGCGCCAACCCCAACGCCCACGCCTACGCCTACCCCTACGCCGACCCCGGCGCCCGTCGCTCCGCCCAAGGACGCGCCGCCTGTGCCTCAAGCACCACCTGCGCCCGCGGCCGCTCCGAAGGCGGTCAACAACCCCGCCCCGAAGCCGGCCGTCAACAATCCCGCCCCCAAGCCGGCAGTCCAGCCAGATGCGCCAGCGCAGGCTGATGCGCCAGTGCAGCCGGCCCCCATGCCCTTCTGCGAGCAGGGCCACGTATTCACCCCCGGCCAGAACTGCATCCAGCCCGGAGGCTTGGGTTAGCAGTACCTAGGTCGGCAAGACCCTGAAACAGAGCCCCTCGGCCGCTGCCGGGGGGCTTCCCCGTGCGACGGGGGAGGGGAAGAAAAACGACCACTGCGGCCGCCTGCGCCGGCCCGCTCTCCCGCGCCGGCTCGCTCTCCCGCGCCTGCCGGCGTGGCTGCCGCCGCTAGGCGACCGGTTCCTCTTCCCTGACCCGGCTGGGCATCTGCCGGCCCGAGAGGTCCTGTTCGCCGTCGCGCACCTCCTCGTGGTACTCGGCGTCGGCGTTCACCTTCCACGGATCGAGCTTGGTCACTCCTGCGATGTTCCGGGCGACCAGGAGCGCGGTGAGCATTGAGTGATCCTGATTGTTGTACTTGTGCATGCCGTTGCGGCCGCAGAGGTGCAGGTTGGGCACGTTGGCGTCAAGCCACTGCCGGATGGTCCCCAGGTGGTCCAGGTAGACGTCGTCGTAGACGGGATAGGCCTTCCGCTGCCGTACGACGGCGCCGTCGAAGATCTCGGCCCGCTCGCACATGCCTAGCTGGACGACTTCTCGGGTGCCGAGCGCTATCAACTCCTCATCGGTGCTTTTCCAGAGCTGATCGTCCTCGAAGCAGAAGTACTCCAATCCCAAGCAGGTGGTCTCCTCATCGGGCACCATCCAGCGGCTCCAGTTCTTGAAGTTCTGGATCCTGCCGACCTGAACACCTGGCTCGTGAATGTAGATCCAGTTGTCGGGGAAGAGCTCCCGGCGCCGGATCATGAGCACCACAGACAAGAAGTCCCGATAGGAAAGTGAGCGCGCGGCCGCCAGCACCGCCCGCGGCGGCGCCGGGTCGAGCTTCAGCACCAGCTCGCGGACCGGGAGCGAGGAGACGAAGTCGCTGCCCCTGACCTGCCGGACGCTGCCGGCTTGGTCCCGCACCTCCACGCTGACGACCCGTCCGTTCTCGTGCCGGATGCGCTCGACGGTTTGACCCATCTGAACCGGCTGGCCCCTCTCTGCCATGAGGTCCCGCACGGTTTCCCAGAGCTGGCCCGGCCCGAAGCGCGGATAGCGGAACTCGTCGATCAGCGTCTTGATGACCTCGCCTCGCTCCTTCAGCTCGCGCGGCGGGAGCAGCGCGTTCTTCAAGACCTGAGTCAAATCTAGACCCTTGATTCGCTGGGCCGCCCAGTCGGCGGAGAGTTCGCTGGTCGAGATGCCCCACACCTTCTCCGTATAGGTCTTGAAAAAGATTTGGAACAGCCGCTCGCCGAACTGGTTTCGGACCCAGTCCTCCAGGTTGCGCGGCTCTCTGACAGGAGTCAGCTTGGCCCAGGCGTAGCTGGCCATGCAGCGCACTGTCTCGACCGGTCCCAGACTCAGCAGGGCGTTGGTTGCCTTCAGCGGATAGTCGAAGTACTTGCCTCGGTAGTAGATCCTCGAGAGGCGGTTGCAGGTCAGCATCTCGTCGCCCAGGATCTCGGTCCAGAGGTCCTCGACCTCCAGATTCTTGGAGAAGAAGCGATGGCCGCCGATGTCGAAGCGATAGCCGTTGTGCTGAGCGGTGCGCGCGATGCCGCCCACGTACTCGGGATCCTTCTCCAGAACCGTTGCGCCAATGCCGTGCTTGCTCAGCTCATACGCAGTCGTGAGCCCGGCGGGACCCGCCCCCATGACGACGGCGTGCCTGAAAGAGTTGTGATTGTTCATTCTTGGGGCAGTCGGGCGCCCTAGCAAGGGCGGGGCGCAAGTGCGAGTGCGTCGACGTCCGGCGCTGAATCCTCAGGCTACCAAACGGCTGGCTGGGTAGAGTTCGAGCCGGATTGGGACCGCAGGCACATGTCGCCGCGCGCCGGCCCTGGCCTCTCCTGCTGCTCCTGGCCGGCTATCTGGCCCTCGCGGTCTCCTGGCTGGCGGCCAACCCGCCCGGCGCCGGGCCCGACGAGGATGCGCACTACGTGAGGGCTGCGGGTTTGAGCCAGGGCGAGGTGCTGGGTCGAAAGGTGCGGGTCCAGCGCTCCACCGGTCAGCCCGCGGCGCGTCTTGCCTTCTCTGAGGCTGTGGATCGCACCTACTACCTGCCGGCCCACCTGGCCCCTCCCGACTTCTCCACCTGCTACCGCTTCCTTCCCGACAGGAGCGCCGCCTGCGCCGATCTGAGCCAGGGCGGCAACGCCGGTCGCCGGCTGACCTATGTGGGCGTCTATCCACCCTTCGCCTACCTGCCCGCCGCAACGCTGATGGCGCTGGCAGGGCAGCCGGTGGAGGCGCTCTATCTGGGCAGGTTGGGAACGGCTTTACTCTGCACTGGCCTGCTGCTTCTGACGGCGCTGACGCTCTGGCGGGGCCGCCGCAGCCTCCTCGCACTGGCCGGATTTCAGCTGGCGATCACGCCCATGGTTCTCTTCCTCGCGACCACGCTGGCACCAAGCGGGGTGGAGGCAGCGGCCAGTGCCTGTTTCTTCGCAGCGGTTCTGCGGATCGCGGCAGGGCGCCGTCCACCGCTGAAGCTTGAGTGGACGGCGCTCGGTCTGGGCGGCTTCTTCCTGGCCACCAGCCGTGCCTTGGGGCCCGGCTGGCTCATCGCTGACATCCTCGCGGTGCTGGCGTTCGGGCCCAGCCTGAGCTTCCGCCGGCGGCTGCTGCACCCTGAGCGGTGGGGCCGGATGGCACTGGCCGCAGTGGGCAGCGGACTGATTCTGGCGCTCGCCTGGGGCGTTTGGATCAACCAGGATGCTGGCGTCACGCTGGCTGAGGTTACCAAGGGCATGGCCCAGGCGGTCCCGCAGCTGCGCTGGCTGGCGCCGCAGCAGATCGGCGGCTTCGGCTGGCTCGACGTCACGCTGCCTGAGCCGTTGACGGGCGTCTGGCTCTTGGCACTGGCCGGCTTCGGGGGGCTGGCGCTGATGCTGGGCACCTGGCGCCAGAGACTGGCGCTGATCGGCCTGCTGGTCGCTGACCTGGCAGCCATAGTCGTGACCACAGGGATCTTCAACCTCCCGTTGGGAGTCGCCGGCCAGGGCCGCTACGCGCTACCCCTGGGAGTGTTGCTGCCAATCGCCTGCGGCGAAGTCGTGTACGCCAACCGCGGGCGTCTGTCGGTCCGCCTCAGGGAGTCGCTGCCGCTGGCGATCGCGGCCGCCACTGTAGTGGTGCAAGTGGGCGCCTGGCTGGTCAACAGCCGCCGCTACGCGACGGGCACTTCAGGCGGCTGGCTGTTCATGCTCGACGCCCAGTGGAAGCCGGCGCTGACCTGGTGGCCCTGGCTCTTCCTGGCCCTGGTGGGCGGCTCGGCCCTGATGGCGGCGGCGATCATCCACAACGTCTCTCCGGCTCGGCACCTGAAGCTTCACACCGCCAGCGACCGCGCGGCCTGATCTGCACCCGCGGATTAGCCGCTAAAGAAGCTCGCCCCCGCCCACAGGCGGGCGAGCAGCACCAGTCCCCAAATCGCCTCTATGTTGGTCGCGAGCCGCTCGAGGACTCCGGCGTACTCGAAGTGATTAGCATTGGCTACCCCGAACAGCGCGATGAACACATTGATGAGAACTGCGCTGGCCACTGAGTAGAAAACCCAGCCGCGCCACCTCGGGTCTCCCCAGAAGCGTCGGGCCATGACGAACAACCCGAGCATCATCGCGCCGATGATCAAGAACAGAAAAGAGAAGTGGATCACGCCGTGAGCGGTGGTGAACTGTCCTGTCGTGACGGTTCCCGGCGGATAGCCTGGGGCCGGGTCGGTTGAGAAGAAGCCGATCCCGATAAGACTCAGACCTTCGATCCCACGAATGATCGGATAAAAGGTCGCGCACATGCCGCCTTCCAGGATTCTTCGCCAGACAACCGCCAGCCCGAGGGTGACCAGACCGAGGCCGATGAAGTTGGCCTGCTGGATCCATCCACCGGGACCCAGGCTGAGTGTGCTGATGGCCTGCTGCCAACCGTCATAGCCCGGCCGGGTGGCCCCCTCGACCAGGTAGACGGCGGTGAAGAGCACCCAGCCCAGCATCCCGCCGGTGAGCCAGAGCAGAAGTGCGCGAGGTACGGGTCGTCGCAGCTCGACGCTCTGCTCCTCCAGTCTGGGACTGATCACATCGACCCTCCTCCTGGTGACGCCTTCCGCCGCCCGACCTGAATCATCGTCGAGAGGCGCCGACCGCTCACCTAGAGCACGGCGAGCGCTATCTGGTTGTGGAGGTCCAGGCCGCGCCGGGTGGGCGCCCAGACGCCACCCTCACCTGGGCCTACCAAGCCGGCTCTAGCCAGCTCCGCCAGTTCGGCGTCGAAACCCGACGGCGGCACCAGACCCGAAGTGGTGCGCAGGCCCAGCATGACGCGCTCGGCGGCCGCCAGCCGCGGAGCCAGCTCTTCTGAACCCGCCACGACGTTGCCGGCGGTCACGGCGGCCAGATACTCGCGCGGCCGGACGACGTTCCACCAGCGCCAAGCGCGCTCGCCATCGTTCGCGTAGGAGTGGGCCCCGGCGCCGGCGCCGTAGACGGGGCGGCAGTCCCAGTAGGCCTGGTTGTGGCGAGATCGGCGGCCGGGCTGGGCCCAGGAGGAAACCTCATAGCGCTTGAAGCCCGAGCGGGTCAGGACTCGATCGCCGGCGTCGAGCAGTTCCCACTGGAAGTCCGCGTCCACCTCGGGTAGGACCCCAGCCGACCGCCGCTTGTGCAGGAGGGTGCCCGGCTCGAAGCTGAGGCAGTAGCAGGAGAGATGATCAGGCGCCAGAGCTGACGCCTGACGGACTGTGTCGAGCCAGCTCTCACGATTCTGGAAGGGCACTGCATAGATGAGGTCCAGGCTGATGTTCTCCAAGCCCGCCGAGCGAGCCAGCCGGAAGGCCTGCCGGGCCAACACCCCGTCGGTGCGCCGTTCCAGCACCGCCAGGGCCTGACCGTCGAAGCCCTGCACGCCCAGACTCAGGCGGTTGACTCCGCCGGCCAGCCAGGCGGCCAGCCGCTCCGCGTCGGTGGAGGCGGGGTTCGCCTCCAGAGTGATCTCGGCGTCAGCTTCGATGCTGAACAGCTCCCGCACTCGAGCCAGCAGGCGGCCGATCAGCGCAGGCGGCAGGAGGCTGGGGGTCCCTCCGCCCAAATAGACGGTTTGCAGGGAGGCGAATTCTCGCGCTGCGCTGGCCGCTTCAAGCTCGCGCAGCAGCGCGTCCACGTAGACAGGCATCAGCCTGTCCATCCCCGCGTAGGCGTTGAAATCGCAGTAACCGCACTTGTGCTTGCAGAAGGGGATGTGCAGGTAGAGATGCCGGAAGGGGAGCACTGACTCTCAGTATCGGCCGCGGTTGGCGTGCAACGAGACTCCTAGTGCGCGACTGGCTCAGGCCAGGCTCACCACTGTCGCCTGGGCCAGCTCCTGCAGCCGCTGAGGGGTGATCGCGAACACGGCGTCCGGCCGCCCGGCGGCTGCCCAGATCAGCTCGTAGCGCAGAAGGTCCTGGTCCAAGAAGACAGGCAGCTGGCTGGCATGACCGAAGGGGGGCACGCCGCCGATCGCGAAGCCAGTCGCCTTCCGAGCTAGCTCGGCATCCGCCCTCTCCACCTTGCCGCCCGCCGCTGTCGCAAGCTTGGTCAGATTGACCCGGTTGCTGCCGCTGACCAGCGCGACTATCGGCCGGTCAGCTACCTGAAAGACCAGGGATTTGACTATCTGACCCACCTCGCAGCCGATCGCCGCCGCCGCATCCTGAGCTGTCCGCGTCCCCTGCGGAAAGTGGCGGACCTCCAGCTCCAGGCCGGCTTGCTGCAGCCAGCTTTCGAATCTGCTCACGGCCATAATTCTGGGCGTGAGCGTGAGTTTCCGTCGGGAGCGCGTCGAGGGAGAGATCCTGGTGCCGAGCGACTCTGGCTACGAGCCGCGCCGAACGGGCTACGAGATGCGATGGGATCCGCTGACTTCTCAGGCCTGCAAGCTGCTGCCGGAGAGCAACCTCTTGCCCAGCAGCGACTTCGATCTAGCGGCGTTCGGAGACCAGAGCAAGAGCTGGTGTCCCTTCTGCGCTGAGCGGGTGGAACGGGTGACGCCGCGCTTTGCAGCGGCGATCAGCGCTGAGGGAGTGTTCCGCCGCGGTGAGGCGCTCTGTTTCCCGAACCTGGCCGGCTATGCTCGGCACGCCTCGGTCTCGATCTACGGCCCCGACCGCCATTTCTTGCCGCTGGACCAGATAACGCAGCGGCTTGTGGCTGACAACCTGCAGACGCAGGTCGACTTCTGCCGTGGAGCCTGTCGGGCCGACGGCGAGGCGACCTGGGTCTCGCTGAGCGCCAACCACATGCTCCCTTCCGGGAGCTCCCTATTCCATCCCCACGTGCAGGGCGCTGTCGATCCCTTCCCCACCACCCAGCAGGCGATCTCAGCCGACGTGCCGGGCGAGCTGGTGGGCGAATATCTGGCGGCTGAGCGGTCGGCGGGTGAGCGGCACATCGCCAGCAGCGGAGAGGTCGAGTGGCTGGCGGCCTTCGCGCCGGCCGGTTTCCACGATCTGCGCGCATTCCTGCCCCGCTACCAAAGCCCCGAGCAGCTGCCCGAGCTGGTGGTCCAAGAGCTTGGCCGAGGGTTGGCCGGTGCCCTACAGCTCTACGCAGAGCTCGGCTGCAGCAGCTTCAACTGGGCGCTCTTCGGGGCGCCGCGCCCGGGTCACGTTCTAAACCTGCGCCTCGTGGCCCGCGCTGGGCTCCACGAGAGCTACCGCTCGGACGTCACCTACTTCGAACGGCTTCATGGGACCGCCTTGGTGGATCAGGCGCCGGAGCTGCTGGCGGAGCGGGCGCGGCCGTTCTTCAACACCTGAGCGGGCCCGAGCGCACCCAAAGCTGGTGTCGGTCGGATCGCAGACAACGGGTCGATGAGTGCGGTCAGCGACGGTCGCTGCCCAAACTGCGGAGCCCCGGCGCCCTCGGGTACCTGGACCTGTGCCTACTGCCACGCCACTACCGATCCAGCGCACGCTGGGGTCCCGTCCCTGGCGCAGGTCGCAAGCCTCGTGCAGAGCCGCGGCGAGGCGCTGGACCAGAGCCTTCCACAGTTGGCCGCCGTACTTTCCGCAGCGCTGCCTGGTGCCGTCCAGGTGGAGCGTGAGGGTGGACTCTTGCGCCACAGCGACCGCATCAAGCAGCTGAGCGTCGACACAGGCGAGTTCCGCTTTTTGCTCCAACGCCAGGGGAGTGCACTGCAGGCGGTGGTCTCGCACGAGGTGGGCGGCATCGTCCTGAAGAGCGAGAAGCTGCCAGCCGCCGAATGGCTGATCCAGCTGGGCGAGCGGCTGCGCCAGATCGCCGTGAACGCGGAGCAGATCAATCCAGCGCTGGCGAGGCTCCTCGGCGCCGACGGTCAGCGCTGATCCAACTCGGACTACCGAAGGGAGGGGGCTATGACGACTACAGGTCCGACTGAGCGACAGGGCCAGCTGCCCGAGGCAGCTCGCTGGCGCCTCAATGATCTGCGTCAGCGCGCCGAAAGCGGTCACCGCTTCGCCGCGACTGATCTGAGTGTGGATGAGTTCCTGCTCGTCCAGGCAGCCGGATTTGAACCGGTCGGGATGGTGGTGGGCAGCTCTGTCTATCAGCTTGGCACGCAGTGGGGCCAGTTCAACCAGAACATGGAGCTGCAGGTGCTGACCCAGGGGATGTACCATGCCCGCCAGCTCGCGATGAGCCGCATGGAGGCGGAGGCGCAGGCGTTGGGGGCAGTGGGCATCGTGGGAGTGCGGCTGACCATCCGCTTCCTCGTCTACGGGACCCACATCGGAGAGTTCACGGCGGTGGGCACCGGCGTGAGGCACAAGGAGGGGCAGGACTGGCGCGCCGACAGCGGCCAACCGTTCACTTCCGACCTCGACGGACAGGGCTTCTACAAGCTGCTCAGTGCGGGATTCCGGCCCCTGGGCTTGGTGATGGGGAATTGTGTCTATCACATAGCTCACCGGAGCTTCGGCAACATCCTTCGTACGACGGGAACCAATGCCGAGGTAGGAGTGTTCACGCAGGCGCTCTACGAGGCGCGCGAGCTTGCGATGTCGAGGATGCAGGCCGAAGGCGAGCGACTCAACGCCAGCACAGTCGTGGACACCAAGCTCGGCATCTCCAGCCACACCTGGGAGCCGCACGTTGAGGAGTTCCTCTCCCTGGGCACCGCCATCCGCCCGACGACCGGCGATCTGACCCTGCCCAAGCCGCAGCTGGTACTCGGGGCAAACGGCTAAGCTGAACTCCCAGGATTAGCCGACCGAAACGCTTCTTGCCAGCAACCGCAAGGAATTGTTGCGAGCACCGGAGCGCATCCGGTTTGGTATGCCTGAGCGCTGGTGTCATGCCAGGTACAACCCCGAAGATAACTGTGCCATAATCCCCCGATGTCGCGATCTGCGGTATCCATGTCCTCGCGTGAACGGGCGACCGGCAGCCGCGTGGCCCTGGCCAAGCGGTGGCTCCTCGTGCTTGCCGCTCTTGCGATAATGGCCGCCAGCTTCTCTGCTGCGCAGTCGATCAGGCCTGCGCGGGCTGACGTTCCCGCCGACCAGGTCAACATTCCTGTGGCGGGCAGTCCCTTATCCAACATCATCACAGCTTCTCCCTACAGTCTCTCGCCTGGCTTCTCGCCCGCCGTCCACGACTATGTCGTGCGCTGCCAGGCCAGCGCGAACCAGATCACTTTTACCCTCGTGGCAAAGCCCCCAGGCTCGATCCAGGTGGGCTACCAGAACGGTTCCACGGCGACAGTCACTGTGGGGCTCGCGGAGAGCCAGGCGGCCGTTGTTCAAGCAACAGACGCCAACAATCCTGCGCAACAGGTTCAGTACTGGATCCGCTGCCTGCCTCACGACTTTCCGCAGATGAACGTGAGCAAACCGGGGACTCCGTCGCCTGGTTGGTATCTCACCGGCACCATCGTGCCAGGGCCGGGCAACAGCAGCAGCACCTACGCGATGATCCTGGACGAGAACGGGACTCCCGTCTGGTACCAGTCGGCGCCCGGCGGGGCCATCAATGTTGAGTTGCTGCCATACTCGAAAAACACCATAGCCTGGGCGCCGAACCTGGGCCCGGGAGTGGGTTCCAATCTCAACGGCGCCTACAGCCTCTACCAGTTGGACACGCAGACCGCCTCGACCGCGGCGGTTTCGCCCGGGCTGCCAACCGATCCTCATGAGCTCCTCCAGCTGTCCAACGGGCATCGCATCATGATCGCGACTCCATCGAAGGGTGGGCAGGATCTGAGATCACTGAAACAGTTCAATCCTGCCTTCGACACCACCAATGGCACCATCGTCGACTGTCTGATTGAGGAGCTCGACACAACCGGAGCTCTGGTCGGCCAACCGTGGAAAGCCAGCGACCATGTCGACGTCAAAGAGTCGAACCGCCCCGCCGCCGTAACCTATCAGGGCGTGCCAAACGTTGCGGACATCTATCACTGCAACTCCGTGGACGTCGACTCCGTCACGGGCGACATTCTGGTTTCGATGCGCCATACCGACGCGGTCTACCGGATCACTAATCCAAGTGGCGGCCTAGCGAGTGTGGTCACATGGAAGATGGGCGGGAACGCCATAACCAAGGATCAGTCGACCGCGCACTTGACAGTGACCGCCAGTGATACGGAGCGCGGTTTCTTCGGCCAGCACGATGCTCGCTTTCGGCCAAACGGCAACATCTCGCTGTACGACGACCACACTCCGTCTCCCAGCGGCTGCTCCCCCTGCGCAACGCCGGGCCCCGCCCGAGGCGTCGAGTACGCGGTCGACACCACGCTTGGAACTGCAACTTTGGTCTGGGAATACCAATCGCCTGACGGCCTGAACTCTCCGGCGACCGGAGGTTTCCGGCGGTCACCTGATGGCAGCGACAGCCTGATCGCCTGGGGGTTCAAGCCAGGTTCCGGTTTCACCGAGGTCGACTCCAACCACATACCCCTTTTGGCCATGACCTTTCCCAACGGTGACCTGGAGTACCGGGCGGTGAAGGTGCTCCCCGGAGACCTTGATGTCAATCTGCTCCGACAGACCGCCGGGCTTCCCCGTTCCACAGCGCTGCCTATCGCCTGGCAGGGGATCGGCGGCCTCACCCTCACCTCGAAACCGGGGGCGGCCTCCTGGGCGCCCAACCGGTTTGACGTCTTCGCGCGCGGGCCCGATCAGCAGATGGGACACCTGTGGTGGGACGGCTCACAGTGGTACGGCTGGGAGCCACTGGGCGGCGTGCTGGCCTCAGGTCCTGGTGCTGCCGCTCGGAGCCCAGGACTCCTCGACGTCTTCGTCCGTGGTACTGACGACCAGCTCTACCACAGGTGGTGGGATGGCAGCCAGTGGAACGGCTGGGAGGCGCTGGGTGGCGTCCTTAGATCGAGCCCCACGGTAGCCTCCTGGAGCGCCGGGCGCCTGGACGTGATGGTGCAGGGAACAGACAGCCAGATCTGGCGCAAGTTTTGGGACGGCAGTCAGTGGAGCGGTTGGGAACCGCTGGGCGGCCAGACCAACGCCGATCCGGCCGTGGCCACCTGGGGGGCCGGCCGGCTCGACCTCTTCATCCGCAATGTCGATGGCACCCTCGGTCACCGCTGGTACGACGGTGGTCAGTGGTCGACGTGGGAGTGGTTCGCCGGCAGCCTCTCAAACGGTACGGGGCCCTCAGCGGCGGCCTCGGCGAACGGCGAGCTCGACGTGATAGTTTCCGGCACCGCCAACGTGCCCCAGCGGCTGCAGTACAACGGCGGCTGGCGCCCGTGGCAATCCCTGGGGGGAGCCACTCCCCAGACGCCGTCCGTCGTAAAGCGGGACTTGGGACCAACGGAAGTGTTCGTGACCGGGACTGACGGTGCCCTCTACCACGAGCCGCTTTCCAGCGCCTCACCGGCTCGGACCAGACCGATGGCGCCCCCGAACCGGGGAGACGCCTCCAAGCTCTGACCCGATAAGCGATCGTCCGGGGCGCCTACGGCCTTGCAATTCGTCTAGGGAGTCGACGGTTTCTGAGGGCGCTGCTGGGTCCCTTTGAATCAGGTCACGAAACAGTCGGCGCCGTGGCAGGCTGTCAGCTTCTGAAGCAGTGCGTGAAGTTGGCGCTGAATGGCCGGGTCCGCCGAACCAGCCAGGTTGCTCAACTGATACGGATCCTTCTGGTCGTCATAGATCTCGTTGTAAACCGGCTGCTGCTGAGCGTTGAGGTACTCCACGTACGTGAACTGAGAGGTCCGGAGGGCGTTGTATGAGGGTGGATCCTCATTGCGAAATCGTGTGTAATCAGGGTCGTTCGGCGAGGCGTTGGGACCATGGTGCTCGATCAGCGCGGCCTGCCGCCAGGCCGGCGAGCCGTTCGATCGCAGCAGCGGGAGGAGCGAGACACCATCCACACCCGTCTCGGCGACGCCGCCGAGACGAGCGAAGGTCGGGGCGAGGTCGATGTTCATCACGAGCTGGTGCTGAGTGAGGCCCCGGGGGACGCCCGGGCCGCTGATCACCAGAGGCACGTTGATGTCAGTGTCGAAGGCCGTCTGCTTGCCCTCATGGAGGCGGTGCTCGCCCATGTGATAGCCGTTGTCGGAGCTGAATACAAAATACGTGTTCTGGAGTTGGTTTGTCTCCCGCAACGTCTTCTCCAAGTTGCCGATGAGGTCGTCGACGGCGAGGTCGGCCTCGACCCGCTTCTCGTAATCGGCTCTCACGGTGTCATGCTCCTTCGGGGTCAACGGAGGCGCGGCCGCCCGCCACCTGGGCGCGTTGAGATCCTGGGCATCGTAGGCTGGGGTCTTCGGGTAGGAGATACCGCCCAACTTCCCCAGATAACGCTTGGGTGGCGTGTAGGGTGCGTGAGGCGCAAAGGTTGCGAGCTCGAGGAAGAAGGGCTTGCCGGCCCTGGTCGACGTCTGGATGAACTGCTGGCCACTGCTGGCGATGACGTCGGTCAGGTAGTCGGCTTGGGAAGCGCCGTAATGGACGATCTGGCCGTTTAGGTTGAGGTCGTAGTCGTACTGGGGATAGCCGTTGCCACCTACGTCCCACTCGTCCCAACCAGGCGGCACGTATGTTCTGGGCGGGTCGGGGACCTCCAGGTACCCGTTCAGGTACTTGCCCATCATGGCGGTCCGGTACCCGCCCGAGTGGAGCCAAGTGTTGACTGCCGAGTTCTGCTCCCCGCGTCTATAGAACTCCACAAAGCCGCCGTCGGGGCCGCCGTTCGTGAAGATGCCAGTGTTGTGGGGGAATTGGCCCTTGAAGATGGAGGAACGCGAAGGGCAGCAGAGCGAATCGGTCACGTAATAGTGATCGAACGTGACGCCCTGCTGCATCAGCTGCTTCACATGTGGCATGCGATCGACAAGGTTCCAGGACAGATCGTCAGTCAATACGAAAACGATGTTGGGGTGCCCGACCGGCGTGGGCGTCGTGGTCGCGACCCCGGTGGGCTGGCTGCAAGACGCGAGCGCCAACAGGACAGCCACTGCAAGCACGCGCGCCATCATGGTTCGCGGACACTGGGAGGACGAAACGGCAGTCTCTCCAACTCGCCGGGGCGGCGGCCTGCGGCGGGAGCGGTGACCGTGAGGTAGTTCTCGGCGACGCCCCGGATCAGGCCGTCCCTCTCACGATCCCAGATCGCGTCCACCTCGCGGCCTGCCCAGCTGCCCTCGTACTGCGCATGCAGGCGCTTGCCCAGCTCGATGGTGCAGCGCGAGCGGTCCCGGGCGACCGCGACTGGAGCGGCGTCGGAGTAGCGCACCGCCGCCGTGCGCGGCCGGGGGGAGTACCGGAACACGTGCAGGTCCATGAAGCCGGCGCGTTCGATGGCTGCCAGCGTGGCTTCGAAGTCCGCCTCCGTTTCGCCGGGAAAACCGACCATCACGTCCCCGGTCAGGGCGAGGTCAGGCTGGACCTGACGCACCATGGCCACAGCCCGCTCGAAGGTGCCTAGGTCATAGCGCCGCCGCATCCGCGCCAGGACCCCATCGGAGCCGGACTGGAGCGGCAGGTGCAGGTGCGGGCAGAGACGCGGATGCTCGAAGAGGCGGGCCAGATCCGCGTCGACGTGGGAAGGATCGATGGAGGAGAGGCGGATCCGGGCTGGCGCCGCAGCATCCAGCAGCCGCGCCACCAACGCTGCGAGGCCGCCACGGTAGGAGCCCAGATCGATGCCTGTTAGAACTATCTCGCGGTACCCTGCCTCGGCGGCGCGACGAGCACGCTGCTCCAGGTAGGGCAGAACTCGCGAGATCGAGCGGCCGCGAGCCTGCCAGACGATGCAGAAGGTGCAGCGGTTGTCGCAGCCATCCTGCACCTTGAGCACGTAGCGTGAGCGCCTCGTGCCGGGCGGCTCCTCCGGCGCCTCGTTCTCCACTGCCTGCTTCCAGCGGTTGGGCGCCACCAGGTCGGCACCCAGTGAGTCGCCCGGGTGGGCGTCGACGTAGCAACCCATGAGCAGCAGTGCCGCCTCCGGCTGCTCCCGGCGGGCTCGCGCCACGGCCTTGCGGGTCTCCCGGTCAGCGGCTCGCGTCACTGTGCAGGAGTTAACGACCACGACGTTCTCAGCGTCCTGGAGGACTGAGGCCAGCTCGTCGGTCTCCGCGGCATTGGTGCGGCAGCCAAGGTTGATGAAGCGGGGCGGGGCCATCCCTCAATTGTTCCGGATTGGCGCCGCGGCAGTGCAGCCAGCCGAGCTCGCTGCCTCGTGGCTGCTTACGTCGCACAGGCTGGCAACTTGACGTAGGTTGGCGGTCCGCGGTAGAGTGCCGCTCGCACCGCCAAATGACCCTGTACCGCTGGGGGGTACGGTCCGCCATTGCCAAGGCAGGGCTTTTCCTATTCCTCTCTCTCACGCTTCTTGACGCGGCCGCGGCACCGCCACCGGCCGGCGAGCCGTCTCGCGGCCAGGTCCCCATGCCGGGCCAGACGACGAGCAAACCTGTCGCCAGACCCGGACCGGACGCCACCAAGCCGGCCATCACCGCTGCCCTGGAGTCCGCGGTCAGGCAGCCTGGGACTCCCCTACCGCCGCGCAATGCCGTGCGACCGCTCAAGCCCCAGGGCGGCGCCATCGCTGCCGGCAGCAGCCTCCAACGCGAGGTCTTCGGCTTCGTGAACGCCGGCAATGTCGGCGACCCTGGCGTCGGCTACACCACCTGGGACTTCTCGCTGCTCTCCACAGTCGCCTACTTCGGTCTGGCGGTGAACGCTGACGGCAGCCTAGCCCAGGGCAACACCGGTTGGAACGTGTGGCACTCGGGCACCGCCAGTGGGCTCCTCAACACAGCCCATCAGAACGGCGTTCGGGTGGTGGTGAGTCTGACAGCGCATGACCAAGCCACGCTGTGCAGCACGCTCAGCGCCGGCAGCATCCAGAACACCGTCAACCAGACAGCCGCCAATCTCCTCGGCGCCGACGGCGTGAACCTTGACTACGAGGGCGTTAACAGCGGCAACTGTCCGGACGGCCAGAGTCTGCCCGCCAAGATCAATCAGCTGGCGCAGGCGTTCAAGAACCGGGGACTGGGCTACCTCTCCATCGACGCCTATGCGGGAGCGCCCGAGGGCGGCGGCTTCTTCGACATTCCCGCACTGGCCCAGATCGTGGACAGCATCTTCGTGATGGCCTACGACATGGACATCTCCAACGGACCCTGCTCCAGCTGTTTGGGAGCTGTCGCCCCGGTGGGCAATAATCCTCAGAACGCGTATCCCTGGAACGTCACCCGGGCGGCGAACGACTATGCGCCGTGGGCGAGCAAGGTGATCCTGGGCTTTCCCTACTACGGGCACAAGGCATGCGTCGACCCCAACCCCCCGCCCAACGCCCAGAGCCGGGGCAACTTCGGCGCGGATTCGTACCTCACCATCCAGAGCTACCCCGGCGATCCCAAGATCCACAGTTGGAGCGGCGTGCGCCGCGACGCTCTCGATCCCGCGGGCCAGGATCCCTGGGCGAGCTTCAGCAGTGACTACGCCGGCTGCTGGCGGGAGGAGTACTGGGACGACCCACTGTCGCTGAGCTACAAGTATGACCTCGTCAACCAGCGCAACTTCCGTGGCGCGGGCATGTTCACCCTCGACTACGGCGGTGGCGCTGCTGAGCTGTGGAGCGCCTTGGCCAGCCACTTCCGCGGCCAGACCCTGCGATTCGGCCCGGCCACCGGTTCGCCTTCGCTGCTGGTGAACGCTGACGGCCATCTGGAGGCCTTCGGAAGGAGTCAGAGCGGTGCCATCGTCCACAGCTGGGAAAGCGTCTGGGGCAGCTGGCCACTGCTCGCCTCAGGCGGTCCTGCCATGCTCACCGCGCCCGCCACCGCGCTCAACCAGGACGGCCGGGGCGAGGTGTTCGCCACCGGCTCCGACGGCGCCATCTACCACACCTGGCAGCCTGGCTGGCCTGGCTGGGGAGTGCTCGCCACCAATCCGGCCGGTGTCGCCTTCACTGGCCAACCGGCCGCCGCGCGCAATCCGGACGGCCGCCTGGAGGTATTCGCCCGCGGCCGCGACGGCAGCCCCTGGCATGTCTGGCAGGTGACGCCCAACGGCGGCTGGTCGGGCTGGACCTCTCTGGGTGGCAGCCTGACCCAGGATCCCACCGTCGGCCAGAACGCTGACGGCCATCTGGAGGTGTTTGGCGTAGGCACCGACAGCGCCGTCTATCACACCTGGCTCACCAACCACGACTGGGCGCCCTGGCAGAGCTTCGGTGGCCAGTCATTGAGCAAGGTTGGTGCCGCTCGCAACAGCTCGGGCACGCTGGAGATCTTCGTCCTCGGCAGCGACCGCCAGCTCTACCACCAATGGCAGCTCTCGCCGGCCAATGGCGGCTGGGCTGGCTGGGCAGGGTTCGGGCCGGCTCCACCCGGCGGCGGCCAGGGCGATCCGGCTGTCACCACGACGCCTCAGGGACCGCTGGACGTCTTCCTCCGCGGCGGCGACAACGCGGTCTGGCACGCCACGCAGCCCAACTGGTCGGCTTGGTACTCGCTTGGCGGCGTCACTGTGGCGAGCCCTGTGGCAGCACAGGAGCAGCGGCCGATCACCACCGTCTGGGTCAACGGCAGCAACTACGGCATGTACGAGAACTACCGCACATCCAACTGGTCGGGCTGGATCCCGCGCGGCGGTAACTGAGTCATGAGCATGGGCTCGTTCTCTCGTCTTCGCACGATAGTGACTATCCCGCTGCTCCTGAGTGCAAGCCTGATCGTGCTCTCGACCGGTTCTGCCTCCTCAGCGCCCAGCCCGACTCCGATTGGCAGGCCACCGGAGCATCCCGCTCCTCCCCCGCCCCCGGGTCACGTCTCAAAGCCGAGCGATCAGATCGCTCACCCCAATCCTCAGCGCAATAAGCCAAACGGCGCGCCCAGTGGCGGCGTAGCGGCGTTCCTGACTCGGCCCTACTGGCACCGCCACGTGGTCACCTCAGTCTTCGACCACTGCAACCCCGACTACAGCGTCGACGGGCGCATTTGTGACACTGACGGCAACGTAGCGCTCAGCAGCAACGGCAGCGATCCGACCTTCAGCCGCGGCTACGCCCTCCACCCGGGCGCCGGGGACTACATCTACTATGACGGGCACAACGGCTGGGACGTGGCCCTCAACTATGAGCCTGTGCTAGCCGCTGCCGACGGGACAGTCACGGAAGCGGCCTGGGATGACGGTTTCGGGATCTCGATCCTGATCGACCATGGCAACGGCTTCAGCACCCGCTACTCGCACCTGTCCCAATTGCAGGTCTCATTGGCTCAGCACGTCGGCCGGGGCCAGCAGATAGCGATCAGCGGCAACACTGGCAACAGCACAGGCCCGCACCTGCATTTCGGTCTGTACATCAACAGTTCGTGGACTGCGATAGATCCTTACGGCTACAACGGGCCCGGCGCCGACCCCTGGCCCGCAGATGTTGGGGACGTCTGGATCACCGGTAATCCGCAGGACCCGGGCAGCACCAATCCCTTCGCATTCGGGCCGGCCACTGGTTCGCCTTCGCTGCTGGTCAACCCGGACGGTCATCTGGAGGCGTTCGGCAGGAGCCAGAGCGGTGCCATCGTCCACAGCTGGGAGGGCGCCTGGGGCAGCTGGTCGCTGCTTGCCTCAGGCGGTCCTGCGATGCTCACCGCGCCCGCGACCGCGCTCAACCAGGACGGTCGGGGCGAGGTCTTCGCCACCGGCTCCGACGGCGCCGTCTACCACACCTGGCAGCCTTCCTGGCCGGCCTGGGGAGTGCTCGCCACCAATCCCGCCGGTGTCGCCTTCACCGGCCAACCGGCCGCCGCGCGCAATCCGGACGGCCGCCTGGAGGTATTCGTCCGCGGCCGCGACGGCAGCCCCTGGCATCTCTGGCAGCTGACGCCCAATGGCGGCTGGTCGGGCTGGGCCTCTCTGGGCGGCAGCCTGAGCCAGGATCCCATCGTCGGCCAGAACGCCGACGGCCATCTGGAGGTGTTTGGCGTCGGCACTGACAGCGCCATCTATCACACCTGGCTCACCAACCACGACTGGGCGCCCTGGCAGAGCTTTGGCGGCCAGTCATTGAGCAAGGTTGGCGCCGCTCGTAACAGCTCGGGCACGCTGGAGATCTTCGTCCTCGGCAGCGACCGTCAGCTCTATCACCAATGGCAGCTCTCGCCAGCCACAGGCGGCTGGACCAGCTGGTTCGCTTTCGGGGCGGCCCCGTCCGGCGACAGCCAGGGTGATCCGGCCGTCACCACCACGCCGCAGGGGGCGCTGGACGTATTCGTCCGCGGTGGGGACAACTCAGTCTGGCATGCGCTTCAGCCCAACTGGTCGGCTTGGTACTCGCTTGGCGGCATCACAGTGGCCAGCCCCGTGGCTGCGCAGGAGCAGCGGCCGATCACCACCGTCTGGGTCAATGGCAGCGGCTACGGCATGTACGAGAACTACCGCACATCCAGCTGGTCGGGCTGGACCCCCCGCGCCGGGAACTGATCGCTTTTCTGCCCGGCAGCTGCTCTCGGTTAGGAGGCCACCCGCGAGGTTGGCTTGAGAACGGTGTTCGGATCCACTCCCTCGGCCCGCAGATCGGATTCAAGCATCTCGGCGATCAGACTGGCGAAGCTGGTCTTCGGCTCCCAGCCGAGCTGTCGGCTCGCCTTGCCGGGATCTCCACGAAGATGGTTCACCTCCGCCGGACGCACGTAGGCGGGATCGGTCCGAACAAACCTCTCCCAGTCCAGCCCCGCGGCGCCGAAGGCCGTCTCCACGAGCTCCTTCACTGTCCGAGCCACTCCAGTCGCAATCACGAAGTCGTCAGGCAGCTCCTGCTGCAGCATCAGCCACATCGCTTCCACGTAGTCACGCGCATGGCCCCAATCCCGCAGGGAGTCAAGATTGCCCAGTGACAGATGATCAGCCTTCCCGGCGACGATCTTGGCTACGCCTCGGGTGACCTTGCGAGTGACGAAGTTCTCGCCGCGGCGGGGTGATTCGTGATTGAAGAGAATGCCGCTGCAGGCATAGATGCCGTGCGCCTCCCGATAGTTCACAGTCATCCAGTGGGCATAGACCTTCGCCGCAGCGTAGGGGCTGCGGGGGTGGAAGGCTGTCGTCTCACTCTGCGGCGGCGGTGTACTGCCGAACATCTCGGAGGTCGACGCCTGATAGAACCGAGTGGGCTGGCCGGCCGTCCGGATCGCCTCCAGAAGTCGCGTCGTTCCCAGACCATCCGCATCTCCCGTGTACTCAGGCTGATCGAAGGAGATGTGCACGTGGCTCTGAGCAGCCAGGTTGTAGATCTCGTCCGGCCTGACAAGCTTGACCAGCCGGTTGAGACCACCCGAGTCGGTCATGTCGCCGTAGTGGAGGACAAACCGGGATGTCTCGGGATGTTGAGGGTTGGCGTGTTGCAGATGATCGATGCGCTGCCGGTTTAGACTCGAGGAGCGGCGGATCACGCCGTGGACTTCGTAGCCCTTCCCCAGCAGCAGTTCTGCCAGATACGACCCGTCCTGCCCGGTGATCCCGGTGACAAGCGCTGCCTTGGCCACGCTGCCAGTCTAAGGGCCAAGCCGTTGGGGCTTCCTGCCGAAACCAAACGGAGTCCAAGCGCTCACGGAAGATGGCCGGCCCCTCCAGCCGCCCGAGACCCTCAACCTGCCGTGTACTCTCCCGGAGGCCTTCGCGCATTGAGGTAAAACAGATAGCCCTCGTCCGGATTCTCCGAGAGCCCTCTTCGGTGGACCATCTCTTCGTACGAGAATTTGCCAGTGCGCAGGCTCTCCGGCATGGGGCAGATGGCTCCGGCTTCGACAATCTGGAAGCCTACCGCCTCCAGCTTGGTGCGCAGCTCGGAGGGCCTGTATTCCCTTTTGTGCTCTGGGTGGATCAGCGCCTCCGGTGACTGGACACGGGTTAGAGCGCCATTTGGTGTGTCCAGGCAAAAGTGGCCACCCGGGCGCAACAGTCTCCACGCTTCGCAGCAGACCAGGTCCGCCTCGGCTTCCGAAATGTGTTCAATGCTTTCGCCGGAAAAGACCAAGTCGACAGTCCCTCCCTCGAGAGGCAGCGGCTCCGCCATAGACTGGTACAAGTAGCGAATCGTCACCCGCCTGTGACGCACGACTGAACCGTGTTGTCCGGACTCGGGCTCGCCGGTGCCAAGCATTCGTCGATCGTCAGGGAGATCGACGATGTATATGGTTTCAGGCCGGGGTCGATAGCCACAGAGCAGCAAAGCCCCGGCGCGGAACTGGTTGGCCGCTCCCCCGAGATCCACCACCACCCTGGCCGAAGGCACCCGGTTACGAATGTACTCGACTCGGGCCTTGTGCAAGGCCTCGCCGGGCATCATGGGCAGGTTGTGCCGAAGCCAGTATTCCTCGGACCGGAGGATCTCCGACAGGACCTGCTCTCGGGCAGCGCCGCGTGCGAGCGCCGCAATATGGTGGGTGCTTCCATCACGTTCGGGCTCTCTCCGCAACAAGGTCCGGTACGCCGCTCGTACGAAGGTTTCGTCGTCACGGCGCCGCAACCCCCGCAAAGCGAGCCAAAACTGCTGCGCCGCCAGTATCCGACGCTGGCCCGTGCTCATCATCTTTGACAATCAAGGATACCGTACAACCAAGGGGGCTCTGCTAGACTCGGCTCGACAGATAATGGAGGGGCGGACGCGAACGACTTGACTCAGAAAACCGAGGTACTCATCACCAATCGCAGACGCCGAGCCGTTGCCGCCCTCTGTACCCTCGTCATCTACGTGGGCTCCTCGTTCCTACTTTTCAACGATGTCTGGCGCGCGCCAGGAAAAACATGGATTGGTGACGCAGGCGATCCCAAACTGCAGATGTGGTTTCTGGGCTGGACGCCTGCCAGCCTGGTTCGATGGCAAAACCCGCTGTTCACCGACTACATTCAATACCCCACCGGTGTGAACATGATGTGGAACGTCTCCACCCCACTGCCGGCTGTGCTAGTCTGGCCTGTCAGCCAAGCTCTCGGTCTAATCATCGCCTACAACCTGCTGATTACGTTGGCACCTGCCTTATCTGGCTGGTGCATGTACCTGGCGGCCGCGCGCTACACATGGCACTTCCTGCCCGCCTTCGGCGCTGGCCTTCTGTATGGATTCAGTCCCTTCATGATGGCTCAATCGATCGGGCACATTCACATGGCCTTGGCCGTGTTTCCGCCCCTGCTGCTTCTGCTCTGCGACGAGATTTTCGTGCGCCAACGCTGGCCACCTTGGCTGGCCGGATTGTTGCTTGGCGTCGCCGGCGCTGGTCAGCTATTGACCAGCGAGGAGGTATTGGCCTCGACCGCTGTGGCCGCGCTAATGGGAGTGGGTGTGGCGGTGATTGTGTTCAGGCGCCAGGTCCTGCGCCAACCGCGTTACAGCTTCGTGGCAATTCTCGTGGCGGCGGTGAGCTCCCTCGCCTTGGCGGCCTACCCGCTAGCGTTCCAGTTCCTGGGCCCACTTCGGGTCGGCGGCTCACTTCAGCCTCCCGACATCTATGCCAGTGACCTATTGACATTTGTCGTGCCGAGCAGCATCATGCACTTCGCCCCGGCGGCAGGTGTGGAAGTAACGGGACGTTTCAGCGCCAGCACTGAAGAGCTTAGCGGTTACTTGGGCTTGCCTCTGATACTCCTGCTGATCGCGACCCTTCTGGCGTACCGGCGTTCCCGGTTAGTGCTCTGGGCAGCGGGTTTCACCCTGTTGATCGGCGTGCTGTCGCTCGGACCAGTGTGGCATCTGGCTGGTCACCCCTTTCGTCATACCCCCCCCTGGTCCTGGCTCTGGCACCTACCTGTTATTGAGAACATCCTTCCCGCCCGGCTGGCCCCATTTATCTACATCGGCGCTGGCCTTCTGCTGGCCACCGGTTTCGATCAAGCGCTGCGATCGGGCCATAGGTCCAGGGTCATAGTCGCCACTGCGGCTGTGACCGTCGCTCTTGCCGCTCTCTTTCCCAGCCTGCCTCGCCCTTCGACGCCAGACAGCATCCCTACCTTCTTTCAACCGGGTGGCCAGGCAAGCAGGATTCCAGTTGGTTCCGTGGTGCTGATCACGCCGTTTTCGAACGCTGCTTCCTCGACCGCCATGTTCTGGCAGGCCCGAAATGGCTACCGATTCAAGCTGGCGGAAGGTGAGGGGTACGTCCCCGGGCCAAGCCTTGACCCACCGCCCTCGAGACTCCAACATATCCTGGTCGGGCTCGACCACAGTCAAGACGTCGTGACCGATGAGGGCCAGAGCCAAGCATTGAGCGAACTTCGGCAGTGGCACGTGCGGACTGTCATCATCGGTCCCTCTCCAGGCGATGTGAAGATCCGCGCCTTCTTTACTGAACTGCTGGGGCAGCCACCTGACGAGTCTGGCGGAGTCGCGGTTTGGTGGCACCCCCTTGCTGTCAAATCCCCGCCCTGACCGCTTGACATGCCGGGGATTCTTTGATGTCACCGCTGCGCTCATTCGCCTGGGTTTTGGTGCCACCATACAGAATTAGCCAACTTCGCAGCTTGCGAATATCGCTGAGGAGGAACAGGCGCAGACGCGGGTACCGGGCCGTCAGCGATCAATCTCGCCACACCTTCCGACGTCAGAGATCGACCGTGCCTATTGCAGCTTTGGCCGTTTACCTGCTACTTGCCATTCTTCTTTTTTCTCGTTCTTGGCTTCAACCCGGTGTGGCCTGGATCGGCATCGAGGGGGACCCAAGACTTGTGATGTGGTTTCTGGGCTGGACGCCGCACAGTCTCTCCCATTACGAGACCCCTTTCTTTTCTGATTACATCCACTACCCAACCGGCGCCAATATGATGTGGAACGTTTCGCTCCTGGCCCCTGCGACTGTGCTGTGGCCAATTACTGACCGTTTTGGAGTGGTCACTTCGTACAACGCGCTCGTGACACTGGGCCCCAGCCTGTCGGCGTGGTGTATGTTCCTGGCCGCCCGTCGCTACGTCCAGAGCTCGCTCGCCGCTTGGTGCGGCGGCCTGCTGTACGGGTTCAGCCCCTACATCCTCGCTCAGTCCCTCGGTCATCTCCACATCAGCCTGGCGATGTTTCCGCCGCTGCTGCTCCTCGTCCTGGATGAAATTCTGGCTCGCCAGCGCTGGCGCTCCTGGTTCGCCGGCCTTGTGCTGGGCGCTTCCGGGGCGGCGCAGTTACTTACGAGCGAGGAGCTGCTGGCTTCAACGGTCATGGTGACGGCTATAGGAGTCGTGATAGCCGCTGCTGTATATCGGAAGGACGCCATCAAGAATGTTGGGTACACGCTGACGGCCGGGGTGTGGGCGATGGGGACCGCACTTGTGCTGTCGGCTTTTCCCATGTCCTACCAGTTTAGGGGGCCGCTGCAGGTACGCGGCTCGCTGCAACCGCCCAGCCTTTTTTCGAACGATCTGCTTACGTTTGTGGTGCCGAGCGATCTAATGCATTTCGCCCCTCCGGAGGCAGTGCGCCTGGCTCATACCTTCGTCGGCAACAATGTGGAAGCCAGCAGCTACTTCGGCATTCCCCTCCTTCTGTTCCTGCTCGGCGTCGCCATCGTTGGGCGTCAGTCAAGACTCATTCAGTGGGCTTCGGCATTCGGTGTCGTCACTGCAGTGTTGTCGTTGGGTCCCGTCTTGCATCGCGCTGGTCATGCTTCCCACATAACGCCGCCTTGGGCGGTTCTTTGGCAGTTGCCCATTGTAGAGAACGTCATTCCTGCTCGCCTCGCCCTGTTCTGCTACATCGGCGCTGCTCTTCTAGTGGCCATTGGTCTAGAGTTGGCGCTTCACAGCGGCAGCCGCCTCCGTTTAGCGGGAACGTTGGCAGTCCTCGCCGCCGCGTTTGCCGCCATCCTCCCAAGCCTGCCCTATCCCTCCACTGCGGCCAACATCCCTCCCTTCTTCCAGCCAGGCGGTGAGGCTGCTCGCATTCGGGAGGGATCCGTCGTGCTTGTCACGCCGTACTCGAATGGCGGCTCTTCAACAGCCATGCTCTGGCAGGCGCGAGCCGGTTACCGCTTCAAGATGCCCGAAGGTGAGGCGTATGTGCCAGGTCCAACATTGAACCCACCACCCTCCGCGTTGCAGACCATCCTAGTCGGTTTCGAGCAGAGCACGACCAGCATGCCGAGCGCCGAACTACGGTCCCAGGCGCTGCAGGAGTTACGCAGCTGGAGGGTCGCCACAGTGGTCGTCGGTCCATCTATTGGAGAAGCCGCCGCGCGTCAGTTCTTCACAGATCTATTGGGCCAGCCGCCCAAGGAGAGCGGTGGCGTGGCTGTCTGGTGGCAGCCCCTCGCGGTTCGGACCCCGACCTGATCTTCTTCCCGCTGGAGGATCGGTGGCAACTTCTTTGGTAGCCTGAGGCCCCAAGTATGCCAACCTTCACTCGCGGCGGTCTGGTGGAACCCGACGACTATCCCGGGACATCTACGGCTACAGCTGAGGTGTCCGCAAGCACGATAGACGTCACCGCTCTCATGCGCGAAGTGGAAGCCGAGGTAGAGCGAAAACGCAAGAACGGTGAGTATCCGCCGGAACTTATGGCCGCTCCCGATGATGACTGGGACGTGGATCAGTTGACGCCGGCGCTGGCCAAGATCCGCCATTCCAGCATAGTTCCCATGGACATGCGCCTAACTTCCACTCGGCCTGGGTTAGGGCCCGCAGTTACCTTGGTGAAAAGGTCAATGGCGTGGATGCTGCGATGGTACACAGCGGAGCTGAGACGCCAGAGCCAGGAGTTTGCAATGCAGACGTCCCACTCACTGGATGCCCTGGCGACACGTGTGAGGGACATCGAGGGAAGTATTGTGACCTCCTGGCAGGTTGACAAGGAATTGGACTATGTCGCCTTCGAGAACCGGTTCCGTGGCTCGGAAGCGGTAATCGAAGAGCGGCAGAGTGCGTATGTGGATTATTTCCGCGACGGCCCAGGCAGAGTAGTAGACCTGGGGTGCGGTCGCGGCGAGTTCCTGACTTTGCTCAGCCGGGCTGGAATTGAGGCCTACGGAGTTGATCAAAACCCTGGCATGGCCGCAGCCTGCCGTGCTCGTGGCTTTGAGATAAAAGCTGATGACGCGATCAGGCACCTTGAGAATTGTCAACCCGCGTCATTAGGCGGAGTATTCTGCGCCCAGGTGCTGGAGCATCTGGCCGCTCCCCAGGTGATCAGGTTCTTTCCGGCCGCGGCCCGTGCGCTGAAGCCTGGTGGTGTCCTTATCGCAGAGACTCTCAACCCCCAAAGCTTGGTTCTTTTCGCTGGTCCGCTCTACGTGGACCTGGGGCATATGAAGCCCCTGCATCCTCTTACCCTGGAGTACCTCGCTCAGGCGGCGGGCTTTTCGCAGGTCCAGATGCGCTATTCGTCCCAGCCGCCAACCCAGGCTAGCCTGGAACGCCTTTCCACCGACCAAGGAGAGCCTGTGGACGGCAGGACGGAATTGCTGAATCGCAATATTGATCGGCTCAACTCGATCATCTACGGACCGCTCGACTTTGCTGTCATCGCGCGCTTGTGACGGTTCCCGACGAAGGCTCTCCCCGACCTTCACTAAGCGGGGACCAGTTGAAACTGGCCATAGTTGTCCCCCGCCTCACCGACGAGATCGTCGGCGGTGCGGAGCTGCTCGCCCTGTGGCTGGCCCAGCGGCTCCTCAAGGTGGGCCACCACGTGGAGGTGCTGACCACCTGTGCAGTGGATCACTACACCTGGAAAAACGTCCTTCCTCCCGGGCTGGACCGGATCGGGAACGTGCCAGTGCGCCGCTACCCAGCTGATAAGCGTGATATCGGGATGTTCGCGCAGCTGGAACACGCCATCCAGGCTCAATACACGCTCAGCCGCGAAGAGGAGCTCCTGTGGCTGCGGAATGGCGTCGTTTCATCCGCGCTCGAAGCCGACCTGGCGAAGCGAGCAAGCTCGTATGACGCAATACTGGCCCTGCCCTATCTGTTCGGGACTACTTACTTCGCCTATGCCACGGCTCCTGACCGAACAGTGGTCATTCCTTGCCTGCATGACGAGGCCTACGCAAGGTTGGGGGTCGTAGCCGAGATGCTGGGTGGCGCGCGAGGACTCATGTTCAACTCGGCTCCCGAAGCCGAGCTTGCGCTCCGCTTTCAGAGATCCCTGGCGCCATCTACGGTGGTCGGAGCCGGCTTCGATCCGCCGGGACCAACCGACTCTGAGCTGGCGCGCCGGCTCTACGATCTGCCAGAGCTCTTTCTGCTCTACGTGGGCCGGCTCGAGGGCGGCAAGAACGTCCCGCTGTTGCTAGAGAACTTTCTTCGCTACCGGGAGCGGCGGGGCACCGAGCTTTCCTTGGTACTTCTCGGCTCCGGCGATGTTAAGTTTCCAGCCAAGCGTGGGATCAGACAACTTCAGATCGACTGGCGGCATCGCGACTCGGTCTACGCGGCCGCAACAGTGCTCTGCCAGCCCAGCCGTATGGAATCGTTCTCCATCGTGATGATGCAAGCATGGCTGGCTGAACGGCCCATCATCGTCCACGCCGAGTCCCCCGTCACCCGTGGCCACTGCGAACAGTCCAACGGTGGGCTGTGGTTCTCCATTTATCCGGAGTTTGAGGAGGTACTGGACCGGCTCCTCCGCTCCGCCCAGCTTCGGCGGACGCTCGGCCGCCAGGGCCGCGAGTTTGTCCTTCGTGAGTATTCCTGGCCTGCCGTCCTGAGCCGCCTGGAGACGGCACTGTCCAGCTGGTTCGAGCGGTCGCGCGAGCCGGTCCCGGCGCTTAAGTCCTGAGGCTCAAGGTGAGCCACACCAGCTCAGCTAGTCCACCACGGGTCCATCAGTTCCTGCCCTTCTTCGCTCTGCCCGACGCTGTTGGAACGCACACTGTCCGAACTCAAGAGGCGCTGGCAAGGGCAGGGATGGACGGCCGGATCTGGGCGGAGCGCGTCCTCTCGCGCAGCGAGGCTGAGGTCCACCTCTTTCAGAGGGCGAATCGCACTCGCGCCAGCAGGGGCAAGATTCTGCTTTACCAAGCGTCGACCGGCTCCGTCGACGGGATGGTCGAATTCCTGGCCGGGCAACCTCAGCCCAGAACGATGTACTACCACAACATCACACCAAGTGAATTCTTCCGGCAGTACGACGAAAGCGCGGCCGCCTCCATGGAGAGGGGTCGCACAGAGCTCCGGCTGTTGGCCCAAACGATCAGGGTGGCAGCCGCTGCCTCCACCTTCAATGCCAACGAGCTGCGGGCGCTGGGCGTGCCGGACGTGCACGTGATCCCTCCCTACATTCCACCCCGGCTGGCGACCAAGCCCAACGAGAGGCACCTCGACTGGTTATTAAGGACCAAGAAGGGTATGGACCTCCTGTTTGTCGGCAGAGTCGTTCCCAATAAAGGACACTTGAACCTCCTGCGAGTCCTAGCGGTAATCCGACGCGCGATCGATCCCCATGCCCGTTTGTTTGTTGTCGGTGGCTGGGCTCTGCCTCCCTACACGGAACGGCTGTTCCGACTACGAAGCCGCCTACAGCTGGAGGGAGTGGTGTTTACCGGCCAGGTCTCTGATTCGGTTCTGGCCGCGCACTACCGCAGCGCGGACGTGTTCCTCTCACTCTCGGAACATGAGGGCTACGGTCTACCTCTCATCGAGGCGATGCGCTTCGACCTTCCGGTCGTCGCCTACGATGCCGCCGCCGTTGCCGAGACTCTGGGAGGCGCCGGCGTTCTGCTTGGCACCTTAGATGCGCTGCTGACGGCCGAGGTACTCGGCCGGCTGGTTCACAACCAGGATCTGCTGAACCAGGTGCGCGCGCGCCAGCAGGCGCGACTTGCGGAATTGGATTCCCTACCGCTGGACGAGATGCAGCTGAATCTTATGCGCCAGGTGGCCGGCTGACCTGGCCCTACCTACTGACCTCGCCCGCTGCCTGAGCCGGTTCCACCATCCCGTGGAGCTCCTGCAGATCGGGTGGGCGGGAAACCAAAGGAAGCAGGCCGTCCGGCGTGGCTAAGCTCCAGCGGTGGGGGGTGTAGAAAGCTCCGCCAGCGCTGTAGTCGTCGTGGACTGTGAAAGGATACTGGCGGTCCTGGAAGGCCTGGAACCGCTGGAGGTTGCGATCAAAGACGGCCAGTGTCACGGCGTAGCGCCCGCCCTGCAGATCAACCCGATCGGCATCAACCACCCAACGCCCCGAGCCAGCGTCGACGGAAATCCCATAGAGATTCAGATCCAGGCAGCGAAGATCATCTTCACGAAAAACCGTCAAACCCACCTCGAGTCGAGTCAAGGGGCGGCGGGCATGGAAGTCGATCTCGATCCGCAGTTTGGCACCCGTGTCGAACATGAGAACCTGTCGGCCGTCTTTATCCAGGAAGCGCAGACCCTTGATCGTGAGGTCCCGCTCTGCAACCCGCTCCTTCACCGACTTCGCCGCCTGCTCGATTGAGGCTCCTCCCGCGACAGCGTCCAAATACTGCTGCACGACCTGTGAGCTCTTGCCCTGCGCCATGGCCCGGCCGTGATCGATCCAGATGGAATGTTCGCAGAACTTCTCCACCGAAGCGGTGTCATGCGTGACCAGCACGATGGTGCAGCCTCTTTTGCGCAGCTTGAAGAGATGTTGAAAGCACTTCTTTTGAAAGTTGGCGTCACCCACTGCGAGTACTTCATCGATGAGCAGCACCTGCGGGTCCAGATGTACGGCGACGGCAAATCCTAGCCGAACGTACATACCTGAGGAGTAATTCTTGACAGCCATCTCCATAAACTCGCCCAGCTCACAGAACTCGACGATGGAGTCGTAATACCTGTCTATTTCCTTACGCCGCATGCCGAGCAGGGTGCCGTAGAGGTAGATGTTCTCCCGGCCGGTGTACTCGGGTTGGAATCCCGCTCCTAGTTCCAGCAGGGAGGCAACTCGGCCCTGCACCCGAATCTCGCCCTGGGACGGCGGCATGATGCCTGTCAACAACTTGAGCAACGTGCTCTTACCGGAACCGTTGTGGCCGATGATGCCCAGAAACTGGCCATGCTCAACCTCGAATGATATGTCGCGCAGCGCCCAGAACTCTTCCCAATCGCCCCGGCTGCGCTGGGCGATGATCTCCTTCAGGCTTTGGTGGCGCTTGCGGTACCGGCGATAAGACTTTGAGACTCCCTCCACCGCTATTGCCCCCCCCACTAGACCTCCTCGGCGAAGCGCTGCTCGAGTCGCCGGAAAAGCAGCCACCCGCCCATCAGCATGACACCGGAAAGAATCCCGAACGCGGCCGTCTGTATGGGGTCGGGCCAGCGGTTCTCGTGCCAGATCGCCTGGTAATCAGTGATCAGCCAGGCCATAGGGTTCAGCCGGACGAAATAAGCGGACTTGTGTCCACCCAGCGCCGTGAGTGGGTACAGGATCGGCGTGAGAAAGAACATCACAGTAAGGAACACGCCGACCAGGTTCTCGACATCCCGCAGGTAAACCGTGACAGCAGCGAGGATCAAAGCCACGCCAGCCGTGAAGATCATCTGGAAGACAAGAAGCATCGGCAGTGCCAGCAAAGGGAGGCCTAGCGGCTGGTGAAAGTAGAGAGCGAATACCAGCAGAATGCCGAGACTGAGGGTCAAGTTCACTGCGCTGGAGAGCACCGAGGCCAAAGGCAGGAACTCGCGCGGGAACCGAACCCGCCGGATGAGGTTGCCGTTGCCAATGATGGTCGTCGCCGCTGAGGAGGTCGCGATCGCAAAGGTGTTCCACGGCAGAATGCCGGCAAGCAGGAACACCGGATATCGCGGCACCGGAAAGCGGGCGATGATGGTGAAGACGAAAGAATATACAAGCATCAGGAGCAGTGGGTTCAGCAGTGACCACAAAAAACCCAGTGCCGTTCCCTTGTACTTGAGGCGAAGATCTTTCCGAGTGAGCAGCCAGAGCAGGTCGCGGTGGCGTACCATCGATCTCAACTCGGCAACCAGCCCGGGGCGTCGCCGCGTACTCCTGATTACTGTGGTGGCCATCCGGCGCTGATGATACCGGTCCGATCTGAGATTGGTCTGGGTTCCTTAATAGGTCCTACGCGAGCAGAATGAAGAATTGCCGCGAACTGACCATGCCAATCTGCCGACTATGTTGCAATCAGGCGCCGACTGCAGCCGCTCTCGCGGCCGCCACGAGCAGGTCATCACGGGGAACGCTTTGCAGCTCCCTTGCCCGCTGAACCTGACCCTCGATCAGCCGGTTTCGAAGAGCTTCATCCTCGATCACGCGTGCCACCATTGCCGCGGCAAATGTGAGCTCGGAAGAGCGCAGGAGCACCCCGCTGCCTCCGAGGGTCTCCCCGACCGCTCCACGTTCCAGGGCCACCACCGGTAGACGCGCCAGCATTGCCTCTACGAGTGGAACGCCAAATCCTTCGTGTTCCGACATGGAGACAAAGACGTCGGCGACCTCGTAGAGGGCCCGCAGCTGGGCTGCCCCGACCGAGCCCATGAATATCACACCAGCAGGTGCCAACCGGGTCGCTAAGCGCTGCAGGTCGGCCGCGTTGGTCGTCGGCCCGGCCGGGCCGACCAGGTAGAGCTTGGCGTGGGCGTTCCAGCCAGCTCGCAGGGTCGCGACCAGCCGGATCAGCTGCTGGTGGTTCTTGTTCGGGACCAGGCGACCGACGAAGAGTAGCGCGGGACCCCGCTTGCCGGCGCGCAGACGCGTCACCTCGGCTTGATCCACCGGAAGCCGGTCCCCGGCAGCTATGTAAGGAGGGATCACACGGACATCCGGCACTCCCAGCTTCTTAAGGTCGGTCGCGTTGAATTCCGAATCGGCGGTCGCCACCCTTACGAGTGGCGCCAGCCTGGCTAGTTCGAAAGCCGCCTCTCGCAGTTCCGCCGCAACGCTCGGAGAGAAGCGATCGTAAAACTCGGGCGGCGTTAGGTTGTGATAACTGATTGACTTGGGCTCTGGGCGCTTCAAAAGGTAGTCCACAATCCCATGGGAGATGGCGGCTGACTGGTAGAGCAGCAGCCGCCGCTGGCTCGAGCGTGCTGCCAGTCGGCCGAACTGACGGTACGGTCGCGCCTCACCGGCGTACTGGTGGTGGATTGTGCGCGCCCAAATGGTTGTTGATAGGCCGGCTTCACGGAAGGCGCGCCTGCTCTCCAGCGTGTGCGCGCCCACCGCGTCGTGAGGCAACAGAGCCGGGACGAACTGGTCGACAGCCAACCCATCGCTCACAGTCCTGGTACGCCGGTATCAGCCAGGGCTGCTTGGAGGCGCCTCAACACCACTTCCCAGGTGTACCGCGCCAACACATTTGCCTAGCCGCCCCCCAGTTTTGTGACCAACTGGAGTCATTCTGCAGAGGGTCGAGAATAGCCTCGAACTCGGGACAATTCGCGAACCAGAGGCAGACGTTGGCCTCCCGGCAGAGATACTGGCCGACGTCACCGGCGGGGGCGTAGCTCCGCTCCGCCGAGCACTCTCTCGTGATAGCCTGGAGTGACCAACGGCATTCGCAGGGACGGGCAGACGTCTGTTCGGGGACGCCCATCAATCACATGCCAGCTCCCGGCCAACCACCCGGCCTCGGCTCGCGCCCGATCAGGGCCTATCCGCCTATATCGTCCGTCGACCCTGGATGGGCCAGCCTTGCCTCCAAACTCTCGACCCGGCGTTCCAGTGCCTGGTGGCGTTGCCTGCCGCGTGCCAACTCCTCGTCGTGCCTGGCAAGCCGCTCCGCGATGGCCGATGTCGCGGCGGCGGACGCCGTTGCGAAATGATGAGTCTGTTCGACCATCCACTTGGTGTACCAACCAAGGCCTTTAGTCGTTAGGCGCTTGAACAGAACGACGCTGGGAGCGACGTACCGCAGGCTGGCCCGGACCGGCCGGGTGACGGGAACTACGGTCGAGAAGCCGGCGGCATCTTGAACGTCCAGGGCCGCGGCCAGGACCGGGTCTGAGCCGGCTTTGAGCTCGGTCAGGAGGTCGGGCGGATATAGCCCCTGCTCCGCCTTGCGCTGCACGTCGGCCTTGATCTCATTGACCAACGCCGTCGCGTCGATGTCCGCACCGATCAGCACCGGGGGCGCTTCGGCCGCTTGCGTTCCCTCCAGCTGGGGCCTGCCAGCCGGCCGTTGATCGGTGGGCTCCATGTTGCTGCCAATCCTAACCGTCTTCCTTTTCCGCCCAGCTCTTTCAACCTCCGGTCAGCACTGGACGCTGGGCGGGGAGCCGGAACTCCCCGATTCAACCGGCCGCCGACATTGCCGGCGCGCGGCCGTGGGGCTGGTCTTCCTATAACTCGCGGTAGAACGACATTCCGAGGCCGAGCAGCACCGCGTCGTAAAGGTCGCAGGCAGCCAACCGCCTAGCTCGATTCTTAGTCCAGCGACAGGACCGCCATGAAGGCCTCCTGCGGAATCTCCACGCTGCCCACGCGTTTCATGCGCTTCTTTCCTTCCTTCTGCTTCTCGAGCAGCTTTCGCTTGCGGCTGATGTCGCCGCCGTAGCACTTGGCGGTCACATCCTTGCGTTGAGCCGAGACCGTCTCTCGAGCTACGACCTTGCCCCCGATCGCTGCCTGAATCGGCACCTCGAAGAGCTGGCGGGGGATGATCGTTTTCAGCTTCTCGGTCAGCCGGCGACCGTGCTGGGCGGCCTTCGCGCGGTCAACGATCATTGACAGCGCATCCACCGGCTCGCCCGCCACGAGCAGGTCCAGCTTGACCAGATCGCCGCGCCGGAATCCGCTTAGCTCGTAGTCGAGCGATGCGTAACCTCGCGAACGCGACTTCAGCTGGTCGTAGAAATCGTGGATGATCTCGCCCAGCGGCAGCTGATAATCCAGCAGCACCCTTTCACCCACCTGGTGCTCAAGGTTCTTGAACTGACCCCGCCGCTCCTGGCAGAGCTCCATCATCGCGCCCACGAACTGGCTTGGCGTCATCACCGAAGCGCGGACGAACGGTTCCTCCAGGTACTCAATCGCTGTCGGGTCAGGCAGGTGTGCCGGGTTGTCGACCACCTGCATCCCGCCCTTTTTCAGGTAGACCCGATATTCCACTGTCGGTGCGGTCGTGATGAGATCCAGATTGAACTCGCGCTCCAGCCTCTCCTGCACGATCTCCATGTGGAGCAGACCGAGAAAACCGCAGCGGAAACCGAAGCCCAGAGCAGCGGAGTTCTCCGCCGCGAAGACTAAAGACGCGTCGTTCAGCTGGAACTTATCCAGCGCCTCCTTCAAGTCCTGGTAGCCGTCAGACTCCGTCGGGAAAATCCCGGCGTAGACCATTGGCTTCACCGCCCGGTAGCCGGGCAGCGGTCCCCCGGCGGGGTGGCGCTCGTCAGTGACAGTATCGCCGACCCGAGCTGAGTTGACATTCTTAATGGCGGCTGTCAAGTAGCCCACCTCGCCCGTCGTCAGCACCCGGCCGGCGTGCATGCCGGGAGTGAACCAACCCACCTCGTCCACCTCGTGCACAGATCCCGTGTTCATCATGCGCACCTTCATGCCCGGTCGGATCTCGCCGTCGACAACTCGGACATAGACGATGACACCCCTGTAGGCGTCGTAGTGAGAGTCGAAGACCAGCGCCCGCAGCGGCTTCGCTGGTTCCCCAACAGGCGCCGGCACCTGCGACACGATCGCCTCCAGGATGTCGTCGATGCCTATGCCCTGCTTGGCGGAGGTGAAGATGACGTTTTCGCGTTTGATACCGGTGACCTGGACGACTTCCTCCGCCACCAGATCCGGTTGAGCGGCGTCGAGGTCGATCTTGTTGACCACTGGGACTATGTGCAGGTCCGCCTCCACAGCTTGGTAGAGGGTGGCCAGCGTTTGGGCCTCGATCCCCTGAGCGGCGTCCACCACCAGTAGTGCGCCTTCACAGGCGGCCAGCGAGCGCGAGACTTCATAGGAAAAATCCACATGGCCCGGAGTGTCAATCAAATTCAGCTCGTAAATCTGTCGGTCGGCGGCCTGGTAGCTCATCCTCACGGCCTGGAGCTTGATGGTGATACCGCGCTCGCGTTCCAGATCCAGTGTGTCCAGATGTTGATCGGTGAGCTCCCTGCGGCTGACGGCCCCCGTCTTCTCCAGAAGTCGGTCCGCCAATGTGGACTTGCCGTGGTCGATGTGCGCGATGATGCAGAAGTTGCGGGTCAGGGACTGCGGCACCGGCTCCATGCTAGTTGAGATTCCTGGATTCATATGGCACAGCCAGCGATACGGTCCGTCCATGCCGAACGCCAGCCACAACACGGCTCCATCGGACCCGCGGCGATATCTTCGTCGGCAGCACCATCAGGAGGGGCCTGGGTTCGTGTTCTTGGCAACCCAGAACGGGCGCCCCAGCAAGGCCGACGGTCGGCCGAGGCTTGACAATGTACGGCGCCCGAACGCGGGGCGTGCGGCTCTTCCAGGACGAGGGGTCGAGACGGCTGTTTCCCGGCTGGGCGTCTGCCGGCGGTCTGTCCATCGTTGGGCTGCTGCCTTCACGACACACGGCATTGCTGGCTTGATCGCCGAGTCGCGAAGGCTTCACCGACTGCAAGTCGGCGTTCCGGTGTGGATGGACATTGTCGTCGCCGCTATCCGCCGCTCCAAGCCTCCGCTGGTTGGACGAGTGCTTTGACTCTCGGTCCCACCCGCAGAGCCCGGGCGGCACCAGCGCCGCCAGCGCTCCTTCGCCTGGCGGCTCTACGCCGGCGTCAGGCTCGCTGGTTTCGTGGCCACCGCCCAGTTATTGAGCCCCAGCTCGAAGTAGCCGAGGCGAATGCAGTCGGTCGGAAAGCCGGCCTGGACCAGGATCTCCCGGATCTCTTGGTGACCGTAGGTCCTGTGGTGTTCGGCGATCTCGTCACTGCTGAGCAGGCCCACCCGGGCCATCCAGTTGAGAAGGTGAAACGTCCTGCGCGCTGGCGTCGTCATGATGTACTGACCGCCCGGCTTGAGCAGGCGATGCACCTCGCGCAGCACCTTCAGCAGTGTGTCGTCTGAGAGGTGTTCGAACACAGCCAGCATGGTCACCACCTCGTATGACTCGTTGGCATAGGGCAGCCGCGCATCCTGCTCCACGTCGTGGTCCAAGAGGCGCACTCCGTGTGCCGCCCACTCTGCTTGCACCTCCGCGGAGACGCGGTCCAAGCCGACGCGATCGCCGAACTTGGCCAAGCTCAGGAAGAGGGGATAGGTGCCGCAGCCGATGTCCAGAATCCTGCCCCGACGGTGTGCGGGCGAGATGAGACGGTCTGCCCGCCGCATGCGCTGGCGAGCCAGGAAGCCCTCCAGCAAGCCGTGGCCGCGGGTGACCCGCGTCGCGGGATGTGCGCTGAGCTTTGCTTCTTCGGCCACGAATCCTGGCCCCAGCCTACCGGTCCCAGGCTGCCTTTACTAGCGACCGGCGTTGAGAGGCCTAGGCAGCCGCTTCAGAGCAGTCTGGCTGCAGAGTACGGGCACCTCCAGCATCGACACGTGGCCGACGCCGGGCAGCACGTCGACCGGGCAGCCGTAGCGCTGCCCCAGACCAGCAAGAATGCGACAGGAACCCGCCAGTCGCGATCGCCCCGGAGGATGCAGACCGGGCACTCGAGCGTCCGATAGCTGGGGTCGAAGCGGAGGCTGGCCAGCATCCTGAGAATCGAGCGGCTGTAGTCAGGCACCCGGCTCTCCTTTTCCGAGAGCTCCACGTGCATTTGAAAGACCTTTGGCCGCACGCGGCCGGGATCGGCGCAGATCATGGCCAGTGACTCCGGACGTTCCTCTCGGCACCCAGTCGCCGCCTCCTAAGAGGGACACCTCGCTCGGCCACACGGGGCAGCAGGAGGGAACCAAACGCGGCCCAAACGGCGTAGTCGAAGCGCCGGCGCCCAGCCCAGGGGAGAGCTGGGTCGACGAGCAGCAGCGCTGACACGGTCGGCCGACTCCCGGGCCGCCTGCAGGACGGAGATGAGGGCGCCCATCGAGTTTACCAGCCACCATTGCCGGCGCGCCCGCCACCTGGCAGAGCAAGGCCCCGAGGTAGAGCTGCTATCGTTGATCCGGCCCGCCCGTGGCCGCGCAGGTCGGGAGCCAGTACCCGGTGGTTCTCGCTCAGCGCCGTGCCGGGCGCCGGCCAGTTCTCGGCGCACCTTCAACCTTGGCTCGAGGAGGTCATGCATGCTGCCTAAGGCTGTGGCATAAATATCCAGGACTTCAGCTAGTGTCCCGGTTAGCGTCGAGCACCATCTTGAGCGCGACCGAGTTGACAAGCACTAGTGTCAACGCCTAGAACGGAGAGACCGGATTTGCCTGCAGCTGTGCAGGTCGACATCAAGTAAGGGAGGATTGCTGATGGACGAACGCGGCAAGATCGAGCGGGACGAACCACTCGCCGGGCACTTGGGAGGCACACCAGGCGAGCGGCCGGAGTCACTCCCGGACGTGGGCGCCGAGCCTGCCACCACCGGCGAGCCACCCGCTGGGCATCTGGGAGGCACGCCTGGCGAGCAGCGCGAGCCACTCGCGGGAGACGTGGGGGCGAGATCGTCCGAGCTTGAGGTGCCGCCCGGGCGGGCAGCGGCGGCATCCGTCGATGAGGCAGGAGTGCGATCGGCGGGTCGGGCCACGCACGCACCCGGCGGGCTCCTCAGCGGCATCTTCGGCGATGCGCTGGCCGAGTTCTTCGGCACGCTCTGCCTGATCGCGTTTGGCGACGGCGTAGTCGCAGTAGCGGTCGCCGCGTTGAACCAGTCGGGCCGTGGCGCCAACAACTTTCTCTCCGCCGGCGACTGGCTCCTGATCACCTGGGGTTGGGCCCTGGCGGTGACCTTCGGCGTCTACGTGGCCGGTGGTGTGACCGGTGCCCACATTAATCCTGCAGTCACCCTCGCCTTCACTCTTCGTGGTGACTCGCCCTGGTCCAAGCTGCCGATCTACTGGCTTGCCCAGGTGGCCGGCGCGTTCGTCGGCGCGGCGCTGGTGTTGCTGGTCTACCACGACGCCATCTCCAGCTTCGAGAACGCCAAGCATGTCGGTCACGCGGGGACTTTCGGGATATTCGCCACCTCCCCCGCTCCCTACTTCAACGGCGGTTGGTTCGGGCCGCTGGTCGATCAGATCGTCGGCACTGCTTTCCTGCTAATCTTCGTCGCCGCCCTGGGCGACCGGCGCAACCTGGCCCCCAAGAGCAACCTCACCCCATTGCTGGTGGGTCTGGCGGTGGCCGCCATCGGCATGTCTTACGGTCCCAACGCCGGCTACGCGATCAACCCGGCCCGTGACTTCGGTCCCCGCCTCCTCGCCTTCGTTGCCGGCTGGGGCGACAGCGCGTTCCCCGGCGTCAACGGCTACTTCTGGATCCCGATAGTCGGTCCGCTCATCGGCGGTGCGGTGGGGATCTTCGCCTACGAATTCCTGATCCGGCGGGTCCTCGTCGCCAGGGGTGTGCTGGAGGCGACGGACTGATGCCGGTGCGCTCAGCAGCTCGAGCAACCAGCACACGAGGGAGGCGGACCATGCCTAAGTACGTCGGCGCTGTCGATCAGGGCACCACCGGGACCCGGTTCATGGTGTTCGACCACGGAGGCGGCGTCGTCGCCAGCGCCTATGCCGAACACAAGCAGATCACTCCCGAGCCGGGCTGGGTGGAGCACGACCCGATGGAGGTCTGGCGCAACACCCAACAGGTGACCAAGAAGGCGCTCAGCAGCGCCAAGCTCAAGGCGTCCGATCTGGCCGCCATCGGGATCACCAACCAGCGGGAGACTGCCGTCGTCTGGGATCGGAAGACGGGCAAGCCGATCCACAACGCGATCGTCTGGCAGGACACTCGCACCCGCCAGCTCTGCGAGAAGCTGATCGACGCGGGCGTCGAACCGCTGGTCAAGCGGAAGACCGGGTTGGTGGTGGCCACCTACTTCTCAGGTCCCAAGGTGAGCTGGATGCTCGACAAGGTGAAGGGGGCCCGGAAGCGGGCGGAGAACGGCGAGCTGGCCTTCGGCACCATGGACAGCTGGGTCATCTGGTGGCTGACCGGTGGTCCCGCTGGGGGCGTCCACATCACCGACTACACCAACGCCTCCCGCACCATGCTGATGGATCTGAGGAGGCTTGAGTGGGACGATGAGCTGCTGGGCAAGCTCGGGGTGCCGCGCGCCATGCTGCCGGAAATTCGGCCCTCCAGCGATCCCGAGACCTACGGCACGACTCGCGCCGACGGCCCGGTCGGGGGCGAGGTTCCGGTGTGCGCCGACCTGGGCGACCAGCAGGCGGCTGTATTCGGTCAGACCTGCTACAACGTCGGCGAGGCCAAAAACACTTATGGCACTGGCAATTTCCTGCTGCTCAATACAGGGACCAAGCCGGTCCCCTCGAAAAGCGGCCTCCTCACAACGCCCGCCTACGGCCTGGGTAAGGGCAAGGCCGTCTACGCGCTAGAGGGTTCGATCGCCGTCACCGGCGCCGCCATCCAGTGGCTCCGCGACAATCTCGGGCTGATCAAGAACGCTCCGGAGTGCGACAGGCTCGCAGAGCAGGTCGAGGATTCCGGCGGCGCCTACTTCGTGCCCGCCTTCTCTGGTCTCTTCGCTCCCCATTGGGACATGTACGCCCGCGGCGCTCTGGTCGGGCTGACCGGCTACGTCGACAAGCGCCATATCGCCCGCGCCACGCTGGAGTCGATCTGCTACCAAAGCCGGGATGTGGCCGACGCGATGGAGAAGGACTCAGGCGTCAAGCTCACGACCCTGAAGGCCGACGGCGGGGCCACCAAGAGTGAGCCGCTCATGCAGCTGCAGGCTGACATCCTGGGCACGCCTGTGGTCAGGCCGACAGTGAACGAGACGACCGCGCTGGGGGCGGCTTACGGTGCCGGCCTGGCGACCGGGTTCTGGGCCAACCTCGACGAGCTGCGTAAGAACTGGAAAGCTGACAAGACCTGGGAGCCTCGCTGGAGCAAGGACCAGCGGGAGAGCGGCTATGCCAACTGGCAGCGAGCCGTGCAGCGCACTCGGGACTGGGTCCAGCGGGACGCTTCACCTGCGAAGACACGATCGCGCAAGCCTGCAAGCAGGAGAGCCAAGAAGTAGATCGGCCGGCAGGGGAGGCGCGCCTCCCCTGCCCTTCAGACCTGTCTGCCAGTCAATGGACCTCATGCTGACAGTGCGGCCGGTTGGTCGACCGTCACGCAGCTGACGCGCTGTGGGAAAGGGCTGTGCCGGCCGGACGACCCGACGCCGTTTGGGCGGCAGCGGTTGGGGCGGCTCCTTAAGTCCATCCTGCGGTGTTAGTATCTCGGCCACCAAGGAGCGGCCTCTCGCGCCTCCAAATCGGCAAATCCATCACTCAGGAAGAGACATGACACGAAATTCCCCTCGACTGGGACGGATCCCTTCAATTCTCACGTTCTCTCTGGCGGCCTTCGTCCTGGCCGCGGCCTGCGGCGGGGGCGGCGGTCAGCAGAACAGCGGCGGCGGCTTCAAGGGGACCAAGAAGGTCGGCTACTCCGGCGCGTTGACAGGCCAGTCCGCCCTCTACGGCAAGGCCGTGAGCCAGACGCTCAAGCTTGCGATGGACGACCTCAACGCCAAGGGCGGTGTCAACGGGTACAAGATGGAGCCGGTCATCTACGACGACGGCACCACTGTGGACAAGGCGACTGCCAACTTCCGGGAGCTGATCCTGCAGGACAACGTCCAGGCCGCCTTCGGCCCCGTCACCTCCGCCCAGTGCCAGGCGACTTCGCCAATAGCCAAGCAGAACAAGACCCTGTTCCTCTCCGCCACCTGCAACAGCTACCAGCTATCCACCGAGCCCGACCTCATCAACCCCTACTTCACCTCAGTCGTGCCGAACACCTATATGGAGGGGACGGCGGCCGGTCGCTTCGTGGCCAAGCTGGGCTCGAAGCGCATCTTCATCGTCTCGCCCAAGTACCTGTTCGGCGTTTCCGAGACGAACGCCTTCGTTGCCTCCCTGAAGCGCGCCAACCCCAGCGCGCAAATCGTCAACCCCGAAAGCACCTGGTACGTCCCCTTCCCCACCAACCCGCGCTGGGACTCGACGATCAACGCCATCCAGTCCTTCAAGCCGGACCTGATCTACACGAACATCTTCGCCGCCGATGAGATCAACTTCGTCCAGCAGGCGCAGCAGGTGGACCCAGACTTCTTCAAGAAGTATCCCTTCGTCGACCTTTCAAGCGTGGATGAGCTGCGGGCCCTCGGCAACGCCTACCCCCTCGGCATGCACCTCTACATGCGGGCACCGTTCTTCGCCATCAACAACCAGCGCATGAACGACTTCGTGAAGCGTTACAAGGAGCGCTTCAACGAGGAGCCCTCGGATTGGGCGGTGCTGGACTACGACGCGGCCATGATGTGGGGGCAGGCCGCCAACGCGGCCAAGAGCTTCGACGCCGACAAGGTGATCAAGCAGATCGTGGGCCACTCGTTCCAGAGCCTGCGCGGCTACAGCTTCACAATCCGCGCCGGCGATCAGCAGGCGGACGTCGGGGAGACGATCGGCACCACCGCCGACAGCGGGGGCAAGTACAAGTTCCCCATTCTGAAGGACGCTCAGAACCTCAAGGGCTCGGATCTCATCATGCCCAAGCAGCTGATGCAAGAGCTGCGCGACGGCAAGTGCGAGAAGGACGGCAACCCCACGACCACCGACTTCGCACTCTGCCCTTCGTGGAAGCAGGGCTAACAGCGATCGCCGAAGGGAGGTAGGCGCGTGAGCGGCGGTCAGCTCCTCCTCTTCGTGGTGGGCGGGCTGTCGAACGCCGCCTACCTCTTCATCGTGGCCGCCGGGCTCTCCCTAGTCTTCGGAGCGCTGCGGGTCATCAACATGGCCCACGGCTCGCTCTACATGATCGCTGCCTTCGTGACGGGGGTGGTCGCCAACCAGCTCGGCCTCACCCTTGGCTTCTGGGGCGGGCTGGTCGTGGCGGTGATAGTGACGGGCCTCGTCGGCGCGCTGATCGAGGTGGTGGTCCTGCGCCGCGTCTACGGGGAGGAACACCTGGTCCAGCTGCTGGCCACGTACGCGCTGACTCTGGTCATCGCCGGAGTGGTGCGGACGGTCTTCGGCGCAAACTACCGAACTGTCAAACCACCCGCCGCCATCAACTTCTCAGTCACACTGGCCGGCAACAGCTACGCCGCCTACTCCTTCTTCATGATCGGCGCCGCCGTTGTGATCGGAACCGGCGTCTACATCCTGATGTACCGGACGACCCTCGGCCGCAACATTCGCGCGGCCGTCTCCGATCCCGAGCTGCTGAGCGCTTCGGGAGTGAATGTGGCCCGGCTCTACACAGTCGTCTTTGTCATGGGAGCGGCGCTGGCGGCGCTGGGCGGCGCGATCGTGGCGCCCAGCCAGGCGGTCAACGCCAGCATGGACACCGATGTGCTGGTCCTGGCCTTTGCTATCAGCGTGATCGGCGGCCTGGGCAGCATCATCGGCTCGCTGGTGGGAGCGCTGATCGTGGGCGAGGTGCTGTCGTTCGGGGTTCAGAACCAGTACACGAATCCCTACGCCATCGCTTTCGTCTTCATCATCATGGTCATCGTCCTGACCATCCGCCCCTGGGGTCTCTTCGGTAAGGCCGAGCAGACCTGATGCGGGGCCTGGAGCGCCGCCACTGGCGCTGGCCGGCTGCCGGCATCCTGATCGTGGGGGCGCTCCTCGTGCCGCCTCTGGCCGGCCTGGGCGAGCAGCTCAACCCCGACTCGAGCGCCAAGTTCCCCATCTTCCTGGGCACCTCGGCGCTGGTCCTGTCGCTCTGGGCGATCTCCTACAACCTGATGCTTGGCTATGCGGGGATCGTCTCCTTCGCCCACGCCGCCTACTACGGTGTGGGCGCCTACACAGTGGCAATCCTGTTTCAGCGCTATCACGTGCCGGTGCTGGCCGGGCTCGCCCTGGCGCCGGTGGTGGCGGCGCTGGTCGGCTTCTTGAGCGGCCTGGTCGCGCTCCGCGCGGTGCGCCTGTACTTCTCCCTGCTCACGCTGGCCATCTCGCAACTGCTCTACGCCATCGCCTTCAACTGGTACTCGGTGACAGGTGGTGACAACGGCATCCACGGGTTGGAGCTGCCTGACTTCCTGAGCGACTACTCGATCCTCTACTACTTCGTCGGGGCCGCCGTCGGTGTCTGCTTGGTGCTGATGTTCAGCCTGGTCCGCTCCCCCTTTGGTGCGGCGCTGCTGGCGATCCGTGAGAACCGCGAGCGCGCCCGCTCGGTCGGCATCAACGTGCGCGCCTACGAACTGGCCGTCTTCACGATCGCGGCCGCGTTCGCCGGCGTGGCGGGCGGCCTCTACGCTCTGTTCGAGCAGCAGGCCTATCCGGAACAGTTGTACTGGACGGCCAACGCTCAGCCGGTGGTGATCGCGCTCCTGGGTGGCATCGGCTCGTTCTTGGGTCCGGCGCTGGGCGCCTTCATTTACACGGTGCTCGACAACCAGCTCAGCAAGAACTTCGCGTATCAGTTCGACATTCTCCTGGGCGGCATCGTGCTGGCTGTGGTGCTGCTGGCCCCAGGCGGCTTTGCCTCCGTGCCCGATCTCATCGGCCAGCTCCGCCGACGCTTCTCGCGCGAGGCCGAAAGCGCCGTCGCTGAGAGCTCCGGTCACGCGATCGAAGCCAGCGATCCCGGGCGGGCGGCCCGCATCAAGGCGATCCAGGCAGATCGCTTACCAGCCGACACGCGCGAGCCGCTGCTCGTCATCGAAGGGCTCTCCCGCCACTTTGGTGGCTTGCGTGCCGTCTCAGGGGTGAACCTCACTGTTCACGCGCTCGACCGCCACGCCATCATCGGCCCCAACGGCGCCGGCAAGTCGACCCTCTTCAATCTCATCACCGGGCATCTCAAGCCCACCGCCGGCCGGGTCAGGTTCGGCGGCCGGGACATCACCGGCAAGCCGCCGCACATGATCGCCAAAGCGGGCATCGGCCGAACCTTCCAGATCACCATGATCTTCCCGAAGCTGACGGTGCTGCAAAACCTGCAGTACGCGATGCTGGCTCACCGGGGCCGCACCGTGCGCCCGTTCGGGAGGGCGGATCGCATGTACCGCGATGAAGCTCTAGACCTGCTCGCCGCCGTGGGCCTGGGCCCCTACGCCGAACTGCCGGCAGGGCTTCTCTCCCATGGTGACCAGCGCGCCATCGAGCTGGCCATCTCCCTCGCCCTGGGTTCCCGGCTGGTGCTGCTGGATGAGCCAACGGCGGGCATGTCCGCCTTCGAGACGCAGAAGGCCATGGAGCTTGTCCGGCGGGTGGCGCAGGAGAAGAACCTGACACTGCTCTTCTGCGAGCACGACATGGAGGTCGTCTTCGGCACGGCGCAAACGGTGACCGTCATGAACCAGGGGCAAGTCTTGACCCAGGGGCGGCCGGAGGAGATCCGCAACGACCCGGAGGTGAAGCGCGTCTACTTGGGTGAGCTGGAGGAAACGGCGTGATCATGGACCCGCCCCCGGCGCCACCAGCGACGGCGGGCGCGACCATGCCGGCGCTGCAGGTCCGTCAGCTCGACGTCCGCTACGGCAAGAGCCACGTGGTGTTCGATCTCGCCGTGGAGGTGGCCCGCGGCGAACTCCTCGCCTTGCTCGGCCGCAACGGAGCCGGCAAGACCACCGCCATCCTGGGCATCGTCGGCCTCGTGCCGGGCGCCTCGGGCTCGGTCTACGTCTCCGGCCGCTCAGTCTCCAAACTGCCCAGCTACCGCCGGACCAAAGGCCACGTGGCCTACGTGCCGTCGGGGGCCCGTTGCTTCCCCAACCTCACGGTTCAGGAGAACCTGGAGCTGACCGCCCGGCCTGCGGCGGGGGGCTGGACGCTCGCTCGCGTGTTCGAGCGCTTCCCAAAGCTAAGAGAGCTGCGCTCGAACCAGGCTGGCGGACTCTCCGGCGGTGAGCGCCAGATGCTGGCGGTGGGCCGGGGTCTCATGAGCAACCCGACAGTACTGCTGCTCGACGAGCCCACCGAAGGGCTGGCGCCGGTCGTCGTTCAGGGGCTGGGCAGCCTCTTGCTCGACTTGAAGCGAACGGGCATGGGCATCCTCCTGGCGGAGCAGAACCACCGCCTCGCGCTCCGGGTGGCCGACCGTGCCGCATTCATCGAGAAGGGCCGCATCGTGGCCGAGATGCCGGCCGCCGAAGCCCGCGGCAGTGACATCCTCCACCGCATCCTCGGCGTCTGAGCGCCAGCCCTTCCCGCGATCGGAGGCCCTCGGCTAGGACTCTTCGAGGAGCGGGTGAACGCGGGCCAGCTCGCTCTGCCGCTCGCGATGATAATCAGCGTCAAGGGCCGACCCGAAAAGGCGCTCATCCCTCGCCACTTTCAGCCGGGCCAGCGTCGTCAGCGCGTACACCCCGTCCTTCCAGGTCAGCTTCTTGCCCTCCTCGCGGCTTCGCGCGTAGTAGCGAATCGGCACCTCATGGATGCGATAGCCCAACCGCAGCACGCGGGCGGTTATGTCGGGCTCGATGTCGAAGCGATGGCCGCTCAAATTCAGCCGCTTCCACAGCTCGGTGCGGAGCACCTTGTAGCCGGTCTCCATATCGCCGATGTAGGCGTCGAACAGCAGATTCGAAGCCAGGGTGACGAGCCGGTTGCCCATCACGAACCAGTAGCTGTAGGCCGTGTGGGCGCCGAAACCGCGCACACCGTACACCACGTCCGCCCGCCCCTCCACCAGCGGCGCCAGCAGGTCGCCGTAGTCGCGCGGGTCGTATTCCAGATCGGCATCTTGGACCAGAGCGAATGGCAGGCTTATCTCAGAGATGGCACGTCGCAGGGCCAGGCCTTTGCCGCCGTTGACATTCTGCCGCAATGCCCTGATTCGCGAATCACGACCAGCGATCTGCTGCAAGAGCCGCCAGCTTCGGTCCTGGGAGCCATCGTCGACAGCAATCACCTCACCGACCTCGGGCCGCTTCAGAACGTGCCTGAAAACGGTCTCCAAGGTGCGCTCCTCGTTGTAGATAGGCATCATGACGCTCAGCACGCCGTGAGAACTGATTTCGGCCACGAGCGACAGACTAACAAGAACCCTCCTGGCGACGGCTGGGTCCGTGACCATGCCCAGTCAGTTCGGTTGAGCCTGGGTAATCGGCTCAGGTGGCTCGTCGTCCTGGTGGCTGCAAGCTCCCTGCTCACCGCCTGGCTGGCAGTACCTGTGCCTTTCTCGGGCCGCGTCCTGGACGCTCAGGGCAAGCCCATCGTCGGCGCGTCGATAACGCCCCAGGGACCGGCCGCGGATGTGGCGCGCAGTGATTCTGGCGGCGCGTACCGCGCCGGAAGCCACGCGTGGCCCGTGGGCCTGCCGGCTCAGGTTCGCGCTGACGGCTTCCAACCCGCCGAGACACGGGGCGGAGAGCTGGTCCTGCACCGCTGGCCATGGTTGGCGGGTGTGGTGGTGGACGAGATCGGCGTGCCAGTACCGGATGCGGACCTGACCATCACGGCTCAGGGCCGCCGCTGGCAGGTAAGCGCCGACAGCGAGGGTCGTTTCGCTCTGTTCCTGGCGATCGGTGAGGCAAGCGTGCACACAACGGTTACCGCACTCGGCCATGAGGCCTGGTCAGGCAGCGCAGCCCTCCAGCTCGACCGGGAGGCGACGCTCGCGCCGAAGCTCGCGCGGCAGCTGGGCACGTTGACCATCATCACCGATCCCGCCGGCGTCAACCCCCTGATCGACACCCGGCATCTCGATTCCTGTCAGGCAACGCCCTGTCAGGTTTCGCTGCCCGTCGGCAACCACACGGTGTCGGTTGACGATCCGGTCTTTGTGCCCTGGTTGGCGAGCGCCAGGCTGGCTAAGGACGGCACCGTCAAGGTGGCCACCACCTTGGTCCGCAGGCTCGGCCGGCTGAAGGTGAACGTGCCAGGCACCGGCGAGCTGGCGCTGGACGGCAGCCAGATCGGCACAGGCGCTTTCAATGCTGACGTCGTCACGGGCCAGCACACACTCACCTACCGCTCAGCGGCAACCTGGCCCTACCGCGCGGCCGTCGAGGTGCAGTGGCAGCAGGCGACCGAGGTCACTCTGGCGCCGCACCCCGTGACGCCCGGGGACCCGGCCGGCTTCCTCGCGGAGCTACAGGCCTTCCTCAGCGCTACAGGGGGGAGCTTCGGTGTTTACCTGGAGCAGCTGAGCAGCGGCCGGACGCTCGCTGTCGGCCAGGACACCAGCATGGAGGCCGCCAGCGTAATCAAGATCCCCGTCGCTCTCTACCTTCTGAACCAGGTGGACGCGGGGCAGCCGAAGCTGAGCGACAAGGTGAAGCTGGAGGCGAGGGACTTCATGGGTGGTACGGGCATCCTGTATGGATCGGCCAAGGCAGGTGACGAGATCTCCTATCAGGACCTGCTGGCCGACCTCATCCGGCAGAGCGACAACACAGCCTGGCAGGCGCTGCAGCGGGTGCTGGACCCGGCCAAGATCGACAGCTTTGCTGCCGCCCAGGGCGCACCTGACTGCCATCAGCTCAGCGACCAGTGCACTGCCCGGCAGGCCGGGCAGCTGCTGAGCAAGCTTGGCCGCGGCGGCCTGTTGAGCGGTGATTCCACTAACCGCTTGATCCAGCTGCTGGAGACGACAGTCTTCAACGATCGGATCAACTACTACCTGAGCGGCGTCAGCATCGCGCACAAGATCGGCATCGACGGCAACGTGATCAACGATTGCGGCATCGTCTACTCGAGCGCTGGCGCGTTCACCATCTGCGTTTTCACCCGGACGGCCGACCAGCCGACGGGCATCCAGGCGATCCGGGACATCGCCCGCGCCGCCTACCGCTATTACAGCCGCTGACGCCGGCCACACTGGTCGTGGCCGCCCCGGCTGCGGCTCAACTCAGGGCCAGCGTCAGGCCGACCACGGCCGCCGTGTCCGCTCTGAGGTTGCGCGGGCCCAGCGACAGCGTGCGGGCGGCGGCCAGCTTCCGCTCTTCCGGGGCCCAACCGCCCTCCGGTCCGATGAAGAGCGTAGCGCCGTCTGGTAGGCCGCGCATCGGTTCACCCGACATGTCGAGCAGGTAGGGGTCGGCAGCTTCCCGCCAGGCGGCGGCGAGGCGGACGGGTGCGCTCACCTCCGGCACCCGGAGCCGGCCCGCCAGCATGGCCGCTTCGCGACAGATCGCCGACCAGCGCTCCGGCCGGCCGCCCCGCGCCACGCTCCTCGACGCGGCGACGAGGCGGAAGGCGTTCGCCCCCGCCTCGGTGCAGCGAGACAGCACAAGGTCAAGGCTGCCGGCCGGCAGCAGCGCGATGGCGAGAGTGATGCCCCGCTCGGGCTCCGGTCGGTGCGGCCGCTCCTCCTCCACCCGACCGGTCACCACGGTTGAAGCGACCGTTTGAAGACGGACTTGAAGCAGGCGCCCCACAGGCTCTACCACTGCGATCACCTGGCCGGGGCGGGCGCGAAGCGAGGTTGCCAAGTGTCGAGCGTCGGCTCCGCTGATGCTCACTTGGTCGCCGTCGCGCTCCGCAAAGAAGTGGGGCATCAGCCGCCGATCCAGCGCTCCCGCAAGCCGGAGAGCGTGTCGAGCGCTCTTGTCAGACGCTCGCGGTTGGCAGGGTCGTTCAGCCAGCGCGAGGTTCCCGACGGATGCGGCAGCGGGAGCAGCACAGGATTGGAGCCAAACGCCTGTCCGACTCTCTCTTCCAGTGGCGCGGGCCCGAGAAAACGAGCTGCCGCCAGCTGCCCCACCAAGAGCACCGCCTTGGGCTGCACGAGCCTCAGCTCCCCCTCGAGCCAGTGGGAGCAGTTGCGCATGGCCGCCGCGGTAGGTGGCCGGTCGCCGCTGCCGGAGGCGTTGCGGCCAGGGAAGCAGCGCATCATGGCGGCGATGTAGGTATGCCGGCGGAAGTCGTCGCCGGACCTGAAGCCGGCGCGCAGCATCCAACGCTCCAGCTGCCGGCCGGCGCGACCCATGAAGGGTCGACGCAGACCGTGTTCCACAGGGCCCGGCGCCTGCCCGATGAGCAAGAAGTTCGCGTCGCGCCGGCCCTCGAAAATTGGTTTCGCTTCGGCAATGAGGCCCTGCTCGGCGCAGATCCGGCAGCTCGAGCAGGCAGCCTGGAGATCGCTAAGCTCGTCAGTCATGGTCCGCTTAGGGCTGATCGGGGACACCCAGGGAAGGTACAGCGTCGGTCGGCTGCTCGGCTTCGTCGCCAAGCAGTTTCAGGACGTTGACGAGATCTGGCATGTCGGTGATTGGCAGGAGGAGCGGGTCCTCGAAGGTCTGCGTGCGCTCGGCAAGCCTCTAGAAGTGGTGAACGGCAACGCCCCCGACGATCCGCGTTTTCCAATGATCGTCAGGCGCCACCTGGAAGGACTGGAGCTCGGCATGGTGCACCGTCCGCCCAAGCCTGGTGATGCCTGGGTGGAGGAGTGTGACATAGTCATCCACGGCCATACTCACCGCTGGCGAGACGAGGTGGCAGGGCGCACCCGCTTCATCAACGTCGCCACCCCCACCGCCAGCTTCAGCCATGAGCGCACGCTGGGCATCCTCACTCTGCGGGCCGGCGCCGCTGAGCTGACGCGGAAAGTGGTCAAGCTCGCCTGACCGCAGACTGGTTCGGACACGGCTGCTCAGGAGGCAACCGCGGCGGCCACCTGATAGGCTCTTCCTACAATCGAGAGCCGTATGCCCATCCCCAGCCAGCAACAGGTCCTATCAGCTCTAGCCACCATCATCGACCCGGATCTCGGTCGGGACGTGGTGACGCTGGGGATGATCAAGGATCTCCGGATCCAGGACTCAGGTCGGGTCGACTTCGTCTTTGAGCTCACCACCCCCGCCTGCCCGGTGCGCGACCGCTTCAAGACCATGGCTGAAGAACGAGTCGGCGCTCTGCCGGGCGTGTCAGGAGTCGGCGTCAAGATGACCGCCAACGTACGCTCCCCGGTTCGGGACCGGCAGGGGCAGCAGCTCCTGCCGGGCGTGAAGCAGACGATTGCTGTGGCGAGCGGAAAGGGCGGAGTCGGCAAGTCAACAGTCGCTGTCAACCTGGCCGCGGCCCTGGCCAAGTCCGGCGCTGCGGTGGGTCTGCTGGACGCGGACATTTACGGTCCCTCGGTTCCCGGGCTGACCGGCGCCTTGGAGCAGCCCCAACTAGTGCAGGTTGTGGGGCCCGACGGAGAAATGCAGCAAAAGCTGAAGCCACTCGAGGCGTGGGGGCTGAAGCTGATGTCGATGGGCGTGCTCGCGGGGTCGGACAAGGCGATGGTCTGGCGCGGTCCCATGGTCTCCCGCGCCATCGAGCAGTTCATGTCCGATGTGCACTGGGGCCAGCTCGACTACCTGATCATCGACCTCCCCCCAGGAACGGGCGATGCCTCTCTCACTGTGGCGCAGCGCGTCCCCCTGAGTGGAGTCGCCATAGTGGCGACACCGCAGGACCTGGCTCTCGACATAGCCGTGAAGGCGCTGCAGATGTTCCGCACGCTCAACGTGGCCCCCCTCGGCCTGATCGAAAACATGAGCTGGTACGTCTGCCCCAGCTGCGGCCATGAGCATCACCCCTTCGGTCACGGCGGCGCCGAGAGGGCGGCCGAGCGCTTGAGCGTGCCCTATCTCGGCTCCATCCCACTGGACAGCCAGATCCGTGAGGAGGCCGACCGCGGCGCTCCGATAGTGGTCGCCCAGCCGGATTCGGCGGGTGCCCGAGCTTTCAGCGCGATGGCCTCCCAGATCGCCGCCCGGACCTCGGTTCAGTCCTTCCGCAAGCTGCCGGTCCTCAACGTCCGCTAGTTCTAGGGCTCCTGGGCGTGAACTCGCCTGATCCGTATCCCGTCAGCGTCGATCTGATCCGGGCTGACAACCGGCTCGAAATCACTTGGGAAGACGGGAGCCGCAACGCCTACGCCGGTGCGACACTGCGCTGGGCCTGCCCCTGTGCCGAGTGCCGGGGCGAGGCCGGACTCCCCGGTCGTCTCGACCGGATCCAGGACCTGCCCGCAGATGAGGTGCGGCTGACCAGCGTGGAGCTGGTCGGCCACTACGCGCTGCAGCTCGGCTTCGGCAGCGGCCACGCGACTGGGATCTACACGTTCCGGCACCTTCGCTCGCTGGCCGACCCCAGTCATACTTCGGCCCGGCGATGGGAGCGCTGACCACTCTTCTCATATCCCGCCAGGCGCTGGCTGTCGGCCTGGTCGTGCTGCTGGGGGCCGGAGGCGGAGGTTACCTCTGGTTGCAAGCCCACCAGCCTGACACCATCCCGACCACCGTCTGGCTGAACCTCCGTGACGGCCAGAGCGAGGTGCCTCTCGACCAGAAGCTGACCTTCCAGGCCAGCCGGCCGCTCCAATCAGCCACGCTGGAGAAGGGCGTCACAGTCAGCCCAGCCGTTGAAGCCGGACTCAGCGTGGCCCCAGACGGTCGCCAATTCACCATTACTCCCGTGCAGCCCTGGGCGGATCTGACGACTTACACGGTTACCCTGGCTCCCCAGCGTGATGCAGGTGGTCACCCCGTAAACGCTCGCAGCTGGCACTTTCGGACGACCTTGGTGGCGCGGGTGGTCGCTCTCACTGCCGGCGAGGCTCAGCTGGCGGACGGCGGTGAGATTCCGTTGGGCACGCCCCTGCAGCTGCGCTTCAACTCGCCGATGGAGGGGCCGAGCGTGCTTCTCACGGCCAACGGCTCAGCCCTCTCACTCGATTGGGCCAGCGATCAGCTGACCGCCATCATCCCGGCCGGCGAGCTCAAAGCGGGCTTTGTGGAGCTTGCCATCCAGGCGGGAGCCCAGGATCAGAAGCACCGGCCGCTCAGCCGCTGGGACCTCCGGACAGCCGTCGTCTACCACCTCTCCGCCCACACCACCGACCTGGCCGGGCCCGCGCTGATCCAGGTGCCCAACGATCCCAGCGCCAGAGATCAGTCGGGCTTGCAGGCAGCCAACCTGGTCTTCGAGTCGGTGGCGGAGGGAAACATCACACGCTTAAGCGCCCTGTTCAGCAAGGTGCCTGACGAGGTGGGCCCAGTCCGCAGCGGACGCCTCATCTCCTTCAAGCTGGCCAGGCACTACGGCGCATTACTCTTCTTCAGCGGTCTTTCCAAAGGCTCCTTCCGCGTCTTTCAGAAGGATCCTGTGCCTTACGTCTCCGACGACACGCCCGGCTGGTTTCACAGGACGAATTCGCGTTTTCCGCCCAACAACCTTTTCATCAGCGTTGAGAAGGTGCAGGCGGCCGAGGGGGCCCAGGGACTGGCTCCCAACCAGCCGGCACTTGGCGCCAGTGCCTTCAACGGCGATGATGCGCGCGGGGCGACAGCGCCGCTGCACCGCTCCGTCTACGGGTACGACCCCGACACCGCTACCTACAGCAAGACCGAGGATGGACACCGCGTGGCGGACGCGGCGCTCGGCTAGCCGCTCCGAATCCAGATGGTGATAGTCCTGCACACCAAGGTCAGCGTCACCAGCATCGTCGAGGACGTGAATGGAGCGCCGGGCCTTGACTACGACCTGGACGCCTCCGGCCAGGCGGAGTTCTACAGCCTGGGCAAGAAGGCGACAGGCACCTGGTCCTCCACCGCCCGAAAGGCACCGCTGGACTTCAAGCTCGCCGATGGCAGCAAACTGTCCCTGCCCCGTGCACTGGTCTGGGTGGACGTCGTCCCCTGACCCGGCTCTCGCCAACTGGCGCCGGCGAAGGACCGCTCAGGCCGTCGCGGTCGCGCGGTCCCGCAGGCGGTCCAGGTACTGTGACGCGCCGACGGCGGCGGTGGTCCCGTCACCCACTGCTGTGGCGATCTGCTTGGTGAGCTGGGCGCGAACGTCGCCCACCGCCCAGATGCCCGGGATCGAGGTTTCCAGATCCCGGTTGGTGATGAAGTAGCCGATCTCATCGTGCTCGGCGTGCGGTCTCAGCAGATCTGAATTGGGCAGAAAGCCTACGAAGATGAAGACGCCGCCGACTGCCAGTTCCTTACGCTCGCCGTTCTGGAGGTAGCGCACCCCGGCCACCTGAGCCTCACCGACGATCTCCTGCAGCTGAGCATCCAGGATGAACTCGATCTTGGGATTCGACCGGGCGCGATCCTGCAGCACCGGCTGGGCGCGGAATTCAGACCGCCGGTGGATGAGGTAAACCTTGGAGGCGTAGCGGGTGAGAAAGTCAGCCTCCTCCAGCGCCGCATCGCCGCCGCCCACCACTGCCAGCTCCTTGCCCTTGAAAAAGGCGCCGTCACAGACCGCGCAGTAGGAGACGCCGCGTCCGGCGAACTCCACCTCGCCCGGGACCTCCAGCTTCCGGGGCAGACCGCCGGAGGCCAGGATCAACGCGGGCGCTCGAACCTCGCCGCCATCCTCCAGGCGGACAATCTTGTGCTCGCCTTCCATATCGACTTCACTGACCTGCTGGAACTCGCGCAGATCCAGGCCGAACTTTCGCGCGTGCTCCCCCATCTTGGCTGCCAGCTCATGGCCGAGGATCGACTCGAAGCCTGGGTAGTCCTCGATCAGCTCAGTGTTGAGGAGCTGACCGCCCAGCGGGCCGCGATCCAGTAGCACCGTGCGCAGGTTCATCCGGGCCGCATAGAGGCCGGCGGCGAGGCCTGCCGGGCCGCCGCCAACGATGGCGAGGTCAAAGTCTTCGGTCACGCTTTTTCCAACCACACGGTCCTGACAGCGATTCCCTCCGCGCCGCCGGGCTAACCGAGTTGGAACTGCACCCCATAGCCGCCGCGGGGCGTCTGGCAGAGGATGTTGTCGTAGGGACAGCCGATCGCGCAGGCGCCGCACTCGATGCAGTTGCCGAAGCTGACGATCGTCTGCTGCTTCTCTGCGTCCCACTCATAGACGCCGGCCGGACAGAAATAGTTGCAGTACTTGCCTGAGCACCTGTCCCGGCAGACGTCCTGATTGGCGATCTCAATGTGGGGGTGGCCGCTGTCTTCCACATAGCGGTTCTTGAACAGCTTGTCAGTCAGCTTCTCGGTCACGGCGCCCAGTCTATTGGTGCGCGCTCGGCCGGCGGTAGAATCAGCGCCGACCAGCGGGAGCTCGCCAGGGCTGAGAGGGACTTCTTCTGAGAGGTCCGACCGCAATACCTGATCCGGGTAATGCCGGCGGAGGGAAAAGATGGCGACGATCGAAGCAGTTGGAGCCCGTGAGGGCTTCCTCCAGGTCGAGGAACACGGCATCGATCCGATCCCACGCTCAGAGCGTTGGGGCCGCTCTCGGGATCTGGCCTTCATCTGGGCCGGGGCCTTCTTCGACTTCGTCAGCGTCCTCACTGCCAGCTATCTGACCGCCAGCTTTGGCCTAGGGGTCTGGGATGGCCTTCTCGCCCTCCTGCTGGGCACCGTTTCGGGCGCAGTGCTCCTCGGCCTCCTGAGCCACAGCGGCGCTCGCTCGGGCCTGCCCCAGGTCGCCTTCACCGAGCGCATCTTCGGCCGGGCCGGCATGAAGCTGGCGGCCCTGCTCACGCTCTTTTTGGCGGTCGGCTGGTTTGCCGTGGACACGGTGATCGCGGCCCAAGCTGGCGCTCAGCTGCTCCAGGTCGCCGGCATCGGCGAGCTGGCTCAGCAGCTCACCCTGCCGCTCGTGCTCTTCATCGCCGGCCTCTCGGTGGTGGTCGCCATCTACGGTCACGGCACGATCAGGGTCCTGGAGAAGTGGGGAGCGCTGGTGTTCGGCGGTCTCGTGCTGGTGCTGGTCATCGCGCTGGCCCCCCAGTTCAAGTTCACCGCCGGTCCTACTGTTTCCGGCGCCGCCTACCCGGGCGCCTTCGTGCTCGGCTTCATGACCTGCTTCGCGCTGGTCGCCTCCTGGTATCCGTTCGCCAGCGACTACTCGCGCTACCTCCGCCCGGACACACCTTCAGCAGGCCTTACCTGGTGGCCGGTGGTGGGAGTCGCCGTGCCGATGGTCTTGCTCGGCCTACTGGGTCTCCTGCTCCCGGGCATCGACGCCAAGCTGGCGGCGGACCCGAACGGCGGCGTTCTGGCAGTGATCAGCAAACACGCGCCGGCCTGGCTCGCGCTGCTCTTCTTCCTGCTGGTGGTGGCCGGTGAGCTGCTCTCCAACTATCTCGACGTCTACACCGCGGGGCTCGTCACCCAGACCCTGGGGCTCAGATTGCCCCGCTGGCAAACAGCGCTTGGCTGCGGACTGCTGGGAGCGGCGCTGGCGGCCTACGCCGTCACTGTGAGCGACTTTCACAACGCCTATCAGCAGTTCCTCACCCTCACCTACCTCTGGGCGCCGGCCTGGGCGGCGATCGTACTGCTGGGCCTGAACCTGGGGCGCCCGCGGCCGGCTCTCGCCCTGCTCGCCTGGGCACTGGGCACCGCCGTCAGCTTCGGCTTCGTGAACTACGGCAACATCTACCCCGGCGCCCAGGCCTTCAACTACACGCTGATCTCAGCGTTGCACGGGGCCGATCTCTCCGGCGCCGTAAGTGTGGCGGTCGCAGCCCTGTGTTTCTGGCTCGGACGGAGAGCGGTGAGGGCTTGAAGCCGCTCATCGCCCTGACCATCGCCGGCTCGGACTCTGGCGGCGGCGCCGGCATCCAGGCCGATCTCAAGACCTTCGCAGCCTTCGGTCTGCACGGCACCAGCGTCATCACAGCTGTCACCGCCCAGAACACCACCGGCGTGGTCGGCTACGAGGAGATCGGGCTTGACCTGATCCGCAGCCAGCTGGTGGCGGTGGCGGAAGACCTGCGGCCGGCCGCCGTCAAGACGGGCATGCTGGCCAGGGCTGCCATCATCGAGCTGGTGGCCGGAGAGCTGACCCAGAGGTCCCTGCAGCCGCTGGTTGTCGATCCTGTCATGGTGGCCAAGGGCGGCCACAAGCTGCTCCAGGACGACGCGGTCACCGCGCTCACAAAGCTGCTGATCCCCCTCGCCACGGTGCTCACCCCTAACCTGCCCGAGGCCGAGATGCTGCTGGGGAGGCCGATCGGGCGGGACTTGCCCGACCGCTGGCAGGCAGTCTCGGAACTGCTCCAGCTTGGCTGCCGGGCGGTCGTCCTGAAGGGCGGTCATTCAGCCGATGCACTCGACCTCTACTGCGACTCAGAGGAGCTGGTCGAGCTGCCGGGACGTCAGGTCGCGACAGCGAATACGCACGGCAGCGGCTGCACGTTTGGCGCCGCCATCGCTGCCTGTCTGGCGCTGGGGAGCTCTCCGCTCGCGGCGGCGCGGGAGGCCAAGGAGTTCATCCAAGGGGCGGTGGAGAATGCGCTCGAAGTAGGGACCGGGCACGGCCCGGTCAACCCGCTCTGGCGCCAATGGCGGTCGGCGAGTGGCACCTGTAGGCTCTAGCCAGAGGGTCATGGAGTTTCACTTCTCGCCGCGACCCAACCGCGCCGCCGAGATCGAGTGGCGGCCGTGGAGTGAAGAAGCATTTCGAGAAGCGCAGCAGGCGGACAAACCTGTGCTGCTCTCCATCTCGGCCGTCTGGTGCCACTGGTGCCACGTGATGGACGAGACCAGCTATTCCGACGACCGGGTCATCGGCCTCATCAATCGCGAGTACGTCCCCATCCGCGTCGACAACGACGTCCGCCCGGACGTGAACCAGCGCTACAACATGGGCGGCTGGCCGACCACCGCCTTTCTCACGCCGGAGGGCGACATCCTGACCGGCGCCACCTACCTACCGCCGGAGCAGATGACTGCAGCTCTGAGCAAGCTCTCCGGCTATTACCGGGACAACCGAACTGAGATCGCAGCTCAGGTGACCAGGGGCCGCGAAAAAGCGCAGCAGGCGGCGGCGATCAGCGCCGGCAAGCTGCAACCAGGGCTAGTCGACCGGATCCTGGGCAACGTGGAACAAGCCTACGACGCCGAGTACGGGGGCTTCGGCGACGCGCCCAAGTTCCCCCAGACCGACGCCCTCGCGCTGCTGGCGGAGCAGTCGCTGCTCAGGGGCGAGCCGGGGCTGCTGGAGATGGCGCGCCACACCCTGGCGCAGATGGCCGGCGGCGGCACCTACGACCACGTGGAAGGCGGCTTCTTTCGGTACTCGACGACGCGAGATTGGTCGGTGCCCCACTTCGAGAAGATGCTGGAGGACCACGCGGGTCTCCTCTCGGCGCTGGCGCTGACCGGCCAGGCCGAGATCCTGGACGACGCAGTCCGCTACCTGGAGACAGTGCTGCGTGACGAGCAAACCGGCCTCTACGCCGGCAGCCAGGATGCCGACGAGGATTACTACGCCCGGGATGAGGCCGGCCGCCAGGAGCTGCGGCCTCCCTACGTTGACCGCCGCGTCTACGTTGCCTGGAACTGCGCCCTCGCGGTCGCCTACCTCGATGCCGACGCGCGCCTCGACCGGCCGCGGCTGCGGGAGCGCGCCCTGCAGGTGCTCGACGCCGTCTTCCAGCGTTTCAGCGACCCTGCCGGCGGCCTGCTGCACACCGATGAGGTAGGCGGCCAGCTGGGCGACCAGGTCTGGGGTCTGCTTGCCTGCGTCCGGGCCGGTCAGCGAGAACGGGCCAGCCAGCTGCTCGGGGTCCTGCGCGACCGCTACGCCGATGCTGAGCTGGGCGGCTACTTTGACCACGCAGCTGTCGACAGCACGGCCCGCCTGGCGCAGCGTCAGAAGCCACTGGGCGAGAACGCGATAGCGGCTCTGGCGCTGGCCGAGATGGGCGAGAGCGACCTCGCCCGGCAGGCGCTGGAGTCAGTGGGCGCCCTCTTCCGCCAGTACGGGCTGATGTCGGCAGTGTTCGCGCGTGCCTTTGACCGGCTTGGCCGGGAACCTGTCAAGCTCAGCACTTCCAGCCCCGATTTGGCTCGGGCCGCGCTCAACGCCTACCCTTACGCGATGGTCGAACCAGGTGAGGCGGAAGTCGCGGTGATTTGCGTCGGTACCCGCTGCCTGCGGCCGGCCTCGACGGTGGCGGAGCTGAAGGAACGCCTCGCCAAGATCGGCTCGCCAGTTGGCTAGCGATATCGGTCGGTCGACCTACAAGCGGGAGAGCCGGCGGCATTTCCGGCAGCGCGTGGAGCAGGCGCTGGAGAGCCCGCGGCTGCAGGAGGCGCTGACCGGCTCCCTGCCCGGGATGCGCGACCGGCGGGACGTCGGCTTCCTCTCCCAGGACTTCGAGGCTGGGCGGGCTGATCTCAAGGCGCGCCGCCGGGCCAACCTGCCCCGGTTGGAGGAGCTGGCGCGCGAGTTTCGGGAGAACCTGGAGGCGGTCGGCGGCGTCTACCATCGAGCCCGCGACGCGGCGGAGGCGCGCGCGACCATCGCCCGCATCTGCCAGGCGGCAGGAGCCGGGATCGTCACCAAGTCCAAGTCGATGGCGACAGAAGAGATCCAGCTCAACCAACACCTGGAAGCGCTGGGCATGGAGGTGGTGGAGACTGACCTGGGCGAGTTCATAGTCCAGCGGCTGCACCAGCACCCCTCCCACCTGGTCGCCCCCGCCCTGCACCTAACTGTGCAGGACTGGGCGGATGAGTTGGGAACGGAGCCTGACAAGGCAGCCATCCTGACGCAGGCGCGGACCCTGCTGCGGCAGAAGTTCATCGACGCGGCCGTCGGCATCTCCGGCGCCAATGCGGCCATCGCGGAGACCGGCACTGTGATGATCGTCACCAATGAGGGCAACGCCGATCTCACCATCACGCTGCCTCGCGTTCACATAGCGGTTTTCGGCCTTGACAAGCTGACCGCCAGCCTCGACGACGCAGTCGCCATGCTCCGCATGCTGCCCCGCTCGGCGACCGGTCAGAAGATGACTAGCTACGTCAACTGGGTGACAGGGCCCTCGCGCTCCGCCGACATCGGTGGCATCCTCCAGACGGGCGCCCATGGTCCGCGCGAGATGCACTGTGTGGTCATCGACAACGGCCGCAGCGAGATGCTGGCGGACCCTCTGTTCGCGACGGCGCTGACCTGTGTCCGCTGCGGCGCCTGCTCCAACGCCTGCCCCAGCTTCATGGCAGTCGGTGGTCATCAGTTCGGCCACATCTACAACGGGCCGATCGGACTGGTGCTCACTCCCTTCCACCACGGCCTGGAAGCCGACGAGCTGCCCCAGTCGCTCTGCACCCAGTGCAATGCCTGCCAGGAGATCTGCCCCGTCGACATCCCCCTGCCGCGCCAGATCCTGGAGCACCGCCGCCACACGCATCGGAAGACGCTGACCAAGCGCGCTCTGCTCACCACATGGGCGGCCGGCGCCCTGGGTCAGGCGTCGATCGGGCTGGCGGCGCCGCTGAGCCACCTGGTGCCGGCCGGCCCTGTCCAGCTCGCCAGCCCGCCGCTGCGTCGCCGCCTTCTTCCGGGCGGCCCTGAAGCAGCGGCGCCGGTCACCATCTTCGCTTCCTGTTTGGTCGACCGGGTCCTGCCGGAAGCGGGGCTGGCGCTGAACCGCATCCTGCGAGCGGCCGGCTTTCGGGTCGAATTCCCCCGGAAACAATGGTGCTGTGGCTTGATCTGCGCCAATGCCGGTGACTTCGCCAAGGGCAGCCGGCTCGACAGACAGCTGACGCGGGCTCTGGCAGAGTCTGAAGGACCGATCGTCACGCCCTCCGCCTCCTGCTATGGCGCCTTCACAATGGACGCTGGTGAGTGGGGCGAGAGGTCGCCCCAGGCGGAGCAGGTGGCCGAGCGGATGCGCGACTCCACGCGCTTCGTGCTGCAACTGCTGGAGGAGCGGCCGGAGCTGGTCGCCAGCTCGCCTGGCGAAAGGCTGCAGGTCGCCTACCACGATTCCTGCCAGAGCAAGCGCCAGCTTGGCTTGGTGGAGGAGCCGCGGCGCGTACTGGAGCTGGCCGGCTTCGAGGTCATCGGTCTCCCCGATATCGCCAACTGTTGTGGCTTTGGCGGCACCTTCATGATGGACTGGCCCCAGGTCGCCGACCGTCTGGCCGAGTGGAAGCTGGACGCCGTGGCCAAGACCGGCTGCACTGTGCTCGCCTCGGACAACCCTGGCTGCCTCATGCACATCGCCGCCGCTGCCAAGAAGCGCGGCCTGGATTTGCGCGTCGCCCACGTGCTCGAGCTTGTCGCGGAAAGGTTGGAAAGCCCTACCGCCTAGGCCTCCCTGGTCACCCAACCATTGGGAGTCAATATCGCACCAAGCGGGACGCGGCAGCCTGCCTTCGCCGGCACCATCATGCCGCTCCCGTGCGCGGCCGCTACCTGGCGTCCAGCGATGTCGGCAGAACGCTGAACAGCACCCAGCTGACGTTGTCTTGGCCATGGTGGGCAGACAAAAACTGACCGCGATCTGGTTGCGTGCAGCGCCAGATAAACCCCGGGACCCACCCTTCGCTCAGGCTGGACAGGTCGAGGCGGGACCTCGCCCGTCCGGGTTAGGCCTGGCAACTGGCGATGAGAAGGTAAGTGACAGAAGGCCATGCGGGGACGGCGGTTGCTGTTGAAGGCGGCACAGCGGCCGACCCACCAGCTCCGACGATCCAGCGGGCTCGTGGCGAAAATCGCATCCCCAGGCTAACATGCCTCATGGCCGACAGCGAGCAGATCACCCACCAACACACTATTTGGGAGCAGTGGGCTCAGGTTGATCCGATGTGGGCGATCCTGAGCGATCCGCAGCGCCGGGGCGGCGTCTGGGATTCGAATGAGTTCTTCGCCAGTGGCCCCGGCGAGGTCGAGGAAGTGATCCGTAGGGTAGCCGAACATGGTCTAACCCTGCGTCGCGGTCGCTGTCTCGATTTTGGCTGTGGAATTGGTCGCCTCACGCAAGCGCTTGCAGAAATCTTTGATCGTACCGATGGCGTTGACATCTCCGAGACGATGATCGATCTTGCCAGCCGACTTGACCAACACGGAGATCGGTGCAGATGGCACATCAATCAACGGCAGGATCTGTCGCTATTCGACGACGCCACCTTCGATTTCATCCTTTCAGTCATCGTGCTGCAGCATAATCCGCCTGAAGTGGCCTTGGGTTACATACGGGAGTTTATTCGCCTTCTCACCTCCGACGGGGTCGCCGTCTTCGATATGACAAGCGAACCCGCTGGCCAACGGCTGACTGCTGGGAGCCACGTAGCGAAGATCAAAGTAAAACGAATTGGGCGACTGACTGCAGGTAGAACGAGCAAAGTCCGTGTCAAAGTCACCAACACAAGCTCGACCAATTGGCCAGCAGACTCAAGGGTGAAGGTCGCCAACCATTGGCGAAGCATCGACTCGACGATAATCGTGCAGGATGACGGACGGTCGCCGTTAGAAACTGGACTGCGAAAGGGTGCCAGCGTGAACCTGGAGCTGTCCATCACGCCCCCTACTGAGCCTGGCAGGTACCTGCTTGAGATCGATCTTGTCGAGGAAAACGCCTGCTGGTTCGGTACCGGAAACTCGAAGACCGCTTGTGTCAAAGTCCGCAAGCCACGGAGCCGGCTGCGGGACGCCCTTCGGCTCCGGACCGACCGCAGGAACAGTTTGCGGGCGCGCCATCAGGTGGACAAGAGCGAACTCGAGCCGGAGCCGTTTACGATGAGCGGCGTCCCGCGCCAGACAGTTGAGGAGGCCGTGGTCTCTGCGGGCGGCGAAATCGCCGCCATCGAGCCGAGCGCCCGCAGCGGCCACGATTGGACTGCGTACCGCTATTTCGTGACCCGACGTCCCAGGTAGACGTCTCTCGACCCGAGGACGTGCGTCCTGTTCACGCAGCCTATTCGTCTCGCAACTTTTCACCCTGCCACGCGAGCAGCGCCGTCAAACCTGTCCTCGACAGCTTCGTCGAATGGTCCGACGGTTTCGTCTCGACCTAGGTCTGCGGAAGGCCCTGCTCCCTGCGCCGCAGTTCCGCCCCGGTGCTTGGCTTCCCCACCGTGCCCTTGAACGCGCTTGTCAACTCGAGTTTGCCCGGGTACCATGTACGCGGGGGTCTCGAAGACCAGCGCTTTCATCCGCCCGCGGGCGGTCCGGGCCTGGCTGCTCGAATGGCCTCTACGGGGGATCGATCAATTTGAGGCGATTCGCGCTCCTCGTGGGCGTGGTGGCAGTCCTGTTCGCCGCCGGCGGCGTAACCGCCCACGCCGCGGACACAGGCTTCCAGGTCAAGCTTGCGGCCGCCCAGCACCAGCTGGACCAGGAGCAGCAGGGCGGCGTTCCGGCGGAGGCACTCAGCCCTCTTCGTGACAAGCTGCACGGCATCGAGCAGGCCCGCTTCGGACCCGTACCCGCCGGCTGGCTTCCCTACGGCAGCCCCAGTGCCCAGATAGACGCGGTGATCCGCGAGGCACGCGCAGTTTGGGACCGTACGATCGCGCAGGACCGGCCGCTCGCCGCGGCCTCGCTGCAGGCATTGGCCCAGGCCGACCCGAACCTCCAGGCGGCGACCAAGGCGTCCTACCAGCAGCGCATCGACAGGGCGGACAGCCCTGCGGTCCTGGTCCAGCTGGCGTCCGAGCTCCGGGACAAGGCCAACTTCGCCACGGCCGCCCGCAAGAGCGTGAGCGACCTGCAGCCAAAGCGGGACGCGCTAGCCGCGGCCATTGAAAAGGCGAAGGGGCGCGGCCTGCAGGTTGACGCGGCCCAAAAGGCGGTGGCCGATTACGACGCCCTGGCGGCGCTGCCGGCCGACCAGATCGGCCAGCGGCCAGCGGCAGTGGGCCAAGCAATCGATGCCGAAACGGCCAGCCTGGGAGGCCGGCAGACTTTGGCCGACCTGCAGACCAAGCGTGATGCGCTGGCAGCGCTGATCGTCAAAGCCAAGGCCAAGAACATCGCTGTCGACGACGCCCAGAAGGCAGTCGCCGCCTACGACGCGTTGAAGGACCTGCCGCCCGATCAGGCCGGGCAGCAGGCACCGGCGGTAGGAGGGAGCATCGACGCTCAGAGCGCCTCGCTGCAGAAGAAGATCAAGGCCGCCGACACCCCGCCGCCGCCCGCCACGGGCGGCTGCCTGGCCGACCTGAGCGCCGGCCACGTGATCATCATCCACCTGGCGACGCAGCATCTTGACGCCTACGACAACGGCTGCCTATTCATGTCGATTCCCATCACGAGCGGTCGACCGGCGCTGCCAACCGACCAGGGCACTTTTCACGTCTTCTACAAGACCACCAACTACAAGATGATCTCACCCTGGCCCAAGGGCAGCCCCTACTGGTACCCGACGACGATGGTGCCCCACGTCATGGAGTTCGTCTCCGACGGGACCTTCCTGCACGACGCACCCTGGGAGCCTGACTCGGCGTACGGCCCCGGTTCACAGAACGCTGGCTACTCCAGCCACGGCTGCGTGCACGTCCCCAGCTACGCCATCAACAAGCTGTACGACTGGGTTCAGATCGGCGACACTGTGATCAGCCAGCCTTAGTCGGACAGGCCGGACGGGCCAGCCGGTAGCCTGGTTGCCCGATGAGAGCGCTGGCCCTAGACGTCCCGCCTCAGCAGCTCGCCGTGGACGCGGTGGCAGTGGCTCTTGCCGGCGGCCAGCCGCTCGCCGGCGCCGCATTGGAGCTGGACAGGCTCCTCGGGGGGCTGATCTCGGAGGTTCTCGGTGCGGGCGAGCACCGAGGGCGCCCCAACGAGGTGCTGCCTCTGCCCACCGGTGGACGCATCAGCGCCCGCCGGCTGCTCCTGTACGGCGTCGGCTCGGGGTCCGATCTGGATGGTCAACGACTGCGCTACGCCCACCATGAAATGGTGCGCGCGGCGCGCAATTATGGTTACCGCCGGCTCGGCGTCGTCTGCGCACCGCCGCTCAGCGCGGGCCAGCTGGGTGCGGTGGTTGAAGGCTGCGTCATGGGCGCCTGGGAGCGCCGCAGCCGGCAGACAGGCAGCCGCGCGACCAGCCTGGACGAGCTCCAGGTGACCGGGTTCGGAACCGGTCGAGGGGACGACGTGGCAGCAGCCTTGCAGATGGGCGAGGCGACCAACCGCGTCCGCGAATGGCAGAACCTGCCGCCCAACGAGCTGACGCCGGACGCGCTGGCCGGCATCGGGCGCGAGGTCGCCGGCCGGCATGGACTGGACCTGGAGGTGCTCGGCCCGGATGAGCTCCGCGCCGGCGGTTACCGGCTCCTGCTCGGCGTGGCCGCCGGTTCGGCCCAGCCGCCCCGGTTGCTGCGCTTGGAACATCGGGGAGCGGGCGGCAGCGGTCCCCGCCTGGCGCTGGTCGGCAAGGGCATCACCTTCGACTCCGGCGGCCTTTCGCTCAAAACGGCGACTGGCATGGAGACCATGAAGGCGGACATGGCCGGCGCCGCGGTGGTTCTCTCAGCACTGGACGTGATTGCCGCGCGCCGCCTCCCGCTGGACGTGATGGCCGTTGTCGCGGCAACCGAGAACATGACAGGCCCGGCGGCCCAGCGGCCGGGTGACGTGGTGGTCGGCGCCGGCGGCAAGTCGGTCGAGATCACCAACACCGACGCCGAAGGCCGCCTGGTCCTGGCGGACGCCCTGACGCTCGCCCTCCGCCGCGGCGCCACTCATTTGGTCGACCTGGCCACCCTGACAGGTGCGGCGGGCACTGCGCTCGGTCACGCCGGCACTGTCGCTGTCAGCAACGACGAGGAGCTCTGGGGTCTGACCGAGCGGGCTGCCGAGCTGGCCGGCGACCGCGCCTGGCGGCTGCCGCTCTACCCGGAGTACAGGGGGCTGCTGCGAAGCCGGATAGCTGACCTGCGAAACTCCGGCTACGGTGAGGCTGGCGCCATCTGCGCAGGCATGTTCCTGGAGCAGTTCGTTGAGAACCGGCCCTGGGTCCATCTCGACATAGCCGCCAGCAGCTGGAACGACAACGACGACCTGACCAGCATCCCTCGAGGCCCGCTGGGCAGCGGCGCCCGGCTGGTCGTGAAGCTGGCGGAACTCCTGGCCGCCGGCGACCGTTAGGTTTAGGCAGTGCTGGAGTCGCTTACGTCGCCGGCCGACCTGCGCCGGCTGAAGCCGCCCGAACTGGAGTCGCTGGCGGCGGAGATCAGGAGCTTTCTGATCGAGAAGGTCTCCCGCACAGGCGGCCACCTTTCGCCGAACCTCGGCGTGGTCGAGCTGACCATCGCCTTGCATCGAGTCTTCCACAGCCCGGCTGACGCGATCGTCTGGGACACCGGTCACCAGGCTTACGTGCACAAGCTCCTCACCGGGCGGGCGCCAGCGTTCGACACTCTGCGCCAGCCCGGCGGCCTCTCCGGTTATCCCAGCCGGGCTGAGTCACCGCACGACGTCATCGAGAACAGCCACGCCTCCACCTCGCTCTCCTACGCCCTGGGCTTGGCGCAGGCCCGGCTGCGGTCCGGAACCCCCGGCCACGTGGTGGCGGTGATCGGCGACGGGGCGCTTACCGGCGGTATGGCCTGGGAGGCGCTGAACCAGATAGCGCATCTGCAGCCGCCCAACCTGGTGCTGGTGCTGAACGACAACGGCCGTTCCTACGCGCCCACGGTGGGCGGTCTGGCCCGGCATCTGGCTCAGCTGCAGATCGACCCGCGCTATGAGCGCCTCAAGGGAGAGGTCAGCCACGCCCTGAAGCAGCTGCCGGCCGTGGGCTCGCGCGCCGATCAGGCGGCCTTCCGGCTGAAGGAGTCGATGAAGCAGCTGCTCCAGCCCAACACTGTGTTCGACAGCCTGGGACTCAAGTACGCCGGGCCCGTCGACGGCCACGACATCCGGGCGCTGGAAGACCTACTTCGCCGGGCCAAGCGCCTGCGCGCGCCGACGGTTCTTCACGCCGTGACCGAGAAGGGTAGGGGCTACGGACCCGCGGCCGAGGACGAGATCGACCGCCTCCACGCAGTCAGCGCCCAGAGCGACCCGCTCACCGGCCGCCCGCGCAGCACCGAGCTCACCTACACCGACGTCTTCGGCGAGGCCCTCCTGGCGGCAGCGGCGCGCGATCCCAAAGTGGTGGCCATCACGGCCGCCATGGGCTCGTCCACCGGCCTACTCCCGTTTGCGCTGGAGTTCCCCGAGCGCTTCTTCGACGTCGGCATCTGCGAGCAGCACGCAGTGACCTTTGCCGCCGGCCTGGCCCTGGCCGGCATGCGGCCTGTGGTATGCATCTACTCGACTTTCCTGCAGCGAGCGTTCGATCAGATCATCACCGACGTGGCGATGCACAAGCTGCCTGTCGTCTTCATCTTGGACCGCGCAGGCGTCACCGGGCCTGACGGCTCGTCACACCACGGCATCTTTGATCTCTCCTACCTGCGCCTCATCCCCAACCTGAAGGTGGCGGCGGCGTCCGACGCCACTGAGCTGTGCGCGCTGCTCGCCACCGCGCTGGCGGCGGATGGGCCGATCGCCATCCGCTATCCGCGCGGGACTGTGCCCGCGACTCCCGACCTGCCGGTCGAGCCGATTCCAGTGGGCCGCTGGGAGGAGCTGCGGCGGGGGAGCGACGCCTGCCTCCTGGCGACCGGCCGGATGGTGGAGGTTGCGATTGTGGCTGCCGACCAGCTGGCTGCCGAGGGCATCTCCTGCGGAGTGGTGAACTCACGCTGGCTGAAGCCGATGGATCCCCGACTCATCAGTGAATGGGCCCAGCGCTATCCGCTGCTCATCACCGCCGAAGACAACCTGGGCACGGGGGGCTTCGGCGCGGGCGTGCTGGAGGCGCTGGCGCCCCACGGGCTGGCCGGCAAAGTGCGTGTGGCTGCGCTCCCAGACGGATTCCTGGCCCATGGCAAGCAGGCGGCGATCCTCTCGCAGCACGGCCTCGACCCCGACGGTCTGGCCAAGCGGGTCAAGGCAGCCCGCCAGTCCGCTACCGCAGCCGAGGCTGCCCCGCCGGCCGCCACCTAAGCGGCGCACCTCGGGCGAGGTCGGGCAAGCTCGCCGAAGGAAGAACGGGGCGATTGGGCCCGCCGCACCGGCTTTTGGCGTCGGGTGCCTGAAATCTGATTAGCTTGCGGGTGCCCATGCGTGAGCCGCCCTCAGACTCTTCACCCTATGTGTGCTTCACGCGGGAGGAGTGGGCGCGGCTGCGCGCGGCAACCCCTCTGACCCTCACCGACCAAGACCTGGTCCAGCTGCGGGGAGTGAACGACTATGTCTCGCTGGACGAGGTGCGCGACGTCTACCTGCCCCTGTCCCGGCTGCTCAACCTCTACGTGGGCGCAGCGCAGAGCCTTCACGTAGTGGCTGATCTCTTCCTCGGCAAGCCCGCCACGCCAGTGCCGTACGTGATCGGCATCGGCGGCAGCGTCGCCGTCGGCAAGAGCACCTTCGCCCGCATCCTGCGGGCGCTGCTGGCGCGCTGGCCCAACCACCCCAAGGTGGACTTGGTCACAACCGACGGCTTCCTCTTCCCCAACCGGGTGCTCGAAGCGCGGGGACTGATGAACCGCAAGGGCTTCCCCGAGAGCTACGATCTGCGCCGCCTGCTCCGGTTTCTCTCGGATCTGAAGTCGGGAGCGTCCGACGTGCGCGCGCCTGTCTACTCGCACCTCATCTACGACATCCTGCCCGGCGAGGAGACGGTTTTGAATCAGCCTGACATAGTGCTGCTGGAAGGCCTCAACGTGCTGCAGACGCCGGGGGCGCAGCGCAGTAGCGCCCCCTTCGTTTCGGACTTCTTCGACTTCTCCATCTACGTCGACGCCGAAGAGGAGGACATCCTCGCCTGGTTCACCGAGCGCTTCTTGAAGCTGCGGGAGACCGCGTTCAGGGATCCCAGCTCCTTTTTCCGCCAGTTCGCCGCCCTCTCGGAGGCAGAGGCTGTCAACTTTGCGCGGCAGGTCTGGGCTGACATCAACGGCCCCAACTTGCGCGAAAACATAGTGCCGACGCGCGACCGCGCCCGGCTCGTGCTGCGCCAAAAGCGCGATCATTCCGTCAGCGAAGTCCGGCTTCGCCGGCTTTGAGCAAGTGCACCGAGTCGGATTGACCCGGATCGCGCTGGCGCGATTGGGTCACCAGCGGGTGCTCGCCGCAGCCTTGGGAGTGGGCCTTCTTGCAGCGGTCGCGCTGGCCGCAAGCGTCCCTCTTCTTCAGGCGGAGGCGAAGGAGGTCGCCCTTCACTCGGTTCTGGGTTCGCTGGGCAGCAAGCGCTACATCACTGTCGAGCAGTTCTCGGTCAGGGATGCCAAGGCGTTCGAGGCCTTTCAGACTGACGCCGGTCAGCGGGTGACTCGGGGGCTGGGCTCGGTTGCGATCCCTGCAGCCCAGTTCTCCGAATACGGAACCGTGCGTTTCAGCACAGTCAATGGGAAGCAGCAGATCTACGAGGGCGGCGCGCCCGAGCCCTCACTCGCTTACTACCGCGACTTGGCCCAGCATGTGAGTGTCAAGGCCGGCGTCCTACCGCAAGACGCGGCGACGCCATCCGGGGATCTACCCATCTCGCTCTCTGCCCAGGGTGCCCAGCTTCTTTACCTCACCGTCGGCGATCGCGCCTGCCTGCCTGTCATCGACCGCTTTGGCGCCAACCGGGGCGAACCCAGCCCGGAGATATGTCTCAAAGTCGCGGCGGCCTGGGAGCCCAGGCGCCTGGGCGAGGACTACTGGGCCGGAAGCGTGCCAAATCTATTCCTGATGCTGAGCCGCGACGACTATTTCCGCTTCACCAGTACGGGGCTGAGCCGGAACCCGAGCACCGGTCACTACTTCGCCACTGATGCGAGCCGCATCGATGCGACCAACGCAGAGGACATCGTCCAGCGCCTGAACAGCCTGCGCGGCTACTTCCAGGTCCGCCGAGAGGGCCTCTTCAGCACAGGGTTGGATACGGAGCTGAAGAGCCTCCAGGAGCGGCAGAGGGTGGCCGCTTTCACCATCCAGCTGGTCGCCGCGGCTCTGCTCCTGATCGCGCTCTATTCGGTCGCCTTCGCTGCCACCTATTTTCTGGAAGGCCAGGCTGCCGGCGCCGCACTGCTGCGCGCTCGCGGCTGGTCGCCCGCCAGGGTCTGGTGGCTGCTGATGCTGGAACAGCTTCTGCTCGCGCTCATCGCCGTTCCCACCGGACTGGCCCTCGCCTGGCTGCTGACCTGGCTCGTTTCGCGAAACGTCTATGGTGCCTCAGCGCAGACGCTCTCCCTGCCTGATGTCGCGTCCGCCGCACCCACAGTGGCCCTGGCAGTGGCGGCGGCAGTGGGTCTGCTGGCCCTGCTGGCCGCACTTGCCAGCCGGCGGGATGTGCTGGAGATCCGCCGCGCCGCATCTCGCTCTGGCGGCCAATGGTGGCGCCGAGGTGCGTTCGATCTCATCCTGGCTTTGCTGGCGCTCCCGCTCCTAGCCGAGGCGAGGCTGCGCGGCTCTGGCCGGCTGCGCGACGTGGCCGCCTCCGATGACCCGTTGAGCCTCCTGCTGCCGTCCCTGGCGCTGACCTTCCTCGCCATGGCCTCGCTTCGCCTGCTGCCATTGGCGGCGCTTGCGGCTCGCCGGCTGGACAGGAGCATAGCCGGCGCTCTGGCCGCCGCTCAGGTGAGCCGGCAGCCGGGGCAGCACGCACGCGTGGCGCTGCTCTTGACGTTCGCTGTGGCGGTGGGTGTCTTCACCAGCCTATACGCCAGCAGCGAGCGCCAGAATGCCCTTGACCGGGCGCGCTACCAGGCTGGCGCCGACGTTCGCGCAACCTATGAGCTCGGCCAGCAGCCACCGCCCCTGCAGCAGGTTCTCGCCTCCCTTCGCGGTGTGAGATCGTCCTCACTGGTACTGCGCACCAGCGCCAATCCCGGCCGCTCCAACCTGCAGGCCACGCTGCTGGCGGTCGAGCCGACCTCCTTCGCCAAGGTGGCCTGGAGCCGGGGCGGCTCAGCCGAGCTCAGCGGCCAGCTACGGCCGCTGGTCCGAGAGGATCCCGACGGCCTGCGGCTGCCGGGACAGCCGCACAACCTCTCGATCTGGGTCTACAGCTCGGGTCTGGACACGGCTCTCAGCGCTCGGCTAACGGCTGCTGACGGTCAGCAGGCGGACCTGAAGCTGGGCGACCTCGGCTTCAGCGGTTACCAACAGCTCTCGGTGCCGATCTCCTTCGGCGCCAGCTCGCCCGCCTATCCGCTCAAACTGCGGAGCTTGACAGTGCTGCGCCACGCCGGCGGCCGCGATCAGGGCGAGCTGGCCCTCAGCGATCTGGCACTCGATGGCACGATCGTCGACTCCCTGGCCGAGCCGCGCGGCTGGTGGCGGGCCGCCGTAGCCGTACAGACCGAGATCGCGGACCTGACGGTGTCGGCCCGGCACGACCGTGAGGGGCGACCGGCGACTGATCTGCCCCTCGAAACCAGGGCGGGCGACATCGTCGTCCGTCCCCAACTGTCCACTCAGCCCCTGCCCATACTGGCCGGCCAGTCCACGCTGGCCAAGCTCGGTATCTCCCTGCGGGATTCGTTTCCGCTTCACCTGGACGTCCCCGGCACAACCGTCACAGCGGTGGGAGCCCTCGAGGGCTTTCCGACGCTCTATCCCGGCGCTGAGGACTACCTGGTCGCCCCGCTCGACTCGCTGGTGGCGCGCCTGGTCAAGGACGGCGGCCAAGTCTGGCCCAACGAGCTCTGGCTGGCGGCGGCGCCCGGCGACTCAGCGGGGGCCGCCGGCGCACTTTCGGACCAGCCGGGCGTGCTTCAGGTGTTGAGCCGCTCCGAGCTGGAGGCGCAAGCGCTTGCCAACCCGCTCCGCCTGACTTTGAATTCAACACTGGTGATCGGCTTTGCCGCCTCCCTGCTGGTCGCCGCAATCGGTTTCAGCCTGCACTTTCTCGGCGCCGTGCGCACTCGCCTGGACGATTACGTGATCCTTCAGGCCAACGGGCTCAGCCCGCGGCTGGTGCGGCGCAGCCTGGCTATAGAGGAGCGGCTGCTGATCGCTCAAAGCCTGCTGGCCGGCGCTGTGCTGGGGACTGTGCTGGCGATCACAGTGCTGCCAGCGCTGCAGTTGGGCAGCACGGCCGCCGACACCGTCCCGCCCACAGTGGTCAGAGCCAGCTGGTTGACTCTGGCTTCGGCCCTGGCGGCTGTACTGGTGACGGTCTTCCTCGCCGGCTGGCTGGTCGGGCGGACGCTGACCAGCAGCCGGCCGCTCGACAGATTGCGCCAGCTGGGATGAGCGCGGGTGTGCCTCTGGTCCAGGTCGAGGGGCTGGTCCACATCTACAAGGCCGCCGACCTGGAGGTCGTGGCGCTGCAGGGGCTCGACCTGACTGTGGCTGCGGGCGAGACTGTAGCGGTGGTGGGCCGATCGGGCAGCGGCAAGACCACGCTGATGAACGTTCTGGCAGGAGTCGAGAGGCCCTCCGCCGGGCGGGTCACCGTCGCCGGTCACGATCTCACCCGACTGACGGCGGCCCAAGGCGAGGCCTACCGGCGGGAGGTGATCGGCTACCTCTGGCAGCACGCCAACGCCAATCTGCTGCCTGAGCTCAGTGCCGAGCAGAACGTCCAGATGCCCATGATCGGCTCTGGCGCGGCCCGCCAGCGGGCGGACCAGGCAGGTCGGCTGCTGGCCGCGCTGGGGCTGGAACACCATGCAAGCCGGAAGCCGGCCCAGCTCACCGGTGGCGAGAATCAGCGCCTGGCCTTGGCGGTGGCCCTGGCCAACCGCCCCGCGCTCCTGCTGGCAGACGAGCCCACCGCAGAGCTGGACGGCGTGACCGCGCGCTTGGTGCTGGCCGATCTCAGTCGGCTCCTGCAGGAGCTGGAGACCGCCGCCATACTCGTCACCCATGACCGCCAGGTGGCCCGCTTTGTGGACCGCGTGGTGCAGATCCGCGATGGCAGGACTTCCACCGAGACCCGCTACGTCGAACATGAGGGCGACCTCATCGCCGACGAAGTGGTGATCCTGGATCGCGCCGGCCGTCTGCAGCTGCCCCGCCACTTGATCGAGGAGCTCGGCCTCCGCGAGCGAGTGCGGGTCCACAGCGACGGCGGTTCCCTGCGCATCTCGCCTCTGAACGGACCGGCGCTGCGCTGAGCGCCCAGGGCCAAGTCTTGGTCGCCACCGGATTGAGCCGTGGCTTCGGCGCCGGCGCGGCTCGCGTTGAGGCACTCCGACAGGCCAGCCTGACAGTCGCCGACTCGGAGCTGGTGGTGGTGCTGGGCCGCTCAGGCGCTGGGAAGACGACGCTCCTCAGCGTCTGCGGTGGGCTCGACCGACCTGACAGCGGAAGCGTGCTCGTGGCGGGTCAGCGCGTCGACCAGCTGCGTGACGGACAGCTGCAGCGCTTTCTGGCCACGACTGCCGGCTGGGTGTTTCAGACGGCGGGCCTGCTGCCGCTGCTGACGGCCGAGGAGAATGTGGCGCTGGGCCTGCGCCTGGCCGGCGCACCGGAGGCTGCCGCGCTGCGGGCAGCCCGCGACGCGCTCACTGTGGTTGGCCTGGGCGAGCGGAGGGCCCACCGTGGCAACGAGCTGTCAGGTGGTGAGCAGCACCGTGTCGCTCTGGCTCGGGCGCTGGCCAAGGGGCCGGCCCTGCTCTACGCCGACGAGCCGACCGCGCAGCTGGACAGCGAGACGGGTGGCGCGATCCTGTCGCTCATCCGGGAGTCAGCGGATTCCGGCATCCCGGTTCTGATGGCGACGCACGACGAGCTGGCGGCTGAGGTCGCCGATCGCGTGCTCCGGTTAGACGACGGCGTGCTGACATCCGCCTGACGGAAGCGCCGCCCGATTGAATCGGTAGTGCAGCTTCGCTTCAGGGGCTGGCGCCGGCCACGGGGACGCGCTCGACCCAGGCTGCCCAGTGCCTGTTCCTCGCTCAGCGCGTGAAGCCGGCGGGGCGGCCACCGATCAGTGGTGTCAGCCACTTTTTGTCAGCGACTGGCGACCAGCACCTCCAGCGAATCCACCAGGCGAGGCCCCGGCCGGTTGAAGTACGCGGAGCCGTCGAGGACCACCACGCGAGCTGCACCCACTGAGTCGATCTGAGTGCGGAGCCTGGCGGCCTCCGCCGCCGCCCGGTCGCGATTGAACCCGCAGGGCGCCAGAATCAGGACCTCGGGCCGGCTGGCGGCCACCTCGGCCCAAGAGCCGGCGACCGAGGGCAGGCCGGGCCGAGCGAGCGGGTCATCGACGCCGGCCAGCGCCAGCAGGTCAGGGGTCCAGTGGCCAGCCGGGTAGGGCGGATCGAGCCATTCCAGGAAGACCCCGCGAACCCTTGGCAGCCGCCGCGCCGTCTGCGAGGCGGCGTCGAGGCGGACGCGGAGGCGGCCCAACAATGGCGTTGCGTCCCTGCCACAGGCGACTGCCAAGCGCTCGATGTCGCCCAGCACGTCCTCCAGCGAATGCGGGTGCTGGCGGAGCATCCGGATGCCCTCCAGGTCTTCGGCGACCTCGGCGGCCGACACCGCGCAGACGCGGCAGACATCCTGCGCCACCACCAGGTCGGGTTGCAAGGCACGAATGGCATCGATGTCGATCTGGTAGAGGGAGCGTCCCTCCGTCGCGGCCAGTGACACAGCCATCTCGATGCCGCCGCTGTCCTCCGCCTCCAGGCGGAGGCTGGGCCGGGTCGCCACCGGCAGCGCCGCCGCCGCCGGGGGGTGGTCGCACTCGTGAGTCACCGCCACCAGCCGGTCGCCGAGGCCCAGGGCGAACAGCGCCTCGGTCGCGCTTGGCAGCAGGGATACGATCCTCATCGCATCAAGCAGACCACAAAGCATGGTTGGCTGTACCAGCCGAAAGCTCGACGGTTACAGACAACGTGAGCGGTCATTCTTACCAGGTGGAGGAGCGCTATGTGCTGATGTGGTCGGGCGGCAAGGACAGCGCTCTCGCCCTGGATCGAGCGACCAGCTCAGGCATCGCGGTCGATCGTCTGCTCAACTTCCACGACGCCACGACTGGCCGAGTCCGGTTCCATGCGACGCGGGTCGAGATGCTTCAGGTCCAAGCTGACGCGATGGGGATCGAGCTGCGCGGGATCGGCACCAGCTGGTCGGAGATGGAGGGACGGCTGCTCCAAGAGCTCGGCCAGTGTCGGAAGGAGGGCTTCGCCGGCGTCGTGCTGGGTGACATCCACCTGGCCGACGTTCGGGCCTGGTACGAGGAACGGGTGACAGCCGCAGGGTTGAAGCACGTAGAGCCGATCTGGGGCCGGCCGCCGAAGGAGCTCATCCGGGAGTTTGTCGAAAGCGGCGGTCGCGCCGTCATCACCTGCGTAGACCTGAGCAGATTGGATGCTTCCTGGCTGGGCCGCATCATCGATGAGCGCTTTCTCGAGGAGATCGGCGCGACCGGGATCGATCCCTGTGGCGAAAACGGCGAGTACCACTCATACGCATTCCAGGGCCCTGTGTTCTCCCACCAGATCCGCTGGCGTCCCGGAGCCACTCGGTCCGATTCCGGCTTCGAGCAGCTCGACGTCCTGCCGGCGACCCCGTAGGAAATAGCCTGCTGCCGGCTCGGCTACGGTCTGCCGCCGGTTCTCACCTGCCCGCGGCGGCCGCTGGGACGCCATCGAGCACGCTGCGCAGCGCCTGGGCCGCCCCAAGGAGTCCGGCTGTCTCCACCGGCACCACAATCTTGGCGTTGGGGCTGTTGGCGAAGCGGGAGAGCGTGTCCAGCTGCAGCACAGCCAGCAGCTCCGGCGTGGGGGCGCCGGCCTTGATGGCGGAGTAGACGGTGCTGACCGCCTGCGCCCGACCCTCGGCCTCCAGGATCTGCGCCTGCCGCTGACCTTCGGCGTAGAGGATGGCGGCAGTCTTTTGGCCTTCCGCCTGCTTGATCTGCGACTGCTTCTGGCCTTCCGCGACATTGATCGCTGACGTCTGCTGGCCTTCCGATTGCAGGATGGCCGCCCGCTTCTCCTGATCTGCCTGCTTCTGCAGCGCCATCGCCTGCAGCACCGGGGCGGGCGGCACTATGTCGATGATCTCGACCCGATTGATCCTGACGCCCCACTTGTCGGTCTCGCGCTCCATCCGCTCCTGCAGGCGCGCGTTGATCGCCTCCCGCTGACTCAGGGCGTCGTCCAGGCTCATCTCACCCAAGACCGCGCGCAGCGACGCTCGGGCGAGCTGATCGACCGCCACGAAGTAGTTGCTGACGCCGAACAGCGCCAGCCGGGGATCGACCACCTGGCTGAAGATCGTGGCGTTCACCTGGAGCGACACGTTGTCCTTGCTGATCACGTCCTGACGGTCGCCTGTGCGGGGCACCTCCCGCACGTCCACCAACTCCATGACGTCGACGAAGGGGACGAGAAAGGCAACGCCGGGATTGCGCACGGAATGCAGCTGGCCGAGGCGTTTCACGACCCCTACGTAGCCCTGCTGGATCACGCGGATGGTGCGGATGATCGCCACCACGACGAAAAGCAGCGCGAGCCCGACTATGACGGCAAGAACTATGCTCATTTCATTCAACCTCTAACCTTCGGATCCACTACGAGAGTGGTCCGGTGAATGTCCACTATCAACACTCTGCGACCCTCGGCAACTGCCGAGCCGTCGACCGCCAGAGCCGGCCAGTTCTCCCCGGCTATCTCCACGTGGCCGCGCTCGTCTGGCCCCTTGATGGCGTCGACCACCAGCGCAGTCTGCCCCACCATGCCCCAGGCGCCGGACTGCTGGGAAGGCTCGCTGCGGCGCTTCAAATAGCCCAAAAGCCCGGGACGCACGGCGATGATGCCGAGCATCGAGACAGCGCCGAAGACCCCCACCTGGAGCGGGATGCCCGCGCCCAGATAGGCGGCGACGGCCGCCGCGAAGGCGCCCAGCGCGAGAAAGCTGGCAAACAGCGCCACTGTCGCCACCTCCGACACCGCCAGCACCAGGGCGACGGCTATCCAGATCAGAGCCATCCATCCATCCTGCCTAGAGAACGCGCCCTGCCGGCTTTCCGGTCGTAGCCTGCTTTTCTACTTGCCTGGACCAGCCGAAAAGACAGTATCTCGGGGCTCAGGGCGCCGATGCGGGCGCAGCATTCCCCGCTTCGCGGGGCCCCCTGAGCGCGGGGCCCGGCCCTGCGTCGTCACGGATCTTCAGATCCGCTCCTCCTCGTTCCACCCTTTCCTTCCCACCCCACGAAACCTCTGGTTTCGCGGCGACCCCGGATCTCGCCTCGGCCCCCTGACCGGGCGCCTGCCCCGAGCTACGGCGCAATCGGCCGTTACAGGCCACTAATGCGCGAAAGGCAGCGGGAGGTGGAGGTGTTGGCTGCCCCGGTGGGCCGCCTGGCCACCCTCAATCCCGACGGCTCAGCCCATGTGGTGCCGCTCTGCTTCGTGCTCGCTCAAGACCGGATCTATTGGGCCGTCGATCAGAAGCCGAAGCGGACGCGGCAGCTCCGCCGCCTCGCCAACCTGATCCGGGACCCGCGCGCCACCCTGCTGGTCGACCACTATGAACCCGACTGGGACCGCCTCTGGTGGGTTCGCATCCAGGGCCGCGCCACGGTCCTCGAACCGGGGCCAGAGCAGGCAAGCGCGCTGGAATTGCTCCGGGCCAAGTACCCGCAGTATGCAGCGCAGGCACCGGCCGGACCCTTCGTGAGGATCACCATCGATGAGTGGTCAGCTTGGCCTCCCTCAATCAACGCGCACTAAGCTCTGGCCATGAGCCACCAGTTCGTCACCGCACTCCTGCTGCTGGCCCAGGTCAGCGCTGAGCGGTGCGAGGCTCCCTGGAGCTGGCGTGAGCGGCAGGGTGAAGAACTGCGCGGCCGGGACGCGCTGCTGCTGTCGCACGAGGCCGAACTCTCAGCCGAGGTGCAGCTGCGAGGCCAGGCCCAGCGGCTGATAACAGAAGGCCAGCGTGCCTTCGGCGAGCTGCGCGGGCTGCTGGCAGGCGTGCCTGACCAGCTGCTGGACGCTCAGCCAGGCGGGGAGGAGTGGACGCTGCGCCAGACTCTTGCCCACCTGCTGCTCGTCGAGCGGCGCTACCGGGCTCAGACTGTCTACGCGTTGGAGAGGGGGGACGACCAGCCGCTTTATCAGAAGCTCGAATTGCAATTGAGTGAGCCGGAGCAGCAGGGCGGTGTCCTGGCCTGGATCGAGCGCCTGGTCGCAGAGCGCCGGGAGACGGCGGCAGCGACCACAGGCGCCGAGACACTCCTGCACAGGCCCACCGTGTGGGTGGGTTTCGAGGTGGATGTCCGCTTCCGCCTGGCGAGATTCGCTGGACATCTGGCCGAGCACACCATCCAGCTGGAGAAGACCCTGGCGGCGGTCGGCTGGCAACCTTCAGAAGCCCAGCGACTGGTCAGGCGCATCTCTGCGGCCCGGGCAGGGCACGAGCTCTGGAGCAAGCCTGAGGTCCCGGCTGCCTTAGATGCGCTGCACCTGCGGCGAGCGGCGGAACTGACGGGTGCGAGCTGAACCACCCGCTGGCGGTCGCCGCCACAGCCGCGCCCAGACGACTGGCAGCGCGCACTGTGGTGGCTGGGCTGCTGCTTCAGCTGCCGTTCGGGCTCGTCTTCGCGTGGGGCGCGGTTGTGCCCCACGTCCGGGCGGAGGGTTGGAGCCCACTGCTGACGGGAGCCGTCTTCTCGGCCACGCCCTTGGGATACGGGATGGGAACGCTGATCGGCGGCCGCCTGTCGGATCGCGTCTCGGCCCGAGCGGTCTGTGCGGGCGGCGTGGCCCTGCTGCTGTTGGGCTTCGCGGTCGCGCTCTCGCTGCCCTCGGGCTGGAGCTTCGTTGTGGCCTACGGCTGGCTCGCCCTGGGGCTGGGGGGCGGCATGGCGCTATCGGGCTCGGTGGCCGCGTCGGTCGCCCTCTTCCCCGCTCGCAGCGGACTCGTCGGCGGCGCCATCACAGCCGCCTATGCAGCCGCGGCAGTCTTCCAGGCGCCGCTGCTCAGCCTGCTGACCGACCGCGTCGGCTGGATCGCCGCCCTGCGCGTCGTCGGCGCCGCCTTCGCGCTGCTGGGAATCGCCGCCGTGATGGCCATGCCGGCAACCGCGACGCTGAAGAGAACCCGGGCGGCTCCCTTGGCAGATCCCCTGACGCTGCTGCGGCGCCGTCCGGTCTGGGCCGGCTGCCTGCTGGCCTTGACGACCGCGTGTCTGGGCCCTTACGCCGCCGTCAACCTAGCTCCGCAGGCACGCGATGCCGGGTTGGCGGTGGTGGTGGTGGCGATCGTCCTGCTCTGCTTCTCGCTGGGCAACACCGCCGGCCGTCTGGCGGCCGGCGCCAGCGCCGACCACTGGAGCGTCACAGTGGCGGGTCTCGGCGTGGTCGCCGCGAATCTGGTCGCGATGTTACTGGTGGCAGCGGGGAGCGCCTCCGTTGCCACCTATCTGACCGTCGGCGGTGTGGCGGGGCTGGGGCTCGGGGGCTCAGCCGGGCTCGTTTCCCGGCTGGCTCGGGAGGCGGTGCCGGAGGCGCCCAACTCCGCCTTCGGCCTGGTCTTCGCCGCCTACGCGACAGGCGCGCTGTCAGGACCCTTGGTGGGCGCACTCGCGGGCGCCGGCCGTGGTGCCTGGCTGGTGGTCGGCCTCCCCTCTCTCATCGGTCTAGTGGCGCTCAGACTGCGAACCGGCGGTTGAGTCTCGGCAGCTGACAGGTCGGCTGTGAACCAGGTTTCAGAGACCACTGCTGAGCGGAGGCGAGCCAGGCATCAACGCCGGCTGGCGGGCCGCTCCGCATCGAGCGGCCGATCCCGCGAGAGCACGAGAAAGACAGCGCCCAACACCACCGCCAGCGCGATCGAGCCCCACTCGGCTCGACTGTCGCCCGGAAGGGTGATTCGCAGAACTGTCGAGACGGCCAGATAAACGCCGGCCAGACCGAGGGCGAGCTTCAAGCGCCGGGCGACGTTTCGCAGCTGGTTGCGCAAGCCACCAGGCCGAAGCGAGAGGACTGATACGACGAGCACGACCAGCAGGAGCAGGCCTATGAAGTATCCGCGCATTTGACTAGAAGAAGTGTGCCCAATGTTCTGGCCGCACGGGCTCGGGAAAGGCAGTGAGCCGGCGCCAGGCAGGTAGTCTGGCGAGGGTGTGGCTGAGATGCACCCGGCACTGCGGCGGCGAGCTGTTCAAGGCGCTTTCGGCCGAGGTGACCGTCGACTCGGCCGGGCGGTATCAAGATCATGAGATCACCCTGGCCGGCTACGCCTGCCTCAACTGTGGTGCTCCGGCGCTCGATCTGAGCGCAGTACCCGGTGAATTGGAGCTGGAGGCGGCGGAGGACCTTGCGCCTGTCGCCGTCGACGTCCTCTGCCCCATGTGTGAGACGGGGGTCTCGATCCTGCCCGGCGATGAATGCCCCAACTGCGGCGCGGCGCTGATCTCCTGAGCCGCGCGTTAGCTGCACTTCTGACCGGGCCGCGGCCCCGACAATCTGCGGTGGCGGCCAGCAGCTGGCCCTCTCACAGTGGCGGGCCGCCGCCGAGCTACGAACATCGGTCTGCCCGCATGGGCCGCAGCAATGCTGCTTGCCCAGGACCCGGCAGCCGGTAGCCCTAAGTTCGCTGTCATGAACGCCCAGGCGACGAGACTTAGCGGACGCTCGCGGATCCTCTACCTGGGCCCCTTCCTGAGCATGTTCGACCGCTTCTCCATCGCGCCGCTTCTGCTGCCGATTGCTCATGACCTACGGGTGACCGTGGCGCAGGTGACGGTGGTGGCGACCGCCTACTTCCTGCTCTACGGCGCGATGCAGGTGGTCTACGGGCTGATCTCGGATCGGATCGGTCGGGTTCTGCTGCTGCGGGTCACCTGCGTCGGGGCGGCCGTGGCAGGCCTGGTCTCTGCCTTCGCACCCGACCTGCGAGTGCTCATTGCGGGTAGGGCTCTGACGGGCTGCGTCATCTGCGCCATCATTCCGACTTCAGTGGTCTACGTGGCCGACAGCTTTCCGTTTGAGATGCGCCAGCGGGCGATCGCAGACCTATTGGCAGCTGTGGGCTTGGGCACGGCCGCCGCCACGTTCAGCGCCGGCCTGCTTGCGCATTATCTCAGCTGGCGGGTCGCCTTTCTCCTGCCCGCGCTGGCGGCGCTGGGCCTGGCCTACGTGCTGCGCTGGCTTCCCGAAACGCTGAGCAGGCAACCAACGAGGGAACCCGCTATACGGCAGCTGGCCGGGCTGGCACGGCGACCATGGCTGGTTTTCCTGACTCTCTTTGCAATTCCCGAGGGAGCCGCCATGCTGGGCTTCTTCACGTTTCTCGCCCCGACCCTGGAAGCGCACGGTCAGAACGCAGCTGTGGCCGGGATCGTGACGGGCTTCTACGGCGTTGCGGTGCTGGCTGGCACGCAGGTCGTGAAGCGGATAGCGCCGGTTGTCGGGGCTCATTGGCTGATCGTGAGCGGCGGAGCGGCGTTGACGCTCTGCTACGCGGTCGCTGCGCTCTCACCCACAATCCCCGGCATCCTCAGCGCAAGCTTCCTCGCCGGCACTGGTTACGCAGTTATGCACTCCACGTTCCAGACCTGGGCGACCGAGGTGGCGCCGCAGGCCCGCGGCATAGGCACAGCTCTCTTCGTAAGCGCAGTCTTTCTAGGTGGCGGCCTGGCGACGGCAGGAGTGGGCGGGCTTGCGGGCGCCGGAGATTATGCACTGCTGTTCTGGCTGGGAGTGGCCGTGACAGCGCCAACGATAGCGGTTGGCGCGGTGGCCCGGCGGCGGTTTCATGGTCAGCCGGCGGACAGCGATGGCCCGGCCGCGGCGGGCTGAGGTTCCAGCGTAAACGGCCGCCCGAGACGAGCTGCCGGCCCTCCAGGTCCCGGCTGGCACGTCTCCCCTCACGCCTCCCGCCTCCGTGCAGAGTAAGGATAAGGCGAGCTTGCCGGCCCACGATTAGTCTTGTCGTGTGGCCGTTACAGTTGTCCGATCGCCCTGGTGAATGCGCCCATCGACATTGTCTGGCAGTTTCTAGCCAGCCCTGCGGAGTATGCCGCCTGGACCGACGCCGAGTTCCTTCGTGCTGAACCGTCAGGGGCCGCCGCGGAGGGCCAAAAGATCTTCTTCCGGACGCGCGCCCTGGGCCGCTGGTGGCCGGTAGTGATGGAGGTTGGGACGGTAGACCCGCCGCACGGTTTGGAACTGAGAGTTCAGCTGCCGCTGGGGATCATCAACTCCGAGCACATCAACGTACTCCCGCTGGGTAGGCGGGAAACTCGAGTCAGCTTCAATTGACACTTCACGCTTCCGCCTGGATGGCGGGGCCGCCTGGTCAAGCTGCTCCTCAGCCGTGAGCTGCAACGCGGGCCGGCCGACTCACTGGCTCGGCTGAAGGCTTGCGCCGAAGCAGCGATGCGGTCCGAAACTCCCCTGGACTAAGGTGCCTGCCCTGTGGTGAGGGCTGCGCCCAAGCTGTACCCGAGGACGTTGACCTGGGGCTAGCTGAGTCGCGCGGTCCCGCACAGAATGCCGGCCATCCAGGCTGCTGCCGGCGCATCCTGCCGGCGCACCGCTCGCCTCAGAACCCGGACTGCGGCGGGCGTGTCTAGGTCGTTGTCAAGGGCAGCCGCAAAGTCATCGACAAGCTGCCGATCAGCCCCGGCCGCCACCACCGATTCCAGGCCCTGCGGGCCCGCCCCGCCCCCGCCGCCTCCTCTCGGATACAGACCGACGAGCTCGGCCAGGCGGTCGGCGAGGCGCGCGGCGCCGGCCAGCCCTTCCCAGCGGAAGCTCCAGTCCCTTCGGTACCGATGGGACGCCAGATAGAGGCGAACCGCGGCCGCGGACGCCCTCCCCAGCGTGTCCTCGACGACCACCAGATTGCCCAGACTCTTGGACATCTTGCGGCCGTGGAACCTGACCATCCCAGTGTGCAACCAGGCGCGGGCGAATGGAACCGTGCCTGTTAACGATTCCGATTGTGCCCTTTCCGACTCATGGTGCGAGAAGATCAGGTCCCGCCCCCCTCCGTGCACATCGATCTGCGGACCCAGATAGCGCGTGGACATGGCTGAGCACTCGATGTGCCAGCCCGGCCGACCCGCTCCTGCCGCTGAGGCCCAGGCCGGCTCCCCCGGCTCCGACCGTCGCCAGAGCGGAAAGTCGAGTGGGTTCCTCTTGCGGCCCGGACCGACGTCGCCCAGCAGGCCCTCCTCTCGGAGCTTGCGGATCATGGAGCGCCGGCTGCGGTGGGAAAGGGCACCGTAGCTGGGATAGCGCTCCACCTCGAAGTAGCAGGCGTCACTCAGGTACGCGTAGCCGTTCTGCAGCAGCGAGCTGACAGCTGCCGCGATGCCTGGAATCTCGTCGGAAACCTTGGGCATCACGTCCGGCGGCCGCCAGCCAAGCGCCTCCATCTGGCCTACATACCTCTCGGTTTCGCGCTGGGCGAGCTGGCTCCAATCGACTCCGTCCCGACGGGCGCGCGCGAAGAGCGGATCGTCCACGTCGGTCACGTTCTGGACATAGCTAACCACCACCCCGGAAGCTTCCAGCCATCTGACCAGAATGTCGAACGCGCAGAAGGTGAAGGCGTGGCCAAGATGACCCGAGTCGTAAGGGGTTATGCCGCAGACATACAGCTTCAGCTCTGGCCGCCCCGATTTCGTCTTGGAGAGTGGGATCGGCAGGAGCCGGCGCTGCAGGGTGTCGTAGACCTGCAGCGCAGCCTTCGAGCTGAGCTCGCTGGCTACGGTGCTACTCCCGGATGGTGGCAGCGCTGCGCTCTTGGAGCGCCGACAGCCGGTCAGTCCTCTCCCAGGGGAGATCTAGGTCGTCCCGGCCGAAATGGCCGTAGGCGGCGGTCCGGCCGTAGATGGGCCGCCGGAGGCGCAGGTGGTGGACGATCGCCGCCGGCCGCAGGTCGAAGTTCGCCCGGATGAGGCGGAGCATCTCCTCCTCAGAGATGCGGCCCGTGCCAAACGTCTCCACCGACACGGAGGTGGGCTCGGCCCGGCCGATGGCGTAGGAGACCTGCACCTCACACCGCGCCGCCAGCTGAGCGGCCACTATGTTCTTGGCCACGTGCCGGGCGGCATAGGCGGCGGAGCGGTCCACCTTGGAGGGATCCTTGCCGCTGAACGCGCCCCCGCCGTGACGGGCCACGCCGCCATAAGTGTCGACGATGATCTTGCGGCCGGTGAGGCCGGCGTCGGCCTCCGGGCCGCCGATCTCGAATCGGCCGCTGGGATTGACAAAGATCTTGGTCTGAGAGTCGACCAGCTCCGCTGGCAATACTTGATCCACCACCAGCCGGCGGACGCCCTCCTCCAGCTGGGCGGAGCTGAGCGCCCGCTCGTGGTGGCTGGAGATGACCACCGCCTCGATCCGCTTCGGCCGCCCGAACTCGTACTCGACTGTGACCTGCGTCTTGCCGTCGGGCAGCAGCATCGGCAGCGAGCCGTCCTTGCGAACCTCTGCCAGGCGACGAGCCAGCCGGTGGGCGAGCGAGATCGTGAGCGGCATCAGCTCAGGCGTCTCATCGCAGGCGAAGCCGATCATCATGCCCTGGTCACCGGCGCCCTGCAGCTCGAACGGATCCAAGTCGCCGTGACGCGCCTCCAGCGAAGTGTCGACGCCGGCGGCGATGTCGGGAGACTGTTCCTTCAGGTACACGCTGAGCAGCGCATGGTCAGGATCGAAGCCGCTGACACCGCCCCTGTAGCCGATTCCCGACACCGTCTGTCGGATCAGGTTCTCGATCGCCACGTCGGCATGGGTGGTCACCTCGCCGATCACCGCCAGGAAGTCCTTGGTGACGGCCGTCTCGCAGGCCACGCGCGAGTTCGGGTCCTCGGCCAGCATGGCGTCGAGGATGGCGTCGGAGACCTGGTCGCAGATCTTGTCGGGATGTCCCTCAGTGACGGACTCGGAGGTGAGCAGGTAAGAGCTTGCGTTGAGGAAGGATGTCATGGCCGCAGCGAATTCTACTCAGCGGCCTCCAGGCGACGGGGGCAGGCCTAGCCGGCCAGCTCGTCGTCCTCGCCGATCAGCTGGCCCTGGAGCCGAAAGACGTCGTCCAGGACTCGCTCCGTCAGCCGCCCCTCCAGCCGGTGGTCGGGGATGAGCCCGGCCATCCCCAGTCGGAGCTTGAGCTCGCGACCCACCGGGCCGTTGATACGGTGCACACCCCTCTCCAGCGCGTCCTCCAGGAGGTTGAGGCAGCCGTCCAGCGCATGCAGGCGACGCCGCTGCAGGTTCGTCATGCGGTCCCCATCACCTCGACTCGACCGTTCTTCACCCTCACCCTGACCAGCGGTAGCGAGGGCAGGTCGTAACCGTCCGCCAGCGACTGGCCTTGCAGCGAAAAGCTGAGATTGTGACAGGGACAGCGGAGTTGAGAACCGGTGGGCACGAGCTCACAGGGCATGTGCGTGCAGTAAGAGGACATCGCCGTCAGTTGCTCGCCCTGACGGATGACAAAGGCACTGATCGCACCCGCCGTCACCCGGTGCGGTTGGCTCTCCGACATTTCAGCGAAGCGGATGCCCGTGTCGTACCAGCGTGCGGTGTCGGGCTGCGGTTCGAGGATCGCTCGCTCAGCCGCCGTCTTGGTCGGCCCTGGCGCAGCCTTGGGCAGCAAGTCGGCCAAACGCTGGGCGCTGGCTCCGCCCAACGCGCCGAGCGCCACGCCGGCGCCTGCGACCAGGGCCGCGCGGCGTGAGAGTCCGCGTTCCGCCACCGGCGCCGAGTGCCCCAGCTCGGCGGCCAGGCGGCGCTTGAATTCGGGCGTCGGTCGGGGAAACGCCTCGCGCGCACCCGCCAGCCGAGCCGCCACCATGAGGGCCCGACGCTCCGAGGCGTCGCTCACGTGCAGGTGAGGGCTGCGGCCGGCGAGGAGCTGGCGGACCAGTGCTTCCAGCCGGTCGGCCAGCCTCTGTTCTTCGCTATCGGGCATCGCTCACCTTCGCCGCGGCGCGCAGCGCCCGCCACTGCATGATCTTCGCCGCGCCCGGGGTGGTGCTGGTCTCTCGGGCTACCTCTTTCAACGAGTAGCCGCGCAGGAAGCGCAACTCCAGAAGACGCCGGTAGTTGGCCGGCAGGGCGTCGAGGATGCGGCGGACCCGCTCGATCGGCTCCGGCTCTTCCCCGCCGCCTTCCGTCTGCGAGAGATCGTCGAGCAGCTGCTCCTCCGGCACTCCCAGGCGGCGAGACCAGTGCCTGGCGAGGACCGTGCGAGCCGTGGCGAAGAGGTAGGCCCGAACTGCCGCCGGAGCGGCATCCGGCTTGAGACGGGGGATGGCCTTCAGCGCCACCTGCTGGGTCAGGTCCTCCGCGTCAGGCCGGTTGCCGACCCGAGCGTACAGATAGGCGTAAATGAGATCGAGGTCCTCAAGCGCCTGCTCGGTCGGATCCGGCACAGCCGGCAGCTCATAGATCTGACCGGGCTGTTCAGCCGGTTTCATAGCTGCTGGCGCCCGGGACAGGATTTCGGATTGGGCGGGGTCCGGCAAGATCCACTCATCGCGATCTGAGAGTAGATACGCCGGGGGGTTACGCGAAGTTACGCCAGAGCCTCTGGGCGGCTCAGCAGCCGGCGAGCCAGCGGGCCGATAGTGAGTCCCTGGACCAAGAGGGAGAGCAGAGCAGCGCCGTAGACAAGCGTCTCCACCAGGTCATAGGCTCCGCCCCTTCCCTGGAGTGAGAGGACCAGGGCCACAGCTATCGCTCCCCGCATCCCGCCCCAGACCAGCAGGTGTTGCCAGCGCAGTGGCACCGACTGGCCCAGCGGGCGCAGCAGATTGAGCACCGCGTACACCGCCGCGGCTCGGGCGAAGAGCGCGATGGCTGCGACTGCCAGCACCAGGCCGGCGGCAGCCAGGAGCTGTGGCAGTGCCACGGCGAGCCCGATGAGCAGGAAAAGCAGCGAGTTGAGCAAGAAGGCCACGTATTCCCAGGAGAGGTCGACCGCCTGGCGCGTTTCGTCAGACATGCCGTGGCGGCGTCCGTAGTTGCCCATGATGACCGCGGCTGCCACGACGGCCAGAATGCCCGAGAAGCGGAGGGAATCCGCCAGCAGGTAGCCACCGTAGGCTGCTATCGCTGTAACAGTCATCTCCACTGTGAAGTCGTCCACGCGGCTGATCAGGAGCGAAGCTGCAAAGCCGATCAAAGCCCCCAGCCCGAGACCGCCCAGGACCAGGCGCAGGAAGGATTCGGCCAGGTCCAAGCCGGAGCCGGCGGCGGTCATGAATGCCAACGCCAGGCTGAAGAGAACCAGCCCCGTGCCATCATTGGCCAAGCTTTCGGCCTCCACCAGGTTGGTCAGGCGCTCGGGCAGCCCCAGCCGCCGAAACACCGCCAGCACGGCGACTGGATCGGTTGGCGCCAGCATGGTGCCGATCAGAAACGCAATCGGCAGGCTGAGGCCAAGCAGCAGGTGGACCAGGCCGCCCACCAACAAACTCGTCAGCAGCACGCCGGCTGTGGCCAACGCGATCACTGCTACCAGGTTCTGGCGGAGCAGGCGCCAGTCCAGCCGGTAGGCGGCTTCGAAGAGCAGGCCGGGCAGGAAGGCCGCCAAGATCACCGTGGGCGTGAGCTGGAAGGGAATCGGGGCTGCCAAGCTGCCGGCCACGAGGCCGACCACCGCCAGTGCCACCTCGTAAGGGACCGGCACGGCCTTGACGAGGATCGCCACCGCGCTGGCCACCACGAGCAGGACCACGAACGTCGTGAGGTTCGCTTGCAGCATCGCGTGCAAGCTTGTCAGATCCAGCCCCGGCTCGCGCTTGATCTTGCGGCCAGCAACTTACCCACGCTGCCTCTTTACCGGCCAGGTTGGGCAACGGGCCCAGGAGGGGCAGACTGAAAGCGACTTGGCCCTCTCTGAACCGCTCCAGGCGCTGCAGGAAGTCTTCCAGCTGCAGTCTTTTCGGGCCGGCCAGAGGGAAGTGGTGGAGGCCCAGCTGAAGGGAAGGGACGTTCTCTCGGTGGCCCCCACCGGCGCCGGCAAGAGCATCAGCTACTGGGTTCCCGCCCTGACCGCTCCAGGACTGACGCTGGTCGTCTCGCCCCTCATCGCGCTGATGAAGGACCAGGTCGACCGGCTTCGCCAGCTCGGCGTCGCGGCTGGCTGTATCAACTCCAGTTTGGATCGGGCCACCCAGGTGCTGCAGCTGGAGCTGGCCGAGGCTGGCGAGGTGAAGCTGCTCTACGTGGCGCCTGAGCGGTTCTCCGCCAAGGGCTTCGTGGGTCGCCTGAACCGGATAGGGTTGCGCCGCGTGGTGGTCGACGAAGCCCACTGCATCTCCAGCTGGGGCCACGACTTCCGTGAGGACTACAGGCAGCTCGGCGGCGCCATAGCTGCCTGCGGCCGCCCACCGATCGCCGCCTTCACGGCGACCGCCACGCCCCAGGTGCGGGCAGACATCGCGGCCAGCCTCGACCTGCGGGACCCGGAGGTCTTCGTCACCGGCTTCAACCGCCCCAACCTGCGGCTCTCCGCGCGCCAGTGCAGGGGTGAGAGGGGCAAGCAAGACGCGCTTCTGGCGGCGCTCGACCCCGGCAGCGGGCGGGCCCTCATCTACACAGGGCGGCGCGCCGACTCGGAGCAGCTGGCGGAGCTGATCACCGCTCGTGGCCTGCCAGCCGCCGCCTACCACGCCGGCCTGGCGGACCGGGATCGTCGCTCCGTCCAGGAAGGGTTCGCTGCCGGCGCTCTGCGTGTGGTGGTCGCCACCACCGCTTTCGGCATGGGCATCGACCTGCCGGACATCCGCCAGGTCATCCACCACCACCTGCCCGGCAGCATTGAGGCCTACTATCAGGAGGCCGGCCGAGCCGGTCGTGACGGGGAGCCGGCCAAATGTGTGCTGCTGTGGTCGCCGGCCGATCGGGATCTGCATGCCTACTTCGCCGAGAACCCGCCCAAGCCGACCCGGATCCGCGAAGGCATCTATGCCCGCCTGGCCCAGAGTCTCGGCTATGCACGGCTGCGGACCTGCCGGCACGCGCGGATCGGCGACTATTTCGGGGAGCCGGGAGTGCCGCGGACCTGCTCGGCCTGCGACAATTGCCTCAATCCCGGGCGGCGGCGAGAGCAATCGATAGCAGCCGAGGATCTGCGCCGGATGCTGGCCGCGCTGCGCCGTTTCTCCGACCGATTGGGCGCTGAGAAGATCTCCGCCATCGTCGCCGGGCAGGAAACCAGTTGGGTGCGCAGCCAGCCCTGGCTGAAGGAGCTCGAGTTCTTCGGCTCGCTGCGCTGGCCGCCCGCCAGGCTGCGGGAACTGCTGACCGAGATGGTCGAGGTCGGCCTGGCGCGACAGACCTCCGGCGAGTATCCGAGGCTTGCCCTCACCGAGCTGGGCAGCCGGATGCTGAACGGCGAGACAACCGTCGCGCTGAGCCTGCCAGCGGCCACAGCGACAGCCGTGCGCTCGGCCTCTGGCTCCGCCGCCGCCGACGGTTTGGCGGAGAACAGCCCCGAGAGCTCCGAACTCCTGGCCCGACTTCGAACCTGGCGCTTGGGCCGGGCGCGCCAGGCTTCGATGCCTGCCTACATCGTGTTCTCGGACCGGACGCTGGCGGAGATCGCCGCCCGCCGGCCCCGCACTGCGGCGGAGCTGGCCTCAGTGCCGGGGGTCGGCCCGGCCAAGCTGCAGCTTTACGCCGCCGAAGTCCTGAGCCTGGTCGGCTGAACCTGCTCCTCGCTCCTGCGACACGGAGCTACAGCGGGCGCCGGAAGCGAAGCCAGCCCGGTAGTAGCTCATAGCCCAGGCGTTCGTTGATCCGGAGAATGGGCGCATTCCGCTCATCGTTGCCGGTTCTCACCTCGCTCACGCCCAGCTCGATCGCCTGCGCCAGCGTCGCCATCTTGGCAGCCCAGGCGGCGCCACGGCCGCGATAGCGCCTCGCGGTGGCCGTATAGCCTGTCCAGACCTGACCCCGGATCGGGGGAAAACTGAGGAAGGAAAGCCCAGCTAGATCGTCGCCGGCAACCACCACCCAGACACGATCCGGCCTGACGTCGGGAGCCTGCAGCTCAGCCACTATCTCCGGTGGCGTGAGCATATGATCGCCCGGGTTCTGCGGGATGTCGGCTTCTGTCTCCTGGTAGAGCGCTACCACCTTGTCCCAGGCTTGCGGACGGGTCAGATAGCGGTCGAACGTCAGCAGCGCCAGCCCCTCCGAGGTGACCTTAGCCTCAGACTCGCGGGCCAACTCGAGCAGGGTGTCTCTTCGCTTCAGCAGGTCGAGCTTCCAAAACCTCTCGGCGGAGACCTGTTCGTACCGGCGCGCAGCCAGCGCCGCCAGCAGCCAGTGCTCGTCTCCCTCTGCGTCGGCCGCGGCGGCGCGGGCTCCGTCGCGGCGCAACCACTCTTCCAAGGCGGCGATGATGCCGTCCGCCTGGGGCCTCACCTCCGGCGCCAGGTTCAGGTCCCAGTCGCCGATCCGGCCGGGCTCCCGCTCCCACGGAGGATGATTGGCGGCACCGAAGCCAACAACATTGCCGGCGGCGTCCCTGAGCGCCCAGCGACCCTGCACGTGGTCGAGGCGGAAGTTGGCCCAGCGATGCCGCAGCACGACCGGATCGACAGGGTCGTGCGGCCGCCAGCGCGTCATCAGCTCTGAAATCCAGCCGGCGTCGTCGAGGGACAACGACTGCCAGGTCCAACTCGTCACCCGCCCGATCCTACCGCCACCGGGTAGGGGTCTCAGCCACCGGTCAAGGAGCGAGGCTGGGGCCTTCCGGCCCGCAGCCAGGTGCCGTACCAATCGGTGGCGATCTGGTGCTGCGCGTCGGCGAGCGAGAGCCGATTTTCGCAGACCTGGTCGTGCAGCCAGTCCTCCAAGCCGTCCTTGTCGTTGGGACTCACCGGAGACGGCTGGGGCCACAGGTTGCGCGCATCAGTGGGATGGCCGAGGAGCTCAAGCGGGATCAGGTGATCCTCCTGGTGGGCGGCAGGGCTGTCGCTGAATCCATAGGCAGCCATCTGCTTGCGCTTCAAGCTGCCCGTGTAGGAGACTGGCGGCCGCACCGCCCGGGTGTGGGCGATCGGGCAGATCTCGCTCAGAGAAGCCCGCCGCGTCGCCCCCGGGGTGCATTGCGGATCAGGCTCCCAATCGCTCGCCCCCGGCCCGACGTGACGCGCCCGGCAGCTGCCCGCGGTCTGCACCTCCGGCCCGGCTGCGGCGCCCGACAGGCCCTGATTTCCAGTCCGGCCGGCCCCGGAAGTGTTCCCACCAGCGCAGGCTGTCAGCAGCAGCGCGGCCAGCAAAGCCGGGAGTGCCCGCCGCGAGCTGACGCGGCGGGGCGACGCGCACCCTTCTCTGGCCACGGTTATCTGATCCAGCGCCGAGAGCGTCTTCATGTCATTTGCGACGCTAGCCGCTGGCTCAGCGGTTGGCCAGCTTCTTTACACGAAACCAGCTAGGGCTCGTTGAAGCGACCAGACCGGACACATCTGTAAAGAGCCTTGCCGCGCTCCGGGAGCAGGCCGCATCATTGGCGGCATGGCTGAGTTTGCAGCTCTGTTCAACTACGGGCCGGCTGGCCCTTGCGGCAACTAACCCGATGTGGTCGGCGCCCCAGGTGCTGCTGCTGGAGGACACTCCGGAGGAGCTGGCGGCGCTTACGCTTGCCGTCGACCGAGCCGGCCTGGAGGCACTGCCCGCACCCAGTCCCCGGAGGGCGATGTCGCTTCTGGAACGGCGGGAACCGCTGGTGGCGGTGCTGGACCTCGACATGGCCCGCGTCCCTGGCGACGAGCGGACCATCACAGTGGAGATGGTCCTCCAGCGCTTGCGCCGTCGACACGCCAACTGCATTCCGCTCGTCTACTCCGCCTGCGTGGAGACGATCGAGGATCAGGTTCGACTCTTCGAGCTGCACCCTCATTGCCTCTTCCAATCCAAGCGGCAGGGCGAGCAGCGGCTGCTGCACAGGCTGAACGGTCTGCTCGCGGCTCACGTCGGGGACCTCGCCGGACGCGGGGGCGCAGTGGTACATCTGCCGTCGGGAGAGGTGTTCAGCCACCGGATAGGGCTGGCGCTCCTGGCGTCCTGCCGGGCCAACCACACACTGGTCCTGGCGGAAAGCGACGCCCGGGCGGCTCGCCGCTTTGAGGCCTGGCTCCGCCGCCAAAGATCCTCCGTGAGCGTTCGCGCTGCCGGCAACCGGCACTATCGGCTCTGGCTGGAAGAGCGCGACTGAAGCGGCTTAGGCGAACGCCGCAGCCGCCAGGCGCATAAAAGCTGCGTAGCCTACCGGCGAGCTGTCTATGCCTGGCCTAGGCCCACGGCCCACGGCACCGCTGAGCGGCTTTGTGCTCCAATCGGGAGAGAACCGCCATGAGCATCATCCTGGGCGACAACCGTTACGGCAAGGCGGAGACGCATTTCGTCCGCGTCGACCGAGGGCATGGCGGGCATGAGCTGGCCGACCTGACCGTCAGCGTCGCTCTTTCGGGCGACTTCGAGTCAGTCCACCTGACCGGCGACAACTCCAACGTCCTGCCCACCGACAGCCAGAAGAACACCATCTTCGCCTTCGCCCAGGAAGGCGTGGGCGAGATAGAGGAGTTCGGCCTCCGCCTGGCTCGCCACTTTGCTGGCGGCTACGCGCCGATCCGCGAGGCCCGGGTGGCCATCGAGCAGCACAGCTGGCAGCGGCTGAGTGTCGACGGTACGCCTCATCCCCACGCCTTCGTGCGCGGCGGGACCGAGAAGCGCCTGGCCACTGTGACCGCCAGCGAGAGGGAGGACTGGGTGGTCGCCGGGCTCACCGAGCTGACTGTCCTGAAGACGACTGGCTCCGAGTTCTGGGGCTATTTGAAGGATCGCTACACGACGTTGCCGGAGACCCAGGACCGCATCCTCGCCACTGCCGTCACAGCCCGCTGGCGGTACGCCAGAGCAGAGGTCGATCACGCCGCCTGCTTTGCGACGGCTCGGAGCCGGCTGCTGGAGACGTTTGCCCAAGCCCACAGCCTCTCCCTCCAGCAGACGCTCTACGACATGGGCCGGGCGGTCCTGGAGAGCCTGCCCGAGGTGGCCGAGATCCGGCTGGCGATGCCCAACAAACACCACTTCCTGGTCGACCTCTCGCCTTTCGCCCTGAACAACCAGGACGAGGTCTATTACGCCGCCGACCGCCCTTACGGCCTGATCGAGGGCTCTCTCATGCGCGACGGGGCACCGCCGCCCGGCCGAGCCTGGTGATGGAGTTCCTGCAGCCGACGAGTTGGCGCGAGGCGCTGGAGATGAAGACCGCCCGGGCGGAGGCCCTCCCCATCGCGGGCGGCACTGATGTGCTGGTCGACTTGAACTTCGACCGCCACCGACCGGAGGTCATCCTCGACCTCAATCGGGTGGCCGAGCTGAGCGAGTGGCAGCCGGCCAACGGCAGGCTGCGGGTGGGAGCGGGCGTCTCCTACAGCCGCATCATCACCGAGCTCGGCCAGCGCCTGCCCGGGCTGGCAATGGCCTCCCGCAGCGTCGGCTCGCCCCAGATCCGTAATCGGGGCACGGTGGGCGGCAACCTGGGCTCCGCCTCACCCGCTGGCGACGCCCATCCCGCACTGTTGGCGGCCGGCGCCAGCATCGAGGTCACTTCGCTGCGGGGCAGCCGGGAAATCCCTGTCGACGAATTCTTCCTCGGTCCCAAGCGCAACGCTCTGAAGCCGGATGAGCTGATCGCCGGCTTCTGGCTGCGCCCCGCTCCAGGTCCTCAACAGTTCGCCAAGGTGGGCACCCGCAACGCCATGGTGATCGCGGTCTGCTCCTTCGGCCTGGCGCTCGACCCGGAACAGCAGACTGTGGGCACCGGGATCGGCTCCGCTGGGCCCACCCCTCTGCGCGCCGGGGAGGCTGAGCGATTCCTCGCCGAGGCATTGGGGGAGGGCGATCATTGGCGCTCTGGCCAACCCCTGCCTGAATCCGCGCGTGAGCGGTTTGGTGAGCTGGTGGCGCGCGCGGCCAGGCCCATCGATGACGTCAGGGGTACTGCCGCCTATCGGCGCCGGGCGCTCGCGGTGCTGGCCCGGCGGACGTTCGCCTGGGCCTGGCAGGAGTACACCGCGCAGTGAGGATCAGCTGCCGCGTGAACGGAGAAGTCCGGGAGGCGGATCAGGTCTGGCCTGGCGAGAGCCTGCTCTGGTTCCTGCGCGAGCGGCTGGGCTTGCCCGGGGCCAAGAACGCCTGCGAGCAGGGCGAGTGTGGCTCCTGTTCGATCTACCTGGAAGGCAACCTGGTCTGCGCCTGTCTGGTGCTAGCCGGTCAGGCGCAGAACCGGGACATCGTCACAGTGGAAGGGCTGGCCGAGCCGGGTGCTCTGCACCCGATCCAAGCGGCGTTCCTGGAGACCGGAGCTGTGCAGTGCGGCTTCTGCACGCCTGGACTCATAGTGGCGACGCACGACCTGCTGCGGCGCAACCCAGAGCCGTCTGACGCCCAGATCAAGGAAGCTCTGGCGGGCAACCTCTGCCGCTGCACCGGCTACGCCAAGATCATCGCCGCAGTGCATCTGGCCGCCGGTCGGCTGGTGTCGGCGCCGTGATCGAAGCTCGGCCGCTGCCCACCCGCCAGCGTCCGCTGGCCCAGAGCGCGATCACAGGCGGCATCGGTGAATCAGTCAAACGCCCAGAGGGTGTGCTCAAGGTCAGCGGCGACTTCCCCTATTCCTCCGATCTCTGGGCGGAGGGCATGCTCTGGGGCAGCACCTTGCGCAGCCCCCACCCTTATGCCCGGATCCGCGCGATCGACACGACAGAGGCCGCCACGATGCCCGGCGTGCACTTAGTCCTCACCCACGCCGACCTGCCCGGCCGGAAGGTCTACGGCCTGGAGATCGCCGACCAGCCTGTGCTGGCCTTCGACTGCGTCCGCTACGAGGGCGAGGCGGTGGCCCTGGTCGCGGCCGAGCACCCGGAGCAGGCCCGCCGAGCAGCCGCGAAGGTGAAGGTGGACTACGAAGTGCTGGAGCCACTTACCGATCCGGAGCTGGCGATCAGCGGCGAGGGCCCAAGCCTGCACGAAGGCGGCAACATCCTGCGCCGGCTGCGCATCGAGCACGGCGACCAGAACGCCCCCGCGGAGGTGGTGGTCAGCGGCGAGTACGTCATCGGGATGCAGGACCAGGCGCCGCTGGGGCCGGAGTCAGGGCTTGCCGTGCCGGATGGCGAGGGGGGCGTTGACCTCTACATCGCCACCCAGTGGCTGCATGTTGATCGAGATCAGCTGGCAGCTGTGCTGGCGCTTCCGCCCGAGCGTGTGCGGCTCACGCTGGCCGGCGTCGGCGGGGCCTTCGGCGGCCGTGAGGATCTCTCGATGCAGGCGCACGCCTGCCTGCTCGCCCTTCGCACCGGCCGACCTGTAAAGATCGTCTACGGCCGCCAGGAATCCTTCGTCGGCCACGTCCACCGGCATCCCGGCCGGCTCCGCTACGAGCACGGCGCAGATAGCAATGGCAAGCTCGTCTACGTCAAGGCGTCGATAGTGCTCGACGGCGGGGCCTACGCCTCCAGCTCGACAGCGGTGATCTCCAACGCCTGCTCCTTCGCGTCGGGACCGTACGCCGTCCCCAACGCCACCATCGAGGGTTGGGTGGTCTACACGAACAACCCGCCCTGCGGCGCCATGCGGGGATTCGGCTCGGTGCAGAACTGCTTCGCCCACGAAGCTCAGATGGACAAGCTAGCTCAAGCGCTGGGACTGGACCCCGTTGAACTCCGGTTGCGCAACGCCTTTCAGACCGGCGACAGCCTCGTCACGGGCCAACCGCTGGAGGGTTCGATCCCTGTCGCCGAGCTGCTCCGCCGTGTGTTCTCGATGCCGCTGCCCGAGACAACCGATGCCAGCCGCCGCGATCTCCGCGAGCTGCCGGGCGGCGTCTCCAACACCACCCACGGTGAGGGTGTGAGGCGGGGCGTGGGCTACGCCGCAGGTTTCAAGAACGTGGGCTACTCCGAGGGCTTTCCCGACTACTCGACGGCGCGGGTGACCCTGCGGGTGGTCGAGGGACGGTCGCAAGCCGAGGTGCACACCGCGTCCGTCGAGGTCGGCCAGGGTCTGGTCACGATCCAGGGTCAGATCGCCCGCACCGAACTGGGCGTCTCGCAGGTGGTGGTGCTGAATGCCGACACCCGGGTCGGCTCGGGTGGTTCTTCCTCGGCTTCCCGACAGACGTACATCACTGGGGGTGCCGTCAAGACAGCCTGTGAGGCAGTGCGCGAGCGCGTGCTCGAGATGGCGCGGTCAGAGCTGGGAGATCGAGCCGGCCGTGGCGAGACCTGGAGATTGGCGGATGACAGACTGGTGGACGCGTCGGGAAGGACCGTCATCGACCTGGTGACCCTGCTCGGCGACGAGGTGGTCAGCGAGGAGCGGGAATACAGGCCTCGTCCGACCGAGCCGCTGGACGAGCGGGGTCAGGGGAACGCGCATCTGCAGCTCGCCTTTGCCGCCCATCGGGCGGTGGTCGACGTGGACGTCGAGCTGGGCTTGGTCCACGTGGTCGAGCTGGCCACCGCCCAGGACGTGGGCAAGGCCATCAACCCCCAGGCGGTGGAGGGACAGCTGGAGGGTGGTGCTGCGCAGGGCCTGGGGCTGGCGATCATGGAGCAGGTTCTGGTCACGGACGGCAAGATCCTGAACCCCTCCTTCACCGACTACCTGATCCCCACGATCCTCGACATGCCCCCGGTGCGCATGGAGGTGCTTGAGCTCGGCGATCCCCTCTCGCCGTACGGTCTAAAGGGGGTCGGGGAGCCGCCTGCGATCTCCTCAGGCCCCGCCGTACTGGCGGCGATCCGCGCCGCGACAGGGCGGGAGGTGAGCCACGTGCCCGTCCGGCCGGACGACCTTCTCGACCTCTAGTGACGCTGATGTCGCTGCTGATTCGGGCGGCCACGATCGTCACCTGCACTGGCGAGAAGCTGGAGAACGGCTGGCTCTTGAGCGAAGGCGGCGAGATCAAGCAGATCGGCACAGGTCCGCCGCCTGAGGCCGAGGAGCACCTGCACGAGCCGAACTGCGTGGCGATGCCTGGTCTGGTCAACGCCCACGACCACATGTATCAGTGGGCGACCCGCGGCTATGAGCCGGACGGCACGCTGTTCGAGTGGCTGACCACGCTCTATCCCGTCTGGGCCCACCTGGACGCCGAGCTGGTGCGTTTCGCGGCACGAGCCGCGATGGCGAAGCTGCTGCTGAGCGGCTGCACCCTCTCCACCGACCACCACTACGTCTTTCCCGCCGGCCGACCGGGGATCTTCGCTGCGCTGGTCGAGTCGGCGCGGGAGCTGGGTCTGCGCTTTCATCCCTGCCGCGGCTCCATGTCGCTCGGCCACTCCCAGGGTGGACTCCCACCCGACCATCTGGTCGAGCAGGAGGATCACATCCTGGCGGACACCGAGGCGATGATCGCCCGCTACCACGACCCCGCGCCAGGCTCCATGTGCCGGCTGGTGGTGGCCCCGTGCTCACCCTTCTCCGTCAGTCCTCAGCTGATGCGGGAGTCGGCCGAGCTGGCCCGGCGAAAGGCCGTCCGCCTGCACACTCATCTCGCCGAGACGCTCGACGAGCAGCGCTTCTGCCAGGAGAAGTTCGGCCGGCGGCCGCTGGAGCTGATGGAGGAGCTGGGCTGGACGGGTCCCGACGTCTGGTACGCCCACTGCATCCACCTGACAGATGGCGAGGTGCAGGCAGTCGCCGCCAAGCAGTCGGGCATCGTCCACTGCCCTTCCAGCAACCTGCGACTGGGTGCGGGCGCCTGCCGGGTCGAAGACCTCCTGGCTGCCGGGGTTCGGGTCGGCCTGGGTGTTGACGGTGCGGCCAGCAACGAGGACTCGAACCTTGCCGGCGAGGTTCACGAGGCTCTGTTCGTGGCCCGTCTGCGGGCCGCGCTGCAGCACCGCCTGGATGCGCCCCACGCACTGAGCGCCCAGAGCGCCTGGCGGCTGGCGAGCGCCGGCGGCGCTGCTTGCCTGGGCCGGGACGACTGCGGCACGCTCGAAGTCGGCAAGCGCGCCGACGTCGCTCTCTTCCGCCTCGATGGGCTGGCTCAGACGGGCATTGCCGATCCGCTGGTCGCGCTGGCACTGGCGCCACCGGCGCGAGCCGAGTCTGTGGTGATCGAGGGCCGGGTCGTCGTCCGCGAGGGGCAGCTCGAGACTGGGGACGAAAGGGCGATCGCGGCCGACCTCCGCCAGGCGAGCGAACGCCTGCGAGAGCTCTCAGGCGTCTAGCCGGCCGGAGCGGTGCCCTCTTCCGGCAGCCGGCCCTGTACCTTGATTCCGGCCGCTTCCTCGGTCAGCTTGACCAGGCTTGCAATGTCCTCATCTTCGAGGCCGGCAGCCGCCGTCGCCTGGAATAAATGCCCAGTCACCTCCCCCAGCGGCAGTGCCAGACCGACGCCGCGCGCTTCGGCGGCGACCAAGCCCAGGTCTTTGACCAGCAGCTTGACGGAGGTCGCGCCTGAGAAGTCGCGGGAGATGAAGCGCGGAACGTTGCGAGTGAACATTCGCGAGCTCCCGAACGAGGTGCCCAGCATCTCGAGCAGCAGGTCGGCGTCGATGCCGAGTGCGGCTCCGAACACAGCCGCCTCGGCGGCGGCAGCCGAATGGACCCCGCAGAGAAGCTGGTTGACCAGCTTCACCGCCTGTCCCGCGCCAACCGGACCGCAAAGGCGAATGTTCTGGCCGTAGGCCTCGAACGCGGGCAGCGCGCGTTGGAAATCGGCTTCGGCACCTCCCGCCATCACTGTCAGGCTGCCGGCCGCCGCGCCGTCAGGTCCGCCGCTGACGGGCGCGTCCAGGAAAGCTGCCTGTTCGACCGCCAGGAGCGCAGCGCAAGTACGGCTTGTCTCGGGGCTGACGGTGGAATGGTCGGCGTAGACCTGACCGCCTCGGCCTGCGGCCGCCAGCTCGCGATAGACGCGCTCCACCGCTTCCGGCGTCGGCAAGGCCGTGAGCACGAGCTCGGCCCGCGCGGCCACTTGCCCGGCAGAGTCTGCGGCGACTGCTCCCGCCGCCGCCAGCTCCTCCACCGCCGGCCGGGAACGGTTGTGGACGACGACTGTATGGCCGGCGCCCAGCAGCCGCCGCACCATGGGCTGGCCCATTTTGCCGAGACCGATGAAGCCCACTTCCATGACTCTCGAATTGTCTCAGTAACGGCGCAGCCGCCGCCGCTCAGCGCTCAGTAGATCTCGGCTGGTCTTCGGGCGCTGACGTAGAAGCGCTCAGTTTCGACCTCGAAGCCGATGTACGGGGTGCGCACGGTTATCCGCTCCGCTGCAAGCCCCTCCGCGGTCAGCACCGTCTTGATCTCATCTGGCTCGAAGAAGTTGAAGTCGAGGTTGACCTCGACGCCCCACAAGTCATCGACATGCCTCCGCTCGGAGCCTCGGTGGAAAGATGCCAGCAGGACGCCGCCCGGGCTCAGAATCCGTCGCAGCTCCCGGACCGCCTCGCGAAGCTGGTCAGTATCAAAGTGGATGAGGGAGTAGAAGGCAACTACCGCCGCGAAGGCGGCATCCGGAACCTCGAGCGAGCGCATGTCACCCACCTCAAATCGAATACCCGGGTTCAGCCGCCGCGCCTCTTCGATCAGCCGCGGCGAGAGATCAACGCCCGTCACTTCCGCGCCGCGTTCGCGCAAGTAACGAGCAACGTGGCCGGGACCGCAGCCGATGTCGCAAACAGGTCCGCGACCGCTGACCTCCTCGGCCAGCTCATCGAGCAGCCTCCTGTCCAGCGGCTTGTGGCGCAGCTCGTCATAGATGTGCGCAACGTACTCACTGGCGGCGGCGTCGTAGCTGTCTCGGACAGCGTCCTCCGAGTTCACATTCATGGGGCTGCTCCGGCTGTCGTGATGAGTAGTTAGGCGCTGGGAACCGAAGCCCTGTCCTTGAGCGCCTGGAGGACTGTAGGCCAGTTCGCCTTGTCGAACAGCAGATAGACGGAGGCGATGCGATCGCCTTCGAGGCGGAGCCATTCGGCCGACGCAACTGCCCCAACCGGTGTATCGGTAACGAAGTCGTAGAGCACGCACGCCTCGTCGCCGTCCACTAAGATGCTCTTCACTTCGTTGCGGGCGATGATGGGCTCGAGACGCCGCAGAGCTGCCAGGTAAGCGTCCGCGCCGCGGGAGCTGGTCAGTCCCGGGCCGTCGAACGTCACGTCTTCTCGGAGGTATTGGGCGACTTCGTCGAGCCTCCCTTCTCCAACTGCCCGGATGTAGTCCCTGACTAGCGTTTTCTGATCGGCTTGCATGGTTCCTCCTTTCTTTAGTGGGGTGTGTTGACCGGCCCCTTGACCGTCGCTTACCTTACTCCTGATTATTGAGAAAGTCAAGTCGATGCTTGAGAATCTCACGCGGTCTCCCGGGTCAATGGGTCGCACTCCGGCTATCCATTACCGAGTCCGCAAGGACCGCATGACAGCGGTGGCCGCGTCACCCTCCGCTACATGAGCCGGCTCCGCCACGTCGCCGTCGGCCGTGCTTACGCCCGCCAGCGGGTGCGGCTACTGGTCGCCGATGCCGAGGTCAGGGTGCTCGCCGAAGACGGCTCGCTCATCCGCCAGCTGACTCTGGACCCTAACCGGATCTATCAGCCCCTCGGCAGCCCTAAATTTGTCCACGATTGACGTGAGACAGGTCTCCGGTATGGGGTGAGACACGACATTGGGGTGGCTAGCGGGATTCGAACCCGCGACACCCAGAACCACAATCTGGTGCTCTAACCTACTGAGCTATAGCCACCGGTGAGGCCGGTCTCCCGGCACCGCCGGGCGAGGATTCTACCAGCGGCCCGGGCGCCGCCCGGTCCGCATTTGAGTCCGTCAGCGAGTGCTGGGCGACCCACGCTCACTCCCAGTCGACCTGAACGGCCCGATGGTCGACAATGGGAGACAACCCAAGCGAGGTGAATGATGGCGACTGCAAATCCGGTCTTTGACCAGCTGATGCGCAACGGCGAGCTCATCGAGTCGCCGAACGAGATGACGCCCGAGTACAAGAAGGAACTGCGCCACACGCTGACGGTCTCGGGTGACACTGAGTTGATCTCCGCTCCCGCCTACTACCTCGCCGCGCAGCGGGCGCCGAGCATCAACGCCTTCATGACAGGCGTGGCGATCATCCAGGACGAGCTCGCTCACGCCCACATCGCCTATCACATCCTGGAGGAGCTGGGCGAGGACCAGGAGAAGCTCATCTTCTCGCGCGACCCCAAGTCCTTCCGCTATCCCTACGCGTTCGACGTTCCCCTGGAGACCTGGACCGAGCTCATCATCGCCAACCTCTTCTACGACCAGGCAGGGTTCTGCCTGCTCGGCGACATCCACGCCGAGTGCTCCTATGGGCCCTGGAAGCGCGGCTTGAACAAGGTGATGGCGGAGGAGAACTTTCACCTCCGCAACGGCCGCACCTGGGCCAAGCGAATCGCCGCCGCCGGTGGGGAGGCGCGAGCGAACCTGCAGCGGGCGGTGGACTGGATGTTCCCGCTCACAGTGGAGTGGTTCGGCCTGCCTGATGCGCTCAAGATGCACTCGACCCAGCTCGACTTTCGCCTGAAGGGCAAGACCAACGATCAGCTCAGGCAGTGGTGGCTCTCCCTGGTGGTGCCCTACTGCGAGGAGATCGGGATCACGGTGCCAGCCCACCGAGAGGAGAGTGACGGCCAGGTGACCTACGCCCTGGACTATCCCTTCCCCTGCACCTTCGACCCGCAGTTGAAGCGCTGGAACCTGAACGACCCCTGCTCGTGGGACGACGTCATGAAACGCTGGCGCGGTCGCGGGCCCCGGAACGCCGAGATGGTCGGCGCCCTGCAGGAGGAGTTCCACAAGTTCCGCCAGGCACACCCGCGGTGATAGAGCCCCAGGCCGCCTCGACACTCTGGGACGCGCTGCGCGGGGTGGAAGACCCCGAGATGCCTGTGAACATCGTGGATCTTGGCCTGGTCTACGGTCTGAAGCAGGCGGACGGCTTGGTGGAGGTCGACCTCACCTTCACGGCGATGGGCTGTCCGGCGGCTGACATGATCATGGAGGACATTCGCGAGCGGTTGCTTCGGGCGCCTGGCGTCCGCCAGGTGTCCATCCAAGTCGTCTGGGACCCACCCTGGACCTCGGCGCGGATGAGCCAGGCCGGCCGCGACGCACTGGAGATGTGGGGACTGGCGGTCTAGGAGACCAGGTGCAGTTCAAACGAGTTCACGACGACGTTCGGGCCTATGAGGTCTTCGCCCGCAAGCTCCGGCAGGAGCCGCTCAGGCAGATCGGCAGCGTGGTAGCGCCGGACGACGACCTGGCCGCCGCCTACGCACGGGCCACCTACGACGAGGAGCGCTGGATCGAGCTGGCGGTCGTGCCGCGGGAGGCGATCAACACGCTCTGGGCGCCCGGCGAGGAGGCCTCCGCGTGAGCCTCGGCGCGCTGGTCCTGAGCCTAGCTGACAACAAGCAGCTGCTCGGCCTGCGCTACGCCGAATGGGCCACCCGCGCGCCTTCGCTGGAAGCTGACATCGCGGCCGCCGCCATGGGCCTGGACGACCTGGGGCATTCGCGCGTGCTATATGGCTGCCTGGACCCGCTGGGGGACGATCCCCGCGACCCCGTCCGGGAGAGCAATGCCGCGAGCTATCTCAACCTTGCCTTTTTCGACGAATCCTTCGCCTCCTGGGGCCACTTCGTTGCCGCGAATGCAGTCCTGGACACAGCGTTCAGCGTGATGCTGCAGGCGATGGTGGAAGGCAGCACTGAAGTGCTGAAGACCCGCTTGCGCAAGATGCTGATGGAGGAGCGCTATCACTTCCTGCACGGCCGGAGCTGGCTCCGGGCTGGGATCGACCAGGCGCCGCTGACGGCAGCCTGGCAGGAGGCGCTGGAGTGGTTCGGGCCGCCCGACGGCGAGGTTGCGCAGCTTCACAGCTCAGGCGCCCTGGCCCTGGGACCAGGCGAACTGCGAGCAAGGCTGGAGGAGCGGTTGGACAGCGCCGCGCCTGAACTTCAGTTCGATTGGGCGTCCTGGGATGCCCGGCGCCGGCGATCCCGGCCGGGTCAGATCGACGAGCGCACCTTCGGCATGCTGCGCGGCCTGGAGGAGAACCGTTACGCCGCCGCCCGAGTCTGATCCTTCAGCCGAACCAGGCCCGCCCCGGAGCAGCCCCCGCTGCCCCCACTGCGGCTCTAAGCGCGCGGCAGTCATCTCTCTCTTTGGGACGCAGGCGATGACGCTGCAGTTTCGCTGCGAGGCGTGCGGCACGCTTTTCGAAGCTGTCAAGTACGACACTGAGGAGCCATGATCTCCCCCATCCTGGACGAGTGGGCGGCAGCGAACCCGCGCTCTCGAGAACTCTTCCTCCGCGCCAGCCAGAGCCTGCCCAGCGGTATCACCCACGATATCCGGCACGCGGCTCCCTTCCCGCTCCTGGTCAGCAGAGCCGCAGGCAGCCACAAGCAGGACGTCGACGGGCATGACCTCATCTGCTACGTGATGGGACACGGCGCTCTACTGCTCGGGCATAACCCGCCGCAGGTGGTGGAAGCGATCCGGGCCAACGCTGATCGGCTGCTCCACGGCGGCGCTTCCCACGAGCTGGAGGCGGAATGGGCTGAGCGCATCTGCCGGCTGGTTCCGGCCGCCGAGCGAGTCTGCTTCACGAGCAGCGGCACCGAGGCCACCATGCTAGGCCTCCAGGTGGCGCGCGGGTTCACGGGCCGGGATCAGGTGCTCAAGTTCGAGGGCCACTTCCACGGTTGGCACGACACTGCCAAGATCGGCGCCGACCTGCCGCCCGGCCGCTCGGCCCCGGCGGGGGTGCCCGCCGCTCTCTTGGCGGTCACCCGGGTGGTCAAGCCGGAGCTGGGCGAGGTCGAGACCGCCCTCAGCGACAGGCAGGTGGCGGCGGTGATCCTGGAGCCAAGCGGCGCCAGCTGGGGCGCGCTGCCGCTCTCGCGGGAATTCCTGGAAGGACTGCGCCGGCTGACCGCCGCGACAGGCACGCTGCTCATGTTCGACGAGGTCGTGACAGGCTTTCGCTGGTCGCCCGGCGGCGTTCAGCAGGTGGCCGGGGTGACTCCTGACCTGACCAGCCTGGCCAAGATAGTGGCCGGCGGCATGCCGGGCGGGGCGCTGGCCGGCTCGGCTCAGGTGATGGAAGTGCTGGGCTTCCGCGCCGGGGACGCTGTGAAGGTGAGCCACCCAGGCACGCACAACGGCCATCCCATCTCCGCAGCGGCGGGGATCGCCATGCTCGACGCGGTGGCCGACGGCTCTCAGCAGTCGCGCGCCGACGAGCTGGCCCAGTGGCTGCGGACCGAGCTGGCGGCGGCTTTTGACAGGGCAGGGGTGAAAGGCTTCGTCCATGGCGAGAGCTCCACCTTTCGGGTCGTGGCAGGCGAGCGCCCCGCCGGTGATTCCAGCGAATGGGCTCTCGGCCCCAAAGCCGCAGAGTTGAAGCAGGGCCTCCCGACCGAGGTGGCCGACCCTCTCCAGGCCGCCATGCTGCTGGAAGGCGTGCACATCTTTCACGGCAATTCGGGCCTGGTCTCCAGCGCTCACAGCGAAGCCGACATCGAGCAGACGGCGGCCGCCTTCGAGAAGTCGCTTCGCCGGCTGCGAGACGAGAGGCTGCTGCCTGCGGATTAGCGCCGGCTGCCTGGTCGCCGCTTGCGATGCCTCGGTTCGGAGGGTGGGTCGGCCGGTGGTGGAGGCGGCGGTGGCTCGCTCTGGCGCCGCCGCAGGAGTGCCAGCGGGAGGCCTGCCAGCACCAGGATGAGGATCGCAGCGGCAACTATGATCGGCAGCGTCTGGCCGCCGCCCAATCGGGTACCCTGCGCGTTCTGCCCCGCTTGGGCCGGGTAGGCGCCGGCGAAACAGCCCAGACCAGCGCTGCGTACAGAGATTGTGAACGGGGCCGCCGAGCCTGTGCTGCCCAGCTTCTGCCACGGTCCCTGGTCGCGGTAGCCGTAGATGTCAGCCGGTGCGGGCAGCTGGTCTGAGTAGGTGAGCGTGATCAGCACATCCTTGCCCCGCTTCAGCGCCGCGCTGGCGGTGAAGCAGTAGACATTGGTGGCGACCTGCAGTCCGCTCGGATTGGGGTAGTTGGTGACAGGTGCGATGCTGACTGTCACCGGGGAGCGATCGGCGGGCGCGACGAAGGCGCCAGGCGCGAAGGTAACCGAAGCCTGCCCGTCGTCGGTCGCCACGGTGCCGGGATCCACCTGGCCGTTGGCTGCCACCTTGGCCTGGGCGCGCCCAGAAAGCGGCGGCTGGTTATTGTTCTTGAAGGCGGGCGGTGGATTGGTCCAGCGGTAGGGCTGCTGCTGCGTGAAGCCGTCGTAGAAGCCAGGCGTCACCGCCCAGGCCGCAACCACGTAGGCAACGGCTGCCAATATCAGGAGGAGTGCCGGCTTCCGCCTCACAGGGCGAGATCAGCCAACACGTGGCCGACGACCGGCCCTACCAGGTCTCGGCAGGCCCAGCGCCAGAGACTGAGGAGTAGGCCTGCCCCGGCGACCGCCGGCAGAAATTGGGGTGGATGTGCCAGAGCGTGGGCAAGTGTCCAGAGCGCTGTGCTGCCGAGAACCGCCAGCGCTGGACCACCCACCTCGAGCAGGGTGCTGAAGAGGACGCCGCGAAATGCGATCTCCTCGCCGACCGAGACAGCTATCGCGGCCAGGGCCAGCTCAGGCCCCAGCGTGGGTCCGCCACCCCACCGCGCAGCTGCCGGCAGGAGTAGCACGACCGCCAGGCCGAGACCGCCCAGCAGCCGCTCAGGAAGCCGATCCCAGCCCAGGCCGAGAGCCGCCGGCGTGCTCCGCACAGCTGTCAGGCACAGCGCCAGGCCGCCGACCAGGAGCGACACGCTGGCCCAACCCGGCCCCCGGCCGGCCAGGGTGCGGACTGCCTCCAGGGCCAACACCAGCAGCGCCAGCCACAACGCGCGACGCCAGGGAGCCGTCGCGGTGTGCGCGGCCAGCCAATACATGGCTGAAAGGTAGTGGAGCCGCGGTGCTGCATGCTTGGGCTGCATGGAGCCGCTGCTGACGCTTGTCACTGAGCCGACAGCCGATGGCGAACTGCCCCCCGACTTGAGCCGCCTCTACGGCGGTGGGCTCCAGCTGGCCACGGGCAGCCTGAGCGCGAACTTTGTCACCAGCATCGACGGAGTGGCTGCCCTCGAGCGCCGTCGCCGCTCGGGCTCCGCCGTCTCCGACCGAAACCCTGCCGACCGCTTCATCATGGGCCTGCTCCGGGCGCTTGCGGATGCGGTCATCACCGGCGCCGCCACCCTTCGCAGCGAGGGCGGCCAACTCTGGTCAGCTGCGCAGCTGGGGCCGCCGGAAGCCGACGGTTACAGGTCGCTGGCAAAGCCTGATCCCCTGCTGGTGGTCGTCACCGCCCGCGGGGAGGTCGACCCGGCCGAACCAGCCCTTGGTCAGGGAGCGCTGGTACTCACCAGCGACGAGGCCGCTGCCAGCCTGCGGCGCCGCTTGCCGGCGAAGTGCGAGGTGAAGTCGCTGGGCACCGCGCCTCTGAGAGGCGGCACCATCAAAGAGGCAGTGCTGGCCCACGGTTGCCGCCGCCTACTGACCGAGGGTGGCCCGCATCTCGTGGGGAGTTTTGTCGCGGATGGAGCGGTGGACGAGCTGTTCCTGACAGTCGCCCCGGTTCTGGCCGGCCGTCAGGCTGATGCGAACCGGCTCGGCCTCCTCGAAGGCTTGGCGCTGCCGGTCGGCAGCTTCGCTCAGGCTCGGCTCCGCACCGTCAAGACCAGCGGCTCGTACCTATTCCTGCGCTACGGTCTCAATCAACCCGACTAGGCGCTGGATCTGGACGGGACACTGGTGGAGCTGTACCCCGACATCGAGCCATACGACCAAGGCCGGCTCGACGTGGGCGACGGCAACCGCGTGTACTGGGAAGCCAGTGGCAACCCCGGCGGCAAGCCTGCAGTTGTGCTGCACGGTGGCCCCGGGTCGGGGAGCGCGCCCCCCTGGCGTCGATACTTCGACCCGGTCGCCTACCGGATCATCCTCTTCGACCAGCGCGGCTGCGGCCGGAGCACGCCGCGAGCGAGCGATCCCGCGGCTGACCTGTCCACCAACACCACCGGGCACCTGCTGGCTGACTTGGAGCGTCTGCGCCGATACCTCGGTATCGAGCGGTGGCTGGTCTTTGGGGGCTCGTGGGGTGCAACGCTTGGCTTGGCTTACGCCGAGGCGCATCCACAGCGCGTGTCGGAGCTAATCCTCTTCAGCGTCGTGACGACCACCCGTCGGGAGGTGGACTGGGTAACACACGACATGCGCAGGTTCTTCCCGGCCGAATGGGCGCGATTTCGAGATGGCGTCCCGGCAGCTGATCGCGAGGGCGACCTTGTGGAGGCGTACAGCCGGCTGCTGCATGATCCCGATCCCGGCGTGCATGAGAAGGCTGCCAAGGACTGGTGTGACTGGGAGGATTCTCACGTCGCCCTGGCCTCGAATCACGGCCCGGACCCCCGGTACGAAGATCCGGTGTTCCGTCTCGGCTTTGCGCGCTTGGTCACCCACTATTGGAGACATGCCGCGTGGCTCGAGGACGGGCAGCTCCTCCGGGAGGCGAGCAAGCTGGCGGGCATCCCGGGCGCGATGATCCAAGGCCGCCTCGATGTGAGCGGTCCGCCGGACATTGCGTGGGAACTCGCGCAGGTGTGGCCCGACTCCGAGCTCGTGCTCGTCGGTGACGCGGGACATGGCGCGGACTGCGCCGGCACGCGCCAGGCTCTGATCACCGCCACCAATCACTTCTGCTCGCGCCCTTAGCTCCACAGTGCGCTGAGGATCGGCGGTGAAGATGGCCGGCGGGCAGCCTGGTCGTCCCGTCCGAAGCGTCCAATACATCAACGCCCGAAGCCAGCTACTGTCCGAAGCATGAAACTTCGCCCTGCCCTTATCGAGCTGGTGGTGTCTGACATGGCCGCCACCCTTGCCTTCTACCGCCGCTTGGGTCTCGACGTCCCACCGGAGGCGGACGGACAGCCGCACGTGGATGCCGAGTTCGGCGGCGGCATGCGCCTGGCCTGGGACACCGAGGAAACCATCCGCTCTTTCGATCCGGGATGGTCCCCGCCTGGGAGAGGCGGCCACCGGGCCGCCCTGGCCTTCGCCTGTGACAGCCCGGCCGAGGTCGACGCTGCCTGGGCCGAGCTCATCGGAGCCGGCTACGAAGGTCACCTCGCGCCCTGGGATGCCTTCTGGGGCATGCGCTACTCCGTAGTGCACGATCCCGATGGCACGCCGGTCGACCTGTTCGCTCCGCTACCGCCCAGCTAGCTCCCGAAGTAGTCCGCCCGGCGTCGTCTTCAGCGCCCGCATCTCTCTCGACAGGTGCGCCTGGTCGACGTAGCCGCACCCTGCCGCGACCTGAGCCAACGGCAGGCCCATCCGCACTTCGCCGACGGCTCGGCCCAGCCGCAGCACCCGCGCCAGCCGGCGAGGCCCATAGCCGAAGATGGGCAGGCAGCGCCGGTACAGATGCCGGGGGCTGAGGTCCAGTCGCTCGGCCATCACCGCGACCGGTGTCCCAGCCGCCGCCAGCCCGAGGACTCGCGGTCCGAGCGGGTCGATCTCGGAGGACCTGGCGCGTTCGATCGCCCACGCCTCCAGGGCTGCCTCGGGGTTGTTCGCCACCCGCTCGGCCAAACATCGCGCCTGGCGCAAAGGCCATAACTCCTCTAGGTTCGGCGTCTGGTCGCGGACCTGGTCAGCCGGCACGCCGAGCAGGGCCGGACCGGTCCCCCCAGAGAAGCGGAGCCCGACGTAGGACGCGCCAGCTTCGCTCTGGTGCCGGCGGGCTGCAGTGTCTGGTCCCGCGACGAAAAGGCGGCGCCCGTCCCATAAGAGATCGACACAACCGTCGGGCAGGATTCGCGTCAGCTCCGGTGCAGACCCCACGCTGCGGCGCCAGAGCACGGCGCCCGCCACCGGGGTCGGGCGCTCGTGGTAGGGCATGAGCCAATGATGCCACCCGCAGGCCATCCAGAGTCCTGAACGCAGAACGTGACACTTGGGCAACCGCGAATAGGCTAGTCCGGCTGGAGCCGCTCCGGGGCGCTGTAGACGTTGAAACGGCCATCGCGGAGGAAGCCGACCAGCGTCAGCCGAAATCTGTCCGCCACCGCAACTGCGAGGCTGGACGGAGCGCCAACCGCGGCGACTAACGGGATGCCGGCCGCCACTGCTTTCTGGACGATCTCGTAACCACCACGGCCGCTGACAACAAGAACCGAGTCGGCGCAGGGCAGTCGGCCGTCGAGGAGCGCTCGGCCGACGACCTTGTCCACCGCGTTGTGACGCCCGATGTCCTCCCGCGCCGTCTGCATCCGTCCGGCCCCATCGAACAGCGCCGCCGCATGCAGACCGCCTGTGCGCTGAAAGCTCGGTTGACCGCCGCGCAGCTCCTCGCCCATCCTTAGCAGCGCCGCAGGCTCTAAGCACAGACCCGAATCAAGGACTGGAAAGTCCTGAGCCAGGTCCGCCAGCGAGGTGGCGCCGCAGACTCCGCAGGCCGAGCTGCTGAGAAACGACCGCTCGGGCCGCCGGCCGGCGGCACCCGAAAGCCAGACGTCCACTCGATTCGACTCCAGCAGAACCGGTTCACCAAAGCCGCCCTGGTCGCCGATGTCGGCACTCAGGCGAACTGAGCTAACCTGCTCACGCGCAGTCACCAGTCTCTCCGCCCAGAGCAGGCCCAAAGCCAACTCCACGTCGTTTCCTGGCGTGCGCATGAGAAGGGTCAGCGGGCTGCCGTCCAGCAGAAGTTCGAGCGGTTCCTCAACTGCCACCAGGTCGGCTCGCTCCTGCCAACCTTGGCCCGACCAGCGGACAGTTACGGCCCTGGCCTCACCCTCTCTCATCGGGTCTCCCGCACAGCCGAAAGCACAGGGAGCGTGCCGACCCCAAACCCGCGCCACCAGCTGACCTTGACCAGGTCCAGGCGATAGCCCCGGCCTTGGCCGAGCTCGTGGACTGGATAACGCGCCGCCACTCGCTCAGCTGCCTCGTCGTCAGGTGCCAGGTGACCTCTGAGGCAGACTCCCAGCTGACGGCTGGCCCGAAAACGATGGCGGTGCTCAATCGCCACTGCGGCAGCAAACGGCCCCCGGCCGGCCGGGCCGTTGGCCCAGAGGAAGGCGCCGTCCGGCGCGGCCGCCCACAGCGCCGGTGTCAGCACGAGCCCGCCAGTTCCCCACCAGGCGAGAGCGGCCTCCCCCTCGCCGGCCAGGGGAGAGGCGAAGCCGGGCGGCAGGTGCTTCAATCTGGCCGGCAGGGCGTCCTCCGCCGATGCGTCCAGGCCCGATTCCCGCGCCCGCTCGGGGGTGAAGCGCAGGAGTATGCGGTTCTGCGGCCACCACTGGCCGGGCACCGCTGGGAGGTCGAGCAGATAGCCGCCGGCGTACGCGGCCTGCTTCAGGGCATAGCCGGCCAAGCCCAGGGCGAAACTGGGTCCCTCCCGAGCAGCCCTGAGCTGACTGCGCAGATCCAGCGGATCGAAGATCTCGAGCCGGCCTTCAAAGCTGAGCGCCCGCTGGCCGGAGGAGACGAGGAAGGCCGCCCTGGCCTGCCGGCGCGCCAGCCGCAGCTTGACAGCGTGGCGCGAGGTGGTAGTGAGGATTCGCTGGCCGGCGAAGTGGAAGGCAGTCGGGTTCACGAGCGGCAGCTGCTGGCCGCTGACTGCCAGCATGCCCAGCTGAGCTCCGGTCAAGAGCTCATGAGCCTGGGCATCGAGATGCACGGCTGCGGCCACTCTGGGGAGACTACCGATGGCAGCTGCTCACGGGGGCCGCTCGGACTCCAGCTGCTGGCGCATTCGTTCCAGCGCACGGCGCAGTCGCGCGCGGACAACACCGTCCGCTCGGGCGGCCAGAAGTCCACCGAGCGCGCCGCCCGGGGGATCGTAGGCGATCTCCAGCGAAACTTCGGTGCCGCCGCCAAGGGCGCGGAAGCGCCAGGCGCCCCTCTGAGGGACCAGACCGCGTTCCGAGCGCCAGCCGAGACCACGAGGCGGGTCCCAGGAGTCGAGGACCAGCGTCGTTTCGTAGCCGACGCCGAGCGCATTCATCCTCACCCGAAAGCGAGCGCCCACAGCTCTGGTTCGAGAACTGACAGGCTGCCACTCGCTGATGCCCTCCAGCACTCGGGGTGCGTTCCGATAGTCGGCTACCCAGTCGAACGCCACCTCTGGTCGTACGCCGATGACGCGCCTGGCGGTGAAGCGACGTTCGGCCATCGGCTGAGTGTTACTGATCAACCTTCGGTAGGCGCGCGAGGGCCCGCGGGCGCTCGATCTCGGCGACGTTCATCATGGATTGGTAGTGACAACCTGCGAAACCGTCACCGTCGTCGACACCCTCAGGTCCCGCCCGCCAGCGGTCATTCCTGACGACTACCTGCCAGCTATGCAGCGGCTGACCTACGGCCTGGTCAGGGCGAGAGGGGACTGCCTCAGCCTGGGCCCGGTCACGCTGTTGCGCTTCGAACCACCCAGCCCGCAGGGGTCTGGTTGGCGATGGGTGATCCAAGGTGGACTGCTGGCCCGACAGCCAGGAGGCACGCTGAGCGTTGGCTGGCAGGACGGCCGGCTGGTCGGTGAAGTGGCCGGCTACTCACCCCGGCTGCCCCCCCGGCTCTATGAGCTGACCCAACTGCCTCTGCACCATGCGCTTATGCGCCTGTACCTGCTGGGCCTGCGCGGCCGGGTGCCGCCGCCCGGTCTGCCGGTAGGAGCAGCCCAACGGCTCGCCGCCGCCGCCCTTGACCTCGCGCTTTGCGCCGCCGGCACAGTGCTGGCCAGGCCGCCGGCCCGACGCTTCCTGCCGCTCCTGGCTGGTGTGACCAGCGTTTATCACGTCGGCTTCTGGTGTCTCGCGGCGTCAACGCCAGGCGGACGCGCGCTCGGCCAGCGCGTGGTGGGCCTCGACGGGCGCCGGCCGAGCTTGCTCCAGGCGGTGCTCAGGCTGACAGCCGTGCCTTTGGCTGTCAGGGCGCGGCGGGCGCTCCACGACGAGCGCGCTGGCACCGACGTGATCGAAAGCGCGACCATCTAGTGTCCTGGAACAGAAGTTCCTTGCATCTTCGCGGGCTAGGCGGCCGGGCGCCTGCGACGCTGAAGCCTGCGTCAAGGGACCCGGCACTGCGTCGCACGTCCCCGCTCCGCGGGGGCCCCCGGCTGGAAGTGCGTTCCTCCTTGCGCCACCCTTTCCCTGACTCCGACCGCCGATCCCGCGAATATGCCGCGGACCTCAGTTCCAGGACACTAGGGGAATGAAGCACATCACGATTGAGCAGGCGGGATCGGCGGCACAGTCCATGGGAACCGAGCACTTCTCCGGAGGCGCGACGGGTGCGCCGCTGCACCGAAGCGACACGCCGCATGCTATCAACGTCAGCTTGGTGAGGTTCGAGCGGGGGGTTCAGAACAACTGGCACCGCCACGAGGGCGGCCAGCTGCTGCATGTGGTGGAAGGTGAGGGCTGGGTCCAGGCCCGCAGCGCTGCGCCGATCCGCCTCCACCCCGGCGACAGCGTGTCCACCGCCGGCGGCGAGGAGCACTGGCATGGGGCGACTGCCCAGTCCTCCATGGCTCACTTAGCCATCTCGCTGGGCGAGACCGAATGGCTGGAGCCCAGCCCTCCGCAGAGGTGACCCAAACCGCATCAGCCCTCGCGCCGGCCCGTCCCGACACGGCGCAGTGGACCCCCACCCCACATGAGTGAGATCGCTCTTTTCCATTCGGTCCTCGGCGTTCGGCCCGGCGTCCAGGAAGCCGCGAGGCGACTGCGGGCCGCCGGGCATCGTGTTCGCGTGGTCGATCAGTACGAAGGCAGAGTCTTTGCTGACTACGCGGTGGCTGGCGAGTACGCCGAAGGGTTGGGCTATCCCCTGCTGATGGAGCGGGCCCAGGAGGCGGTGGCGGACCTGCCGGATGGGTTCCTCGCCGCGGGATTCTCGAACGGCGCTGGCATGGCTGAATTCGTCGCTCTCCGCCGCCGCTTGTCAGGCGTCCTGATGCTCTCAGGGGCTCTGCCGCTGGAGATGCTGGGCGCCGACGCCTGGCCGCCGGGAACACCTGCGCAGATTCACTACACCCGCGAGGATCCCCTTCGCCGACAGGAGGGGATCGACACCCTCGCGGCGACCATCCGGGCTGCGGGCGCATCCCTTCAGATGTTCGACTACCCGGGGAGCGGTCATCTGTTCACCGACCCCTCGCTGCCCGAGGAATACGACGCGGACGCAGCCGAGCTGCTCTGGCGCCGTGTGCTCGACTTCTGCGCCAATCCACCCACCATCGCTACAGCGCCGAGCCGCGGCTAGCGCTGATTGGGCGTCAGGCGGTTTCGGCCGCCTGCGCCGGCAGGCGGCGGCTCAAGTTGAAGTCGACCAGGCCGCAGAGCAGGTCGCAGAACAATTCGTTGCTGGCGGCCGGAATACCGTCCACCGCCGGGATTGGTGCTTCGGCGGCGCTGTCGTGGCCGCCCGCGTCACAACAGGCGTTCAGCATGGCCTTGTGCAGGCGGCCGTCGACGAGCAGGCTCAGGTCTCGCCGCAGCCCCGCCATGGCAGCTGCGACGCCGAAACCGGCCCAATTGGAGCAGGTGGCCACGACCGGCACGTCGCATTCGGTGACAGTTGCGATGAGCTCACCCAGCGGCTGAGCCGCGACCGCCGCCCTGCGGATGCCGCCCAGTCCTATCTCGTTGCCCAGATCTCCAACCCCGATGGTCAGCACTTTTCGGCGTCGCAGCTCGGCCATCAGAAGATCAACCCGGGCCAGGTGCTGGCTGACGTCCTGGCCGCCGGCCCGGCGCAGGCTGCCGTCCGGCGTGGGACCGATCTTCTCGATCACGAAGAGCGCGCCGATTTGAGGCGCGAGCGCCTCAGCCTGCGCTTGCGCCAGCTGGGGGTCGATCGGGAAGGAGCACACCTCGCAGCTCTCGCCGGCGCCGGCCGCGTCAAGGGTCGCCCTGAGCGGCTCGAGTCCGGCCTCCTCAGTCAGCACCACCAGGCCGGCGGAAGTGCGCAGGGAGAGCGCCCTCGCCACAGCGGCCAGCCCGAGCGGGCCGTCGGTTTCCCCCCGAGGCAGCGAGGGGGGGCTCACTACGCCCGTCGTCAGATAGACAGGCAGCCCGGCTTCCGCTACCTGGAGCAGGCGAACAGCGGCGGTCCAGGCCATTGGCTCCCCCAGGAGCCGGCGGGCGGCCTGCCAGAGCGGTTCGACCACTCCGTCGCGGAACCCGTCGGGGCGGAACTCCACTGCCAGCAGGTGATCGATCGCCTCAGGTAGCCCGCGCATGCCAGTGGACTGTAGCTCCGCAACAGGCAGAGCGAGAGCTGCCCGCCGAACGACAGTCGGCAGATTGTGCTGAAGCGAGGCCGAATGCGTAGTGGATTCAGAAGGCGCTTGCCTTCCCGACCAAGATCTCTCCCTCCCTAACCGGGCGGCCCGGCTCCAAACCAGCCGGGTCGCCTCTTCTTTTCGGCCAAAGCCCGACGCAGGCCTCCCTTCTCTACAAACTGGAGGGGTTCCCAAGATGGTCGCCTGCGCGCCAAAGGTCACCTGTCCGCCTCCGGAGTTAGGCGCGCCCGAGCACGTGCCCCTCTAACCACGGGTTGCGGAACGCCGCGCGCGAGTCCAACCGCCCGATCAGACGGACGAAGTCGGACTGCCGCTCGTAGAGCGGGGCTGTTGCGTCTGCTCCGGCGAGGAAGACCTTACCCCAGTGGGGCCGGCCCTCCAGCGGCGCCAGAGCCGCCTCCACATCGATGAGGGCCCGCTCGACCGCATCCTGATCGGGCTTCCACGTGAAGTGGATGCCGATTGTGTCCCGCCCGTACTGCGGGCTCATCCAGAGGTGGTCGGCGGCCACAGTGCGGATCTCGCTCACCTGCAACAGAGGTCGGAGTCGATCCGCCAAAGCACGCACCGACTCGATCGCGGCGATGCCGTGTCGCCGCGGCACCAGGTACTCCGATTGAAGCTCCTTACCGCTGCTCGGCGTGAAACCCACGCGGAAGTGCGGCAGGCGGTCGGACCAAAGACCGGTCCGGCCAAGTTGGGCTGTGCAGTTGACCGGATCGAGCCCGAGGATCGGATGCCTGGTCACCGTGGCGGCGACCGCGCCGAAGAGGTCGGTTGGCACATGTTCGGGCCCATCCGTCACGCGGCTCTTGACCCAGACCTGGTCGACTGTCGCGCCCCAGTCTGTGAACAAGCTCACGCTGTAGCCGTACGCGGTGATTTCGTCAAAGTGCTCAAAAAGCGAGTCCCAGGCCAATCCCTCGAACACTCGCTGTCGAATGTGGTAGCCGGATTCCACGTCCAGGGAAAGACGAGTGACAGCACCGAGCGCCCCCAGCCCCACTACGAAGCCCTCGAAGTCGGCGTCACCCCGTGCTACTCGAACGATCTCGCCGCTCGATGTAACTATCTCAACCGACGCCACGGCGGTCGCGAGGTTGCCGTTCGTGTCGCCCGACCCGTGGCTTCCACTGCTGACGGCTCCGGCGACGGAGATGTGGGGCAAGGACGCCAGGTTGTGGAGGGCAACACCTTCGGGCTTCAACGCCTCGGCAAGCTGGCCGTAGGTCACGCCTGCGCTCAGGGAGACCGTTGCAGCCAACCGGTCGACAGTCACATCGTGGGGCAGCTGGGCGAGCGTGATCAGCTCGTCGGAGTCGGCGATGCCGTTGAACGAGTGCCGGGAGCCGAGCACCCGCACCTTGGATGCCTGGGCGATTATCTCCTGCAGCTGCTGAACTGTGGACGGTCGGTGAAGCTTCTTGGCTCGGTATGAATAGTTTCCCGCCCAGTTGGTTCGTTCGTCAAGCGCGCTCACGACTGGGTTAGCGCGTCCGCCATCAACCCCGGCCGGCCAGGTCAGTTTTCTCCGGCTGGGGAGTGATCCAAGACGGCCGACTGCGAGCTATGGCGTAACGCAGAAACTCCAGCGTATCCGTCATATCATCTTTGGTGTGATCATGCCGCCACTGCCAGGCTCGGTCCAGGTGAGGAATCCACTTCATTTCCAAACTCTGACGAGCCCACTCGACCGCGACCCGCTTGGACACCAGGGTTCCGCACTCCAGTGTGTTCAATGCCCGGCAGAGAGTCAAAATGGCGAAAGCCTGATAAGCCCGAGGACGAAGCCAATCCGCTCCGTCAACCTGGCGCTGCCAGAAGTCCCGCACTAGATCGGTAACTGCTATGCGAAGTTCTCGCGGACTGACATTATCAATTAGTGTCCCCAGCGAAGGGCCCGACACCACCACGCCCTGGCGGCTCAGTGAGTGTCGCTCCAGCACCCACGCCGGTCCATGGTGACCAACACCGAACTCCCAGTCCACCCCGATCGATGGGTGCGAAGCGTTCGAGTTGTCATAGTGACGCAGTGCCTTCACAGGGATGTAGGAACCCTCGAGACGGTTGGCATAGCCCGTCCCTCCAGTGCCTATCTGCCGGTGCATTTCACGAAGTTGAGTTAGCACCCCACCGGAGAGCTCCGCCTTGGTGACGACCAGAAAATCAATGTCGCTCGCGACCGGGTCGAAATCTCCGGCGGCGAGTGAGCCATACAGGTACAGACCCACGAATTCGACCCCCAGAATCCGTCGCACATTTCCTAACAGCAAGCTCACTGCTACATTGACATCCGAGTATGGGGTCACCGCGATCAAACCGCCATCCTGTGGTCTATGATCCACGCCGCTCAATTTACTCCGGCGGCGTGTGGTCAGGTCAGGTTGGCGAGAATCTCTCGGATTGACATTGTGGCCCCGCAGGTCCACTCGTCGGCGGCGCCATAGTAGACCGTGATCTCATCGCCCGTCGCCATGGCGCCAGTCGCGAAGACGACGTTGCCGTAGAAACCGCCGCGTTCATATTCGGCCAGCGGCTCCATGATGGGGGCGGACGAGCGACCGACGACGAGTGCCGTGTCCTTCAAGTCAAGGAGCACCGCACCGAGACAGTAGCGGTTGTTGTCGTCGACGCCGTGGTAGATCTCCAACCACCCTTCATTGATGCGGATGGGAGGCGCGCCGGCTCCCACCTTCGCCGAATCCCAAGCGCCCCGCCGGGGTCGGAGGACGCATTTATGGTCTCCCCAGTGCACCAGGTCAGGTGAGCTGGCTAGCCAGATGTACTTGCCGCCCAGGCCTTCACTGACTGGCCGGTGCAGCGCCAGATAGGAACCTCCGATCTTTTCGGGGAAGAGCACGCAGTCCTTGTTGGGTGGCGCGAGAATCATGCCGTGGCGGTCGAGCCTTCGCCAATCGACTGTGCTGGCGAGACTGACGCCGAAGCCGTAGGGTGACACAGCGGTGTAGGCCAGGTAAAAGCGGCCGTCGATTTCGGCCACACGACAGTCCTCGATTCCGTAGCTTTCCAGCTTCCCCTGCCCCTCCAGCGCTGGCTCGGCCTCAACCTGGAAGTGGACGCCATCTGCGCTCGAGGCAAGGCGGAAGTGAGAGATGGTGGTCAGGTAGCTGTCGCCGGACCAGACGAAGCCGCGAGGATCGGTGCTGGCCACGAGCTGAGGGTCGCCGTGCCGAACCTCGATGATCCGCATTCCTCCCGGGGCGGTGGCGTCGAGCAGCGGTGCGCTGACACCTCCCGCTCCGGTAGGCACTCCCTCCGCGACCCGCAGCAACAGAAAGGTCTTCTCTTGGAACCGAAAGGAGGCTGGGTTCAGGACGCCTATGACACTCAATCCGGGACGCGACGGCGCCAGGTCCCTGGGAGCGATGAGCGGATTGGAGGGAAACCGTTTCGCGAGGTCGCTCATCCGTGCTTCACTCAGTATGGATGGTGGTGGACCGGCCGGCACCCAAGCTCAAGGACATCTGGATCGGCGCCAACTTCTGGTCGCGGGCGGGCGGCCCACTCATGTGGCGACGCTTTGACGAAGCAGTGGTCCGGCAGGAGTTGAGGGTCCTTCGGCGCCATGGCGTAACCGTGACGCGGTCCTTCTGCTACTGGCCGGACTTCATGCCAGCGCCGGACACCATCGCGGAGCCGTTCGTTGAGCGTCTCGGCCGCTTTCTGGACCTGACGCTGGCAGAAGGCATGCTCACCATTCCGACCTTCATCGTCGGCCATATGTCAGGTGAGAACTGGGACGTCCCCTGGCGCGCCGGCCGGGACCTCTACCAGGACGGCTGGATGCTTGCGCAGCAGGCGTTCTTCATCCAGGAGCTGGCCAGTCGCTTCTACCACCATCCCGCCATCAGCGCGTGGCTCATATCCAACGAGATGCCGATCTACGGCGGAGCCACCAGCGCTGAGTACGGTCGGAGTTGGGCGCGGCTGATGGTGCAGGCCGTCAGGGCGGCTGGGGCGAGGCAACCGGTCTCCCTCGGCGACGGGGCCTGGGGTATCGAGCTGACCGGGGTCGACAACGGTTTCAGGCTCCGGGACCTGAGCAGGATCGTGGACTTCATCGGGCCTCACGCCTATCCGATGACGAACGATCCCGTACGGCAGCACCTGACGGCCGCCTTCGCCTGCGAGCTGAGCCACTTCGGTCTTCCAGTCGTTCTCGAAGAGTTCGGCCTCAGCTCGGATCACGCCGCCGACACTGCCGCGGCCGACTACTACCGGCAGGTCCTGCATAGCTCTCTGCTGGCTGGCGCGACCGGCTGGCTGGCCTGGAACAACACCGACTTCGATCTGCCCGCGCAGGATCCCTACCGCCACCACCCGTTCGAGCTGCACTTCGGGCTCACCAGGGTGGACGGCTCAGTAAAACCGGCGCTGATCGAGCTGGAACGGTTCGCCAAACTGCTCAAGACAATCGACTTCGCGGGCTGTTCTCGTGTCCCTAGCGACACTGCTCTCGTCATCCCCTCCTACTTCGACACCGAGTACCCGTTCACCTCGACGTCCCAGCGACCGCTGATCGGCGCCATATCGCTCCAGGCCTACATCGCGGCCCGGGAGGCCGGCCTGTCGCCGGCGCTCGTGCGAGAGCTCGACGGCATACCGGCTGCCTCACTCATCCTGGTTCCCTCGACCCAGGCTCTGACGGCTCCGACCTGGAGCCGTCTCGACGAGCTGGCCACCTCCGGTTCGACCGTGTATTGCTCGTATTTCAGTGGTGGCGCCGACGTCCAGCGAGCCTCCTGGCACCCCGACTTCAACCGCTTCTTCGGCGTGGAACACCAACTCCGCTACGGCCTGCTCAACCCGGTTCCCGAGCAGACTGTGACTCTCACGTTCGAGGCAGCCTGGGGAGATCTCGAGGCAGGCACGACACTCACGTACGCGGCTGCCGGCACTGACAACGGTCGCGCATTCCTGCCCGTCATGCCGCGCGAGGCCCGTGTCTTAGCACGCGACCAAGACGGCCGACCAGCACTTCTAGTCCGCGATGTGGGACTGGGCAAGATCGTGCTGTCGACCTACCCAACGGAGTACTTCGCCAGCGCGCGACCGATGGTCAATCCGGAAGACACCTGGCGTCTCTACCATGCCCTTGGCGCCATAGCGGGCGTTGAGCACCCCGTCGCGAGCGGCCGGCCGGAGGTCCTGGTGGACGCGCTTCAGCATTCCAGTGGAACCCGCTACGCCTGGTTCATCAGTGAGGCCCCAAGGGCGCTCAGCCTGGCACCGATCTTGACGGACGGCTGGCGGCTGTCGAGCCTCGACGGTCAGTCTGTTGATGGCATCGAACTGCCCGCCTACGGGGTGGCGGTCTACCGACTGGAGGCGATCACTGAGCCGTAGGGGGGGATCTGCAGCCGGACGTGCCCGTTCTCTTCCTCCGGCACGTCCTCGCCGTCGCGGTCGTACACACTGATCCGCCACGACCGTCCCGGCGGCAGCTGGAACGGCGCCGGCTGCCCCGCCAAGCTCTTGTAAAGGGCCAGCTGGCGGGAACCATCCTGGAGCACCTTCGACTCGACTTCAGGCTGAAGCAGCACCGCGTCGATCTTCGCGTGCTGCGCACCTGAGCCGGCGTAGCTGAGGGTGATCGTGTGGCTCCCAGCGCTGAGCGCACTAGGCAGCTGCAGTCCGTCGATCCAGAGATAGTCAGGATTGGGCGAGTCGCCCTGGCTGCCAGCGCCTCCCTGGTGGTCGACTCCGGCCGGCTTCCCGTCGACGCTGACCGATACGCCGACTTCAGCGGCCGCGCCTTGCTGCTTGTCAAAGACGAGGTAGAGGAGGTGGCGACCCGCATTTGCCGCTTGCACCGGAACATCGACCCTGCCGCCCGGGCCAAGATCGACGTATGCCCCGCCGCTCCAGAGGGCCTCGCCCGTCCAGGCGGAGGCCGGCTTGACTACCGTCGCGGCCCCGCTCAGCGCCCCGGCTTCGGCTTCGACCTTTTGATAGCTGGTGTGCGCCACAACGTGACCATAGCTGACATAGCCTCGCGCCACGGGATCATGGACGGCGTTCATCAGCGCCAGAAGTCCTTCGATTGTCGACTCGGCACCGGAGTTGCGATTCACAGTGCCGTCCCCGTTGATGCCGTCGAATACCACTCCTGTCGCCGGCTGGTACATCGGAGTCCCGGCCGGGTTGTCTCCGAAGAGCCAGCTCGCAGCGATGCCGGCCCAGCGCTGGAAGGCGTCACTCCCAGTCGCCCTGCCAACGGCTAGCAGGCCGTCAACAGTGGTCTCATCCCCGTAGGCGATCTGCGAGAGGTCGTCCGGCGCCGGCTCCAAGCCGTTGATGGGGCCGAAGCTGAGTTGCTGATGCAGCTCGAATGAGCTGGCGTCCAGTCGCGCCGCCTGGAGCCAGCCAGGTTTACCCAGCGGCCCCGCGGCCACCGCCAGCGCCATCGACATGTGGGCGCCCCAAGCATGCCAGTCGCTGACGGATCGCGTCCATGGCATCAGCGCCCCCCAGGGCCAATCGCGCCCGCCGCCCAAGTGGTAGCCGGCGATTCCTGTGCCGAGCTCATCGCCAAGGTCGCGAGCCTGTCGGTCGCCCGTCGCCCGGGTGAAGGCCGTCAGGCCGAGGAGCGCTTCAGAGGAGGCATCGGCGCCGTCTGCGATCAGCCAGGCTGGCGTGCGATAGCCGTGCAGCGTGTAGTAATGGCCGAAGTTCGGCGCCAGAAGCTCGGCGTCGAGCCTGGTCATGGCAAGCCGCATTCGGGCGGCTAGCACCGAGGCGAAGCCTGGGTCGGACTCACGGAAGGTGGCGTAGCCCTCGCCGATGGCCCAGATCGACCGCGCCATCCAGTACGACGCTCCCGAGTCTGCGGGGTTTGGTTGGTCGGGCGGCGTGGGGTTCAGGTTCAGAGCCCCGCCAGGCTGCATCCAGAGCACGAAATTCCCCGCGTTAGGACCTGAGATCGTCTGCATGTAGAGAACGAAACGAAGCGCGCCCCGCGCCATCTCGAGACTGTGGCGGTCGTGGTAGTACCTGTAATGCGTTAGATAGGCGACCGCTGCCCGGCTCACGTCATCAGTGTCGAAGGCCCCCTGACCATATGTGTTTGTGCCAGGGTCATACGCGCCGCCTCCCGTCCGAGTGTAGGCGCCGGTGGTTGGATTGAAGTTGGCGTAGACCCACCACGTGTCGATCGGTGAGCCTGGATCGGTGGTCGCGTGGCCCGGAGGCCCCGCTGGATAGGGCACCGAGTCGTGGAGGAAGTCGAGATGCCCCAGGTTCACCACGCCGGGACCGAGGGATCCAGCCGCGTCCTGAGCAGCAACCGAGGTGCCCCCGACCGCGCCCATCAGAACCGCGAAAGCCGCCGCGAGAGGTAGCCCCAGGCGCATATCGTCCCTCCTGTCCCTTAGCCCTTCACGGCCGAGCCGATCGAGGACTCCACGAACCGCCGCTGGAAGATGAGAAAGAGGATGATCACGGGCACTGCCAGCACCGTGGCTCCAGCCAGGATCGCCCCATATGGATTGGGGCCTCTCTGGGCTGACGTCGAGATGAAGTTGGCCAGCGCGACCGCCAGCGGTTGCAGAGAAAGCTTCTTGGTGATGAGGAACGGCCAGAGGAACTCGTTCCAAGGACCAATGAAGGTAATCAGTAGAGCAGTCAAGATCGCTGGCCGCGTCAGCGGCAGAACCACCCGGGTCAGAATGGTGAGCTCCGACGCACCGTCGATGCGCGCCGCTTCGAACATGTCCTTGGGAAGCTGCAGGAAGAACTGGCGAAAGATGAAGACGGCAGTCGGGTTGATGGCGAAGGGTAGGATCATTCCGAGCAGAGTGTCCGCAAGACCGAAATTACGAGCGATCAGCACGTAGAGCGGAATGATGAGCAGCTGGAAGGGCATCACCAGCAGCAGGATCATGGTGTAGAAGACGACCTGCCGGCCGCGGAAGTGCAGCTGCGCCAGAGCGTACCCGGCGAGCACACCAAAGACCAGTGTGGCAAGCAGTACGCCGCCGGTGAAGAGGCCCGAGTTGAGTAGAGTCCGAGGCAAGCTGATCGCATTGTTGATGTTGACCAGATTGTCCAGTGACAGCTTGTTGGGGTTGGGAAAAGCCCCCGAGATGTTCGGGTTTGGGTCCTTCTGCAGGGCGCTCACAACCATGTAATAGAAGGGCAAGATGAACACGAGTGCCCCGATGAAGAGCGGGATGAGCCTCACCCACCGCAGCCAGCCGTGCTCGCCCTGCTCGGGCGTCTGGGCGGGCTCGGGTCGTGCCGCCACCGTGGGTTCGGTCGCCGTCACGGTCGCCATGTCTACTCCCTCTCCAGGACGAATCGGTTGATGGCGGAAACGATCAGGACGCCGAGGACCAGCAGGAGCCCCATCGCGGCCGCATAGCCGGGGTGGTTCTGCTCAATACCCTGGCGGTACAGCAAGAACACAGGGGAGACAGATTGGTTATCAGGGCCGCCCCCTCCGGTCAGTAGATAGGGCTCGGTAAAGAGGTTGGCTCCAGTGATCACCGAGGTGATCACGACGAGTAGAGTGGCGGGCCGAAGTCCTGGCACAGTGACCACCAAGAAGCTCCTGATTCGGCCGGCGCCGTCCACGCTGGCCGCCTCGTAGAGCTCCTTGGCAATATTCTGCAGGGCGGCTAGGTAGAGAAGGATATAGAGGCCGAGGCCCTTCCAGGTCACATAGAGTGCGATGATCGGCATCACCCAGAAGGCATTGACCAGCCAGGTGGGGTTGGGAGCTAACGGCCCGCTGACCTTATTGACCAGTCCCGGGCCCCCAAACAGCCAGAGCCAGATGCTTACGGCGGCGACGCTGGCGGTGACGTAGGGGACGTAGTAGGCGGCCCTGAAGAAGCTGCGCAGGGGGATGGCGGCGTTCAGTGCGGTGGCCAGCACCATGGCGACCACCACTGTGACAGGGACATTGATGAGTAAGAAGATGACCACATTTCGAAGGGCGATGTGGAAAAGCGGGTCCTGCACAGCGCGGGTGTAGTTGGCCAGGCCCACGAAGGGCCTGTCGACCACAGCCCCCGGGGCCGCGAAGAAATAGTCATAGAAGGACATGTAGATCGAGTAGAAGAAGGGATAGGCGTAGATCGCGATCAGGAAGATCACAAAAGGCGCTACGAACAGGTAGCCGATCGGCTGCTCACCGAGCAACGTCTGCAACCTGGGTCGGCGGGCGCCCGCTGGCGCTGGTGCCGAGACCGCCAAGCTAATTCCTCCCGCTCACTGGCTCACCAGCGTCTTGATCTGGTCGGACGCCGCCTTGAAGGATTGGTCCACGCTTTGGTTGCCGAATATGACCGACTTGGAGTACGCGGCGCGAAAGTCCTGCCACATCTCGACCGAGTTCGGCACGTTCGGCACCTCCACTGTACGGGAGGCCTGATCGGCGAACAGCTTGTACTCGGGGTGTGACTGGAAGTAGCTGCCGTATGTACCTGGCAGGTCAGTCCGCATCGGCATCTGACCCGTCAGCTCCAGCAGCTGGCCGTCATTCGCGCTGCTCGTGGTGAACTTGAGGAAATCCCAGGCGGTGCCCCGGTTCTTGCAGCTTGAATACATGCCCACCGACTTCTGGTCGGAAAAAGTATGAATCTGGGCCGGATCCATCCCGTTCTTGGTTGGAACCGGAACCACGCCCCAATTCACCTTGCCAGTGTATTGGGCGATGGCCCAGGGCCCGACTATCGCCATGGCGGCCTGCCCGGTGGCAAAGGCGTCACCCTGGGCGGGCTCCTTCGGGGCCAGATTCCCGGCATACATCTGACGCCAGAAGTTGGCGACTGCGATGCCGTCTGAAGAATCGAACTGCGGCTGCTTGTTCTCGACCAGCTGCTTGCCTTTCGTCTGGGCGATGAACAGGGGATAGAAGTCGAACCACGGCTGGTAGAACTCGGAGCTCGGAGCCGGCCAGATGGCGGCCCTGACGCCTCCCTTCGCCACTGCAGCCTGCGAGGTGGTCAGGAACTGATCGTAGGTCTTGAGCGGCGGGTTGCTGACGTCGAGCCCCGCCTTCTGGAAGACGTCCTTGTTATAGAAGATCATCACCGGGTTGGTCTTCCAGGGCATCTGGTAATACTTTCCGTCGGGCGACTTGTACTGGCCCGCCCGGCTGCCTGTGCGGGAATCGATATACGCGTTAGCGCCCGAAAAGTCGCTGAGCGGGACCAGGCCGCCCTGCTTCTGGAATTGCGGTACCGAGGCGGGTGAGGTGTTGAAGATCAGGCAGGGCGTCGTACCCGCCGTGATCCCAGCCCCGATCACTTCTTCAGAGCTTTTGCCGGCGGGGATCTGCTGGCCGGTCACCTGGTCTTGGGGGTGGTCCTTGTTCCAGCCCGCAACCATCGCCTCCCCCCACTTCACCTCCTCCGGATTGTTGGAGTACCAGACCTGGATAGGGCCCTTCGCGCTGGCTGCCTGCGAGCTTGTCTGGCTGCTGCCCCCACACCCGGCCAGCGCCAGGATCAGTGCCAGCGCGCCGCCCAGCGAAGCCCAATGGATGCTTCTCATCTCACAACCTCCTGCTTACTCACTGGAGGAGCCGGGGCGGGACCTCCGGTGGGCCTAAACATACTTCCGACGCTATCGCCGACGATCTCAGGGCCGCCACACCAAAGGGATGCGACGGTCGCGCATGGTTCCGAGCAGGGGGACCGATAGCGTTTCAATGGATCCTCCCGCTGCGATTACCACCTGCATGTCTCCCGGGCTCCTCCGCTGGGCGTGTTTCCCATGTATACGCTTGCCCGTCGGTTGAGTCCAAGTTGAAGCCTCTTGCGACCAAGCAGTTTCGCTGCATCTGACGGGATCAAATCTCGGGGTCGAGCTGAGCCGCGGCTTCCGCACGGACGAAGGACGCAGCGACCGCCTCGGACGCCCTTCGCCCCTCATCGCTGGGCGCGGCTTTCCGGAGAACCGCTAGCCTGGGCTTGGTGCGGTCGGGCGTTTGAGCAAGCGAGCCAGCGGGTGGCGCGTCTGGAGCGCCCTGCTGATCGTCTACATCCTGTGGGGCTCGACCTACTTCGGGATCCGCGTCATGGTCGAGACGATGCCCCCCCTGCTCGCGGCGGGTCTCCGGTTCGGGGCGGCCGCGCTGGTCTTGAGCCTGATCGCCGCCCTAAGGGGGGAGTGGCGAACAGGCTTGAGCAAGGGCCAGATCCTGAGCTGCGCTTTGGTCGGCGTAGCCCTTTTTGCCGGTGGCAATGGCCTGCTCGCCCTCTCGGAACAGCGGATCCCGAGCGGCGTGGCCTCCCTCGTCATCGCCTGCTCTCCTCTGCTGGTGGCATTGATGGGGCTTGTCGCGTTCCGCACGCCGATTGGCCTCTGGCAGGGGGCAGGCATGGCCCTGGGCTTCGGCGGCTTGTTCATCCTCGGCCGACCGGGAGGAGGCGCCCACCTTGACCCGATCGGCCTCCTCGAAGTGCTCTGCGCCGCCACCTGCTGGTCACTCGGCTCGGTCATCGCCAGCCGGTCACCTTTGCCGGGCACTCCCCTGGCCGCTGCGAGCCTCCAGCAGGCGTTCGGCGCTCTGTCACTGCTGCTGCTCGGTCTGACTAGCGGCGAGCTCAATGGGTTCCAGTCGGGGCACGTGTCCGGTCGCTCCCTGCTCGCCGTCGCCTACCTGATCACCTTCGGTTCGCTCGTCGCCTTCACCGCCTATTCCTGGCTGGTCACGACTGCGCCCCTCTCGCTCGTCTTCACTTATGTCTACGTCAACCCGGTTGTCGCGGTGGCCCTGGGCGCGCTGTTCATCGGTGAGCGCGTCACCAGCACGATCCTCATTGGAGGCGCGGTCATCCTGGCGGGAGTGGCAATCATCGTGAGCGGCCAGGCGCTGGCTCACCGACGCACCGAGCCTGCCCGCACCCCGGTTGAGGCAAACTCAGGGCCGTGAGCGCACCTGGAATCTTCCAGACCCCTGACCCCTACAACGAGCCGATCCGCTCCTATGCTCCTGGCAGTCCTGAGCGGACCTCCCTGCGGGCGAAGCTGAAGGAGCTCTCCAGCCGGCAGACCGAGATGCCGCTGATCATCGGCGGCAAGGATGTCAACACCGGCCGCACCTTCGAGGCGCGGATGCCGCACCGGCGCAGCCACGTGCTGGGCACTGTGCAGCGGGCGGGGGAGGCCGAGATGCACCAGGCCATCGCAGCTGCGCGCAAGGCTTGGCCGGAATGGTCTCGCCTGGCCTGGACAGAGAGGGCGGCGATCTTCCTCCGCGCCGCCGAACTGCTGGCCGGCCCCTGGCGCGACGTCATCAACGCCTCCACGATGTTGGGGCAGTCCAAGACGGCGCACCAGGCCGAGATCGACGCCGCCTGCGAGCTCTGCGATTTTCTGCGCTACAACGTGGCCTTCCTGGAGCGGATCTACGCAGAGCAGCCGGAGTCATCGCCGGGCGTCTGGAATCGCCTGGAATACCGTCCCCTGGAGGGGTTCACGCTGGCGGTTACGCCTTTCAACTTCACCTCGATCGCGGGCAACCTGCCGACTGCGCCGGCGCTGATGGGCGGCACCGTCGTCTGGAAGCCTGCCGAGACGGCGGCGCTCTCCAACCACTTCCTGATGCGTCTCTGGCAGGCTGCCGGCCTGCCGGACGGAGTGATCAACCTCGTCCATGGCCCGGGCGCCGAGCTGGTTCCCGTCGCCCTGGAGAGCCCGGAGCTGGCGGGCATCCACTTCACAGGCTCGACAGCCGTCTTTCGCGACATCTGGCGCCGCACGGCCGAGAAGCTTGACGCCTACCGCAACTACCCGCGACTGGTGGGTGAGACGGGCGGCAAAGACTTCATAGTCGCCCACCCCTCGGCGGAACCGGAGGCGGTGGCCACGGCGATCCTGCGCGGCTCCTTCGAATACCAGGGCCAGAAGTGCTCAGCCGCCTCCCGCGTCTTCGTGCCGGAGAGCCTCTGGCAGCCCATCCGCGAGCAGCTGGCCGATGAGGTGGCCTCGATTCCCGTCGGCGATGTGGCGGACTTCCGCAATTTCATGGGCGCAGTCATCAACCAAGCCTCGTTCGAGCGTCAGAAGGGAGCCATCCAGGAGGCGCGCGCCAAGAGCGGACACGAGGTGCTGGTCGGCGGCAAGGTGGATGACAGCGAGGGCTGGTTCGTCTCGCCGACGGTGGTTGTCACGCAGGACACCGGCTCCCGCCTGCTCCGGGACGAGCTCTTCGGCCCTGTCGTGACCGTGAACGTCTTTCCAGACGGGCGGTATGCGGAAACCCTTGACCTCATCGAGACTTCAGCGCCATACGGGCTCACCGGCGCTGTCTTCGCGCAGGACCGGAAGGCTGTTGAGTTGGCCCACGACCGCCTGCTCTATGCCGCCGGCAACTTCTACGTCAACGACAAGCCGACAGGCGCAGTGGTGGGTCAGCAGCCGTTCGGCGGCAGTCGGGCCTCCGGCACCAACGACAAGGCCGGCTCGATGTGGAACCTCACCCGCTGGGTCACGCCGCGGACTGTGAAGGAGACGTTCGTGCCGGCCTCGAACTACAGGTATCCCTATATGGACGCCGATGAGGACCGGGCCTGAGGGCTGCCACGCTCGCATTCAAGGCCTGCCTGAACGGGGGCCGTTCGACCGACGAGCACCGGGCGGTGCCGCTGACACCTGACGCGATCGCCCGCGATAGCTGGGGGTGCCAGCAGGCCGGGTGCTTCGCCGTCCATGTCCATCCGCGCGACTCCCAGGGACAGGAGACCTTGATGGCTGACGCCTGCGAGGCAGTCGTGCGAGCCGTCCGCGCAACCTGCCCCGGCCTGCTGCTCGGCTTCAGCACCCGCGCAGCCATCGAACCGGACTGGGAGCGGAGGCTGGACCTGATCCGGAGCTGGCGGGTCCGGCCGGACTTCGTTTCGGTCAACTTCTGGGAGTCGCATCCGCTGGATTTGAGCCTCGCGCTCAGCGAGCTGGAAATCGGAGTCGAGGCAGGACTCTCCGGTCCGGCCGACGCCCAAGTCCTGCTCGCCTCAGGTTTGCAGCCTCAGCATGTGCTGGTTGAGATCTCTCAGCCCGTGCCGGAGGCGGCAGTTGAGGTCGCCGCCGCCACCGACGACATGCTGGACGAAGCAGGTTTCTCCTGTCCCCGTTTCCACCATGGATACGACCTGACCACGTGGGGCGTCATCTCGGCCGCCGTCGAACGAGGTCACGGCTTTCGGGTTGGCCTGGAGGACACGTTGCTGCTGCCGGACGGCCGTCCGGCGCGAGACAATCAGGATCTTCTCCAGGCGGCTCTGCGCCTGCTGGCGCGAGCGGTGTAGACCGTGCGCGCCTCAGCGTGTGTTGCGGAGACTTAGGTGCTGGCCTTGAAGACGATGCCAAGCAGGAAGGTCGCGCCGCCCACTATCACTCCCGCCAGCGTCATCTCGAGCCCTGAACTCCACCAGCTGCGGAGCGTGAAGAGCGACTTGGCCGCGCCGACCAGGAAGTGCGCCACCAGGGAGACGCCGGCTGCCCAAACAACACCTGTGGTGCCGCCGACGAAGAAGAACGGGATGACCGGGATGATCGCGCCCACAGCCGTGCTCACGAAGCCGGCGAGGCCCGCGGTCCAGGGGTTGCCGCCCGGGTCCAGACCACCGAACTCCTCGGCCGCCAGCGTCTGCAACATGGCCTCAGGGTTGCGGGCCAGCTTCTCCACCAGCTCGTCAGCATCCTTCCTGTCCAGTCCTTTCAACTGGTAGAAGAGCGAGAGCTCCTCCTTCTCCTCTGCCGGGTGTTCCTCCAGCTCGCGGCGCTCGTGGGCAAGGTTGGCGGCCGCCACCTCGCTTGTGGAGCGGGCGGCCAGCCAGGCGCCAACTCCCATCGAGAGGGCTGAGGCGCTGGCTCCGGCGAGGCCGGCGGTGAGGACGAACCGGTCCTGGGCGTTGGTCGCTCCGCTGACGCCTGCCACGATTCCGAAGACGGCTGCCAGTCCATCATTGGCCCCGTAGATGGCATCGGAGATCCAACCCGATCCTGTGCGATGCCAGCGCTCGCGGCCCAGGATCCTGTCGAGGCGGCCCTGCGGCCCCGGGGACGCGAGAGGCTGGGGGTCAGGAACCGGGCCCTCTAGCATGGCTCCCACCTCCTTGGAGTGGGCTGCCTCATCCGCCCGAATGCCCTGCAGCACTGCGTCAGTCGCCGGATCGCCTGTCGAGGACCCGTAGACGCCGAGCACCTCATCGTCCTCCGCCGCCTCCCGGGCGCGCAGCAGCTTGTCCTGCGGCGCCAGTCGCGCCTGCAGCTTGAGCCAGGGCGAGATGCGAACCGACTTGGGATCGGGCAGGGGCTCCCCCAGCTCGCTCAGCCTGGCCTCCAGCCGCAGTCGATGCTGCATCTCGCCGTCCGCGATCTGGTGCAGAATCAGCTGCCGGCGCTTGTCCGGCTCGCGGCGCGCCAGCACGTCGTAGACATAGCGAGCCTCGATCTCGCCGCGCCAGGCCTTGAGCAGCCGATCTACGGGCTCGCCGGAGACCGGATGGTTCCGTTGGGTCGATTTGCTCGACACTGCGCCGATTATACAGCCGGCTTAGGCATGCCTAAGACCCGCTCTAGGATAAGCCTATGCTAACATCTTCGTATGTCTAAGCTGACAGCGCTGGCGCGCCATACCTCCAGCGCGCAGGAGGACTACCTGAAAGCGCTCTACGGGCTGGGGGCGGTCCAGGTAGCCGTACCACCCTCCCGGCTTGCGCGCGAGCTGGAAGTGAGCCCTGCCTCGGTAACCGACATGCTGGCCAAGCTGGCGGTTCTCGGGCTCGTCACTCATGACCGCGCCCACGGAGCGCGTCTCACTGCCACCGGCCGGGGCGTCGCGCTCGAGATGGTGAGGCACCACCGCCTGCTCGAGGCATACCTCGTGCAGGCTCTCGGCTATCGCTGGGACGAGGTGCATGAGGAGGCGGACCGGCTCGAACACTGCATCTCGGAGGTGCTGGAGCAGCGCATGTTTCAGGCGCTCGGCGCCCCCAGCTTCGATCCCCACGGCGATCCGATCCCCAGCGCGAGAGGTTTGCTGCCTCGCGAACATGACAGGTGCCTGCTGGTCTGCAAAGCTGGCGAGCGGGTGCGCCTGAGCCGGGTTTCCGACCGCGAGCCGGATAAGCTGCGCGCCCTCCGAGATCTGGGTCTGGAGCTGGGCACATTCTTTGAAGTGGTCGGTGAGAGCCGATGGGAGGGCCCGCTCGAACTGAGACTGAAAGGGAGGTCGGTCCAGGTGCCACTGGGACTCGCCAGGATCGCTTTTGTTCACTGAGGCGGAGCCGGCCCTCGGGGCCGGCTCTCTCAGTCCGGAGGATCTCCAGCGCTCCCACGACCGCCTGCGGGTGCTGGCGGCTCGCCACCGGGGCCGCCGCCTGCCTCTGCTCTGGCTGCTTGCCGGTCCCGGGCTGCTCGTCATGCTGGGCGAGAACGACGGGCCCAGCATGCTCTCCTACGCCGCGTCGGGGGCCACCTACGGCGTCGGCTTCTTCCTGCCCTTCATAGGCGTGACCTTCCTCGGCGCGATAGTGGTTCAGGAGATGGCCATGCGGGTGGGAGCCGTCACCCACCGCGGATACGGGGAGCTGGTCTTCCAGCGCTTCGGCCGCTTCTGGGGCTGGTTTTCGGCGGTGGACCTGCTGGTCACCAACTTCGTGACGCTGATCACCGAGTTCATAGCCATCCGGGTGGGCTCCAGTTTCTTCGGTGTGCCCGCCTGGCTGTCCGTCCTAGCCGGGCTGCTGCTGGTAGGCGTCAGCCTGGCCGGCGGCCGCTACTGGCGCTGGGAACGCGCGGCTTTGGGCCTGGCCGCCTTCAACCTGCTTTTCCTGCTCGCGGCGGTTCTCTCCAAACCCGATCCCGGCGCGATCGCCAGCGCTTTTGCGACCTGGCAGCCGCTGCCCACTGGTTCGCTCCAAACCTTTCTGCTCCTGGTCGCCTCCAACGTGGGAGCCACTGTGACGCCCTGGATGCTCTTCTTCCAGCAGAGCGCTGTGGTTGACAAGGGCCTCACGCCGCGGGACATCGGACAGGGTCGCCTGGACACCCTCCTCGGCGGGCTGCTCGCCTTCGCCACTGGCTGCGGAGCCCTGCTCGTAGCGGCAGCGCTCTTCTCCCATCACATCCCCGCCACTACTGTGCAGGGCGGCGCAGGGTTCGCCGAAGCTCTGCGCCCCGTCAGCGGCTACCCGGTTGCCGCCCTCTTTTCGCTCGGCCTGGTGGAAGCCGGGGCGCTGGCCATTCTCACCATCTCCGCCAGCACCGCGTACGCCGTTGGCGAGGTGATGTCAGGCCCCCACAGCTTCAATCGACGGCTCCGCGATGCCCCGTCGTTCTACGGCTTCAACCTCGGTCTGGCGATCCTGGCGGCCGCTGTGGTGCTGCTCCCGGGCGCGCCCTTGCTGGCTATAACGCTGAACGCAAACCTGCTGGCCACAGTGCTGATGCCGGCGGCGCTCGTTTTCCTGCTGGTGCTGGCCAACGACAGGGAGATCATGGGTTCCCGGGTCAACCCCCGCCTGCTCAACTGGGCAGCAGCGGGGGTCGCCCTAATGGTCGCACTGGCGGGGACCTCATATGCGGTGGTGGCCTTCGTCAACGCGGTCACCGGGCGGGCGGGCTGAGCTGATGGCGCATCCAGAGTTCACGCCCGAACACCTCCGTCACCTATACGAAGGTGAGCCTGACGACGACCTGATCGAGGGCTTGGAACCCGACCAGCTCGTGGTCGAGATGGACCGTCACCTGCCACGGCGGCACTTTTCAGCGGCCGTCCTAACCGGCTTCTGGGCGCTCCGCCTGTTCGTCCTGTTGGTCAGCGCGGCAGTCGTCTTTGTTTTCGTGAACGGTCTGGCGCGCGCCTCCCACTAGCGGTGGGTCGGCGTGACTGCTAGGCGCAGGAAGACCTCTCCTCGCACCACCTGCAGCTCCAGGGTCTGGTTCGAGCTCTCGCCGATCATCCTGTCCTGCAGGTCAGCGGTGCGGCCAACGGGTTCGCCGCCGGCGGCGACGATGAGATCCCCCGGCCGCACGCCGGCGCTGGCGGCGGGACTCTCGGCCACCACCTCCATCACGCCCACCGCCGCCTTGCGGCCCAGGCTGGCAGCCCACTCAGGAGGTAGAGGCTGGGTCATCCCCGCCACCCCCAGATAGCCGCGCTGCACCCGGCCCAGGCGGTGGAGCGAATCCAGGATGCGGCGAGTGGTCGCGTTCAGCGGCACCGCCAGCCCAAGACCGGCGCCCGCCACCGCCGTGTTGATGCCGATCAGCCTGGCGTGGCTGTCGGCGAGCGCGCCACCAGAGTTGCCCGGGTTGAGGGCGGCGTCGGTCTGGATCACGTTCTCCACCACCCGCTGCTCGGTGCCCTGCCGGGTGGCCAGCGACCTGCCCAGGCCGCTGACCACACCTGCCGTCACCGATCCCGCGTAGCCGAGCGGATTGCCCACGGCGATGACGAGCTGGCCGATCCGGAGTCGATCCGCATCGGCCACGGCGGCGGGCCGCAGGTCGCCTTCGCCGGCTTGGATGAGCGCCAGGTCGGAGAGCGGATCCTTGCCCACGAGCTCGAGCCCGTGTTCGGTGCCGTCGGCGAAACGCGCTTCTCCGCCTGTCATGCCCTCCACCACGTGGGCGGAGGTGACCAGGATGCCGTCGGAGCTGAGGGCGACCGCTGAGCCTGCGCCGTCGGAGCTCCAGCGACCGTTGCTGCGACGAACCCGAAGGCTGGCCACGCTGGGCAGCAGCCGCTCAGCCACTGCTGTAACAGTGGCGGAGTACGCGTCCAGCGGCTCAGCGTCGTCCGCCTGCGGCTCCGCAAACAGCTGCCTCAAGACCACTCTTCTTCTCCTCCGAGTTCCTTGCCGCGATTGGCGGCGGGCGATCCTTAGAAGTTCTGCCAGTCGTCCCGGAACGCCCGGGTCCGGCTCCAGGCACGAGGACCCGCGAACCGGCGGCCACGGCCCCAACGGCCGATCATCACCTGCTTCGGCTGATCCTTCTCCTCGCTTTGACCGGATCTGCGACCCGAGCCGCCGGGTGTGAACGTCAGCTCAGTACCGCCGCACTTGGCCGCCCAGGTGACAGGAACGCCGAAGCGGTGCTCAGCCTCCTGCGCGACGGCTATCCGGTAGCCGCGGGTGTGCTCGCGGAAGCGAGCTATGCGACCCGCCTCGGCGCCAGCCCGCAGCTCGGCAGCACTCCCCTCCGGGATCTCGGGCCCGGCCACGTCGCCCAAGACGGTGATCTGCTGATCATCGGCGCTCACTGTCGGAGCTCCCGTGAACCAGCCTTCGGGCACCCGGCCGGCGAACCAGCCTTTGACTTCGTCGAGTTTCTGTGTTTCCATGCTTACAACATTACACAACGCTGGCCGCCCTGAAACATGTGGCTAGCCCGCCGCTCGGATCGCCTGGGCAAAGCTGAACAGGCCGTTCGGATCGTAGGCTGCCTTCACCTTCCTCAAACGGGCAAGATTGACGCCGTAGTAGGCGTTCGACCAGCCGCTCAGGTCGGGGTCGATGTAGTTCTGGTACGCCTCACCGCTGGCATAGGGCCGGAGCGACTGCCAGAGGTCGCCCAGCCAGCGCTGGTTTGCCGCAAGCCCGGCGCTGCCCGCCGAGGCTGGCCAGTAGGCGTCGTACTGGGCCGAGAAGCTGGCGGTTCGGTGTACGAAGGCGGTCGCGTCAGGCGCTACGCGATTGATCGCGCCACCGTAGGCGTCAAGGCCTATCCCGGCGGCCGCCAGGGCCGGATCCGCCTGGCGCCTGGCAATCGCGGCGACCAGCAGGTCGATCGCCGCCTGGGGCAGCGGCTGGCTGAAGTAGTCGGACCGCCCGCTGAACGCTTCCCGTTTCAGCGTCCCCTGAGCGGAGTCGTCCGCCAGATGGCACTGCTCCACGCTTTTGGCGAAGCAGCCCGCCTCGAGCAGCATCGCGGGCAGAAGCTGCCGATCGGCGAGCGAGCGGGCGCTTGGCGGGGCGGCGATCCTCCCGACCAGGTCGGCAGCCAGCGGGCTCAGCGCCGAAGAGCCGCCGCAGTACACACCGCTGACGGAGAGGGAGGGGGCGGCTCCCTTCTCTGCCTTGGCGCCCAGGACGCAGTTGGACCACAGTTCGTCGGGGGCGCCCGGCGCCCATGACTGCCATGCCCTGACCACCGCCCCCGCTAGGCTCCAGGGCCACTCAAGGTAGAGAGTGGCGACGCTCGCCTGCCTGAACGCGCGGAACGTGAAGGAGGTGACCACCCCAAAGTTGCCCCCACCCCCGCCGCGCAGCGCCCAGAACAGGTCTGGCTCATGGCCGGCGTCACAGTTGAGCACTCGGCCCTCGGCGGTCACCACCCGGGCCGAGAGCAGGTTGTCGCAGAGCAGCCCGTACTTGCGACCCAACACACCAACGCCTCCGCCCAACGCCAGTCCGGCGACGCCGACCGTCGGGCAGGAACCGCCAGGCAGGGCGAGGCCTGTCGAGCCCAGCTTCGCGTAGGCGTCGATCAACTTGGCGCCGGGTCCGATGGTGGCTGTGTTCTGCGCAGAGTCGACGCTTACCGAGTTGAGCGAACTCACGTCTACCACCAGGCCCTCGCCTGTCGAATAGCCGGCATAGCTGTGGCCGCCTGAGCGAACCGCCAGCGACACCGCAAAGCGGCCGGCGAAGCTGAGAGCTGACTGCACGTCGGCTTCGGCGCGGCAGAGCGCCAGAGCGGCCGGCCGCACCGAGTCGAACCGCTGGTTGTAGAGGAGGCGGGCGCTGTCGTAACCGGAGTCGCCGGGCCGCACCAGACCGCCCGACAGAGCCTGCTTCAGCGCGCTCCAATCCGCCTCACTCGGCGGCCGCTTCGGAGTCGGTGACAGCCGGCCGGGGCTGGTCCGTGGCGGCTGACCCGTACCCGGCGCGGCACAGCTCGTCAGCAGGCTCAGCAAAACGGGCGTTGAGACGACCCCACAGCCGGCTGCACGACGAAACTGGCGCCGGTTCATTGCGGAGTGAACGCCCCAGCCCGACCGAGCATTACAACCTGGACCTCGCCGGGGAGCTCAGTCCAGCGGCATGCCGCTCAGGTGAGTCGCGTCAGCGATGGACTGAACCACATATCGCCCATCCTTGGCAGCGACCACGCTGAGACTCGTGAACTGCGGCATCACGCGCAGCTGCGGCCACTTCAGTCCCAGCAGGCTGTGGAGGAACAGCGAGATGGCTGCGTTGTGGCTGGCGACGAGTGCCCGCCGCGGCTGACTGTCGTAAGGCTCGAGGCGCTTCACTATGCAGTCCAGGGCCTCTCGCATGCGGGCGGCAACCTGGGCCATCGGCTCCGGGAAGGGGTAATCCTGCGGGTCACCCAGCGCCTCGGTCCGGCCCTCATCCCAGTAGGTGCGCACTTCCCGCAGCCGCTCATCCGTCTGGACTTCCAGGCCTCGGCCCAACGCGACTGCGTGCGCTGTGGCAACCGCACGGCGGAGATCGCTAGCCCAGATCTCATCGAAGTGCACGGACGCCAGCCGGGCTGTCAACAGCGCCGCCTGTGCCTCTCCCTCGACCGAAAGCGGAGGGTTGAGCAGCCCGTCGTTCAGCTGCTCCAGGCCGACATACGCGTCAGCGTGGCGCACGAGCCACAGCTCGGTGCGATCGGGAACGCCCACCAGATGCCGCTCGTGCAGCGCCGCCAGCATGTCCAGAAAGGCCGAGTGGCGGGCGTCAGCCACAGGTTGCCACGACCCCGACAGCTCCGCGAATGGCACGCGCCATCACGTCCACCGCCCCCGCGCTGAGCAGGTTCAGATCGGCGGTCTTATCGCCCGTGCTCACAGCGAAGACCGTGTCACCATCGAACATGGTGTGGACCGGGCGGATGGCTAGCGCCAGGCCGTCATGGCCGACTTCGGCCAGCTTTTGACACTGCGCCTTGTCCAGCCTGGCGTCGGTCGCGATGACGCCCAGCGTCGTGTTGGAGGCTGGGAACGGGCGCGGCAGGCGCTCGCCGCTCAGCATCGTGCGCCAGCTGTCGAGGAAGCGCCCATCAGCCCGGGCGCCGGCGATGATTCGCTCGCCTTCGACGATGTCGCCGAGAGCGTTGACGATGGCGAGTGCACCCACCTTTGCGCCGCCAGGGATCGTGAGCGCTGCGGAGCCGCAGCCGCCGGGCTGGGAGTGCTCGAAGCCGAACAGCTTGCCGACAGTGGCGCCCGCGGCCGCCCCGACGCGCCCACAGCGCACAGGCTCGCCTCGCTCGGCGTCCAGGCAGGCCGCGTAGCCTGCCTCGGCAGCGGGAAAGGCATCCGGCCGGCCCGAATTGAGGTCGAAGATGACAGCCGCCGGCACTATGGGAACGAGCGCCGGCCCGGTGTCCACGCCCACTTTGCGCTCACGCAAGAAGCGCATCACGCCCTCCACAGCGGCGAGTCCAAAGGCCGATCCGCCACAGAGGGCGAGAGCATGGATGCGCTCCACCAGGCGGCCCGGCCGGAGCAGGTCGGTTTCCCGGGTGCCCGGCGCCGAGCCTCTGATGTCGACCCCCGCCACGGCTCCCTCGGGTTGGAAAAGGACCACAGTGCAGCCGGTCATGGCCTCCTGATCAGACCAGTGGCCCACCCGCACCCCGGGCACGTCTGTGATCGTCACCCGCTGAGGCTACCTAGTTGCCTATAGCGGCCGAATCGGCCATAGCCCGCGGCAAGGCGCCCGCGCTAAGGGCGCCGGTCAGGGGGCCGAGGCGAAGGCAGCCACGCTCAGCCGGGGGCCCGGCGGCAGGCCCAAGGGCCGAACCGCCGGTAGGCCACTATCATCCAGATGAACACGGCCAGCCAGGCCAGCGCGAGCAGGACGTTGACGGCTGCGCTTGCGACCGGCACGTGCAGCGGCGGTGCGCTGGGGCTGGCCCGTACAGTCTGTCCACTCAGCGCCAGCACGTTTTGGGGCAGAGAGAACACGGCCAGACCCGCCAGCACCAACTGCACCCAGAACCACCATGTCCAGCGACGCAGCGTGCCGATGGTGGCGAGGGCGAAGTACGCGAGGCCGAAGACGATGCCTACGACCAGCGAGATCGTGAAGATGGTCTGTGCCAGCTGCCTGGCCTGCTGACGCAGCTGCCCGACCTGCTGACGCAGCTGCCCGACCTGCGCCGGGTCGAGGTTCGGGTTGATCTGCGCCTGGCGGTCGATGCTGGTGTTGATCACCGCCTGCATGTAGTCCTGCAGCGAGAACAGGACCACGGCTCCGTTGATCAGGCCCGCCATCAGCAGCACGACGACGGCGATCTGGAGCGGCCGCGTCCACGCGGTCGGCACCCGGCGTCTGGCCGCCGGCGAGCCTGGCGGCGGTCCATACGGCCGCCACTGGCGGCCGTCCCACCACCACCGTCCGTCGGGAGAGATCTGCACAGCCATCTCTGGAGCCTGTGGCGATTATCGGCCCCGCCGGAGCTCTTGAGGCGGGGAAAGCGCTAGCAACCGCTCCACCTCGGCGACCGCCGCGCGCGGCTCCGCGATCAGTTCGATGGCTTGCCCCACCTGCTGCAGGCCGGCCCGCCCCAGCAACCCCTTCTCGTTGAGGACCCACTCCCCACGGCCGGCAAGGATGGCGTGGGCCGCCTGCAGGGACGCCCGCCCCAGCATGCCGGCGCAGGCGGCGCGGTCATCGCGCTCGGCGTGGCCGGCGGCGTGGACGAGCGAAAAGGCCGCCACCCAGCGCCAACGCGCAGGCGCAGTCTCGCGAAGCCGAGCCGGAAATCGCACTTCGGGCAGCCGACCCCACAGGACCCGATTCGACGCCACCTCTGCGAGCAGCAGGTAGGTCGGCACCCCGGCTGCGTGGCCCTCGAGGTTGTCGACCTCGAAGCGGCCATGCTCGGCCTCGCGTCGCCACTGTTCCACAGCATCGAGGTCGCGCAGCAGCAAGTCGACGGGTTCGTGGCCGAACCGAAGCCAGGCGCCGCCGTTCATGAGCCGCCCCCACTCGCCGGCTTTCGAAACATGGCCGGGCAACCCGAGCTCGCGAAGCGAAGCGGTGTCGAAGCGGCCGCGGTAGTAGAGGCCGAAGTCCCAGTCCGAGCCGGGCCGCGCCGTCCCAACCGCCCGGCTGCCGCCCAGTGCCACGCTTCCACCCCAGGCAGGGCGGCGAGTCTTGGCAGCAGCCGCTCGATCACCACCTGGCGATTGTCGCCTGGCTCGCAACCCAGCGCGGCTGAGTTCGGACGTGCGAGCCCTCCATATTCTGTTGCCTGATGCAGGCACCTAGACTCGGCCTGTGCCTGAAATCGACCAAGCGGCGCTGATCCGGTTCACCCAGGAGCTGGTCCGGATCCCCAGCGTGCACGATCCGGAGCGAGGACTAACCGAGACGCCAGCCGCGGAGCTGGTGGCGGAGACCATGCGCAGTTTTGGCTGGCAGCCCGTCGTCGAGGAGGCCGCTCCGGGCCGGCCCAATGTCGTGGCCGTGTTGGGGGGACAGCGGCCGGGCCGCACGCTGCTGTTCGAAGGCCACACCGACGTCGTGACCGAGGGTGATCCCCAACGCTGGACGCGGGATCCCTTCGGCGCTCAGATCATCGACGGGAAGCTTTACGGCCGTGGTTCGGCAGACATGAAGGCTGGTGTGGGGGCGATGTTGTTTGCGGCCAAAGCGCTGAGCGAGCACGACTTTCCAGGTCGGATCACCGTCGCGGCTCTAGCCGACGAGGAGGGCATGATGCTGGGCGTCAAGGACTTCGTCCGCCGCGGTCACGCCGCGCAGGTGGACGCTGCGATCGTCTGCGAGCCGGAGGGCCAAGAGCTCTGCATCGCCCAGAAGGGCGCGATCCGGATCCGCGTCGACGCCCGCGGCCGGATGGCGCACGGCGCCATGCCGCAGCACGGCCGCAATCCGATCCCCGCGCTTCTGACCTTTCTCAGCGGCTGCGCCGACCTGCAGGCGGAGCTGCAGAAAGAGCACGGCGAGCATCAGCTGCTGGGCTGGAACTACATCACACCGACTGTCTTCCGCGCCGGCGATCCTGAGCAGATCAATGTGATCCCCGGCGCCGCGTGGGCTGCGGTTGACGTGAGGACGACGCCGGAAGTGGACCACGACCAGCTGATCGCCAGGCTGCGCGCAATGTGCCCGACGGATGTGACTCTCACCGTGATCGATGACAGGCCGACTACGGAAACGCCGCCGGACCATCCGCTCGTGCGCGCGCTCATCGGAGCTCACGAGCGCCTTCACGGCCGACCGCCGGTCTTCGGCGGAGTGCCGGGCGCGACCGACGGCACCATCCTCTGGCGCGACGCCCAGGTGCCCATCGTCACCTACGGACCCGGCGGCAAGTGGATAGCCCATCAGGTGGACGAGTACGTCGAGCTGGAGGACCTCACCACCTCAGCCGAGGTCTACCTGCAAACCGCCCGGCTCTTCCTCGACAGCTCGTTCAGCTAATCGCCTGAACCAACGTGCTTAACTCAGCGGCTCGAGCTGGAGTAGAGCAGGTCCAGTTCTGCGTGTCCCGTGGCCCACTGAAGGCTGAAGTGCCAGCAGCCGGCGGTCGGTACCGCCACGCCGTCGGGATAGATCTCTCCCGGGCCGGAGTCGGCCGGACGCGACTCCTTCAAGAGGGGTTCAGAGCTACCGGACGGTTGGGCCTGGATCTCCAATGCCGCATTGTTCCGCGGGGTGCTCACGACCCAGAGAATCTTCGATCCGGCGGACCCCGCCTTAAGGGGATAGCCGAAAAGGAAGCCGGCGGCAGCTGTCGGACCAGCCAGGACGTAGGGAATGCCACCCATACCTGCGAACCCTGCAGAGCCGTCACGAAGCCACGGCGGCAGCTCGCCCCTGTAAACCTGGGTTGAACCACAGCCTCCAGGGAAGGTCGTAGCGTTCGCCGGAGTCAATGCTGCAGACGCTGGGAGCGGTGTCGCTGAAGGTGGGTGTGGGGTCGCTGCCCTGGGTGACGTCGACGTCGATGTGGAGCATGCCAGCACTGTCGCCAGAATGCCCACTGCTGCGAGGCACACCAGCCTGCCCGCTGTACTGCCCAGCCTGACACTGTTTCTTGAGCTTGTGCGCACCTGACTCCTATGTCGGCCGCGGTCACCCGATCCACACAACCATCTCGCGTGTATACGGTTCAGAGTACGTTCCATCCTCGCGGTTCACCACCCGCTACAGCTAAGCGGAGGGCGCAGCTCAGGCCGTGCGTCGCTGACTCAGGGTAGGGATGGCAGCCAGCAGAAGCTGGGTGTAGGGCTGCGCTGGGGCAGCGAACACACGGCGCGTCTCCCCCGCCTCCACCACCCTCCCCGACTGCATCACCAGCAGCCGCTGGCAGAGATGGCGCACGACGCCCAGATCGTGGGAGACCAGCAGCAGCGTCAGGTCGAAATCGCGCCGGAGGTCGAGCAGCAGGTTCAACACCTGGGCACGCACCGAGACGTCCAGCGCGCTGACCGGCTCGTCCGCCAGCAGCACCCGGGGTCGGGGCGCCAGCGCCCTGGCGATCGCTATCCGCTGCCGCTGGCCGCCCGAGAACTCATGCGGATAGCGCCCGGCCGCGGCTCGGGGCAGGCCGACCGCCTGCAGCAGCTCGTGCAGCCGCGTCTCGCGTGGTTCGCGCAGGCCCATCACCCTGAGCGGTTCCAGGATGATGTCAGCCACTCTCAGGCGAGGATCGAGAGCGCTGACAGGATCCTGGAAGACCACCTGCACCTCGCGCCGCAGCGACCGGCCGAGATAGCGGAGCTCGCCGGCGTCCGGCTTCTCCAACCCGAGCAGCAGCTTGAGCAGAGTGGTCTTGCCGGAGCCCGACTCACCGACTATGCCCAGGCTCTCACCACGCAACACCTCGAAGCTGACCTCCTCGACGGCGGCCACGAAGCGCCTCGGCAGCCACGGCGCCTGGCGAGGCAGCGCAAAGCGCTTGGTCACTCCCCGGGCCCGGAAGACCATCTCCGGCTGCTCACTCACGAAGCTGGGTGCCAGCAGGCGGCGCGGTGGCCCTCGCCTTCCAGGGCAGGCATGGTGGCGCAGAGCTCAGTCGCCCGCGGACAGCGGTTGCGGAAGGGACAGCCGGAGGGAAACTGGCCCAGGCCCGGCACCGCACCGGGAATGGCCCGGAAGCGACCGCTGGGCAGCTCCTGGTCCAGGCTGGGAATGGACTCCAGCAAGGCCAGCGTGTAGGGGTGGCGGGGGCTGTCGAACACCTCTCCCACCGCTCCCTCCTCGACCAAGTGACCGCCGTACATGACGAGCACCCGGTCGCACAGCCCTGCTACCACCGGCAGGTCGTGGGTGATGAGCAGCAGCGTGGCTCCCTCCTCATCGACCAGGCGATCGAGCAGCCGCAGCACTTCTGCCTGCACTGTCACGTCCAGGGCTGTGGTCGGCTCGTCAGCTATCAGCACTTCGGGTGAGCAGCTGATCGCCATGGCTATCATGGCCCGCTGGCGCTGGCCGCCGGAGAGCTGGTGGGGATACTGGCCGAGCTTCTCCGCCGCTCGGGGGATCTGCACCCGCTCCAGCAGCTCCCTGGCCCGGGCGAGCGATTCTCTGCCGCCCAGCCCGCGGTGCAGGCGGAGCGGCTCGGCCACCTGCTCGCCGATCGTCTGGACTGGGTTGAGCGCGCTCAATGGCTCCTGGAAGATCATGCTCAGGCGGTCGCCGCGGAGCCGGCAGAGCTCCGCTTCCGAGAGGGCGACCAGGTCCTGCTCGCGATAGACCGCCCGGCCGCTCGCGCTGAGACCGTCGGGCAGGAGGCCCATCACAGCCAGCGCCGTCAGCGTCTTGCCGGAGCCAGATTCGCCGATCAGCCCGGTGCGGCGGCCCGCCGCCAGCTCGAAGCCGACCGAGTGCACGGCTTCCACAGTGCCCACCCGAACGCTCAGGTCGGACACTCGGACCACCGGTTCGGTCGGAGCTGACACAGCGCTCACTGGGGCGGGATCCGCTGCACGAGCTTGGGGTCGAGCAGGTCTCTCAAGCCGTCGCCCAGCAGGTTGAACCCGAGCACGCTCAGCGCTATCGAGAGGCCGGGCCAGAGTGCCAGCGTCGAGGACTGCGCCAGGTAGTTCTGAGCGTCGCTCAGCATCCTGCCCCAGGACGGCGTCGGCGGCGGCGTGCCGAGCCCCAGGTAGCTGAGCGCGGCCTCGGCCAGGATGGCGATGGCGAAGGCGATGGTCCCCTGAACGATCATCACCGAGGCGACGTTGGGCAGTAGGTGGCGAAAGAAGATGCCCAACGTGCTGCTGCCGAAGGTCCGCGCCGCCGTGACGTAGTCCTGCTCCATCACCTGCAGGCCGGCGCCGCGAACGACGCGTGCGAAAACCGGGACGAAGGCGATGCCTATCGCCCCCATCGCGGTGAGTGTGCTGGCGTGAAACACCGCAGCGAACAGAAAGGCAAGGAGCAGCGCTGGGAAGGCCAGGACCAGGTCGCTCAATCGCATGACCAGCTCCTCTGCCCAGCCGCGGTAGAGAGCAGCCACGCCACCCAGGGGCACGCCGACCAGCAGCGCGATGACGACAGTGACCATGCCTACCAAGAGGGTGTTGCGAGCGCCGGCCATGATCTGGCTGGCCACGTCGCGGCCAAGTGCATCGCTGCCCAGCAGGTGACCGCCCTGCCCCGGCGCCCGGAAGCGGTCCGAGACGACCACGTGGGTGGGATCCATCGGCGTCCAGACGTACGAGACAAGGGCTGTCAGGACGACCGCGCCGACGAGGATTCCACCGGCGATGAGCGAGGGATTGAGCCCCGACCGGCGCCGCCAGGCGGACTCGACATCCGGTTCCGTGACGGCTAAGACCTCGCTCACCGCTGGGCGTCGCTGATCTGTATCAGCTGGGGTCACCACGGAAAGCAGCATCCAATTCGGGCGGCGACTCATCGAAGTCTGCCGCCATCCAGATCCGGCCGCGCAAGGCGCCGAAGTGGCGGTTGGAAAGCTCACTTGCCGACAGCGGCGGCTTGTCGAGCGGCGCCAGCTTTGCCAGTGGCCGGCCAGCCTGCGTCAACGTGATCTCTTCCCCGCGCGCCAGCCGCTGTTCGACGTCGGCGAGATGATCGGTGAGTTCACTCAGCTCCATGACATATCCAGGCTAATCGCAGCCAGATCAGCGAGACGCTCGGATCCGGGGATCGAGCAGACGGTAGGAGAGATCGGTCGCGAAGTTGATCACCAGTACAGTGGCGGTCAGCAGCAGAACCAGGTCCTGGATCTCGATCAGGTCGCGGTTGCGAACTGCGTCGAGGAGCATCCGGCCCAGGCCCGGCAGGTAGAAGACGTTTTCGATCACCACCGCGCCCACCAGAAGCGACGTCAGCTGCAGCCCGAGGACTGTCACAACAGGGATCGCAGCGTTCTTCAGGCCGTGCTTGCGCAGCGCCTGGCCTCGCGTCAGTCCCTTGCTGCGCGCGGTCCGGATGTAGTCCTCACCCTGCACCTCGATCACTGCTGAACGGATGTAGCGGGTCAGCACGGCGCCCTGGACCAGGCCCAAGGCGATCGACGGCAACAGCAGGGAGCGCAGAGCGCCCACGGGGCTCTCCTCCCAGGGCACAAAGCTGCCCGCCGGCAGCGCGTGCAGCTGCACGGCGAAGATGGTGACCAGGAGCAGACCCGCCCAGAAGGCGGGGATGGCGATTCCGCCCAGGCTGAGCGCCGAGATCAGCGATCCGCTCAGCGATCGGTAGCGCACCCCCGCGACTATCCCCAGCGGAATGGACACAGCCAGCGCTAGGACCATCGCGAAAAGCGCCAGCGGCACGCTGACCAGCGCCCGACCCTGGAGCTCTGGAAGGATCGGCTGTTTCGAGATGAGCGAGATGCCGAAGTCGCCGCGGATCAGGCCGCCCAACCACTCCAGATAGCGCAGCCACGCCGGTCGTTCCAGACCCAGCTGGCGATGGAGGTCGGCGATCTGCTGTGGGCTGGCGCTGGTGCCCAGGATTACCGCGGCCGGATCGCCGGGCAGCACGTTCACCACCGCGAAGACGGCGATCGAGGCGACTATCAGGCTGAGCAGCAGGATCGCGAGCCGGCTCAGCACCTGCATGACCACGGCGGGCTGGCTTCCCTACGGCGGCTTGCGCGTTAGCTGAAGTAGGCCTTGGCCAGATACAGCGACGTGGAGAGGCGTTTCTCCGGGTAGCCGTGCAGGTTCGCCCGGATCACGTCGATTTGCTTGGCCGACATGACGTAGCCGTTGGCCGCATCGTCCGCCAGCTGCTTCTGCACGGTTGCGTACATGCTCTTGCGCTTTGCTTGGTCCTGCTCAGCGTCCGCCTGCAGGACCATCTGGGCGACCTGCGGATTGTCGTAGTGCCAGTAGTACTTGGGGTTGGCGTAGTTGCCGATGTCCCGGGGCTCGACATGGTTGATGATCGTCAGGTCGTAGTCCTGTGGCGGGAGAAAGACAGTGTGCAGCCAGTCGTTGAAGGTCATCGTGTTGATCTGCAGCGTGACGCCTATGGCCTTCAGCTCGCTGTTGAGGATGTCACCACCGCGAACTGCGTAAGGGAAGTCGCTGACCTCGGCCAGATGCAGGATGAGCCCGCTCGCATAACCGGCGGCGGCCAGCTGCTTCTTCGCCTCGGTGGGGTCGTACTTGTTGACCTGGTTCTCGTCCACGTAGTAGGGCTCGGTGACGTTGGGCACCGCGTGGCTGCCAATGGGGACCGCATAGCCGGAGAAGACGCCTTCGATCCAGGCCTTCTTGTCGATCGCCATCGAGATCGCTTTGCGCACGCGCACATCCTTGAGAGCGCCCTTGCTGTTGTTGTAGGCGACCATGATCTTTCCTGCCGGCGCTCCCTCCAGGATCCGGAAGTTGTTGTCACTCTTGAAGCTCGGCAGCTGCTCGGGGCCGCCCAGCTGAGCGATGGCGTCGATGTCACCCGCCTTGAGCGCGTTGTTCATCGCGTTTGCGTCGGTGATGAAGCGGAAGGTGATCTGCTGCAGCTTGGGTTTGGGGCCCCACCAGGCGTCGTTCCTGACCAGGGTCAGGCTGGTGTTGGGCAGGTAGGTGGAAAACTTGAATGGACCGGTCCCAAGCGGCTGGGTCGCCAGGTTGGTCGCCACAGGACTTGGCGAGACCACGTGGGTCGACTTGGGGATGACGGCCGCCGAGCCCTGCGCCATGTGGAAGAGGAAGTTGTCGCTGTACTGCTTGAGGGAGACTTTGACAGTGTGGTCGTCCACAACGTCGACCGAGCTGACTTGTGCCCAGTAGTCGATGTGCGGGTTGGCCGGCTTGTTCTGGGGATCTCGCGCGCGGTCCCAGGAGAACTTGACATCCTGCGCTGTGAAGGGCGTGCCGTCCTGCCAGTTGGTTGAGCGGAGATGGAAGGTGTAGGTCTTGCCGTCGGGAGTGGTGTCCCAGCCGGTGGCCAGCTGGGGGATGAGAACGCCGGCCGCATCTGTACGCAGCAATCCCTCGTACAGATTGTCACGCAGCATGGTGGCGATGGAAGCCGTGGCGTCGGAGGTGATGTCGAGTGAGGTCGGGCCCTGGACGAAGCCAACCACTATTTTGTCCTTGCCTTGCGCTCCGGGGCTGGCGCTGCCACTGTTGCCGCCGCCGCTCTGACAGCCGGTCAAGGCCAGGATCAGCAGGATTTGCAGCGTCAGGGCTCGGAGCAGTCTCATCACCGCAATCATGCAGCTTTTTTGGCGGCTGCCAGGCCGCCGGCTAGAGCGACGGCTCGAACCGCCCGTCTACAGCCGTCCAGCCGCCGTCGACGAAAAGCTGAGAGCCGGTGACGAAGCTGGACGCATCCGAAGCGAGGAAGGCGACGGCCCCCACCATCTCCCAGGGCTGGGCCCAGCGGCCGAGAGCGCTCTTGTCCGCATAGGCCCGGTACCAGGCGGGGTCATCCTTGATCTGGGCGGTCAGCGGCGTCTCCACCACCCCCGGCGCGACAGCATTGACCCGCACTCCCCGTGGCCCCAGCTCAGCCGCGAGCACCTTGACCAGCTGGACCAGTCCCGCTTTGGTCGCTGCGTAGACGCCCTGGCCCGGCTCGACCACCTGGGCACGGATGCTGGAGAAGACGATGATGCTGCCGCTCCCACGCTCCGCGAAGGCGCGACCGAAGTCGCGCAGCAGGCGGAAATTGGCCTTCAGGTTCAGCTCCACCACCCGATCGAAGCCATCGTCATCGATCTCAACTATCGGCTTGCGAACGTTGATGGCCGGCGTCACGACCAGCACGTCAGGCACGCCGCTCTCAGCCATCACTTGGCCGGCGGCCTGAGGTTGGAGGATGTCCAGCGCCAGCGGCAGGGCCCGGCCGCCCGATTCGTTCACTGCCGCAGCGGTTGCCGCCGCCGACGCCAGGTCCAGATCGGCGCAGGTGACTTCGGCCCCCTGAGCCGCCAGTCCCTCGGCGCAGGCCCTGCCGATGCCGCGGCCGGCGCCGATCACCAGTGCCCGGCGGCCGGCCAAAGAGAAAAGCCGGCCGTAATCGATCATGTCTGACAGGCTAGTGCCTGGCTACCTTGATGGCGGTGTTCAGTCGCTTTGGACTCCTCGTTTATTGCCATGGTGCCTGATCGAGCGTCGTCGATTCAGGCGTCCCTGGCGGCATGGCGGTCCACTATGAGCGTGTGTAAGATCGGGTTGGTATGGCGCTTCAGCGATTGAATCCTGGGGTGCTCTTCCAGCCCCAGGCCTACAGCCAGGTGGTCTTGGCGACTGGTACTCGGCTGGTCTTCATCGCCGGCCAGGTCGCAGTGGATGGCAGCGGTCAGGTCGCCCCGGATGCCAACTTTGCCGACCAGGCCCAGCAGGCCTTTTTGAATGTTGGTCGGGCGCTGGCGGCGGCGGGTGCCAGACCTGCTGACGTCACGAAACTGACGATTTACGTAGCTGGCTATTCACCCGAGTACCTGCCGGCCATCGGGGAGGCGCGCCGGGCTGTCTTTGCTGACACCCTTCCAGCCAGTACGTTGGTCGGCGTGGAGTCGCTGGCCCAGCCTGAATTCATGATTGAGGTAGAGGCGACCGCGGTACTGGACTAAGTGGATCCTCTCTGAAGCGTCCATTGTGAATCGGCGGCTCCAACAATCCGGGCTCACAAGTCATTGGAAACTTGGCCGGAACAAAGCGCCAGAAAACCATCAGTTGTTGGAGCGATCGATCGACCTTGATTTCGGGCGGCGGCTCACTGACCCGGCAGCCGCCTTTAAGTCAGCTCCAGAGCCACCTCCGATTAACTGCCCGGTAGTCACAGCTCCCGGAGCACGGCCCGCAGGATCTCCAGCCCTGCGCTGACCTCGGAGTCGTCCAACACCAGCGGCGGGCAGAGCCGGATCGAGCTGCTGCCACAGGTGAGCAGGAGCAGGCCGCGCTGGAAGGCGCGCTGGATGACCTCGTTGGCGAGCGCCGGGGCGGCCATCTCCAGCGCCAGCATGAGTCCGATGCCTCGGGCGTCTGTCACCTGCTGGGGATGCTGGGCCTGCAGCTCGCGCAGGCCGCTCAGCAGCCTGTCGCCGACGCGGGTGGCGTTCTCGATCAGCCCTTCGTCGAGCAGCTGCAGTGTGGCCAGAGCGGCGGCACAGGCGACCGGATTGCCGCCGAAGGTGCTGCCGTGGGAGCCTGGCGCCCAGTTCATATGTTCCGCTGAGGCGACGAACGCGCCCAGTGGCATGCCGGAGGCCAGCCCCTTGGCGAGGCAGACGATGTCCGGCTGCACACCCCAGTGCTCGAAAGCCAGAAAACGACCTGTGCGTCCGATACCCGACTGCACCTCGTCAGCGACCAGCAGGATGCCGTGACGGCTGGTCAGCTCGCGCAGCCGGGAGAGGAAGTCGTCAGGTGGCACCAGGTAGCCGCCCTCGCCCTGGATCGGCTCGACGAAGACTGCTGCCACGCTCTCTGCCGGCACCACAGTCGAGAGGAGGTCCTCCAGGCGACGGATCGATTCTGCTGCGCTAACGCCAGTGGCCGGGCTGGGGAAAGGAGCGTGGAAGACTGCCGGGATGAGCGGCGCAAAGCGGCGTCGCTGTGTCGCCTTGCTGGCCGTCAACGAGAGAGCGCCCAGGGTGCGCCCGTGGAACGCGCCCAGGAAGGCTATGTAGTTGGGCCGCTGCGTCACGTAGCGAGCCAGCTTCATCGCGCCCTCGATGGCCTCCGCACCTGAGTTGGTGAAGAAGACGCGAGCCGACTTGCCCGGCAGGCACTTCTCGCTGAGTCTCTCCGCCAGCTCGATCTCGCGCTCGTAGTAGAAGTCGGTGCCCGACATGTGCAGAAAGCGAGCAGCCTGCTCGGTCACCGCCTGAACCACGCGGGGGTGGCTGTGGCCTGTGGCGTTGACGGCTATGCCCGCCGTGTAGTCGAGGAACTCGTTGCCGTCCACGTCGGTCGCCCAACAGCCCTGGCCGCGCCCCATCACGAAGGGATAGGGCCGGGTGAAGCTCGGTGACAGCGCGTGGGCGTCGCGCTCGATGAGCGCCGCGGCCTTCGGCCCGGGCAGGACGCCTGTCAGCCTGGGTGAGCGCTGAGGAGAGGTGATCATGCTTGGTACTCCGAGCAACATTCTGAGCCCCCGGCCGAAGCGGCGGAGCGATGCAGGGCAGTGTCTGAGCGGCGAAGCAGCTCGGGCCTCCGAGCCCGTCGGCCGCCGCTATTCGTAGTACTGGCCGCCGTACTCGATCCAGCCCGGCGTGGGGCAGCCGCTTGAGGTCTTGGCGTGAGTGCAATGCACGCCGATCTGGCTCGGGCTGTCTATGTAGAGCTGGCCGTGGATCACCACCGAATCGCCGCTGTGCGCCGGAACCCAGGTCGCCAAGCCTGTGTTGTGGTCCACTTCGAGGCGTGTGCCGCCCGGGGCGCTCACCAGCAGGTGCTCGTGAGTGCCTGACTGGAAGGGATCCTGGAGCAGCGTTCCGTCGACAGTCACCTCACTGCCGGAATGTCCCTGCCTGACAGCCTGCTGAAACCCGCTGTCGTCAGGGGCCGCGTGGTTCTCGCCACAGCCAAGCAGGGCGAATGCCAGCGCGCAAGCCAGCAAGGCCGTCACGAGGGCGCGAGGACGTCGGAAACGCTCAAGCGGCAGTTGAGCAGCGCTTTCCCGGGCGCCACCCCTCGCCCGAGAAGCTGCCAACGCCTGCCCGCGATGAGGGGAGGCCGGCCCGGCTATTCGTCCTCTCCCAGGCTGCCGTTCTCGCTCGGGTCGTGGCGGCGCAGCGGCGGCCATAGGATCTTGGCAGGACCCTTGCGGTAGAGCTCGGCCGGGCGGCCCCCCTGCGGTCCCTTGGGCGGGGCGATGCCCCCGACAGGGGTGACGAAGCCCTCCAGCCGCAACACCTTGCGCCGGAAGTTCGAGGGATCTTGCGGCATCGCCCAAACCTCCTCGTAGATCGCGCGCAGATCGGAGAGGGTGAACGGCTCCTCCAAAAAAGCCGCCGCCAGCGGCGTGTACTCGATCTTCGCCCGAGCCCTGTCGATGCCCTCGGCGATGATGCTGGCGTGGTCGAAGGCGAGGTCCGGCGCATCGGGCCCGCTCAGCTCGCCAACCGGCCAGAAGCGGCTCAGCGCGGCGTCCGACCCGGCTCGGGGCGGAGGCAGATCGGGGAGGAAGGCCACGTAGGCGACCGAGACGACCCGCATTCGAGGGTCACGGCCCGGCTCGCCGAACGTGCGCAGCTGCTCCAGGTGCATCTCGCCGGGCAGGTTTTCGATGCCGGTCTCCTCCTGCAGCTCGCGGATGGCCGCGTCGATCAGATCTTCCTGCTGGCCCACGAAGCCGCCGGGCAGCGCCCATCTCCCCTTCTCCGGGTGGTCGCCGCGCCGAAGCAGCAAGACGCTGAAGCGGCCGTGCCTCACTGTGAGCAGCACTATGTCCACGGTCACCGCCACTGGCGGCAGCGCTCGCGGATCGTACTGGGCGAGAAAGTCCTTCTCGCTCTGCTGTTTCGTGTCTTTCATGGCGACTCCTCGCTGGGTCTGGCCAGGATTGCCGGCGGGCCGGCCTGGATGCTCAGCTGCTCGGGTCGGAGCTGGCACTTCGCCTGCTGGTGAAAGGCGCGCGCCTCCTCCACCGAGCGCCGGACGAGAATGCGGCCCTCCCCCACCACCCGCTCCTGCAGGGGCAGGCCCGCCGGCGGCGACTCCGGCGCCGAGTCACTGACCACCAGGTTCTCAGCGGTGATGAACCGGGCAGAGTCGAACCGGCGGTAAGCCCACTTCCGGCCGCCCAGACTCAGCTTGCTCGCTGAGCGCTTGCTCACCCGGCGCAGCGGCTGCGCAGGGTCGTTGGAGTCAGCTATCGCCACCAGTTTGTAGACGAAGCCCGGGCTGGGATGCGCTATCAAGCGCTCGCCGGAGCCGAACCCGCCGGCGGCGCCCAGGCTCAGCTCGTCCATGGCGTACTCATCAAGCCCACCGGTCAGCACGATGTGGGCCTGTCGCGCGCCCAGGCTGTCCAGTAGCTGCCGGGCCTTGGGCAGCTCCGAAAGCAGGTCGCCGGAATCGATCCGGACCCCGCCCAGGTCCGGGCCGGCGGCCGCGACGGCGTTTCTGATGCCCTGTTCCAGGTCGTAGGTGTCGACCAGCAGGGTGGTTTCGGAACCCTGGCTGGCGACCTGGGCGCGGAACGCGGTCAGCTCGTCCCGATGCGCCATGGTGAAGCAGTGGGCGGCAGTGCCGGTGACCGGGATGCCATAGCGGTAACCGGCCTCCATGTTTGAGGTCGCTGAGAAGCCTGCGATGTAGGCGGCGCGGGCGGCGTCAATCGCCGCCTCCTCATGTGTGCGCCGGGTCCCCATCTCGGTGATCGGCAGGCCGCGAGCGGCGGTTACCATGCGCGAGGCCGACGATGCGATGCCCGAATCCCAATTGCAGATGCTGAGGCAGAGCGTCTCCAGCAGAACGGCTTCGGCAAAGGGAGCCACCACCGTGAGCAGGGGAGAGTTGGGAAAGTAGAGGTCCCCCTCCTGGTAGGCCCAGACGTCTCCAGTGAAATGCTGGCCCTCCAACCGGCCGCGGGTGTCAGCATCCGCGACCTGGGTCTCGTTCAGCCAGCGCAGCTGATCGGCTGTGAAGCGAAAGTTCTCCAGCCGATCCAGCAACCTGCCCAAGCCGGCGAAGACTCCGTAGCGGCGGCCTTCAGGCAGCCGACGAGCGAAGAGCTCGAAGACTGCCAGGCGGGAGGCAACCCCTGAGCGAAGCGCTCCCTGCAGGTTGCCCACCTCATACTGGTCGGTGTGAAGCGCCGGCGAATCCGACGCCAGAACGAGATTCCCCCGTCGCATGTTTAGGTGTATTAGACCATAACAGGAGCCACGCACCTGCCTGTCAACCTTCGAGTGTGAGGCTGGAATCGGGTGGTAGGCTAGCGGCAAATCGACCATGAATGAGCAGACAGTTACGCGCGACGAGCGCGCCGGCGAAGAAGCCGCTGATCCCAACCGGCTGCTGCCGGACGAGGACCCGAGCAGTCACGACCCCGACGACGCCCGGCACTGGCTCGAGGTCTACGACGAACTGCTCGACTTCAAGCGCAAGATGCTCACGATCGCCGAGGAGGCGCTCGACGGTATGCGCGACAAGCCTGCCCGCCGTGAGGTCGTCGACACTGACCGGCGAGTGCTCCGAGCGGAGTGTGATCGCTTCGAGAAGCGCCTGGCGTTCTGGCGCAACCGCTTGGCCGCGGCGCGGGACGGCAAGGGGCCGTAACCGCTCCGGCCTGGCGCAGCGGGCGCTTCGCTCAGCCGCCCAGGTACGCCTTGCGCACTGCCGGGTCCTGGCGTAGGGCTTCCCCAGTCCCGGTAAGTAGGATTCGGCCGGTCTCCACCACGTAGGCTCGCCCGGCCACCTCCAGCGCGCGCAGCGCGTTCTGCTCCACGAGCAGGATGGTAGTCCCCGCGGCATGGATCTGCTCGATCACTCCGAATACCAGATCCACAGTCTGGGGGGCGAGGCCGAGGGACGGCTCGTCCAGCAGCAGCAGCCGCGGTTTGCCCAGCAGGCCGCGAGCGATGGCCAGGATCTGCTGCTCGCCGCCCGACAGCTGGCCTGCCGCCAGATTGCGCCGCTTACCGAGGATCTCGAAGCGTTCCATCAGCTCCTCAATCTCCCTCGCCACTGCCCGACCGTCGCGCCGGCTCCAGGCGCCGAGTGCCAGGTTCTCGCGCACTGTCTGCCGGGCCAGCACCTCGCGTCCCTCGGGGACTTGGATCAGCCCGTGGGAGACTATCCTGTGAGTCGGCGCCGTACCGAGGTCCAAGCCATCGAAGACGGCTGAGCCGCTGTGCGGCCTGAGCACACCCGACAGCGCATTCAGGATCGTGGACTTGCCGGCGCCGTTGGCGCCGATCAAGGCCACCACCTCGCCCTTGTCAACGCTGAAGGTGACGCCCTTGACAGCTTCGACGGCGCCATAGCCCACCCGCAGCTCGCGCACCTGCAGCATGGCTGCCGGCGCGTCAGTCGGGTGCACCGACTCAGTTGGATCGGCAACTCGAAGAGCGGCGCCGACTGGCGCTTCCAACTCCGGCCCAGCCGCGCCGGGAGCGGCAGTCGCCCCCTCTTCCCCAGCCTGGGTGCCCAGATAGGCAGTGACGACTGCCGGGTCTGCCGAAACCTCGGCCGGAGTGCCCAGGGCGATCCTGCGCCCGAAGTTGAGCACTGCCAGCTGACGACACACGCCCATCACCAGGCGCATGTCGTGATCGATGAGCAGAATGGTGAGTCCTTCCGCGTTGAGCTCCTCGATGAGCTCGCGGATCCTGTCCTTCTCGGCCGGGTTCATGCCGGCGGCAGGCTCATCCAGAAGCAGCAGGCGAGGCCCGAGCGCGAGCGCCCGCGCGATCTCCAACCGACGCTGGTCACCGTAGGAGAGAGTCATCGCCCGCCGATTTTGGAACCGCTCAGGCTCCAGTCCCACGCGGCTCAGGAGCTGGCGCGCTTCGGCCACCCTCTGCAATTGCCCGCGCCGGAAAACCGGCAGCAGACCCAGCTGCTGGAGCGTGTCGTGCTTGCGCCGTGAGTGCATGCCGACCAGGACGTTCGCGAGTGCCGTCAGCTGCTTGTAGAGGCGGATCGTCTGGAAGGTCCTGGCCACGCCCAGGCTGGCGATCTGGTGGGGGGCGCGGCCACCGATCGGCTGGCCCTCCAGCTCGATCCGGCCGGACTGCAAAGCTACGTAGCCGGTGATGAGGTTGACCAGCGTGGTCTTGCCGGCGCCGTTGGGGCCGATCAGACCGAAGATGGTGCCAGTCTCGATCTCCAACGAGACCTGATCGACCGCCTGCACGCCACCGAAGTGGCGGGTGACGCCGCTAAGCGTCAGCAGGTGTGCGGGCACGCGTCAGCGTCCATTGCCGGGGCCACCAGCGCGGGCGGATCAGAGCCAGGCCTCCGCCGCCGAGCACACCCTGAGGACGGAAGACGATGATCAGGATCAGGATCACGCCGTTGATCACGTCTCGATAGTCCTGGGCTTGGCGCACCACCTCGGGCAGCGAGGTCAGGATGGTGGCGCCCAGGATCGGCCCCAGCACGTTGCTGATGCCCCCGACGACAGCGAAGGTGAGCACCTGGATGGCCCGGGTAGTGCCGTACTCCGTCGGATCGACGAAGAAGTTGATGTGCGACTCGAGGCCGCCGGCCAGGCCCGCGATGAGAGCGCCGACCACGAAAGCCGACATCTTATAGAGGGGCACGTTGATGCCCTGGCTGGAGGCGGCCAGCTCGTCCTCGCGGATGGCCGCCCAGGCCTGGCCGAGTTTGCTGCTCCCCAGCCGCCAGACCAGGTAGGCGACGAGGGCAAGCGCCACCAAGATCGGCACGACACCGCCGAGCGGGTCAGCGTCGGGGTTCTTCAAGCCCTGGCCCTGGCCGGTGATGGGCAGGTTCAGGATCACGCCGAAGCGAAGCGCCTCGCCGAAGCCCAGCGTGGCGATGGCGAGGAACACGCCGCGGAGGCGAAGCACAGGGAGCCCGACGACCACGCCGAGCGCTCCCGCGAGGAGAGCGCCGAGGGCGATGTTGAAGACCAGCGGCGTGCTGGCGTGCAGACTCAGGATCACTGTCGTGTAGGCGCCGACAGCCATGAAGCCCACGTTGGCCAGCGTCAGCTGACCTGAGAACAGAGTGACGAAGATCGAGATGGCGAGCAGCGAGTTGATACCTATCTGGGCGATGAGCAGCTCATGCGACTGGTAAAAGCCGACGGGATCGCTGAAGAGCTGGAGGAAGAAGTCCAAGCCCTACAACCGTTCACGGAGACGAGCTCCGAAGAGACCCTGCGGCCTGACCACGAGCATCAGAAAAAGCGCCAGGAAAGCCACTCCGGCCTCCACGTTGCTGCCGAATCGGATGAACGCGATGGCTTCGATCAAGCCCAGAGCGTAGCCGCCCAGCACTGCGCCGGGGATGCTGCCCATGCCACCCAGAACAATCACCGCCAGGCCCTTCAGCTCCACTTGGTCGCGGCCTATGTAGGGCGAGACGTCGGAAAGTGCGACGCCGAACAGAATGCCGGCCAGGCCGCCGAGCGCCGAGGACAGCGCCAGCGTGAGAGCGAAGATGCGATCGACCTGGATCCCGAGCAGCCGGGCGGCGCGAGGGTTCTCCGCCACCGCCCGCAGGGCGCGACCCACCTGTGTGTAGCGCATCACGTAGCCGAGCGAGAGCATGAGCAGGATGGAGACGACAAGAATGGCCAGCTTGCTTGCCTCCAGGGTCAGGCCTGCCACGTGATAGGTGGCGTTGGGCACCCTGTCCGCCGGAAACCGCACAGAGTTGGCCCCGTCTCGCCAGAGCCAGGCAAGGGGAGAACCCGGTTTGGACTGCTCCACGATGGAGACGAAGACCAGCGCCAAACCGATGGTCGAGATCAGTGCCGAGATCTGGGGCGCCTGGCGCCGGCGCAGCGGTCGGAGGGCAGCGTACTCCACGACCAGGCCCAGAGCCGCCGAAGCCAGGATGCCGCCAGCCGCCGCCACGAAGAAGGGTTGGGCGTGGATCACCACCAGTGAATAGGTGATGACAGCGCCCAGCATGAACACAGCGCTGTGGGCCAGGTTCAGCACGTCAAGGATGCCGAAGACCAGCGTGTAGCCGACGGCGAAGAGCGCGTAGATGGAGCCTATGAAGATAGCGTTGAGGAGCTGCTGCGCCAAGTCGCCTCCAGTATGAGAAGTAAGCCTCCGCCCGGCGGGCGGAGGCCTACTATCGCGAGTGGCTCTAGTGGACCAAGTGCAGGAGCAGCCGGGAGTTACAGTCCACTAGCTGGCGATCTTCTGCACCAGCTTGAAGCCACCGGTTCCATCCATCTGGATGATCCAGATCGTCTGCTTCACATCATGGTTCTTGGTGAACTGGAAGGGGCCTAGGGGGGAGTCGATCTTGACGGTCTCCAGGGCGTTCCGCAGGTTGTCGCGATCCTGGCTGACGTTGCTGAAGCTGAGTTTGGCCCGCTTGGCGGCGTCGGCCATGATCAGAACGCCCGTGTAGCCCTGAGCGGCGAACTGGTCTGGATTCTGGGCGTACTTCGTCTTGTAGGCGGTGACGAATTCCTTGTTCGACTTGAAGTCGTTGTCGGTGAACCAGGCGCTCGCGCTCTGAGCGCCCCTACCCGCGTCCCCTGCCTGCTTGGAGACGACTGCCGTGTTGAAGCCGTTGCCGCCCAGGAACTGGCCTGTGAAGCCCTGCTTGCGGGCCTCGATCATGATCTTGGCCGGGATGCCACCCAGCGAGGTGATGAAGATGACGTCTGGCTTGAGCTGGACGGCCTTGGTCACCGGCAGGCTCAGATCGGCGTCTGCCTTGGAGAATTCGATCGAGCCAAGCAGCTGGACGCCGTTGGCGGGAGCCGCCTTCTTCACTATCTCGCCACCGTCAGCTGAGAACTTGTCGTCCTTGGCGACCAGCAGCGCCCCTGTCTTCGGATGCGTCTTGTCGGCGAGAGCCTTGATGTTGGCGGGGATCGCCGCCTCCTCCCCCAGGGAGTCACGGAAGACGTACTTGCAGGGATCGGTCTTCGGATAGTTGCAGTCGGGCACTATGTGGATGCCTGTGGTGGAGACTGCCACGATCGGCGTCTTCAGGTTCTCGGCCAGGGGATGCACAGCCACAGCTGAGTTGGAAAGCGTGGGCCCGAGCAGACCGACAACCTGGCCCTGCTGGATTAGCTTCTGCGCCGCCTGGGCTGCCTGGGCCTTGTCCGAGGCGTCGTCCTGGGTGTCGAGGGTGATCGTCGCGCCGTTGACACCGCCTGACTTATTGATCTGCTCCACCGCCAGGTCCGCGCCGTTCTTTGAGCTCGGGCCGTACACAGCGCCCGCCCCGGTCAGGGAGAGAATGGCGCCGAGCTTCAGCTCCTTGCCCTTGTAGCTGCTGCCGCTGTCGGCCTGGCCACCCCCGCTGCTGCCGCCGCAGGCGGCCAGCAGGAAGAAGATCGCCCCCACCACCAACGCTCGAATGCCTGAGCGCATCGCTATCTCATTCTCCTAATGCCTAAGTCTGCGGCTCTCGCCGAAGTCAGCCACATGGTACCGCCACGCGCCAATTGAGCAAGTTCGCACAACAGTCGGCCCGGCGGCATTCGATCCCGATAAGGAATCGGAATTTGGTGGCGCCGAGCCGCCCGGTGAGTGAAGCTGCACCTAGTGCCGAGCGGTCTTTGGTTGAGTGCACCGGCAGTCAGTCAGGCCGGTAGGTGTTGGGCTTGGGCACTAAGCGGCGAATGGCGTAATCTTGTAATTGTATGAAACTAGGCCTTCAGATACCTGACTTCACCTGGCCTGACGGATCCGCGCGACTCGGTTCCACTCTCGCCACCATCGCCAAGACCGCGGACAGCGCAGGCTTCGATTCGATCGGGGTGATGGATCACTTCTTCCAGATCGGCCATCTGGGGCCGCCAGAGCACGAGATGCTGGAGGGGTACACGACGCTCGGTTTCCTCGCCGCCAACACCAGCAGAGCAAGGTTGATGACAGTCGTGACCGGGGTCCACTATCGCCATCCCGGCCTGCTGGCCAAGACCGTGACCACCCTTGACGTGCTCTCGGGCGGCCGAGCCTGGCTCGGCATCGGGGCGGGTTGGAACGAGGAAGAAAGCCGCGGGCTCGGCGTGCCCTTCCCGCCTCTCGGCCAGCGCTTTGAGCAGCTGAAGGAGACGCTCGAGATCTGCCTCCAGATGTGGCGGGGCGATGAGAGTCCGTACCAGGGACAGCAGTACAAGCTGGACCGGCCTCTCAACTCGCCCCAGAGCATCAGCCGGCCGCACCCCGGAATCATGATCGGAGGCAGCGGCGAGAAGAAGACGCTTTCCCTTGTCGCCCGCTTCGCCGACGCCTGCAACTTGTTCCCCACGCCCGATCTGCCCCATAAGCTGGAAGTGCTGCGCGGTCACTGCGAGGCGGTGGGCCGCAACTATGACGAGATCGAGAAGACAGCCATCTTCCAGTTCGATGTGGGAGAGCGGGGAGAGAAGGTCGATGACCTCGTCGGCCGGCTGCACTGGCTAGCCGGGATGGGCATTGAAACCGTGATCGGGTCGGTGAAGGATGTGTGGCGCATCGAACCGCTGGAGATCGTCGGCGAGCGGGTGATCCCCGCTGTCGCCGAGTTGACGGCTACCGCCACCTCCGGTCGATAGCGGCCGCCAGCGCTAGCTCCGCTGTCCAGCGCCTTCTACCCCATGGCAGGGAGACGGTTCGCCGACTGACAGCGCTCATTTTTTCAGCGCGGTTCTCGGCCCCACCCACTGCCGCGTCCTGAACGATGGAGCAACACCTGGGGGCCAGCAGAATAGAGCACCCCAAGTACGCGGAGGACATGCGTTCGGGGCGTCATACGGGGCTTCGTGGCCTTCCTGGGGTCTTGCCGGCCCCGCCCGAGGGCGACCGTGCTATCGTACGAAGTATTATGCAAACCAGACTCAATCCCTATCTCAGCTTCAAAGGCACAGCGCGCGAAGCTATGGAATTTTACAAATCGGTCTTTGGCGGCAAGCTGACCATAAGTACCTTCAAAGAATTCAATGCGTCGCAAGACCCCAGGGAAGATAACAAGGTCATGCATTCAATGTTCGAATCTGACAATGGCATGACGTTTATGGCTGCCGATACGCCCGACAGGATGGAGTACAAGCCTGGTACCAACTTCAGCATGTCGCTCAGCGGCGACAATGAGGCCGAACTTCGTGGCTACTTCGACAAGCTAGCCGCCGGCGGCACCATTTCAGAGCCGCTCGAAAAGGCTCCCTGGGGCGATATGTTCGGTATGTTCACAGATAAATTCGGCGTCCCTTGGTTGGTCAACGTCTCAGGCCAAACCACCTCGCCCACGTCGTGACCTGTGGGGATTGAGATTTCGGTGTTGAAGGTTATCCTGTAGTACATAGCCTCTGACGGGCTGAGAGCTGTGGCGACTCCCGAGCCGGTGAAGTCGCCCACCTGCCGATAGCCCCGAGAGCGGCTTGACTCGGAAGACGAGCAGTCTTCTGGCGTTGCGGTATTGCGCGTTGGATGCGAAGGGCCGGGTGATCGCGCAGGCCCGCCCTTCGCTCTGAGATTGCCCGGCTCACCGACCGTACGTGAGTTGGTGCTACGGAGGCCTCGATCGAGGAAATTGAGGTGAAACTTTCCGGGTCGGTACAGGCATCTCTCTGGACAAGGGCTCCGCCGTCGTGAAATGAGAGCCGCTGAACCAAGAGTCAGCGTTTGCGGCTGGGCTGCCGAGTTGACGACTAGTAGGAGGAGATAACCATGCTGGGATTGCCGATTATCCGGGATCGCTTTCGAGATGCGGTGATACTGCCCTGGCACGCTCAGCCGACCCCCCTACCCAGCCCCCCGGCGAGCCCCTGGCCGCTGGTGGGCATGTTCGGCATGGGGCTCGGACTCGGGATTGCTCTGGGCAGTGTCCTGTTGTCCTTCGATCCCGCGCGCCAGCAGCTGCAGCGGCTGAGTGAGCGGCTCACCACCACCGCCGGTGGCTTGGTGACGCCCATTCGAGAAAGGACGAGCCTGAGTCGCGATCGGTCAGTACAGCCAGAAGCAGGACCCGCTTTGGACCAGTCGTTGTGAACGCGGCTGGCCCCCCATTGCCGCGACCACACGGGTTCCTCACTGGCTGAGCAGTGAAGCCAGTTCTCATGATTGGCCGGCAGGAGGTCTAGAAGCTTGGAGGTTGACCGGGATGCTCACGAGGTCCTGGAGGACCACGAGCACGTTGAGGAGGCGGCCGAGTCTCGGAATCGGCTCGCCCATCGGGCGGCGGTGCTGGTCGGAGCGCTGGCCGCTCTGCTTGCCATCGCTACCCTGCTCGGCAACCAGGCTTCGGAAGAGATACTGCTCAACCAGGAGCTCGCGACGGATGCCTACAACGAGTACCAGGCGGACTCCATCAAGCAGCGCATAGGCAACAATGACTCCGCGCTGCTGGATGCGCAAAACCTCAGCCAGCAGGCGGCGGCGGCGCGAAAGGATGCTCAAACCCGCGGCGCCCGGCTGCCCGGACTGCTGCAGAAGGCCCAGGACTACCAACACGAGCGGGACGCTGCCCACGCCACGCACCGAAGCTATCAACTGGCGGAGGGCGCGTTCCAGATTGGAATCGTGCTCGTCTCGATTGCCATCGTCGCCAGAATGGCGCTGCTCGCGTACGTCGGGGGCGGCTTGGGTGCCGCGGGCCTGTTGCTGCTCTTGAACGGGCCTCTTCAGGTTCTGCCACTGCCGGGGCGCTGACGGCGGTGGCTGCCGCGGCAGGCGTCTGGACTGGAAGGCAGCTGATTGGTGCTCAGCAGAAACCGCGGCAGCCGGAACTTTGAAACCGATCAGCCGCTTCTCGCATCTATCTACGCGTTGAGGCTCGTGACTTGAAGGAGTCGCTCGAACTCTAGTGGAGGAGACGGAGATGTCTAGACGCTATGCCGACGAGGATCCGCCCGTCGCACCCGAAGTGGGGCGAGGCGCAGAGTCAGTTGAGCTGAAACGGAGGGAGCGTGGGAACAGGCTCCGCGACCGTTATGGAGGTTTCGACTGGGTCGCAACTTTCCTCGGGTTCGCCGTGGCGATCTTCTTCCTGACAGTTCTGCTCGGCATCGTCGCGGCCATAGTCGGCTCGGTTGGCTACCAGCTCGGAGCGCAGGTGCCAAAGGTAGGCGGTTCGGTCTCCGGCGCGACGCAACAACTTGGAATCGGAGCGCTGGTCGGTTCCATCCTCACGCTGGTCTTGGCCTACTTCATCGGCGGCTACACCGCGGGTCGGCTGGCCCGATACGACGGCATGAAGAACGGGCTGGGTGTAGTGGTCTGGACGGTCCTGATCGTCATCATTTTCGGAATCCTCGGCGCCGTCCTCGGAAGCCAGTTCAACGTGGCAAGTCAACTTCATCTCAACGTCAATCTGAGTGCGCTGACGACGGCTGGTCTGCTTTCGCTGGTGGCGACCTTACTCGTGATGCTGATCGCGTCCGGGCTTGGCGGCAGGCTGGGCGGCCACTACCACAAGAGGATTGACCGAGATGCTCGCTTCAGCGCTTGATGGTCGCTGGCGAGCGAAGGAAACCAGGCTGCCCAGGCGGCGAGGTCGGGCCCGACTGGCAGCGCACGAATGTCTCTCGGCTTCTTGAGTCAGTGAGGAGGAAACAACCTTGACCGAGGAATCTACAAGCGGAGCCCCGCAGAAGGCAGTTCAAGAGAAAGCGCAGCAAGCAAAGGAGCAGGCCCTGCAGGTGACGAGCTCGGCCAAGGAACAGCTTCAGGTGGCCTCCGGCTCGGCGCGGGAGAAGATGCGCGAGCAGGTCAATACTCGCTCCACTCAGGCAGGCCACCAGGTCGACTCGATCGGCCAGGCGATGCGGAAAGCGGGCGAACACCTGAGCGGCCAGGGCTACGAGTTGCCGGCCAAAGCGGCCGACCAGCTGGCGCAGCGGGTAGAGCAGCTTGGCGGCTACCTGCGCGAGTCGGACGCTGACCGGATTCTGGGCGACCTCGAGAACTACGCCCGGCAGCAGCCCCTGATAGTGGCGACCGCTGGGTTAGCGGTGGGCGTTGCGGCAGCCCGTTTTCTGAAGACTTCCAGCCAGCGGCGCTACCAGCAAGGCAAGCCCTCACCCGAACCCGGCGGTTCCGACGAACTGGCCACCGAAGCCGGGCTCAGCGAGCCGCCAACGGGCGGCTCTGTGGCCCTTCCCCCGACTCGGACCTGAGCCATGGCGCAAATCCCCAGGGACCCTGAGCTTCGCCAGGCACCGCTTGGCGACCTGGTGAAGCAGCTCGCCGAAGAGACCAGCACGCTGGTCCGGCAGGAGCTCGAGCTGGCCAAGGCGGAGATGACACAAAAGGGCAAGAAGGCCGGACTCGGTCTCGGCCAGTTGGGAGGCGCCGGCATCGTCGCCCTGTACGCCCTGGGCGCGCTCACCGCCTGCTTCATTGCCGCTTTAGCGCTGGCGATGCCAGTCTGGCTCGCCGCCCTGATCGTGGCCGTCGTCTACGGGATGATCGCAGGCGTGCTGGCCCTGATAGGTCGTCGGCAGCTGAAGGAAAGCATGCCGCCGACCCCCCAAAGGACTCAACAGACCATCAAGGAGGACATCGAATGGGCAAAGAGCCGGAAGCAATAGAGCGTGAGATCGAGGAGACGCGTGCTCGCATGGGCGAGCGAGTGGACGCTCTCACCTACAAGGCCGACGTCAAGTCGAGGCTCGGCGACACGATCGCCGAGAAGAAGGACAAAGTGAAGGGCAAGGTCAAGGACCTGGTTTCCGGGGGCAGTGAGCAGGTGCCAAGCGGGGAGGACGTCAAGCAGCAGGCACAGCAGGCGACGGGCAAGGTCAAGGGCCTGATCTCCCGTGGCACCGAGCGGGCGCCGAGCCCGGAGGACCTGAAGCGCCATGCCCAGCGGGCGAAGGGGATGGCCCAGGAGAACCCGTTGGGTCTGGCCATCGGCGCCGCTGCCGCCGGATTCCTAGTCGGGCTGCTGCTTCCGTCCACCAGAATGGAGGACGAAAAGCTGGGGCAGGCGGCCGACACCGTCAAGGCCAAGGCCAAAGAGACTGCCCAGGAAGCTCTGAGCCGCGGCCAACAGGTGGCCCAGGAGGTGGCCCAAAGCGCCAAGCAGACTGCTCAGGAGAGCGGGGGCCAGCATGTCAGCGAACTCACCGATACCGCGAAGAGCAAGGCGAGCGAAGCGGCCGAGAGTACCAAGTCCAGCCTTCAGCAGTAAGTCGTAAGGGTCGCGAGCGGTAAGCGAAGCGCAAGGCCGACCGACCGATATGCGGTCGGCCTTGCCCTCAAACTGTTGTTTTGTTGTCCCCTTTTCTGCAGGTCACCAAGTACACCCTGCTAGGAGCTAGGAGCGAATTGGCTCCCGCTTAATCAGGTGGACGATCGCCACCAGGATGCAGGCACCGATCAGAGCGACAATGAAAGACGCGATCAGCCCTGTCGTTTGGATCCCGAGGAAGGTGGACACCAGCCAACCGCCCACCAAGCCGCCGACGATGCCGAGGATGACGTCCACGACGATGCCGTAACCGTGGCCGCTCATGATTTTGCCCGCGATCACGCCGGCAATCCCCCCGACGATCAGGAAAAGGATCAAATGCATTACTGAATCTCCTCCACCTGCTTGGCCTTCCGGAGCCGGCTCGCGCTCGCGGGGCGAACCGCTCTGAGCATGGGGGGCTGGACCTGAGTCCGGCCCCCCGAGAAAGCGATGATCACAGGTTCTTTTTCTGGTCGCGAATTCCGGGCGAGCCCTCGGTGTCGATGCGAGCTTCCTCCCGTTTCACATCGCCCTCAACGCGCTTGGTCCCCTGTACCTCCTGCTTGCCCAGGGAGACTTCCTCCCGCACTTTGGCCTGCTTTTCAACCTGGACCTGCTCCTCGCTGACCGGGACGGAGACCGTCTCGTCCTTGCCGATCTCGCCGCCCTCGGCGGGCCGTCCCTCCCCCGGCTTCCTCTCGATGAAGACCTCTTCCCGCGTTACCGGGACGTCCATCTGCCGCTGCTCGGTCACGACGTCCTTGCCCAACCGGACTTCACCTGTTTGGACCCGCTGCTTGCGCGCCTGCAGCTCCTCCTCACGCAGTTGCATCGAACGCCGCTCCAGCCCCGACGGTGGCCTCACGTAGCCCTCCCCGGATGCACCGCCCCCGGCCGGCAGACCGCTGCCTGAACGGGTGGTGGAACGGTTCAGACCGTAGTGCTGGTAGAGCCTGTCCTCATCCTGGGTCGAGAGCTCACCAGAAGCCTCCACGTTGGGCGCGTCCTTTATCTGGCTCTTGGCGTAGGGAACGCGCAGCTGGTCTCCCTCGGAGGTTGCGTTGGCAACTGGCACGAACGTCTCGCTGGTCCCGAGCAAGCCGGTCTTGACCAAGACCCACTCAGGCGCCCCTGTGTCGGTGTCTTCGTAGAGCTGCGAGACGGTGCCGACTTTCTCACCCTCGCTGTCGACGAGAGTCTTCCCGTGGTAGTCCTCGTACTGATGCATCTCAATCCTCCTTGAATTGATCGAGCTCCGGTGAGCTGCCGCTCACCGGTCCATGGGTTTCCAGGCGCGGCTCTTCCCGCCGCACCTCTTCAGCAATGCGCTTGTGGCCCCGGTAGCGAAGCCGGCGAACCACGACTTCCTCCCGGACCACCAGCCGGGTGGTGATGACCGGCTCCTCTTCGAGGAGCGGCAATCGGTTTACCTCTTCCTCGGGCTCAGAGTCCCAGATGACCCCGCCCGCATCCGTCGACGTAGGTTCGCTCGGCAGCCCGCTCGGCCCTACGGTCTGCTCGGTCGGCTGAACCGGATCTCCGCCAGGTCCCCGCCGGTACACCTCCACGACTTCTCGCCGCACCGGCACCTGCACCGCCCGCATCTCCGTCACGACTTGCTTGCGAACGATGATCTCGCCCCTACTCACGGCAGCGGTTCGAGGCACCAGCTCCTCTTCCAGGAACGCCAACGTCTGGAGCTCACCACCGGCCTCCGAACGGGCCGGTTCAGCCCAGCCGGGGGGTGGAATCTTGTCTGCCCTAGGTGCCATGGCGGCTTCCTGACTCATCCACAGCGCTTGCATCCACCCCGTGGCGCTCGATGCGGGGCGCCTCGCGCCGTACCTCACCTTCGACGTGCTCTAAGTCGGTGATCTGACGCTTGCCGAGCACCACCTCCTCGCGCACGACTGTTCGCTTCTCGACACTGACCTCCTCGGCCGCCAGCGTGACGCGAAACTCTCCTTCTTCAATCTGGGCATCGGGGGCAGGGGCTGGCTCAGCCAATCGTTGTCGCTCCACGAACACCTCTTCCCGAGCTACCGGCACTTCGATCTCTCGCCGCTCTGTCACCACCTCCTTGCGCAGCTTCACCTCGCCCGTCTCCACTCGCTGCTTGCGCGCCTGCAGTTCCTCCTCGCGAAGCTCAATCGACTGCTTCTCCTCCGCAGGGGGCTTACCCGCTACTGACTCAGGTTCGTCTACAGCCAATGCCTCTCCTGCCTCTTCAGGCCAACCGCCAAGGTCGATCCAACCTGGCCCGTTCGTTGTGGCCTCGCCACGCTCAGGACTCGACAGGCCTGGCCCGCTGGGCCCCTGCCTGTGACTGGACGGGCGGCGGGCTGCTCGAAGCCGAAGCCGACTGCGCCGCCTGCTCCAGGCGTGAGGCCGCCCCCTGACTCTTCAGGTACCACCGCCGCCACATCTCGCCCGCGACCTCGCGGCCGCCCAGCCCAAAGGCCAGCGCCAGCGCCAGGGCGATGGCACCAACGATCGCCATGAAAAGCGTGTTCACGATCGTCGCTGCTACGCCGATCTGGTCCACAGCGATGATCGCGGCGAAGCCGATGACTGCGTACTGCGCCACCGAGGCGAGCAAATTCGGGCTTTCCAAACCGGCTTCCGAGGCCGCTCCCCTGACGACGCCGGCCAGCAGCTTGCCCACCAGGGCGCCGATCAGCAGCACCACCAGCGCCACTGCCAGGTTGGGAATGAAGAAGATCAGGCGGTTGATCAGATCGCTGATCGCCGTGAGGTGCACCGCCTGCGCTGCCGCCTCCAGGAAGATGAGCCGGATGAACCACTTGGCCAGCTCACCGATCACCTTCGACGCGGTCCAGCCGCGCGCGCCGCTCCGCGAGATGAAGCCGGTCACGCCAGTCCGCTCCGCAGCAGTCTCGAAACCCACCTTCTGGAGGACAGTGCTCACCAGCCGGCCAACGATCCCGGCGATGATCCAGCCGATGATCAGAATCAGTAGTGCCCCGATCAGAGCCGGGATGAACGAGAGCAGCGTGATCAAAGCGGCAGTCAGGGAGACCACCACACCCTCGAAGAAATTCGAAACCGTCGGAACTACCAACTACTTCACCTCCAAAACCAGTCGCGAACATGCTCTGGCACCGATCAGTGGAACCGGTCGTTCCACCTCTCCACCACGTCCACCACGTTTCCCTAAAAAGATGCAGCCAGGGCGCGAAAGGTTTCAGCTCCCTCAACATGGGTGGCTCACCCGCTTCAGGCTGCTGTCATCTCGGCCGCCGCCATCGTTTCTGGATTCGGGTGCGGGAAACGGCAGGCGTCCCTATGGCCCGGGTCACGGCCAGCACGCGGTCGCGAAGGTCTTGGCTGGGCGGCTCTACCATTTCCATCAGTACATGCCGCAACATCTCTCGGAATCCCCCGTCGTGGATCATCCTCCGCTTCGCTCGGTTCCGGCCTCAGCCCGGCCGCTGGGTCGAGACCGATCTTCTGGCCAGTGCGACACCGGCGAGAGAGACCTGCCATGCCGGCGACCGCTGACTGCTTGCCACGGCTTCCCCAGCGCTAGTCTTCATTGATTGCTCTCCAAGCGCCCTACTGAACCGATGCCATCAGGTAGGTCGCCGGTTTCAAGCTTTTCCGCGGTGTCTGAAAGCTTGTTGGGCCTAAAAGAGCCCCGATGACGTGAGGCCGTCGGTGTCCATCGCATCGATACGATCCTTGGGACCGTGAGCGACGCGGCCGCAGCCGACCTACTCGGTAGGGCGAAGAGCGGAGAGCGTGAGGCCTTTGAACAACTGATCGGCCCGCTCATCGAGCCCGGGTATCACATCGCCTTCGGCATCATGCGCGACAGGTATGAGGCCGAGGATGCCGTCCAGGAAGCCGCCCTAACCGCCTGGCGCAAGATCGGACAGTTGCGCGAAGAGTCATCCGTCCGGTCGTGGTTCTTCAAGATCGTGGTCAATCGGTCGCGCATGCAGCGGCGCGGCGCCTGGCACTCCGTCATCAGGCTGCCCGACCTGGATGTGGTCGGGCGGTGGAATGAGGAGCGGACTACGCGGACGCTCGACTTGACGGCGGCGGTGCGCGAGCTGGCTGAGAACGACCGATTGCTTCTGTTCCTTCACTATGGCTTGGATCTACCGCTCCAGGAGGTGGCGCCCGTCGTTGGCCTGAGTCCTGCCGGGACGAAGACCCGCCTCTACCGAGTCCTCAAGCGTCTGCGTCCGGTACTGGCTGAATCGGAGGGGTCCATCCCGTGGAAATAGGTCCCGACAAGCCGGCTCTTCGCGACGCACTGTACGAGGGTTTCGAGCCGCCCAGCGCTGAGCTGCGCGAGCGGGTACTGGCCTCGCTGCCGGTGGCTGCCGCGCCGGCGCCAAGCCTGGTCGCCCACATCATCCACTGGCTTCAGGCGCACTGGCCGGCTCTAACGCTAGGCGGGGGAGGCGCCGTAGCGGTCGCTGTGGTGATTTCGGTCATCCTGAATCAGTCGGCGCCTTCCCCGCCGCCCACGATCGAGGTCTATGCGGCGTACGCCGACACGATTCGGTCTGGCGCGCCGGCTGCCCCGCCGCCTTCGCCCTGGATGGGGTCTCCGGGCGTTGCCTTCGTCGGCGTCGGCCCTGACTTCGACGCGGGAGCCATCCGGATCGAGAACCGTTCAGGAACTAGCGTCACCATCGACCGTGTCACCGTTGACAGCGGAGGACAGCGCTTCGACATCTGGCAACCAGGCTTGAAGATCGCGCCCCACTCGACGCTGATACTGACCCAGACGGCGGTGCTCAGCCGGGCTCCATTGACAACGAACTTCGACACCTCTGAGGCGAACCCGTCAGGCTGCCAGCCTGCCGGTGCGATACCCATCGTGCACGTGTCGGTTAACGGCACCGTTCGCAGCTATCGCGACGTCAACCGGGTGCTGAACACGGGTGGTCTGGATGCCGGCAATTGCGGTGGTGCTGAGAGCCACGGCTGGGAGCGGCTTCCGGCGTAGCCTCGGACGCCGAAGAAACGGAAGAACGTTTGGTCGGGGAGAGGGGACACTTTGAACCGGCCGCCTGAATTCGAAATGAGTGTCTTGGAGTTGATCCGCACACATCAAGACCGTCTTCGAGCCGGCCACGATGACTCGGCTCGCAAGCGTACGAACCTTGAGGGATACTCAGGCGAGAAGCAAAGCTCAGTAACGAGTCGCCGAGCCACTCATCGAAGCGGTCCAAATTGACCACCCGCGATGGTCGATGAGGGCATTCGTGAGGTCGTCGGTGCTCAGGGCAGCCATGATGTCCCCCGCGACCTGGCGATAAGGCCAGGGCGTAGGTGGCCGCCGTCTCCAATCGCGCACGGCGAGCTGCATGCCCAGCCCAGTACGACCTCTTGAGCGAGGCGCTCCCCGAACGCGACCGCATTCGATGCCGCGAGCATAGCCGCCGCGTTACGGGCGATGCGATCGAGCAGCTTTGGAGAAGCCGCCGCGGCGGCAGGCACCTAGCATGAGGGTCGTTCCCATCAATACTGGCAGGGGAGGAAACCGCCAATGAACGGCAAGCAGAAGACCGCCAAGAGCACCACCGCGAAATTCACGGACGAGGAACGAGCCGCGATGAAGGAGCGCGTCCGAGAGATGAAGGCGCGCGCCGACAATGCGAACGGGGAAAAAGACGTGCTCGCGAAGATCGCCGAGATGCCGAAGTCGGATCGCGAGATGGCCGAGCGGCTCCACGCCCTCATCAAGGCCAGCGCGCCAGACCTGACACCGAGAACCTGGTACGGGATGCCCGCGTATGCCAAGGACGGCAATGTCGTCTGCTTCTTCCAAAGCGGGCAGAAGTTCAAGACGAGGTACGCGACGTTGGGCTTCAGCGACAAGGCGAACCTCGACGAAGGCGCCATGTGGCCGAACGCCTACGCTCTGAGGGAGTTGACCGCCGCCGACGAGGCAAGGATCGGCACGCTCGTGAAGAAAGCGGTGAGCTGAGGACTGAACTCGACACCGGGCCTCGATGATCGCAAGGGTCGCAAATGCGTACTACTCAACTTCTACTGTCTCCAGGCGATTCTCGGGTCTCACTGACTGATCGAGGAGCAGCTTCACCTCTCGGCTGGGTCCGTCCAGCTGCGCCACCGGCAGGTCTGGCTCCCGGAGCGCCGCCCGGGCGACGGCCAGGGCGTCTATAGGATCCGACTTGCCCAGCTCGCGGCCACCCTGCCGGGCACACGCCATCAGCTTGGGCGGGACTCGTTGCACCGCCTCCCCCGCGGCCAGCAGATCTGCTTCCAGGCGACGGGAAAGATGCCTGCAGTCCTCCAGCGCCCACCTTCGTTCCGGCCATTGCTGGGCCCAGCGCAGCGCTTGCAGATGGCCAGCGCTGGTCGCCGCCACCGTACGGCTGTCGAGCTGGCAGCCATTGCCGTCCACCGCCACAAAGGTATGCGTCTTCTTGTGGCTGTCGCTCCCGAGTGTCACCATTGACCTGTCTCCTCTACGGGGGATTAGGGTCCGGTCGGTGGACATACCTGAGTGGGGGCGACGCCACGCTCCTATCAAGTCACGCCGGCCGGCCCTATTCAGCCGGCGGGTGGCGATTCGCATGAAAGCCACGCCACGACGGGCAGCGACACTATGAGCCAACCCGCCGACCTCCCCATAGCGTGACACTCGCCGGACACTAACAGGCGGTGCGCCGAAATCGCTGCCGGTGTGCATTACTGTGAACAATAGTTCCAGGGTCGGGGAAGCAGCGGCGCCTTTAGTTGGCACTCGCAAGAGCGCCGACGGTGACACACCAAGCCGACGAGGTAACCGCGCTCTCGCCGCAGCAAACATCTCCTATCTCCCTCTGCTGGCTCGGTCGACCGGCCCCATCCTCTCGATTGCGGGCGACCAGCCTGCTCAGCGCCGTTATCTCGGCATTGAAAGTGGATCGGGCCTTCGGCAGTCGCCCGCGGCCAGGTCAAGCCATCGTAGGACCGTCCGCTACCAGGCGATGACAAACTTACGCCCTATCGGCTTATCTCAGAGACTTCACGGCCCCAGCGCGCGGGCCGACCGCCGGCAGTCCGCGACCGGAAGATCATCCCTTTGACTCTCGTTGGCACAAACCCCAGCTGGTGCTGAACGCTCTGTTGGCCCGGGACGGCCCGACTTAGATCGGAATGTCTGGCTTGCCGCCGATCAGATCTCGCACCCGGTTCCAGCGAGCCTGATACGGGTGGTCGAATCTTCGCGTTGCCCGGTTGCGCTTTTTCGAGCCCTGTGGGTACCGCCACCTTGCCCATTGAGAGGCCGGCTTGGCCAGCCGAATGGCGCCAACGAGGGCGACAAATGGCAGAAGAAGCCCGGCGATGCCGGCAATTGGCTTTCCCTTAAGGAGCGTGATGATGCTCAGGCTGAGATTGATCAGCACGCCCACTTCGAAAGAAGCGAGCAGTCCGGTGTGTTGACCAAAGACGTCAAACGGAGTAACTCCGATCAGCAGCAGCCCCGTGATCAGAACCGCGACGAAGACTGCGTCGATTGATTTACGCCCTTCAGGAGCCCAGTACACATCATCGAGGTGAAGCCACAATGCGAATTCATCCAGCGTGAGGCTTACGCCAATTCCAAACAGGGCGCCGAGAAGGTTGCGAGCAGGGGCTCCTGGCCGGTAGGCGAACTCCAAGCATCCGCTCACGAGGATGGCGATCACGCCGAAGACCTGGTGGTGCACATGCACGCCGCCGATGTGCCAGTTTTTCAATCCCCCCGCGCCAGCTCGAATCCGCCGAGTCGCTATCCGAGTCGCCCCGAAGGTGATGAGTATTGCAACGAGCATCCAGAAGAGAGGGCCGCGCCCGAATTGCTCTACCGTATCTTGATACAGATTGATCACGGCGCTCATGGCTGGCGTCCAATGACTCTACGCCGGCCGTGGCTGGCATGATTCCACAGGCGGCCGTGTAGTCCGACGATGCGGGTGCACATCGACTCGACTTCGATTCTGGCCGTCCGGATCGGCAAGGCTGGCGGGCTATCCTCATCCGCTAGGAGGGATGGAACACGAATATGAAAGAGAGAGGTCTGTCAGGCCAGGCATCAATCAGTGCGGTTGACTCGGGCGGCATCGTCCTCCACCTCAATTCGGCGCAGGAGCTCTTTCAGCTAACAACGGCGGATATGCTGTCATCGACTGGGCGCCTCGTCAGCGGCATTGAGGAGCTGATTCAGAGGCTGCTGGCTGGGCGGCTCCGGCCCGGCCTGCGGGCAACCATAGTGTTGCCCCCCGACCAGCTGCTGGAGGACACCGAGGAGCGCCTCCGAAAGGCGATTCATCGCTACTGCCAACTGAGGCTTCAGCAGACAGACGGAACTCGCCGGGCGCAGTTGCGCAACATCAGGGAGGCCCTCGGCGTCGGGCTCCTCCTGTTCGCCGTCGGAGCTGGCTTGTCGTTCTACTTCAACCAGTCGGGCCTGCCCGCCTTCGACAAGTTCGTGCTCGGCGATCAACTCGCCCTCGTGATCGCTTGGATAGGACTGTGGTACCCGCTCGACGAGTTGGTGCACTACCGGCGCGCAATGCTGAGAGAGAGCAAGGTCCTGACGACGATCTTGAAGATGGATGTGGCGGTGGTGGCTCAGGAAGAAGGCTAGCCCCGCCGATTGGCGGGACGGGCAGCGGCGAGAGCTCAGTCGCCCGCAGCCGGTGACTCAGAAGCCCCTTCGGCCGTTGCGACCGCAGCAGTCTTGGCGATTCTTGCGGAGGCCGACCGCCGAGGCTCGTCCACCCCGCCGGCAAAGCTCAAAGCGAAGAGGCTGACGAGAATCAGTACACCACCCGCGATTTCGGGCGCGTGCAGGCGCTCATGCAGACCGATCACCGCCGCAGCGATTCCAAAGACGGGAATCAGGTTCATTACAAGGGCGGCCCGACCGGCGGCCACGCGGGCGATACCAACGTTGAAAAGAAGATAGGCACCTGCCGTGCCGACGACGCCAGATCCGAGTGCCGCTGCGAGCTGCCCCGGCGCGGCTCCCGGCAGACCGCTGCCGTTCGCGAGCCATGTGGTGAGCGTGATGGGAGCAATCACCACCGATGCAGCCAGAAACTGGTAGGCGGTGACGGTCAGGGCGGGATCCTTACCACCAAAACGGCGGACAGCGACGGAGTAGAACGCCGCGACAACAATCCCCAGCATCACCAGCGCGTCTCCAAACCGCGTCGCTGGATCGGGTCCGGCGGATTCCGCCGCCAAACCCACGAGAGCGGCGCCGGCAAGTCCGAAGGCCAGCGAGAACACTATGGCGGTGCGCAGGCGTTCTCCCAGGAGAAGCGCGCCCAGGATGACCACCAGCAACCCATCCAGCGACTCCAGCAAAGCACCATGGCTGGCGCTGGTTCTCGAAAGGCCGACGTTGTAGAGCACGTAGCTCAAGGCGGGTTCGAGGAGCCCCAATAGCGCGTAGACAGGCCAACGCCTGGTCCTCCGGGGACCGACGAAGGCAAGGGCCAACCACAGCGTCGCTGTCGCGCTCCCAATCTCGACAGCGAGGAGATCAAAGGGTGTCAGCGCTCGCAGGGCATACACGGCGAAGGCTATGCCCACTCCGAAGAGGAGTGCCGAAATGATGAGGGCGAGGTAACCGAGCTGTTGACGGGCCTTCACGGTTGCACCATTTTCAACACTCGACTCCGTATGAAGCTGAGCCCAACGTCGTTCCCGCCCGCTGTGGAGGCCAACCGCTCCTCGAAGGTCGGCTCGCCGCGCTCAGCCTTTGGCGGCGGGGTCGCGAGCCGGGATGTAATGGCCCTCGGCTGCTATGACGCCCAGTCCTGTGGAAATGGCTGTTCATCAGTGGGGCGGCGCCACGATCATGGCGGCGGGTGTCATGCCGGCCCGTGAAGTCGCTCACGGGATGCTACACCTGCTTAGCGCATACCTTCGAGTTGATCTCAAAGAAGACTTAACTCGAGGCGCTTGATCGCCCCCAAAACCGCTTCTGCCCATGTGGAGCACCCGCACGCCGGCTGCTAAGCCTTATCAAGTCGAGCGCCGGGCCAACGACCACAAGCGGCACGGCGTCACCAGCCTCTTCGCCGCTCTCGATGTCGCCACCGGTTACATCATCGGCGCCGGCCACCCCCAGCACCGGCACTGGTTTATCCAGCTGGCGCTGGTTGGGGCGAAATGAAGATGGAATCGGCTGTGGTGGGGCCAACCAGGCAGTTGGCTTCTCGTCCGACTAATAGCTTGTCGGTAGTAGGCGATGCATGGGATGATGCTGGCATGTCATCATCTGCACCTCCTCTCCGGTCGACGGGATGGCTTCTGAGAATTGGCGAAGAGGGTGGCTTTGACACATGATTTGTTGGGTCGTAGACTGAAATTTATGACGGATTTGATCGACGAACATGAACCGCCGGTCGCACATGATGTGATCGTGATCGGCGCCGGGGTGGCGGGCCTGACCGCGGCGCGCTACCTCGCCAGGGCGGGTCTCGACGTCGCCGTCCTAGAGGCTAATGACCGCGTCGGTGGCCGGACGTTCAACCTGAGCATGCATGGCAGTGCGGCGGTCGAGGCAGGCGGCATGTGGGTAGGCCCGGGTCAGGAAGCGGTGCTTGCCCTAGCGCAAGAGTTGGGCGTCGGCACCTTCCCGACCCCCACGGGCGGTGATCTGATGTTCTATCACGATCGAACGAGGAGGGTTGTCCCCCCGAATACAACCCCCGAGGTGGATGCGGTGATTGACGAGATCGACAGGCTAGCGGCGGAGTTGCCAACCGGCAGACCCTGGGAAGCGCCGGATGCACGCGAACTCGATGCGATGACGCTGGCCGGATGGCTCGCGTCGCGGCGGCTCTCGGAGGAGGTTGCGCTGCGGGTCGTCAGCACCGTTGCCATCGGGTTTGGCGATCCGGCGGCCATGTCGATGCTGTGGCTGTTGATGGTCGTCGGTTCCGCAGGTGGCATGCGGAAGATTGGCGACATCGCGGGCGGTGCCCAGGAGCGCCGACTCGAGGGAGGCGCGCAACGCCTGTCCCTGCTGATGGCGGCGGAGCTTGCCGCCCGTGTCGTGCTCGACGCGCCCGTAACGAGGATCGACCACAAGCAGCACGGAGTAGTTGTGGCCGGGGGGCGCAGGTTGTGGCAGGCCGACCACGCGATCGTCGCCATGATGCCTGCCGACGTTGAGCGGATCGAGTTCCGCCCGGCGCTACCCGAGGCGCGCGCGGCACTTCAGCGACGCTGGGTTGGGCGCCGTGCAATCAAGGCGATCGCCGTCTACGACAGACCATTCTGGCGCGATGAGGGCTTGAGCGGCACGGTAATATCCGATGCGCATCCGATCACCGAAGTGATGGAGATCACTCCGCCCGACCGCGACGAAGGATGGCTGGCCATTCTAACCAATCCCACCGACCTCCGCACCGACGTAGAGGTCCGGGACACTTTGACAGCCGAGCTGGTGTCGCTCTTCGGCGACAAAGCCGCAACACCCCGGGTATTTCAGTCGTACAACTGGTGGACCAATCCGTGGGTGAGTGGCTGCATAACTGAGCTGCCTGCAGGGGTGCTGAGCGAAGTTGGCCATGCGCTGCGTGAGCCAGTCGGCGCTGTTCACTGGGCAGGCACCGAGACGGCCGACACGTGGATCGGGTATATAGACGGCGCCGTGCGCTCTGGCCGGCATGCGGCCCATGAGGTGCTCGCCGCAATCACCGCGGCGCGAGCGTGAGGTAGCCGCTCCACGCCGTTACCGGCTCGTGACGGCGCGCGGGGGGACGTTCTTCTTGCTTATTGCGTTGTGGGAGCCGGCGTGGCCGTGGTGCGCTCCCCAGCCGTGAGCTGGTGTCAGTACGGTGCCCGTTTCGGATCAGCCAGAGCTCGAACGCATAATGCGCATCCACGGATCCAGGATCAGACCGACGCAGTAGTCGAGCGACCCAGCACCGTCTCGCTTACTGCCACCACAACTGCGACCAAACCTACACCTACCATTGTGTACAGCACTCGTTGAAGGCCGAGAGTGAAAACGTTGCCACCGCTGGCGTTCAGCAGCACGACTGCTGCGGTTACGAATACAGTAAAATAGCCATAGCGCGCGTGCTGCAGGTGCAACACTGCCGCCACGACCATCGCCACGGTGCCCATCAGGACGACCATAGCCCGGTTGGACACGATCATTGCAAGCACAGCGGCGAGGGCAGCACCCACGATCGTGCCAACAGTGCGTTCAGCGATCATGAATCTGGACTCGGCGTAGGTCGGTCGCGCCACCAACAGAATGGTCAGCAGCACCCAGCCCGCCGTAGTCCCCGAGAACCAGGTCGACGCGACAAACGCGGCGGCCCCGAGCAGCAGCACCAGCGTGCCGGTATAGGAGGCGACGATTGGTGCCGGCACCGGCGCCGGCGCCCCAGACGACCGATTTCGCAGCAGCATGGCGCCGATGAGGACTGCCCACAGGCCTCCAATGACCACAACGCCGGCGCCAACCAGCGCCTGGCCCGCGAGTCCTGGCGTCGTACCGCTGAACGACACCGTTGGAGGGCCGGATATCGCTGCGATGGCGGGCTGAATCGCGGCGAATGTCGCGACCGCGTGCAAGCTTCTGAGCGCGCTGATCCCAACCATGACCGCGATGAGCACCATCAACAGGGTGGTGATAATTGGATGGCCGAATACCACCATGGCCAGCGCATTCAGTACGGCCGAGACGGGTATCGACGCCAGCGCGTACCGGGGCGCATACGTCCAGCCGATTAACGCGGGCAGCATTCCGGCGATGATCAGTGCTGCGTCGGCGCGCCATGGCGTGAACTCGATCACCACCTCGGGCACGAAAAACGATACCACGATTACGAGAACCGCACCGATCTGCTTTGCCGTCGATACAGTGGTACTCAAATCAATCGGCGCTGCCGGGCACAGCGCCAGTGTGCAGAGAGTTCATCGCGCGCGATTGCACCCAGCTATTCGAAGCGGTGCCCAAGAGCCAGGTGGAGGGTCTCGCACCACTGCCGGGACACCGCTAAACGCTAACAACCACCGGCGCTTTCGGTGCGCTGGCGGCCGGTTTCACGGCGCTGATCGCCTCTACCTCAATCATTAATTGAGCCCTGGGCCAGTGACTGCATGCCGATCAATGTACTAGCTGGGAGGGTTTCGCCAAAGACAGCTCGGCGCGCCTCCCCGATGGCCGGCAGATGCTCGGGTGAATAGCCAGCTCGGGCGTGACAATCACCTGGCGTGACCTCGATGCCTTAAGGTGGAGCTCGTGACCGTCGATTTCGCGGTCACCCGTTGCCAGTCACCAGAACCGCTGCCGTCGCCGTGGAAGACGTGCAGTTCAACACAACTTGATAGGTGTTGGTTGACGTTGACCAATTCGTGGCGCTCGAGTGAGGGAAGCCGGTGAGCGTCCCGGTGGTCAGACGGGGTTCGACTAGGGGCTGCGGGCCTTGTGACGCTACCGAACTCACACCCGTTATCGCGACGCCAATGGGCCGGGGTTCTTTTGGCCGTGTCTCGACGCCGTCTGGCACACCAACGTCAGGACTCAAAATGACGCGAAGATAGGGATGATCGCTCGGGCAGCGGTAGGCGGGCACGTACTCGTTCGCCCAGAAGCCAGTAAGCGAACGAGCCGGGAATGATGACACTGTGCAGTCTTGACCCGCGGGATTGTCACATGGCGCCACATATGGATCGTCATTTGTTCCCGTGCCCTGGACCCGGGCGGTGGCAGCGAAGGGCTTCGCGCCGTCACCGTGAAGGAGCACCTGGGCGTGATTCGCCTGGCAGCTGGAATCGATCAGGGCGCTCGGGTTGGCGTAGATGAGGTCATCCTGCGAGCTCGGCTCGCACGAAACCTTGTCGTCAGCACCGGACACCTTCACCTTGCTGTGGCTGCCTGTGACGCGGATGGTGGCGCCGTCGTATGTGTCGACGATCACGTCCCGGCCCGGTCCACCTACGAGGGTGGCGTGAGGCCCGCCGAAGATGAGGTCGGGACCGGCACCGCCAACGATGGTGGCGTTGGCGCCAAGCGAGCCCAGCTGGTCGTTCCCGGGGCCGCCGAGAATGGCCTCGTTCGCGCCCAGAGCGACGATGAAGTTTGTGCCATGGGTTCCCACAAGGTGTTGGCCATCGGACGTCCCGACAATCGTCGTGCCACCGAGACGAGCCGCAGGGTTGAGGTGACGCAGACGAGCAGCCTCATCCGCTAGGCTGGCGGCTGACCCTCCGCAACCCGGGAGCGCGCTGAATACGAGAACGAACGCTCCCAACCCGAGGATCAGGGACTTATACATCGCCATATCGGTCAGGCCACCGATTTTATGCACAATGCAGGCGCCCGCGGCAACTGAAGCACTCTGTGGTCCTCTGCGGTTGCCCCCCATGTTCGTGACCTCTGCTACGAGGTGGCTTTCTTCAACTTCCACGAATGCGTCAAGCTTCTCGAGCTGGTTTCACCCGCCCCGCGAGCTGTTCCAATGCCAGGAGCCTGAATCGCCCTGAGTTTCTGGAGACTCGGCGGCTTGGATTTCCACCACGCGGGTGGGCTGGCGGCAGACGGCAATGATGGCATCCGGGCCTGGCCCGAGGTGCCGAGTTGACGCGAATTGATGCAGGGCGTCAGAAAAGCGAGGCCCTAGAACGGCCCAGGAGGCCCGGAAGTGAGGACCCGGGTCTCCTGATACCCTGGCGCTAAGCAGCCTCGGTGTCTCAGGCCGCATCCGGTGCCTCCAGTCGGCGGCGGTAGAGCTCCTCGTACTCCGCCGGCGGCAGGTCACCGACGGCGCCGTGGAGTCGACGGTGGTTCCACCAAGCGACCCACTCGGCGGTGGCCAACTCAACCTGCTCGAGCGAGCGCCAGGGCCGACGCCGGCGGATGAGCTCGGTTTTGAATAGCCCGTGCACGGTCTCGGCGAGAGCGTTGTCGTAGCTATCGCCACGCGAGCCCACTGAGGGCACCGCTCCCGCCTCGGCCAGCCGCTCCGTGTAGCGGATGGCGAGGTACTGAGAGCCACGGTCGGAGTGGTGGACCAAGCCGGTCAAGTCCTGCGTCCGGCGCGACCAGATGGCCATCTCCAAGGCGTCGAGGGTGAGCTCGGCATGCAGGCTCGCGCTTACCCTTCAGCCGACGATGTAGCGGCTGAAGGCGTCGATGATGAAGGCTACATAGACGAACCCGGCCCAGGTCCAGACATAGCTGAGGTCGGCCACCCAGAGCCGGTTCGGTGCCTCCGCCTTGAACTTGCGGTCGACCAGGTCGGCCGGCCGCTCCCCGGTCCAGGCCGGGATCGTGGTTCGCTTCTTCTTGCCCCGCACCACACCCTCCAGACCCAACTCTCGCATCAGCCGCGCGACGCGGTCGCGACCAACCTCGATGCCCTCCCGGCGGAGTTGGCGCCAGACCTTCTCGACGCCATAGACTCCGAAGTTCTCTCGGTGCACTCGGCCGATCGCCACCTTGAGCTCGTCGTCGACCAGCTGGCGGGCCGAGGCCGGCCGGTTGATGGCGGCGTAGTACGTAGAGGGGGCGACCTCCAGGATCTGGCAGATCGGCTCGACCCCGAAGCGGTGGCGCTCAGAGTTGACGAAGTTCACGATTTCGGCAGTCGCGGGTCGAGCTCCCGCGCGAAGAAACCCACAGCCGCCTTGAGGATCTCGTTGGCCCGCCGTAACTCGCGGACTTCCCGCTCCAGCTCGGCGACGCGCCGGCGCTCCTCGGACGTCACGCCCGGGCGCCGGCCACCATCAATCTCCGCCTGCTTGACCCAGTGCCGCAGCGTTTCAGAGCCCAGCCCGAGCTTTACTGCCACCCGGGTCACAACGCCATGCCGCTCGCCTGTTTCCCTGATCGCCTCTTGGACCATTCTGACCGCCCGCTCGCGTAGCTCAGGCGGGTGCCGGTATCCCGATCCCTGCTTCGACGTCTGGTGGTTCGATGCTGACATGGGCTACATCCTCCCAAAGAATGGAGCCTCCATCGAACCCAGGGCAGTTCAACCGGCCGGTCCGGAGGCTGCCAACCGATGTGACGGTCTATCTGAAGGGCTCGGACTCGCTCTGCAGACGCTGGATTCGGCTCCTGAGCTCCTCCAGGTCGCGGCGCTGCTCGGGAGCGACGTTGCTCAGTCGCAGCATGAACTCGATCGCCTCCAGGACTAGGCCAGGGTCGTCCTCGGAGTCGGTCTCGGGCTCTTCCGTCCGATTACCCACGCTCGGCTTGGGCGGCTTCCCTCCGCTTTGAGGTCCCGTCGCCGTGGAGGTCTGCGAGCCGGGTGTGCCAAAAGGCCAGCCGCCGTTCGAAGCGAGCGACCTGAAGTTCGAGCATCATTCAAATCAGCACGCTCGAGTTCGCGCTGGACGTCCGGCGACTGTCCCTCCATCAAGTCCTTGAGGCTCTGGATCAACTGGACCTTGGTCGCGCGCAGCTGGCTGTAGACGTCGATCCAGTGGTTGGCGTCGCCTCGGACGCGGCTGCTGGGCTCCTCGCCGGGAAGCAGGCGCGTTTCATCTGCGGTGGTGAGCTTCAAGGCCTCGCCTTCGCGGTCGGGCATGATCCGACTCCCTTCCCCAGACTGAACGGTTGCGGCCGAGGGCTACTGAAACCGGCAAGGGGGCTCTGAGGAAAGCGGAACCTGGCAGGGCCGGCGGTGAAACCTACTCTACTCCCGAACGCGGCCTATAATCTCCTGGACCTGGGCTGCCGATGGCTGAATTCCTGCAAGATCCGCTCGGCGCCCTGCTCCCGAGGGAGGATCCTAGCTCCCTTCAGCTGGAGGACGCCAGGCACTGGCTTTCTGTCTATCGGGAGCTTGTCGACTTCTGTGACGGCATGCTCACCGGGGACTCTGCAGACAATGACCTGCTGGCGCTCACAGGCCGCCGGCGCCGTCTGAACCGCCGGCTGGCGGCAGGATTGCAGCGGGAGGCCTCCTCCCCGCCGATGGATGTGCTCTGGTTCCGCATCAGCAGGCGGCGAGGTGATCCAGTCGAGGTCTTCGGAAAGGGCGCAAGCGGCCAGATGGCCATCTTCCTGAACCGCAACGACTACTGGCAGATCGCTTACATCATCCCGAAGGCAAGCGGAGCCGAACTCGAGGCGGAGGGAATTGAGGCATTCAGGCGGCGTGTTGCCGAGATGGCCCCTGAGTATGCCGAACGCGCCGGCGAGCTCAAAAGCTGGGATGACATCAAGCTGCTGACGGTGCGTTCGGACCGCCTCCGGCGCTGGTGGAAGCCCGGGCTACTGCTCATCGGCGACGCCGCCCACGCAATGAGTCCGGTCGGCGGCGTCGGCATCAACCTCGCCATCCAGGACGCTGTCGCGACCTACAATCTCTTGGCGGAGCCTCTGATGGATTCGATCGCTCCCGATGCGTCGCTTACTTCGGTTCAGAAGCGGCGCCGGCTGCCGACCTACCTGACCCAACGGATGCAGGAGTTCATGCAGTCGGTGGTCATGCGAAGAATCAAATCGGGCACACCGTCACGGCAGATCCCATGGTTCGCGGCGATGGCTCTGAGGATCCGTCCTCTGCGCAACCTCGGGGCCTATCTGATCGCGGTGGGATTCCACCCAGAGCGGGTGCGCTCAATCCAGCCTCGACCGACGAACTGAAAGCGGGTGCTCAAGTGACATGGCTATAGGGTCGCTACCAATTCGCATCTTCCCAGCTCACCTCCGCGTTGAGCACCATGGTCGATAATCGGCCCGTGTCCAACGCTCCAACTCCAGCAGCTGATCCGCGGCCGAGTCTGATGCCGCGGAACGTCGCCCTGGGCAGCCTCCTTGAGCTGTTCTTAGTCGCCGCGGTTGCTTCGCTGCTTGGCATTCGGGCTGCGCTGGCACTCTCGGGCTTTCCCAAGCTCGGCGGTGGCGGCCTGCACATCGCGCACATGCTCTGGGGCGGCCTCTTCATGCTGGTGAGCCTGCTCATCCTGCTGACCTTTATTGGCCGGCTGGCCGTGTACGTCGCCGCGTTCTTGGGGGGAGTCGGCTTTGGCACCTTCATCGACGAGCTGGGCAAGTTCACAACCAGCGACAACGACTACTTCTTTCGGCCGGCGATCGCGATCATTTACGTGATCTTCGTCCTGCTGTTCATCCTGGCCCGTGCGCTGGAATCCCGCCGCCGCTTCTCGAATTCGGAGCTCCTCGCCAATGCATTCGATGCGGCCCGTGACGCCACGCTTTACCGGCGCCGAGCCGCTCACAGCTCGCAGCTGCTCGCGCACCTGGGCGCCATCCCTGGCCCCAGTCCCATCGTCGCTCAGCTTCGAGACACGCTGGCCGCGGCTGAGGCCAGTCCGCCCCTCGGCCCGAGCGTGATGGCGCGACTCAGAAGCTGGCTGGGCCGACGCTATTCCAGAGCCGTGAGCTCGCGCAAGTTGGGCACCGCCATACTCTGCCTGTTCACCCTCTATGCCGTCGTTGTCATGCTCAGCGTCCTTTTGGTGGCGGTGTTGGGCACCAGTGGCAGTGTCCACCTGGACCTCGGTAAGGACGGCGTCGACGACTTCGGGATCGGCATCTCCAACGCGATGACGACCATACTCATCGTGATCGGTGCGTTCAGGCTGCGGCATTCACGGCTGGCCGCCCTGCGCTGGTTTCGGCGAGCGGTGCTCGTGGACCTGCTCCTGGCGCGGATCTTCATCTTCTACCAGGCGCAGTTCGCCGCCCTGTTCGGTATAAGCATCGACTTGCTTCTGCTCTTGGTGGTTAGTGGCGTGATCCGGTTCGAAGAGAGCAGGGCACTCCCCGTGTCGCCTCGCGCGTAGCCTCTGGTCGCCCTCCCGCCGGCCGGTGCGCCACGTCTCGCGACAGGCGTCACCCATGTCCTGAGGCAGGACATGGGTGTTCAACTGACATTGGCCGCTTACACCCGGGCCTGGGTTGACTGGCGTAGCCGCTCGTAGGGAGTCTGGCCGCCCAGGGCTCCGTGCGGACGCTCGAAATTGTAGAAAGTGCTCCCATTCCAGAAGCTTGGCGTTGAAGACCTTGGCGTCATCGATGACCACGCCGTCGAGCATGCGGTAGAACTCGTCGGCGTCGATTCGGTGAGAGCGCTCGACCTTGCCGTTGAGCCGCGGCGTGGCCGGCCTGATGTAGACGTGTCGGACACCCTTGTCGAGGACGTGCCAGTGTAAGGCTGTACCGAACTCCGCGCCATTGTCGGTCTGGATCAGCTTGACACCGAAGGGCAGCTTCTCGAGCACGTAGTCGATAAACTGGATGGCGGTCTTCTGGTTGAGTCGGCTGTAGATCTTGAGCACCCGGACACGGGTGCAGTCGTCGATCGCGGTGAACTGGTAGTGCTTCTGCCGGGAGCCGGCAAGGGGAGCGATGAACTTGACGTCGACCTGCAGCGAGTGCCCCGGTTGAGGCTTCTCATACCGCTTCCAGCGCTCCTTGTGGCGCTTGTAGCGCTGAGAGCTGGGCAGCCGGCTCATATCCAGGCGGCGCAGGATCCGCCAGACCCCGATGGGCTGATCACGAGGTCGTGGTAACGCTTCAGGTACATCGCGATCCGGTTGGGTCCGAAGTGGTAGTTCTGGCGCAGGTAGATGATCTTGCCGACTACCTCCGTTCTGGTTGCCTTGGGGCTCACGTGGGGCCGTGAGGAACGGTCACGAAGGCCGTCCAAGCCGAGCTAGCTCCTCGTATCGGCGCAGCCAAACATGGTAGCACTGCCTGGTGATGCCGTAGTAGCGGCAGGTCAGGGCGACGTTGCCCGTCACCTCCTGGGCGTGGCGGATTACGGCCAGGCGTCGGGCTGCGTTCCTGGATAGCTCTCGTTCGGTCATCGGGCCTCCTCCTCCTGGTGTGGGGGCCCAAGTGTCAGGGACCTACGTCAGTTTCAGAGTGGTCGGGGAGGCGGGATTTGAACCCGCGACCCCTTGGCCCCCAGCCAAGTGCGCTGCCGGGCTACGCTACTCCCCGAACCAGAAGCCCATTGTAGGTATGGGAGGTCTACCGCTGACAGAATCAGGAACCCAGATGACGGTTGAGGCAATGGAGGCAGTTGGCGGATAACGGAAAGCGGCCGAGCATCGTCGAGTGGTCGCTCATCTTGGTCTTGGTAGCGATCCTGGCCACCACCGCCCTGCTGCTCCTCGGCGATCAGGTGGATCGCCTGATACCAGGTTTCACGTCTTGGCTTCGCAGCTGGCTTTAGCCGTCCGGCAGATGGCGCCGCGGCCCTGAGAGCCTGCCCGGCGTCAGCTCAGAGGCCCGATTAGCGTCCTCACCCGCTCCGGGCTGAGCGGCAGCTCTGACACCTTCAGCTCAGGCGCCAAGTGCCGAAGCGCTCTCTCGACAGCTCCGGCAATCGCGGCAGGCACGGGGATGGTGCCGCTCTCCCCCGCTCCCTTGAAGCCCTCAGGATTCGCCTCGGTCGCCGTCTCCTGGTGCAGAAGCTCGGCGGCGGGCACCTCGGGTGGGCCGGCCAGCGAATAGTCGAGGAAGGTGGCGCTGGCCAGCTGGCCCTCAGCCGAATAGACAGCCTCCTCGAAGAGCGCGTAGCCCAACCCGTGCGCGAAGCCGCCCTGCAGCTGGCCCTCGACCAGCATGGGGTTGATCGAGCGGCCCACATCGTGAGCGATCACGTAGCGCTCGATGTCGATGCTGCCGGTCTCGGGGTCAACGCTGACAACTGCGCCATGGCAGCCACTGGAGTAGGCGGTCTCCCCCTTGGGCGTGAAGCTCTCCACCACCTCTAGACCATCCTCCGGCAGCACCTCCAGCGCCGAAAGTGCTCGCGCCGGCGTACCCCGAACGGAGATGCGCCCTTCGGCCAGGATTAGGTCGGCGGTGTCCGCTTCCATCACATGGGCCGCCCGCTCCAGCACACGGCTGCGCAATGAGCGTCCCGCTTGGGCGGCGGCATTGCCGACGTAGGTCGCCGACCGGCTGCCCGCCGTCAGCTGCGCCCAGCCCGCTCCGTCCGTGTCTCCGGCGGTCACCTCCACCTGCTCCAGCGGCCAGCCGACGCGCTCGGCGATCACCTGAGCCGCGACAGTGCGATGACCCTGACCGCCAGGCGTGGAGCCGACGAACAGCCGTAGCCGGCCGTCCTTGTCCAGTCGCGCCCGCGCCGGCTCCTTACGGCCGAAGCCGCTCGACTCGACGCAGCACACCACCGCCCGACCGACAAGCCTGCCGTCCTCTCGCCGACCCTCCTGCACTTCGCCCAACGCCTCCACCACTGCGTTGAGCAGACGCGGGTAATCGCCACCGTCGTAGACCACGGTTCCCCGCCCGGCCGGCACCCTGGTGTCGTAGGGCATCTCTTCCGGCTGGATCAGATTCCGCCGCCGCAGCTCGACCGGATCGAGCTCCAACCGCTCAGCCAGGCGGTCCATCAAACGCTCGATGGCGAAGTTCCCAACCGGGCGGGCGCCGCCCCGCACAAAGCCCGTCGGCACAGTGTTGGTGTGAATGAGCTGCGTGGTCAGTGAGGCGGCCGGCAGATGATAGGCGGAGATCATGTGCGGCATCATGATGCCGCCCTGTCCCGTGCCGGACGCGCTGTATGAACCGGCGTCGTGGAGCAAGCGCCCGCGCAGGCCGCGCAAGTGACCGTCCCGATCGGCCGCCAGTTCCAGCTCCAGGTTGGTGCTGTGCGCGTGGGCGGTGCTCAGCGTGTCCTCGGTCCGGCTCGCCGTCCAGGTGACCGGGCGCGCCAGTTCGCGGCTGGCGAGCCCTACCAAAATCTCCTCCGGGTAGACCTCGCCTTTGGGGCCAAAGCCACCACCCACGTCGGTGGCGCGTACGCGTACGTGCTCCTTCTCCAGTCCCAGCAGGCGTGCCAGGTTGTCGCGCACGCCATACGTCCATTGGGTGGAGAGCCAGACGTCCAGATGACCTTCCGCCCAGCTGGCAGTGACCACGCGCGGTTCCATGTAGCCGCCGCAGATGCGGGCGACAGTCAGCTTCGCGGCGACGACCACCGGTGCGTCGGCGAAGGCAGCCTCCACTTCGCCGAACTCAAGCTGGCTCTCGCCTATCAGGTTGTCAGGGACGTCTCCGTGAACGAGCGGAGGCTGTGCCTGAGTCGCAACCGCTAGGGTCGGCGCCGCCGGCAGCGGTTCGAGGTCGGCGACCACCATCTCCACAGCGTCGGCCGCCTGATAGAGCGTCTCCGCCACCACCACCGCCAGCGGCTCGCCCTGATAGCGGGCAGTGCCGTGGCCCAACACCGGCCGGGGATGGGCCTTGAACGAAGGGTCAACCGAGTCGCCCAAGCCCTCAGCGATCTGGGGCAGGTCGGTGAACGCCCAGGCGGCCAGCACACCTGGCGCCTGGCGAGCCTCGCTCAGGTCCAGCGCATTGACGCGAGCGTGCCCGAGGGGTGAGCGATAGAACGCCAAGTGCACCAACCCCGGCAGCCGGTGATCTCCTGCGTACTCCCCGTGGCCGGTGATGAGGGGAGGGTCCTCCACCCGCCGCAGGCGCCGACCGATCAACCCGTCCCCTTCACTCATGGCTTGAGGATAGGTAGGCGGCGCCGGTCGGCGGACGACTATCCCCCGGCCAGCTTGACGGCTATCGTCTTCGTCTGGGTGTAGGCCCGGAGTGCTTCAAAGCCCTTCTCGCGGCCGTGGCCCGAGCGCTTGAAGCCGCCGAAGGGCAGCTCCACGCCGCCACCGGCGCCATAGGTGTTGATATAGACCTGGCCCGCCCGAACCTCCCGGGCAAGCCAGTGGGCTCGGCCCACGTCGGTGGTCCAGATGGCGGCGATGAGGCCATAGTCGGTGGCGTTGGCAAGGCGCACGGCCTGCTCCAGGTCCGAGAACGGCGTCACCGCCAGCACTGGGCCGAACACCTCCTCCTGACCCAGCTTGGACTCGGGCGCCACTCCGTCGAACAGCGTGGGCTGAAAGAAATAGCCGCCCCTCAGCTTCTCGTCAGCGGGCGGCGAGCCGCCGCAGACCAGGTGCACGCCAGAGCCTACTGATTCGACAAAACCCCTGACGCGGTCTCGCTGCGCGGCCGAGATCAGCGGACCCAACTGGGGGTCGTCAAGGCCAGGGCCGATGCTGATGGTTTTCATCCGCTCGGACACAAGCTCCACCAAACGTTCGTGGATCGGTTCGGCGACGAGCAGCCGGGAGCCGGCCGAGCACGTCTGGCCGGCGTTCTGGATGATTGAGTTGACGATCACCGGGGCCGCCGCTTCCAGGTCGGCGTCCGCCAGCACCAAGTTTGGTGACTTGCCGCCCAGCTCCAGCGTCACCGGGATGACGTTCTCGGCCGCCGCTCGGCTGACTATCCGTCCGACCTCCACCGAGCCTGTGAACGCCAGGTGATCGATGCCGCGGTGCGCAGCCAGCGCGGCCCCCGCCTCCTCACCCAAGCCGGGCACTACATTCAAAGCGCCAGGCGGCAGCCCCGCCTCCAGCGCGAGCTCGGCCAGTCGCAGCGAGGTGAGGGGCGCCTCCTCGGCCGGCTTCAGAACACAGCAGTTGCCGGCCGCCAGCGCCGGCGCCGCTGTGCGCGAGGAGATCTGGATCGGGTAGTTCCAGGGGATGATGTGACCGGTGACGCCGAAGGGCTCGTTGAGCGTGTAGATCAGCACGTCGCTGGGACCGGGCACGGTATCCCCGAAGAGCGCCTCCACAGTGTCCGCGTAGTACTCGAAGTAGCGCGCTGCCACCCGCACGTCAGCGCGGCCCTGGCTGAGCGGCTTGCCTGTGTCAAGCGTTTCCAGCCGAGCCAGCTCCTCCGAGTCGCGCTCGATCAGAGCCCCAATGCGGCGCAGGATCCGAGCGCGTTCTACGGCTGTGGTCTTCCGCCAGGCTGTCTCGAAAGTGTGCCGGGCGGCGGCGACCGCCTGGTCGATCTCCGTGGCTCCGCAGCGCGCCACCTCGGCCAGCGGCTCGCCGGTCGAAGGGTTGACGACCGCGAAGGTGGCGGCAGCTGCCACAGGTTCACCGCCGATCATTGCGTTCCTAACCTCAGCCGGGATCGTGCTCATCTCCTCGCCTCCTGCAGATCGGTGATCGGGAAAGCGTCCAGCGCGCCGAGGCGCCGCACGGTGTCTGCCAGGTCTTTCTGCACCCCCTCATGAAGTTCTGGCCCCGGCTTGCGCACGAGCGAGTGATCGATCAACCCCCGCAGCTGGAGCAGATGCTTGCGGACGGCGATCGAGATGCCGGGCTGCGCCTCAGTGGCCAGAAGCGGAAGGTAGCGGAAATAGGTGCTCGCCGCGGTGTCGACGTCGCCGGCCCTCCAGGCTTGCCAGATCCCGACCAGTACCTCGGCGAATGCGAAGCCGTTCATCGTCCCGGCGGCGCCGCGGCGGAGTTCGTCCAACAGGAAGTTCCCGCTCAGGCCGCCGAGCACTGTGACAGAGCTGCCGGTGAGAGCCAGCGTTTCGGCCACCCGCTGGGGGGTCGGTAGGCCCTCCAGCTTGATGGTCTGAATGGCCGGCACGGCGTCAGCGAGCTGCGCCAGCTGGGTCGGCGTCAGGCTTACGCCGTTGACAGGTGGGTAGTCCTGCAGAACCACCGTGAGGCCCGCCTCCTCCCCGACGTTCCGCAGGTGCGCGGTCAATGCCGGCCCTGGCTGGAGGAACGTGGGGGGCGCCACCATGACAGCTATCGCGCCGGCTGCCGCTGCCTCCTGGGCCATCTCGACCGCGACGCGGGTGCCGTCCTGAGAGACGCCACAGCAGATCGGCAGGCGACCGCTTGTCGCTGCTGCCGTCAGCTCCAGTACACGGCGGCGTTCAGCCTGGTTCAGCTTCTGCGCCTCCCCCGCCACGCCCAGCACGGTGATCCCGTCAACACCCGCGGCGATGACGCCAAGAAGCAGCCGGTTCAGGCTGCGCTCGTCGATCTCGCCATCTGGCTGAAACGGGGTAGCGAGGATGTTCCAGACGCCGCGAAGAGGCTGCACGTTTCTCAAGGTAGTCATTCAGCGTCCAGCCTGAGTGCGTTCGGGTCGGAAAGTCTCGCCTCGAATGGGAATGCAGGGGTCCCAAGAGGGTTGCACTAAAAGTGGATCAGGAGGCGGCTCTCGGCGGCATCCGGGACGAGATCGAAGCGCTGCAGCCCAACCTGATTCGTTTTGCGCGGTCGTTGACGGCCAGCCAAGCCGATGCCGAGGACCTGGCCCAGGCGACGCTGGAGCGCGCGATCCGATTCGAAGACAGCTTCGAGCCCGGGACGAATGCGAAGGCCTGGCTCTTCACCATCTGCCGCCGCCTCCAGCAGCGTAGCTGGAGAGCCCAGCGCACGCGCCCGAGCGTGCAATCGCTGGCCGAGGTCGGCGACGACGACATTCTCGTCAGTCCTCTGTCAGTCGAACCAACAGTTATGCGGCGCTTCGAGGGGCAGGCGATCCTCGACGCCCTGGCTCAGCTCAAGCCCGAGCACGCGGTGCCAGTCCGCCTCTATGCCGGGGAGGGCATGCCCTACCGTCAGATCGCCGCGGTGCTGGACCTGCCCCTGGGCACTGTCATGTCCCGCATCTACCGCGGTCGGCGGATGCTGGTGAAGCTGTTGCTGGAGGCGGGGTTGCCGTGAACTGCGACACCGCGCGCATTTACGCCGGAGCCGTCGCCGACGGCGAGGTCGACGGCGTCCCAGCTCTGATCCTCGAGCACATCCGCCAGTGCCACGACTGCTCGATCGAAGTGCAGTGGCAGCGAGAGGCACACGTGGCGCTCGCGGCGGCGATCGCCCAGAGGGACCTGAGCCGGATACCGGCGGCGCGACCAACACATTCGCTACCTTCGCGGACCAAACCGCCTCTCGCGGAGGTCGTGACAGCGATCGTCAGGCGGCGGAGCCTGACGTTAGCCGGAGTGGCGGCTGTGGTTCTGCTGCTGATTATCGCCACCGTGGCTGGGCTGCCCGGCCGGCTGGCGAACCCAGGAACTGGAGCCGACGCAGCGATGAGGGATGCTGCCGGTGCTTACGGACGCCCGGCCGCGTTCACCAGCACCGATCCCGCCGCAATCTCCGGCTGGTCGGCTGGTCGGGGGATGCCAGCCGAGGTGGTAGCCCTCCCGGACGAGACGGTGACAGGCGCCCGGATCTCCACAGTCGAGGGGCACCAGGTCATGACCATCATCTACACAGGTGCCCGGGGGACCACCGAGGTGAGTGTCGTCCCCGCGGCGATGGCTGGCGGCTGGCCGACGATGGAGTCGAAAAAGGTGGGTAACGCTCCGGTCGGTCTGGTGCGCCGGAGCGGGGACAGCATGCTAATCGTCGCGCCGGATGATGCCGGTCTGCATCAGGCCATGACTACGCTGCAAGCCTGAGTCCCACGACCCGCTGCTGCGGCCCTCAGATCCTGGCCTCGGCGGCCAACGCCTGGCATTGACAGACGCTCGCGCTGTCCAGGCCCTCCACTATCGCGCTGATCAGCTGACGCGCCTGGCCCATGCCCTGGCGCAGCACCTCCAGAACGGACTGGGCGGTAACCGGCGGGGCATCGGGATTACCAATGACGCCGGCGTCGCGATCGGTCACCACCGAGAGGTTCAGATAGCAGAGCCCCAGCTCGCGAGCTAGCGCGGCCTCGGGATACTGCGTCATGTTGACCACCGCCCAACCGGACTGTGCGAACCAACGGCTTTCCGCCCGAGTACTGAATCGAGGCCCCTGGATGACAACCACGGTTCCCTCGCCGTGAACGCGGATGTGGAGTTGGCAAGCGGCAGTGCAGGCCAGAGTCCGCAGAGCTTCGCAGTACGGGTCGGCCAGTGACGCATGGATGACGCACCCCGGCTCGCAGTAGGTGTCGGCGCGGCCGCTGGTGCGATCGACCAGCTGGTCGCAAATGACTATGTCGCCCGGCAGGATCCCGGGCTGCAGACTTCCGGAGGCGGCCGGGGCGATGACCCTGCGAACTCCGAGCTGCTTCAGCGCCCACAGGTTGGCCCTGTAGGGCACGTGGTGTGGGGCCAGTTCGTGGTTGCGTCCGTGGCGGGGCAGGAAGGCCACTGTTGCGCCGCCCAGGTTGCCGATGCTCACAACGTCGCTGGTCTTGCCATACGGAGTGTCGAGCCGGATCTCGTCGGCGTCGTCGAGGAGCCTGTACAGGCCGGAACCGCCGATGACCGCGACCTGAGCTGCTTCAGCCAACCGTGCTGCTCCGGCGAGGGGCGGTTGCAGCATCCGTCCGGCGCAGCATCCCGGTGGCCCGGAGCCGGGCTGCGGCGCTGCTGAAACACTCGCCGATGGAGCCCTGGTCGCCGACCCAGTCGAGGTAGGCGCGCAGCCCTTCGCGGAGCCTGACACTGGGGAAATGATGGGCGGCTTCGGCCCGGCTGGTGTCCGGGGTGAGCCCCCGGATCTCGCCAATGCGAAACTCGCCGCTGAGCACCGGCTCGAGCGACGGATCCAACTCGGCGCAGAGCAGGTTGGCGAGCTCGAGAACTGAGGTTCCGATTCCTGACCCGATGTTCACTGGGACGCCGTCCCAGGTGTCGGTCGCGGCCGCGACCAGATTGGCGCGCGCCACATCGGTAACGAACCCGAGATCCCGGGTCTGTCGGCCGTCCTCGAAGACCAGCGGCGGCAGCCCGTTCAGGATCCGGGTGACGAAGATGGCGATCACCCCTGTGTAGGGATTGCCCAGGGATTGCCGCGGACCGTAGGTGCAGGAGTAGCGGAGCGGGACGACCGGAATGCCGCTTTGCACACCCCAAGCCAAGCTCAGTCTCTCCGCGGCGTACTTGCTCACCGCGTACACGTTCTCGCCCCCGGCGGGCGCACGTTCCGGCGTCAGTGACGGCTGCGCGATGCTGCCACACAGAGGACACGGCACATCAAACTCGCCGACCTCGAGCAGATTCAACGCTCGGGCCGGCGGAAATTGCAGACCGTGCTGCTCGCAGGTGACAGCGCCTTCGCTGTAGACCGCCTGCGATGACGCGAGGATCACCTTGCGAACAGACATGCCGTCAGAGCGGATGGTCTCCAGGATCCGGGCGGTGCCCACAACGTTGACGTCGATGAACTTCGCAACCTCGGGCATGTAGCCGCCATATGCCGCCTGATGGAAGACGACGTCGACGCCGGCCAGTGCCCGCCGCACGATGGTTGGATCCCGGACGTCCCCCAGGATGAACTCGGCGTCTGGATTGAGACGCGGCGGTGACTCGGCGTGCGTCACGGGCTCCAGGTTGTCGAGGATTCGCACCCGCCAGTCGGCCTGCACGAGTTGGTCGACCAGGTGCGACCCGATCAGGCCGGCGCCGCCGGTGACGAGGGCGACTTCGGCGCTCATCGGGCGCTGGGGGCAGCTGCCAGGCTGCGTTCATCGGCGGCGGTCAGGGCAGCCCGCGTCGCCCTCAGATGGGGGAGGATTGCGGCCGCCTCAGCCAGCTGTTCCAGGTCGCCGACCTCGTCGACATCAAACGTCGCCGGCAGGAATTGCAGGTCCAAGTTCAACCGGTGCGCGCGCTCGACGACATCCGCACATGCTGTCCTGGTGCTCATCTCGACGCCGTGCAGTATGTCGTGGTCGCCCCGCAATCCGAGCAAGTAGTAGCCACCATCAAGTACAGGACCCAGCACCACGTCGGCATCTGCCAGCGCAGCGAGGCCAGCTCGCATGCCCGACCCCGTCAGCTGGGGTGAATCGGAGGCGACGATGACTGTCGCTGCGGTTCCCTCCTCATAGGTCTCGCGGTAGAGGTTGGCCTGGCGCTTGGACCACGTATCGCCTTTCTGCCAGCGGGTTGCTACCTGCCGCGAACCGAGCCCCGGTGGCTGCCAATCCGGTGTCCGCGGTAGGAACCAGCCGGCGGCGAGGCCGGTGCCGCGCACCTCGGCTGCAATGTCCTGCAGGAATGCGGCATAGAGCGAGGCCGCAGCGTCGTCCCCTATGGCGTGGCCGAGACGGGTCTTCACCGAGCCGGCCACCGGAGGCTTGGCGGCTATGTACAGCACTGGGGATGTCGCCACCACTACGCGGTTCCGGCGGGCCCCCAATTCCGATAGCGCCAGAGCGAACGGAGAATGGAGATCCCGGCCCCGACGCTGCCGCGAAACGTGCCGCCCACCTTCGACCGACCGGCGCGGCGCCGGTAGGCCACGGGCACCTCGACGTAGCGCAGCCCGAGGCGGGCCGCCTTGGCGGTCATCTCAATGGTCCAGCCGTAACTCATCTCGCTCATCGCCATCGCCAGGAGCGCTTCCCGGCGGATCGCCCGCATTGGCCCGGGATCGCTCACGGCCAACCCGTACTTCCGGCGCAGGATCGCCGCCGCAAGGCGGTTCCCCAGCAGCTGCTGTGTGGTCATCGAGCCGGCTTCTCGATCAGCAGCGACCCGGGCGCCGACACTGAGATCTGCCCTTCCCGCGAGCAGAGGCTCCAGCACTGTCCGCGCCTCTGAGGTGTCATCCGCGCCGTCGCCGTCCAGCAGCAAGACGACGTCGGCGCCGCGGGCCGCGCGCACTCCCGCCAGGCAGGCGCGACCGTAACCCCGGCGCGGCTCGCTGACCACTTGAGCTCCTGCCTCGGCCGCCCTGACGCCTGTCCTGTCGGTGCTCCCGTTGTCGACCACCAGGACCGTCGTCAGCTGGGGCAGTTCGGCAAGGAGCCGGCGAACCACGCCGTCGATGGCGTCCTCCTCATTGAGCGCCGGGATGATCGCAACCACAGTTGTCGTCATCCCGGCAGAAACCTTCCAAAGGGTTCGGGCAGGAACACCGGATGCGGCCGGGCACCCGAGAACGGTGCTGGGCCGCCCGGAGTGAGCACCACCGCGTGACGCCGGCCGGCGCGCCGAGTGAAGGCCTTTGCCAGGACCATGCCGGGTGGGCAATTGGGCGTTCCACTGACGCGGACGTCGGGCACCCACCAGGACCCGGGCAGGTGTCCGGCTTCAACCCTGCGCGTGAACCGCTCAGCGACCACCTGGGCTGCAATGCGCAGCTCTCGGTCCGAGGCAAAGCTGATGGTCAGAACCACCTGGCGGCTGCGCCAAACGCCGGGGATCGCCAATCCACCGCCTGGGGGCCGCCAACCATGATGCTCAGGGACCGACCCCTCGGCCTCCGACACCGCGATCTGCGCTTCACGGCTGGCCACCTCGCGGATGAAGGCGCCGGGGTTCGAGTCCTCGGCAGCAGCGCCCCTGTACATCCTGCAGCTCATGATCGGCCGGCTCGCGGCAAGGTAAGCGATCGAGCGCTTCAACCCCCAGCCCCTAATCCTGCCGGCGCCAGCCAGGCGATCCAGGTGCCTCCTGGCGGTGGCCGCGTCACGCCACATAGATGCTGACTCGGTGCAGGCCGCTGGAGCCCTTGGGGACTATGTCCTCGTAGCTGGTCTCCTGCCAGGCCCCGCTGCCATCCCGCGCGCGAACCATCACTTGGTAATGCCCGCTTGACGACGCCGGCCAGGTCCACTCGAAGTAGCGCCAAGCGTTCTGACTGATCACCTCCAGCAGGCGGGCATCCAGCCAGGAAGCGCCATTGTCTGTGCTCACCTGGACGGCCGCCACCCCCCGGCTGCCGGCAAACGCGTGTCCAGAGACCGCGTAGTCGCGCCCCGCCGCCAGACGCTGGCCATCCTTGAGATTGTCGAAACGTGACCAGGTCCTGACGGTTCCTACTTCGCTCCATCCCTGCCGCTGGTAGAAGCCTGTCCGAGGATTGTCAGTGAGCCGGATCCGTGTCAGCCACTTCATCTGCTTCTCCCCGTAGCGCCCCGGAAGCACTATCCGCGCCGGATATCCGTGGCGATCGGGAAGGGGCTCGCCGTTCATGCGCAGGGCCAGGATGGCGCCCCGAGTCGCTAACTCTTCGACCTGCACCGAGTCGTAGTAGCCGTCGATGGCACTGAGCTCCGCATGACTCGGCTTACCACTCACGCCGGCAGTCGCCAGGACGTCCATCAGCTTCGGCCCCTCCCACCGGGCTGTGCTCATCAGCGACCCGCCCACTCCGTTGGAGATGCACTCGAGCGTCGCGACGCTCTCTCCCTGGGGGAGGGCCTGGACATCTGCCAGGGTCAAGGTCAGCGGGCGATTGACCTGGCCCTCGATCACGAGGGTCCAGCGAGCGGCGTCCACTGTCGGGTCGATGATGTTCTTGGAGACGACGTAGAAGTCCTTCGTGGGGGTGATCGGCCCCAACGCCGAGGCGGGCGTGCCATAGCCCTCGTAGCCAAGGTTGGACAGCTTCACGAGCTGTCGGACGCCGAGCACAATGCCAGTCCCGCCGACCGCCAGCAAGGCGAGCGCGGCACCCACACCTCCGACGACACGGCGGCGGCCGGGATCGACGGTCCCCGACCCTCGCTCGGCACCCACGCCAGTCAGACGGACGAGGAGTACGGCTGAACCTGCGGCGGCCGCGACGCTGATCGCCAAGTCCGCCAGCGCCTGAAGACGGCGCATCGCGCTGGTACCACCGTAGGCGTTGGCATCCAGGACGGTCCAGAAGAGCAGGCTCAGGAGAACCGAGCCGGCGGCGAACAGTCCGGTGGTAGCTGCGACCAGCCCCAACCTCGAGACCAAGCGCTCGTAAACCGTCACGGCGGCGCCAATGGCGAGCGCTATCCCAATGAGCGACGAGGCAAAGACTATCGGCTTCCCGTAAGGCCCGAGCGAGCCCAGCAGTCGGCCAAAGACGCTGGCCGGGATGAAGGGGACCAGCAGGTCACTTATCGCCTCTGGCAGCGAGGGAACGCCCAGCGGGACACGGAGGAGGAGATTGACCGCATCGAAGATGGCGCCGACCGCCAGGCCGAAGAGCAGCACCAGAACCGTCGGGCGGCGGCGGCGCTGAGCGGTCACCCGGAGTCCGTCGGGCTGGGGTCGACTGGCCTCATGATCGGGGGGAGCAATCCTCCGACCGGCTGCTGATTCCCGCGAGTTTGCCAACCGTCCGACGCGGCCGGGCTCCACAGCTGAAGCCGGCCGTTGGTCCAGAGCAGGCGACGGTCGAGCGGCAAGGCGGCGACGCTTCGGTTCCGCGCCTGCCTGTCTGAATAGGCGGGGATCCGGGCTGCGGCGTCGACGAGCACGAAGGCGGTGGGTGATGTATGGGGTAACAGATGCAGCTCTCGCCGGGAGGCGACCGCCGCGGCCAGGTCATCGTCGGCGTCGAGCTCGGCCCCCGCTGGAACCAGGGCCATCGCTGCCTTTACGTCACCCAGCTCGCTGGGCTCGGGCCGTTCTATGTACGCGAACAGCGGCAGAACCAGGCTGCCCGTCAGCGCCACCACCAGGCCGGGCATCACGGCCCCCGCCAGCGCGACTGGGCGCGGCTGCCAGACCTGGAGCAGACGCTTGCCCCCAAGCGCCGCGGCAAGGACGAGGGGAAAGACCAAGGGGAGTGCGTACTGGAGCTGCAGCTGAGGTTGTGGCTGGTGCCGGCTGAGCAGGGCGACCAGCAACGGAGGTGCGGCCAGGGTTGTGAAACCCGGTCGGAGCAGCGGCAGCAGGCAGAGTGCCAAGAGGGTCAGCCCAAGCGCCCGCCAGGCCTGTGGCTGGAGGAGCGACAGGCCCACCTCGCTCAGCCGCTCCGAGCTGAACGTCGCACCTGGGCCACCGACTGTGAGCCACGAGTAATAAGTGGCGGTGTCGGTGACCAAGCCCTGCCGGAACCACGGCATCAGCAGCAGAAGGAGAACCACCCCCCAGAGCACGGCGCCCCCCGCGATCAGCAGGCCGATGCGCCGGTGCCCGCGATCTGCCGCCGACAGAATTCCCAGAACGGCTACCTGGTAGGCCTGGTCCTCCTTGGCCAAGAGGGCTAAACCGATGAGGGGCAGCGCGAGAACGCGCCGTCCGGACAGCATGGCCCAGGTTGCCAGGAATAGGGCGGGCAGGGCCAATTCCTCGGGGTGAAACCCCGACCAAGCGGCCTCTTGGAGTGGGGGCGTGAAGGGCAGGACGGTGGCCAGCACGACTGCCAGGCCGGTCCCGCCAGGTGTCTTCGGCAGGATCTCCCGACAGGCCAGGAAAGCTGTCGGCGCCACCAGGCCTAGCGCCGCCGCCGAGGCCAGGGTCAGCGCTTGGGCGCCGGGCACTGCCAGCTCGAGAAGGGCGGCCAGGGCGAGGATGGGCGAGAAGTGCAGGCCGAGGAAGCTGCCCTGCAGAAAGCTGGCCTGAAACGGGTGACCATGGGACAGTCCCCAGACCAGCTGCTGGAAGTAGGCGGTGTCAAAAGCAGGGATCGAAAGACGCTCGAGGCGCAAGTTACTGAACAGCGCCAGCAGCGCTGCCCAGGCAGCTCCCACGCCAAGCGGTATCCAGGGTAGGGCCCGCGCCGGCGCCGCAACAGATAACCTCAAAAGCCATGACTGCATCCAGCAGCGGTAATCCCTCACCCGCTGCTTGATTCCGTCAGGTTCGGACCGCAGACGTCGTGCGCTGCGAAGCCGTGGCGCGCTGCTGGGCACCCCAACTAGAATCAGCTCGTCGCGCACATTTGCGGTACGAAAGTCTTGCCAGCTTTGAAAACGGTGCCAGCGCCAACTGAAGGGCTCTACGGTGAGCTGCGTCGGAGGAGCGCGGGGTTCTCGGCCGAGCCGCGTGGCAGGCCGCTGCAACCTCGATGAAGCGCCCGGCCATCGATGGGGGCCGGCTGCTCCGGGACATCGAGGAGTTGAACCGGCTGGGCGCCGAACCAGGACCCGGCATCAACCGGGTCGCCTACTCCCCCGCCGACATGGCAGGCCGGCAGCTGGTCGGCGACTGGCTTCGCGAGCTGGGCTTCAGCGTCCGTCAGGACGAGGCCGGCAATGTCAGCGGCGTGCTCCCGGGCACGGCTGACGGCCTGCCACCCCTAGCCTTGGGCTCGCACACCGACACGGTGCCCAATGGCGGCCCGCTCGACGGAACCCTGGGCGTGGCGGCTGCTGTCGCCTGCGCTCGGTCCCTAAGCGCCGGAAGCACGCGCCTCCGCCATCCGCTGGAGATCATCGACTTCGCCGCCGAAGAGGCGACCATGGGTGGTGGCCTGCTGGGTTCCCGCGCTCTGAGCGGGCAGCTGGAAAAGGGCTTTGGCGACGCTGCCGGTTGGGACGGCAGGCCGGTCTCTGAGCACCTGGCTGGTGCGGGACTGGACTGGCGGGGCCTGGCTGCTGCCCGGCGGGAACCTGGCAGCCTGGCGGCCTACCTCGAGCTTCACATCGAGCAGGGCGCCATCCTCGATCGCTCGGGCGTCCCGGTGGCTGTCGTGCCGGGCATCGTGGGCATCCGCCGCTACCAGGTGGTCTTCACTGGCCAGGCCAACCATGCGGGTACCACGCCCATGGATCAGCGCGATGATGCCCTGGTCAAGGCGGTCCCCTTCGTGCTGGACGTCGAGGGGGTCGGTCGTGAGTTGGGACTTGTGGCCACCGTCGGCACCTTCGCCGTCCTGCCGGGGGCGAGCAACGTCATTCCGGGTCGCGTCGAGCTGTCGTTCGAGATCCGCAGTCTGGACGACGGCCTGCTCGACCAGGCGGGAAAGCGGCTGCTGGGCGCTGCTGAAGAGCGCGGCGGGGAACCTCGGCCAATCTCCGCTTCCGCGCCGGTTCAGTCCTCCCCTCAGGTGGTGAGCGCCTTGGAGGCGGCTTGTGAAAACTTGGGTCAGGCACACCGACTGCTGCCCAGCGGAGCCGGCCATGATGCCATGTCCATCGCCGCCATCTCTCAATCGGCAATGCTTTTCATCCCCAGCCGGGGCGGGATCAGTCACGCGCCGGAGGAGTACAGCACGCCCGAGCAGTGTGTAGCCGGGGCGGAGGTCCTGCTGGCTGGCCTGCTCGAGCTGGATGCCCGGCTCGACTGAGATGCCGCCGGAAAGAAAAAAGGTCCTGCGCGAGCCGGACCTTTCAGAGCTGGCGAACCGCTAGACCTTCCGGGTTCCCCTGTGCTCTGCGTCGTAGCTGGCTTCCTTCGCCGTGCCCTTCACGTTACCTACGCCTTGGCGAGCCTTGCCCTTGAGCTCCTCTCCCTTGTCGCCTGTGACCTTGCCCTTGACTTCTTCGGCCTTGCCCTTGATCTTGTCTTTCATCGGTTCTCCTTGAGTCCAATAGTGACCGACTGACTACTCCGCAGCTTACCGCATCGTCAGCTCGGTGGCGAAAACTTCGCAAAGTCTTTCGATCGCTTCCGAACCGACCCACCAGAGTGCGGCCCCGGTCGCCGCTCGTGAGGTTGCGGCAGGTCTGACAAGCAGGTTTCATCCGGCCGATGGGACGAGGCGCGTGTCGAAGATGGCGGCGAATCCACAGAGCCGTCGGACACCGCGACAGCCGTGCCTAAGGCACTTCGTTGGGGCGCGTTCAGGCAAGGGAGGCGGTCCCCTTTGCTCTTTAGACTGACCGGCATGGAGGGGCGCGAGTTGCTGTTGATCCCGGGCCCTGTCAGCGTTGAACCTGAAGTTCTGGAAGCGCTGGGCAGGCCTGTGCGAGCCCACTACGGTGACGACTGGGCGGCCGACTATGCGCTTCTCACCGAGAACCTGAGGCAGATCTTCCGGACGCGGGGCGATGTGTTCCTGCTCTTCGGGCCCGGAACGGCCGCCAACGAGGCAGCCCTGGCCAGTGCGCTGGCGCCTGGCGACGAGGTGATCGTCTGCTCGAACGGCATGTTCGGTGAGCGGCTGCGCGACTTATCAGTGGCGCTCGGACTGCAGGTTCACCTGGTCGCGGCGGAGGTCGGCTATCCACTGCTGCCGGAGCTGGTCGAGGCGGCGATCTCGCAGCATCCGGCCGCGCGCCTCTTGGCAGTCGTGCACCACGAGACCAGTGCTGGCCTGCTGAACCCTGTGCGTGAGATCTGCCGGCTCGGCCGCCGGCACGGGCTGCTGACGCTGGTCGACGCCATCTCTTCGCTGGGCGGCGTGAAGCTGGAGATGGATGACTGGGGCATCGACATCTGCAGCACTGTGGCGAACAAAGCCCTGGGCGGACCGATCGGAATTGCGCCGCTGGCCGTCGGCGATCGAGTCTGGGCGGCGGTCGAAGACGGACGGGCAAAGCGCCCGGGCTGGTACCTCAACCTGAGCAACTGGCGTGACGCACCCCGCACTCAGAGCCCAATCCACCCCCACCCAACCACCATGCCGACCAACGTGATCGATGCGCTGGCGGTGGCTGTGAAGCAGATCCTCGACAGCGGCCTGGAGGAGCGCCATCGGCGCTGCGCTGCGGCGGCAGACCGCGTCCGAGAGGGCCTCGGTGAGCTGGGCTTCAGCATGGTGGTGGAGCCGCCCTACGCGTCTCCTCTCTGCACGGCGGTTTGGAGCCGACCCGGGATGGACGTCGCGCACTACCAGAAGTGGATGCGAAGCGAGCGGGGGCTGCGCTTGGGCGGAGGCTTGGGCCGCCTGTACGGAAAATCGTTCCGAGTCGGCCACATGGGCCGCGCGGCGGAGCCGGACGTCGTCGACCGCTTCCTCAACGCGACCTCGGACTACCTGGCGCTCAGAACGGCTTGAGCGCCAGCCCGGCTGAGGTGCTTTCGGCCTCCGCCAGCCCCGGCCTGGTGGTCAGCGACTTGAGCAAGCGCTACCGCGGCAAGCTGGCGGTGGACCAGTTGAGCTTCCGACTTCCCAGGGGCGAGGTGGTCGCGCTTTTGGGCCCAAACGGGGCGGGCAAGACCACCACCATGATGTGCCTGGCGGGACTTGTCCGCCCGGACTCGGGCTCGATCGCCTGGCAGGACCGCGAGCTGGGCCCCGAGCGGGGCCGCTGGGTAGCCCTCATCCCGGAGACGCCCGAGATCTACGGCATGCTCACGGTCTGGGAGCATCTGGTCTTTGTCGCCAAGAGCTGCCGGCTGGCGGCGGGCTGGAAGAATCGCGGGGATGGCCTGCTCGAACGGCTGGCGCTGGCGGCTGAGCGCGACACCCTGGCGGAAGGACTCTCCAAGGGCATGCGGCAGAAGCTGCTGGTGGCGAGCGTGGTCCTGGCCGGGGCGCCGGTTCTGCTGCTCGACGAGCCGATGATCGGCCTCGACCCGAGCGCCCAGCGCGAACTGCGCAAGATCATCCTGGAGCTGCGAGAGCAGGGCACAGCCGTCATGGTGAGCACTCATCTGCTCAGCAGTGTGGAGTCCTACTGTGACCATCTTCTGATCCTGAAGCAGGGCCGCTGCCTGGCTGCGGGGACCCTGCCCGAGCTCCTGCGCGAGCGCGGCAAGGGCTCGCTGGAAGAGGCGTTCCTGGACATAGTCGAATGAGCTCGGCGCTGGTGGGGCTGGAGCCGGCGCCGTGGACTGCGCTGTTCTGGCTCGAATGGCGCCTGGCGCGAAATCGGGTGCGCGCGATTCTGCGCAATCCCCGTCGGCTCCTGCCCTGGTCGCTCTTCCTCATAGTCATGCTGCCGACGCTGTTCGGCAGGGTGGCGGCGACCCTGAGCCCCAACCGCTCCAGCCGGCGGCAGGACATCACGGCTGGCGACGATGCGGTAGCTCGGGCAGTGCTCGTTCCCATCTTGACCGCAGCCATCGCCGTCGCCCCCGGGTTGGGACTGATAGCTGCCGGCCTGCTGCTGCTGCTGGGCAGCCGCCGCTCGCCGCTCCGCTTTCAGTCCCCAGCGGATGCCCGCTTCCTCATCGGCTCCGGCTTGGATTCGCGGATTGTGATGTCTTGGCTCGCCCTGCGCAGCGCTCGCCGCTTGGTGCTGGTCTCCGCCTTCTACCTGGCTGTCTTCCTGATCTCAGTCCCCCTCTTCGGCACCGGAGCGGCGGGACTGAGCTCGCTGGCGACGGCTGTCATCGCGGCGGCCTGGCTCAGCACGGGCCTCTCGCTGACAGGCTTCAGCGCCAGCCGCCGCTGGCCGCGCCAGGTGCGACTTGTCGCAATGGCGCTGGTGGCAGTTGGAGTGGCCGCCCTGGTTATGGGAGCAGCCAGCTACGTACTTTCGCCGCCTGACCCCGGCCGGCAGCGGCTGGCGCTCGCGACACCGCCGGGAGGCTGGTTCTTGTCAGCTCTCGGTGGCAGCCGGCTGGCTCTGCTGGGCTTGGCGAGCTTGGGGTTGGCGCTTGTCGCGTTTGCCTGCGGGGTAGCCAGGGACTGCCTGCCAGAGATCTGGCAGCGCTCGACCCGAATGTTTGAGGCGCGGCGGAGCATGCTGCGCGGCGAGCTCTTTCGTCGCACGCCGACCGCTGCCCACGGTGAGGGCCGGCGTGCCCGGCGCGCAGTGAGGACCTCCGGTGGCTGGGTCCCGGGCGGCTCGCTGACCCTTGCCTGGAAGGAGTGGCTCACGCTCAAGCGGCGCCCCTTCGGACCGTGGCTGGTGCTGCTGGGACTGCTCGGCCCCATTGTCCTGGGCGCTGCCGCCAGCCAGGCGCAGGGCGGCACCCGCATTGGCCTCCTCTCGCTCGCCGCCGGAGGTGCGCTCTTTCTGGCCATCCTGAGGATGTCGATGGGGCTGGGGCCCGACTTGTCCAACCCCCTCTGGTGGCTATCCCCGGTGCCGCTATGGCACCGCCTGCTGCTCTTCATTGCCGTCCGCACCCTGCTGCCGTGGGCGCCTTTCCTGATCTTCAGCGCGACAGTGGCACTGCTCACCGGCTGGCCCTGGTGGGGGCTACCTCTGGTGGCGACGCTCAGCTTCCTGGCTCTTCTGATCTCGCAGGCGGTCTCACTCACCGCCTACTCGCTGCTGCCGGCACGCAGCGACCTGCGCTTGGTGCAGACGCTAAGGATCGGCCTCTTCTATCTCTCGGCGGCTGTGATCGGCGCCGCCGCACTGCCCGGCGGTCGCTTCCGCCAGCCCGCGGCGGCGGTGGGCGGTCCGCTGCTCGTCGCGCTGCTTCTGCTCGCGCTGATGATCTGGTTCAGCAGCCGGCGCATAGCCGGCAACGGCCTGGCGTTTGCCCGCGAGGAGAGCCAGTAGCACCTCGGCCTCGCGCACTTACTCGGTAGGGTGCCTGGCATGGGGTGGCGCTCAGCCCTTCTAACAGCGGTCCTGCTGCTGCTCCTGCCAGGTTGCAGCAACGCTTCGCCACAAGCTCGTGGTTCAACCCCGACCGCCGGACCTACCCCTGCCACCCGGTCCACTGCCAGTCCAACGCCTGCAGCGACCCCGATTCCGACTCCACCGCTGCCCCCGTACTACATCGAAACGCTGCGGGCGCAGAAGCATGAGGGTGGGACTCTCAGCATTGGCGAAGAGGTCAGCTGCCGTGGCTACAGCCTCTGCCTGCCGGGAGTCCACACCAAGCGTATGAGCTGGCCCAGCGGCGGCCAGACGATGACAGGTCTCATCTCCCTGCCAGAGGGCCCAGGACCCTTCCCCGTGGTGGTCGTCAATCACGGCTTCATCCCGCCGGAGCGTTACGGCGAAGGCCAGGATTCACTCATCTTCGGCGAGCCGATGGCTCAGCATGGCTTCGTGGCCGTCGCCCCCAGCTGGCCGGGTTATCTCGGCTCGGGTCCGGCTCCGCCTGAGCTGCCGGCGCTGCTCGGACAAACTGTGGCGGCGCTGGACCTGGTTGGCTCGCTTCCCTCGCTGCCGCAGGCGGACACCACCAAGATCGCCTTCGTGGGACACAGCAACGGCGGCGGCGAGAGCCAGATAGCGATGGTCGTCGATCCCCGCATCAAAGCTGTGGTTTTGCATGGGCCTGTAAGCAGCGACATGCGCGACAACGCCCACAAGTGGTGGCTTACCCGGCCGGAATCGCTGGGCGCGCTCGGTACGCCCGAGAGCAACCCGGCAGGCTATGACCACATCACGCCCCGCAACTACTTCCAGGCCGGCCAGCCGCCGGTTCTGATCATCCAGGGCACCGCCGACCACACCATTCCGCGCGAGTGGACAGAGGCGACCCTCGCCGCGCTGAAAGAGAAGGGGGTCCAGGCGGAAGTCATGTGGTTCCCGGGTGCTGACCACGACTTCGCAGGCGCAGATCTCGGCAACGCGGTGGCAGCCCAGGAAGCCTTCATCAGGAAGGCGCTGGGCGTCTGAGCTCCCTTCGCCGGACGAGAATGTGCATCATCAGCGGATGCCGAACACACGCGTTTATCTCGAGTTGGGCAAGACCTGGGTGTTCGCCTCAGCTCTCGACTGGCCGGGCTGGTGCCGACGCGGGAAGGGCGAGGACGCCGCCCTGGAGGCGCTTGTCGCTTACGCCGACAGGTACGCCCGCGTAGTCGGTGGAGACTTTGCAGCTGGCAGGCTGGAGGTAGTGAGCAGGGTGCCGGGCTCCGCGACCACTGATTTTGGGGCGCCCGGCGCGCCGGCCCCGGACGACGACCAGCCACTCCCGGCCGCCGAGTCGAAGCGGCTGGGGCAACTCCTGCAACACTGCTGGACTGCGTTCGATGAAGCCACGCACAAAGCCTCCGAACAGCTGCGCAAGGGCCCGCGCGGAGGCGGTCGAGACAAGGCCGCGATGGTCGAGCACGTCATGGAGTCCGAACGGAGCTATGCCCGCACGATCGGCGTCAAGCTGCCGCCGGGCACTCCCTGGACCGAGCAGCGCGCGGCAGTGCTGGGTGCGCTGGGAACCCGGGGTGCGACCGGCGCCTGGCCGCCTCGTTACGCGGTCAGACGACTCGCCTGGCACGTCCTGGATCATGCCTGGGAGCTGGAGGACAAGAGTCTCTAGTCGGCCGTCGCCCGGGCGCGTAGCGACCCGTTGCTAACGGCGCTTCCGACACGCGCCGTGATCAGGTTCCAGTCGCTGCTCCGTCTGCTCGAGCCAGACCGACCGGATTGCCGTCGGGATCGGTGACGTAGGCAACGCGTTCGCCCCACGGCATGTCCTCGGGCTCGCGAAGCACAGCGGTCCCTCTGCCGCGCAGCGTATCCACGAGGCTGTCGACGTCCTCGACGTAGACGAACATCTCGAACCGCACATCAGTGCCCGGCCTGGCGCCGTATTGCTGTTGGGGCCAGTCATTCGACACGACGGCCACCTCGAAGGTCCCTCGCCGCAGCCCGACGTAGCCGGGTTCCCCGTCCGGAGGCAGCTGGAAGTGCCGTTGAAACCCGAGGCCCTCGTAGAACCCGGCTGAAGTGCTGACTTGGCTAGCGAAGATGACGGGAAAGGCGCGGTCGACCATGGCGAGAGGCTACCCCGAGCGGGTTGGGCGTAGTGGGAGGGTCGGCTCGCCACTCCCGCAACCTAGCCGGTGGCGGCCTCCGCCCGGCGCCTTGCTCGGGCCTGGTCGACCTCAGTCAGGTAGCGCTTGCGCAGTCGCAGGTTGAGTGGGGTGACCTCGAGCAGCTCGTCGTCGTTGAGAAAGTCGAGCGACTGTTCGAGGCTGAGTTTGTGAGCGGGAGTCAGGCGGACGGCGATGTCAGCAGTGGAGGATCGGATATTGGACTGCTTCTTCTCTCGGCAGACGTTCACGGCCATATCGCCCGGCCGCTTCTGCAACCCGACGATCATCCCCTCGTAAACAGCCGTGCCAGGCTCGATGAAGGTCGTGCCACGCTCCTGAGCGGCGGCGAGACCGTAGGTGAGAGTTGCGCCCGCGGAGGATGCGGTTAGCGCACCGTTGCGCTGATCTGAGAAGTCACCCGCGTAGGGCCGAAAGCCCATGCCTATCGAGCCCATGATGCCAGTGCCCGCGGTGAACGTCAGAAACGCGTTGCGAAAGCCGATCAGACCCCTGGTCGGGATCATGAAGTCGGCTCGGACGCCGCCCGAGCTGTCGTAATTGATCTCGAGCATCTGGGCGCGCCGGCGGCCAAGCGCCTCGGTGACTGCCCCCAGGTACTCCTCCCGCAGGTCGACAGTAAGGCGCTCGACAGGCTCCAACGCCTGGCCATCGACGTGCTTCAAGATGGCTTGGGGACGGGAGACCTCGAACTCGTACCCCTCCCGCCGCATGCTCTCGATCAGGACCGCCAGGTGCAGCTCACCCCGCCCGCTGACCTGGAACTGCTCGGCCGCGTCAGTGTCCTCCACCCGCAGCCCCAGATTCAGCTCGAGCTCCCGGTAGAGCCGGGCGCGCAGCTGGCGCGAGGTGCTGAACTTACCCTCCCTACCGGCGACAGGCGACCTGTTCACGCCGAAAGTCATCCGAACTGTCGGCTCCTCGATCTGAATCCGTGGCAGCGGATCGGGGCTCTCGGGATCCGCCAGCGTGTCGCCGATGGTGACGTCGGCCAGGCCTGTGAGCAGCGCGATGTCGCCGGCGTCGGCCCGCTCCACCGATTCGCGGCCCAGGCCGCGGTGGAGCAGGACCTGGCCGACCTTGGCGCGGCGCGGTTCGCCGGACCCGGTCAGGACCGACACCTCGTCGCCGGCGCCCACTGAGCCGCGGAAGATCCGACCGATGGCCAGCGTGCCTGTGTAGTCGTCGTAGGCGCGGTTGGCGACCAGCATCTGAAAACCACCCTCCTCCGCGACCGGGGCGGGCACGTGATCCCTGATCGCCTGGAAGAGAGGCTCGAGCGAGTCCTCCAGCGCCTCGGGCGTGGGACCCGAGCGGCCCTGCTTGGCGATCGCGTAGATGACCGGAGCGTCCAGCTGATCGGCCTGCTCGGCCAGCTCCAGGAAGAGATCGTGAACCTGCTCCAACGCGCGCTTGGCGTCTGAATTCGGACGGTCCAGCTTGTTGATCACGACGATGATCCGGAGGCCGACCTCGAACGCCTTCTGCAGTACGAAGCGGGTCTGCGGCATAGGCCCTTCTGCCGCGTCAACCAGCAGCAGGCAGCCATCAGCCATGTTGAGCACGCGCTCGACCTCGCCACCAAAGTCGGAGTGGCCAGGCGTGTCGATGATGTTGATGGTCACGCCTTGATGGCGGATGGCTGCGTTCTTGGCCAGGATGGTGATGCCCTTCTCGCGCTCGAGCGAGTTGGAGTCCATGATGAGGCTGCCCATCTCCTGGTTTTCCCGGAAGGTGTGGCTCTGCTTCAGCAGCGCGTCGACGAGCGTCGTCTTCCCGTGGTCGACGTGCGCGATGATGGCTACGTTTCTGATGTCGTGGCGAAGCTTCGGCATGGTTCAGTTAGCTGGGCGCAGCGATCGTTTGGAGGGCACGCTGAAATGCCTCAAGACCTCGCCGCTGTCGGGCAGCTTGAGTAATTCTACCGGCGCCGCCCTTCCGGAATTCCAAAGGGCTTCCCGGCCCACACCTGAGCGGCAGGCGCTAGGCTAGCGTGCATGCGAGCCAGATCTGTCCTCTCCGCGCTTGTCTCCCTGTTCGCTCTGACGGTCGCGGCCTGCGGGGGATCCGCCGGCTCATCGGGCGGCTCTCAGACCGGCCAGGACCTGGTCATCGGCGTGCCGATGTCAATCACGGGCGTCCAGGCCAAGGAGGGTGGGCTGGCGAAACAGGGGTACGACCTCTGGCTCGACTGGATCAACGCCCAGGGCGGCGTCAACGCGAACGGCACCAAGCACAAGGTGGTGCTCAAGTACGAGGACGACCAAAGCAAGCCTGACATCTCAGCCCAGCTGACTACCAAGCTGATCACGCAGGACAAGGCTCAGCTCCTGCTCGGTCCCTACGGCTCGGCGACGACTGCCAGCGATGCGGTGGTGGCTGAGAAGAACGGCATCCCCATGGTGGAGGCAAACGGCGCCGCGCAGGCCATCTTCAACAACGGCTACAGGTACACCTTTGGCGTTCTCTCCCCCGCCAACAAGTACCTCCAAGGCGTGATCGACATGGCGGCGACGCTGAACCCCAAGCCGAGCACTATGGCGATGCTGAGCGCTGACGACAGCTTTTCGCTCGAGGTGGCCAAGGCCGCCCAGGAATACGCTACCGCCAAGGGCTTCAATGTCGTCTACACCGACAGATACCCGAACGGCTCCACCAACCTCTCGGGCCTGGTCGCCAACGCCAAAGCCAAGAACCCGGAGATGCTCCTGAACTCAGGTCACTTGGCGGAGGCCGTGGCGATCAACAAAGCTGCCAAGGACCTGCGCCTCGACGCCAAGCTCTACGCCTACTCGGTAGGTCCCTCGACGCCCGACTTTGTCAACTCCCTGGGCACTGACTCGCATTACGTTTACGGTGGCTCGCAGTGGACGCCCCAGGTGAAGTACAAGCCTTCCTTCTATCTATCGGTGCCCGACTACGTGGCCGCCTACAAGAAGAAGTACGCGACCAGCGACGATCCTGACTACCATGTCGCCGAGTCCACCGCCGCCTGCCTGGCCCTGCAGAAGGCGATCGAGAACGCGGGCAGCCTGAAGCCCGACAAGGTTCGCGATGCGCTCGCCTCGCTGGACGTCATTACGTTCTTCGGCCGGATCAAGTTCGACAGCCGCGGCATCAACACCTACAAGCCCATGGTGGTGGAGCAGATCCAGACCGACGGCAAGCATCACACTGTTTTCCCGCCGGACGTGGCGGACGCCAAGCCGCAGTACCCGACACCCACCTGGAGCTCGCGCTAGTGCAGCGCGTCGTAAATAACTCGCGCTTTAGGTGGGAAGGCAGGAGTGAGCGACATGGAGGCCAACGATGACTGAGAACGACCTTTTCGACCGAGGCCTGCAAGTGCGACGAGAGGTCCTCGGCGTCGAGTACGTCAATGCCAACCTTGCGGACACGGACGAGTTCATGATGGCCTTCCAGCGCATCGTGACGGAATGGGCGTGGGGATACGCTTGGAGCCGCCCGGGACTTGATCGCAAGACTCGCAGCATCCTGAACCTCGGAATACTTGCGGCGCTCGGTCGGGCTCAAGAACTGGGAATCTACGTGAAGGCAGCGTTGACAAGCGGCGTGACGGCTGACGAGATCAAAGAGATCCTGGTGCACGCTACTGTCTACTGCGGTACGCCGGCAGGCCGCCAAGCATTCCTTGCAGCGCACGAGGCGCTGACGGCAGCCGGCGTATTGCCCGATCCTCCAGAGGATCAAACCAGGTGAGTACCGTGAAGCATCTGAGATTCCACTTGGACGCGAGGCCGAAAGCTAATTCGGCCGCGGTGCACTAGTAGGCCACCGCACCTTCCTGCCGCCTCCGCGCACTTCGGACTGACGGCGTGACGCTGTTAGTTCAGCAGTTGGTGCTGGGCCTGCTGATCGGAGGGGTCTACGTAGCGGTAGGCATCGGCTTCAGTCTCGTCTGGGGCGTTCTCAACATCGTCAACCTGGCCCATGGCGGACTCGTGATCATCGGCGCCTACTTGACCTGGCTGCTGTTCAGCGCCTTCAAAATCGACCCGTTCCTGTCGATCCCCATTGTTGCGGCGGCGCTCTTCGGGATCGGCTACGTCCTCCAGCGACTGCTCATCAACCGCGTGATCAGAGCCCCCATCTTCTTCACGCTGCTGCTCACCTTCGGGGTGAACCTGGTGATCATCAACGTCCTGCTGCTGCTCTTCAAGTCCGACTTCCGGTCGGTCACACCGAGCTACTCGGGCAGCGGGCTCTCGCTGGGCGGCGTGCAGTTGCCCTACATCCGCGTGGCAGGACTTGCCGTCGCCCTGCTCCTGGCGGGCGCTGTGGCATTGTTCTTGGCGCGCAGCCGGGTTGGCGGCGCCATCCAGGCGGTGGGCGCCGACCGCGACGCCGCCCAGCTGGTCGGCGTCAACCTCCGCCACGTCTATGCGCTGACCTTCGGAATCGGCGCCGCCTGCGCCGGTGTGGCCGGGGGACTGATCAGCACGGCTCAGGCCATCACGCCCAGCGCCGGTGAGCCGTACACCCTGCAGGCCTTCGTGGTGGTGATCCTGGGTGGCCTGGGGCGAGTCAGCGCCACAGTAGTCGGCGGACTGCTCTTCGGAGTGGTCGAGACGCTTGCCCAGACGATGGTCCCAGGCCTGGGCGCTGGCTGGGCCAACGCCATCGCCTTCGCCATCCTGGTGGTGGTTCTGGCGGTGCGACCGCGCGGTCTCATGGGCAGACCTGTCTGATGCCCGGCAGCCCCGGCGGCTCCTTCTCGACCAGACCTGACGCCGGCGGCCGCCGACTCCGCCGCGTCCTGCTGGCTGTTTTTGCGGTGGCGGTCCTCCTCGTGCTGATCGCCCCGCTCTCCACCACCGATCAAGCTGACTCGCTGGGCCTGCCGGTACTCGTCGACAAATCGCAGATCAGGATTCTCACCACCATCGCCATGTTCGTGGTGATGGCGACAGCCTGGAACCTGGTGGGCGGCCTGACCGGCTATGGAGCGTTCGGCAATGTCGCCTTCTTCGGCCTCGGCGCCTATGCCTGCGCGGTGCTCGTCGACCCTCACAAGCTCCACCTCCCCATGCTCGCCGGCATCGCGCTGGCCCCGATAGTTCCCATCGCCTTCGCCGTCCTGGTCGGCCTACCGCTCCTCCGCCTGCGCAGCCACTACTTTTCCATCGCCACGCTGGGCACGGCTGTGGCGGTGGGCGAGGTGGTGAAGAACGTCGAGTACCTGGGCGGGGCCAACGGCCTCTTCCCCCCCATCGTGCGCCGAGGCGACCTGCTCTTCCTCTATCTCATGGTGGCCGTCGCCGCCATCGCCGTCGGCTCGGTCTACTTGGTCCTCCGCAGCCGCTTCGGCTACGGGCTGATCGCCATCCGCGAGAACGAGGACGCAGCGGCGGTGCTGGGCGTGAACACGACGCTGTACAAGGTGGCTGCCTTTGCCCTGGCCGCCGGCTTGACCGGCTTGGCCGGCGCTGTCTTCGCCGTCTGGAACAGCTTCATCAACCAGGAGCTCGGCTTCTCGCTCGACTTCAACATTCAGATGATCCTCATGGCTGTGGTCGGTGGCGCCGGAACGCTCTTCGGACCTGTGCTGGGCGCCATCCTGCTCGAGCTGCTGCTCCAGGCTCTTGCCGGTCAGGGCACTGTGGCTGTCTACGCGCAGATCGGTCTCGGCCTACTGCTGGCGGTAACAGTGATCTTCGTGCCCCGTGGGTTGGTCGACTTCTTTGGCGGCTCCTCGCGGCTCTCGCTGGGCTATCTGCGCCGGACGCTGCGGGAAACTTCCGTCTAGCGGACCTGGCATGGCTCTCCTCTCCCTGGTGCATGTCGACAAGCGCTTCGGCGGCGTCAACGCCCTGACTGATGTCGGCTTCCAAGTGGAGCAGGACGAGATACTGGGCCTGATAGGACCCAACGGCGCGGGTAAGACCACGCTGCTCAACTGCATCAGCGGTGTCTTTCCGCTGGACGGAGGGTCGATCCACTTCGCCGGGCAGCGCATCTCCGGCCTGCCACCGCACAGGATCGCTCGCCTCGGCATCGGCCGGACGTTCCAGGTGGTCAAGCCATTTCTCTCCATGACGGTGCGCGAGAACGCTGCGGTGGGCGCGCTGTTCGGCGCGAGCAACCTTCAGCCTCGCCTGGCGTTCCAAGCCGCGGAGGAGGTGCTGGAGCTGGTGGGCATGGCCGCCAAGAGCGGCCATGCGGTGGGCAGCCTGACCATCCCCGATCGGAAGCGGCTGGAGGTGGCCCGGGCGCTGGCCACCAAGCCGCGACTGCTTCTGCTGGATGAGGTGATGGCCGGGCTCAATGCCGTCGAGGTGGAGGAGGCCCTCGACATGGTGAGGACCGTCCACCGCAGCGGCGTGACGATAGTTCTAATCGAGCACGTCATGAAGGTGGTGGTCGGCCTCTGTCAGCGCGTCGTGGTGCTCAACTTCGGCCAGCCGCTGGCGGCCGGCACTCCCGAGGAGGTGCTGCGCGACGAGCGTGTCATCGAGGCTTATCTCGGTGAGAAGTACGCGGCACGGGTGCGGCGAGCCGGTGGCTGAACCGTTGCTGCAGGTGCGCCAGCTGACCGCCGGCTTCGGCGCTGGTCCGGTGCTCTTCCAAGTGGACTTGGACTTCTTCGCCGGCGAGTTGGTGGCGCTGATCGGCGCCAACGGCGCCGGTAAGTCGACTTTGCTGGGCGTGCTGAGCGGATTGCTGCCGGCCTCCTCTGGCTCAGTGCACTTTGCGGGCCTAGACCTGACCAATGCCCGACCCGAGTCAGTGGTTGCGGCAGGGCTGGCCCACGTGCCGCAGGGCCGAAGGCTCTTCGCCGGCCTCAGCGTGGAGCGGAATCTCAGGCTCGGCGCCTATCTCCGTCGAGACCGAGAGATTGGCGCCGAACTGGACAAAGTGCTTGACTACTTTCCGGCCCTGAAGGACAAGCTGCGCCGCAGCGCCGGCACGCTCTCGGGTGGCGAGCAGCAAATGGTGGCGATAGGCCGCGGGTTGATGGCGCGACCGAAGCTGCTCATGATCGATGAGCCCTCACTGGGCCTGGCGCCCAAGATAGTCGACCGCGTGATCGAGGTAGCGCAGACCATCAACCGCGACGGCACCTCCATCCTGCTGGTGGAGCAGGACGTGCTGGTGGCTCTGGAGGCCGCTGATCGAGGCTACGTGCTGGAGAACGGCCGCGTGGCCTTGAGTGGGACGGCGGCCGAGCTCGAGTCAAACCCCGAGATCCGCAAAGCCTACCTGGGCATCTAGTACGGCCAGAAATCCAGTCGCCCGCAGCGGGGTTGGTCATGACTAGGCAGTCAATCTAACAGGAGGACCCCCGGTGAGCTACAAAATTCGGACCTTTGACGTTTTCACGCGGCGACGCCTCGAGGGGAATGGGCTGGCGGTGGTGCTCGATGCCGAAGGTATGTCGCCAGAGACCATGCAGGCCATCGCTCGTGAGATGAACCTCTCCGAGACTGTGTTCGTACTGCCTCCTGTCAGTCCGGGCAGCGTGGCCAGGGCCAAGATCTTCACACCTTCCACAGAGCTTCCGTTCGCCGGCCACCCCACGATCGGCACTGCCTGGGCGCTCTGGTCCGAAGGACGGCTTGACGGCGTCGAGCGCTTCAGTCTGGACGAGGAGGTTGGCCCGGTCAAGCTTCGCCAGTCGGCGGCCGAAGGCGGCGGTCCAATGTTCTGGCTTACCTGTCCGCCGATACTCTTCGGCCACGTGATCGACGACAGAGCCCGGGTCGCGGCAGCGGTCCACCTGGCCGAGAGCGACCTCGTCCCGAGCGTGCCGATCCAGCTCGTCGATTCGGGCGGCCTCAAGCTGTATGTGGCTTTGCGGGATCCCGAGACTGTGGACCGCGCTGTCTCCGACGCCCACCTTCTCGCCGCGCTCGGCGAGCACCTGGCAGTTCCTGTCTACATCTTTGCCGCGGCCGCGGCAAAGCGGCTGTATGGGCGGATGTTCGGCCCCGCGGTAGGTGTGAGCGAGGATCCGGCTACCGGCTCGGCAGCCGGTCCGCTGGCCTGCTTTGCTGTCCGCCATGGCATCGTGCAGCGTGCAGACAGCGTCGCCCTCCTCATCGAGCAGGGCACCAAAATGGGCCGCCGGAGTCTCCTTCACGTGGAACTGACTTACGAACGGGTGGCTGACGCTCCCTCACTGGTGGAGGTGGGTGGAGAGGTCGCGGCTGTGCTGTCGGGCGAGCTATCCATCGACTGATCAGGCGCGGATCGGCCAAGCGGCCCGGGGGTCAGGCAGCGGAGTGAGCCGCCCTTCGATCGCCGCGCGCTGCGGTTCCAACCAGGGGGGCAGGATCAACTTCGTGCCCAGCTCGCTGAGCGGTCCGTCCACCCCGAAGCCGGGCTCCTCAGTGGCCAGCTCGTAGAGGATGCCGCCCGGCTCGCGGAAGTAAACCGAGTGGAAGAAGTGGCGGTCAATGAGACCGCTGTTCGGCATACCCACAGTGTTCAGCTCCTCCAACCAGGCCGGCTGCTCGGCATCGGTGGTGCTCCAGGCCACGTGATGCACTGTGCCTGCGCTGGGCCGCGCCGGCGCCTCGGTCACAGGATCGAAGCTGATCCAGCCGCCTCGGCGCTCGCCGCGCAGCTCCCAGCCTCCGTCGGGCCGCCTTTCTGCATGCATCAGATCTGCCAGCACACCATCGCTGGCCTCGGGCCGGCGGCTGTAGGCGCGAACGCCGGCAAAGCCCTGCAAGGCCAGCTCCGCCGGAATCTCAGGGTGCCGAGCGCTGAGCGGCTCGTCAGGCCCTTCACTGGGGACAAGCTCATGAGCCAGCCCTTCAGGATCTCGGAAAAGGAGCGCATCGTGCTCTGGGCGGGTTTCCACGCCTGCGCCTGCAAGCCGTTCCTGCCAGAATTCCAGAGCTTGGTTGGAACCAACCCGCCAGACGATCCTGTGCACCATGCCTACTCCGGGGCTGCCGGGCAGCGCTCCCGGGTATTCGAAGAACGTGAGGTCGGCGCCCGCTCTAGCCTGCTCCTCGCCATAGAAGAGGTGGTAGACGCCAGGGTCGTCCTGGTTCACGCTTTTGGCGACCAGGCGCAGCCCCAGCGCTCCCGTGTAGAACTGCAGATTGCGCCGGGCATCCCCGGTTATGGCGCTGATGTGGTGGATACCGGACAAGCGCATCCCCGACCGATCTGCTCCGCGCGGCACCTCTAGGCCGCCTTTGCGCGTAGGGGCGCCAACGACTCGGCCCATCGCGCCAGCTCCTTCAGCAGGGTGTCGGCGGCGGTGGCGGTTATCTCATTGACCTCCAGCCTCCCCTCCTTCAGAAACTGGCTCACGAAGGGGATGTTCACAGCCTCCGGAAGCGGGACCAGCTTGAGTGAGGTGGTGACCAGCTTGGCCATCTGCACCGAGCGGGTGCCACCTGAAACGCCCCCGTAGCTGACGAAACCGACGGGCTTGTAGGTCCACTCGTGGACCAGGAAGTGCAAAGCGTTCAACAGCGTGGCGGGCATGCCGTAGTCGTATTCAGGTGTGACGAACACGAACGCGTCAGCAGAGTCAACGCGGCGGCTCCAAGCCTTCGTGTGCTCGTGCTGGTACTGACGCAGCCTGGGATGATGCGGCTCGTCCAAGAAGGGGAGATTGATCTCTGCCAGGTCGGCGAAGTCGATCTCGAAGGAGCCTTCGTCCTGGGCGACCTGGCGGAACCACTCAGCCACGGGGAGCCCCACCCGTCCGGGCCGGGTGCTGGCTACAACTATCATCAATCTGGGCATTTGCCAAACTCCTGGGGTTGGTGGATTTGGCCGCCAGGCGTATCGGCCGAGGGGCCCCAAGTCGGTCAACCTCCTTTCCGGTGCGATTTCTTCCGCTGGCCCCAGCGCCTCCGGCGGAGGTGATTGCCTGAGGTCCCGCTCCCTCTCGGGATGACGCGCGAGCGTCTCCGCTCTGCTAAAGAGCAGCGGCGATCGCTTTCCCCATCTCCTCGGTGGACGCCGTGCCGCCCATGTCAGGTGTCCTCGGTCCTTCCGCCAGCACAGCCTCGACAGCGGTCATGACAGCGCCCGCCGCCGCAGGATGGCCGAGGTGCTCGAGCATCATCGCACCGCACCAGATCTGCCCCACCGGGTTGGCGATCCCCAGGCCGTGGATGTCCGGGGCGGAGCCGTGAACCGGCTCGAACAGCGAGGGAAATCTGCGTTCCGGGTTCAAGTTGGCCGACGGCGCGATCCCTATAGTTCCCGTGCACGCGGGCCCGAGGTCGGAGAGGATGTCGCCAAAGAGGTTGGAGGCGACAACCACATCAAAACGGTCGGGGTTGCGCACAAAGTGGGCGGTCAGGATGTCGATGTGGTATTTATCGGTGATCACGTCGGGGTAGTCGGCCGAGATGGCCGCGAAGCGCTCGTCCCAGTACGGCATCGAGATGAAGATGCCGTTGGACTTGGTGGCGGAGGTGACGTGCGGCCGCGGCCTGCGGCGGGCAAGCTCGAAGGCAAACCTCATGATCCTGTCGACGCCCGTGCGGGTGAAGATGCTCTCCTGAACCACAGTCTCCCGCTCGGTCCCCGCGAAGATCCTGCCCCCGACAGATGAGTACTCGCCCTCGGTGTTCTCGCGCACCACCAGGAAGTCGATGTCGCCGACCTCCCGACCCGCCAGGGGCGACGGGACGCCTGGCATCAGACGGACCGGGCGCAGGTTGGCATACAGGTCGAAGGTTCGCCGGATCTCGACCAGTGAGCCCCACAGCGAGACGTGGTCCGGCACCAGCGCCGGCCAGCCTACGGCGCCGAAGAAGATGGCGTCGTGGCCGCCGATCCTCTCCGCCCAGTCCTCCGGCATCATCCGGCCGTGCCGAAGGTAGTGGTCGCAGCTCCAGTCGAAATGATCCCAGCTGAGGTCCAGCCCGAACCGGCCGGCAGCCGCCTCTAGCACCCGAAGCCCCTCGGGGACCACCTCCTTGCCGATTCCATCGCCCGGGATGACAGCGATTCTCTGGCTCGTCATGCGTACTCCTTGGGGAAAAAGGCCATGAGGTCGGCGAGCAGGGCCTCGGGCGCCTCCTCCGGAATGTAATGGCCGCAGGCCAGTGCAGCGCCGCTGACCCGGCGGGCCACCCGCCGCCACTCCGCCAAGGGCCGGAAGCAGCGGGCGACCACCCCCTCCGCCCCCCACAGCGCCAGCGTGTCGCATTCGATCAGCCTGCCGGCCGCCCGATCGGCGCGATCGTGCTCCAGGTCAACGCCGGCGGCTGCCCTGTAGTCCTCGCACATGGCGTGGATGCTGGCCGGGTCCCGGAGACAGCGCGCGTACTCGGCCAACGCCGGCTCGGTGAAGGGAGTCAGCCCGGCGCTGCGACCACCGAGCACTGACTTGAGGTAGACGTCCGGGTCGGACCCGATCAACCTCTCAGGCAGCGGCGAGGGCTGGATCAGGAAGAACCAGTGGAAGTACGCTCGGGCGAACTCCATACTCGTCTGCTCGTACATGGCAAGGGTGGGCGCGATGTCGAGGGTGACCAGCCGGCTCACGCGCTCTGGGTGGTCCAGCGCCATCCTGTGGCCAACCCGGCCGCCCCTGTCGTGGCCGACGACCCCGAAGCGGTCGAAGCCCAACAGCTGCATAACCTCGACCTGGTCCAGGGCCATTGTGCGCTTCGAGTAGTTGGCATGGTCGGGCCTGCCTGGAGGCTTGTCGGAGTCTCCGTACCCACGGAGGTCTGTCGCGATGACAGTGAAGTCGCGTGCCAGACGCTCGACCACCCGATGCCAGATGAAGTGAGTCTGCGGCGCCCCGTGGAGCAGCAGGAGCGGTGCTCCGGCGCCCCCCACGAGCGCGTTGATCATTACGCCGTTGGCTCTGAGCCGATGCTGGGCGAAACCAGCGAACGCCTGCCGGTTCAGCACCCTGCCGGCCCGACCTCTGCCTGGCTGCTCAAATCGTGTCCCGTTTCAGAAGCTTGAAGCGTCGGTCGACAGTCCGTTTCGGCACCTGGCACTGCCGAGCTGGCCCGATGTTTCCTGATCATGACACCACAGTTAGCATGATGGTGCAAACTCTCTTCTCACCAGAGCGAGCTGGACCAGGGCTGGGCTTGGCCGATCGACAGCAGTAGTGCAGGAGGCGCTCATGGACGGGACACCCCTCATTGCCCCGGGGGCGGCCGATCGCTCCGGAGACCAGCAGCGCATCGCCGTCGACGGGACATCGTTCGCGCTCCACGAGTGGAGGGGCAGCGGGCCGCCGTACCTGCACGTGCACCATGAGGACGACGAGGCGTGGCACGTGCTCGAGGGCAACCTCAGGTTCCGCTTCGTCGACAGGTCCGTCGACGCCGGCGCCGGATCGACGGTTTTCGTTCCGGCGGGCGTGGCCCACACCTACGAGGCCTCGCCTGACGCTCGCTACCTCGTCATCCTGCCGCCGCGGCTTCGCCGGCTCATCGCCGAGCTGTTCGCCGCGCCTGACCGATCGGTGCACGCCGACATCTTTCGCAGGTACAGCTCGGAGATCCTCGAGTAGGCGCCTGAGAAGCAGAGAGAGCCCGGCTCCATCGCGCCGAACGCCTACTCCACATAGGTAACCTCCGGCGGCGGGACTCGGAACAACCGAGTCAGGAAGGCCAGGTACACCAAGCCGAGGGTGAGCCAGATGACTCCCAGGATCTTGGCGTTGCTCTCGAGGCTGAGCAGCAGCCAGACGTCAACGACAGCCCCGATCGTCGGGGCGACGAATTCGGTGACTATCCTCTTCCAGCCACGCTCCCCACGTCCCCGGATGAAGAGGGCGATGACCGACAGGTTCACGAATGTAAATGCCGTGAAGGCTCCGAAGTTTATGAATGAGGTCGATGTGGCCACGCTCAGCCTCAGCGCTATGAGGCCTGTCGCGCCCGCCAGAAGGATGTTGAGCGCAGGCGTGTGGAATCTTGGGTGGATGAATCCGAAGAAGCGCTTGGGCAGCACGTTGTCGCGGCCCATCGCGAAGAGCAGTCGGGATACGGCGGCCTGGGCCGAGATGCCAGAAGTGAACTGGGCGAGGATCAGGCCGCCCAGGAAGACTGACGCGAAGAGGTCGGTGCCGATCGTCTTGGCGATGTCGAAGGCGGCGGCGCTGGAATCTTTGAATGCCCCGCCAGGGTGGACCAGCTGGGTGGAGTAGGAGGCGATTACAAACATGCCGCCGCCCAGCAGAATGATCAGCAGGATCGCGCGCGGCACGGTCTTCTTCGGCTCGATCACCTCTTCGGTCATCGTGGTGACCGCGTCGAACCCCAGGAACGAGTAGGCGGCCAGGGCGGCGCCTGCCGCCACTCCACCAATCGTGGTCTTGGGGTTGAGGAACGGGGCCCCATTCAAGGCAGCCCCAGCGCCTCCAAGCCCAACCACATGCCGCAGCGAGAGGAGGATAAACAGGCCCAGCACAAGCAGCTGGATGACCATCAGCAGCGAATTCACGTTGGCGGCCAGCTTCACCCCGACAAGGTTTAGGCCCGAGGTCAGCACTATGAAGCCGATAACCCAGACCCAGGTCGGCACGGCAGGAAAGGCAGTCGATAGGAATGCGGCGCCAATCAGCCATATGGCCATCGGGATGAAGAAGTAGTCGAGCAGTATCGCCCAGCCCACCATGAAACCGATTCGAGGGCCGATTGACCGCCGGGTGAAGGTGTAGGCGGATCCGGCAACCGGGAAGGCCGCCGCCATCTTGCCGTAGCTGTAGGCCGTGAAGAGCATCGCCACCAACGCGAGCAAATAGGCCGACCCCGTTGAGCCGGCGGAACTCTCGGCTAGGACACCGAACGTCCCCAGAACTATCAGCGGCGCCAGATAGGCGAGGCCGAACAGGGTGACAGTGCGCAGGGTGAGGGTGCGCTCCAGAGTCGGCGCCCTGGTGTCGGTGGTGGTGATCGGCGCGTCGCTCATGGCTGCTTGCTCCTAGTTGCCTGTAACAGTCGGATATTTTTGCAGGCCGAAGGCTCCCTGGACCGGCGTTCCAGGCCGGCGGTGCCAACCGGGGGCCCCGGGAAGTCGCAGACTTCGGGGGGTGGGATACCCGGGTGGCGGGGTGAGGAGCGCATCGAGAATGCGCGACGAACCCTGCCGGGTCCCCTTGCTTAGGGGGCCCAGCCTGCGGGGAATGGGACGCGGGCATCAGCGCCCGGAAGGCGCCCGCCGGTCTGGGGCGTCGGATGCTAAACATTTGGCCGGTACAGGCAACTAACGTCCTTGGTCGACCGACGCGAACGCCTCGCCCAGCACACCCAAGCCCTCGTTCAGCAGGTGTTCGGGGATGACAAGGGGAGGCAGGAAGCGGAGCACGTTGCTGAAGGTGCCTGCGGTTAGTGTCAGCAGACCGCGCCTGTGGCAGGCCGCCGCCAGCGCGGTTGTCACCTCCGGGTCAGGCTCCTTGGTTCCCGGCCGGACCAGCTCGACGGCCACCATCGCCCCGCGGCCTCGGACGTCCCCGATCGCGGGGTGGCGCTCTTGAAGGCGGCGCAGTCGGGGCAGCATGGTCTCACCGATCCACACTGCTCGGCGGGTGAGGTCCAGCTCCTCCATCGTCCGGATTGCACCGAGGGAAGCGGCGCAGGCGACAGGGTTGCCGCCAAAGGTTCCGCCAAGGCCGCCGACATGCACGCTGTCCATGATCTCGGCTCGGCCGGTTACGGCTGCCAGGGGCAGGCCGCCCGCGATGGCCTTCGCGGTGGCTATCAAGTCGGGGACAACCCCCTCGTGCTCACAGGCGAACCAGTCACCTGTGCGGCAGAAGCCGGTCTGGATCTCGTCCGCGATGAAGACGATGCCGCGCTCGCGACAGAACTCGGCCAGCCGGGCAAGAAAACCTGACGGCGGGACGACAAAGCCGCCCTCACCCTGGATGGGCTCGATCACAACCGCGGCGACCTGCTCGGCGCCTACCTGTTTTTCGATCGCGCCGATGATCGCCGCCGGGGCCTCTTCTCCACAGCGCTCAGAGCCGGTCGGCCAGCGGAACGGATACGCCATGGGCAGCCTGTAGATCTCGGGCGCGAAAGGTCCGAAGCCGCTTTTGTAAGGCATGGCCTTCGCGGTAAGCGCCATGGTCAGGTTCGTGCGGCCGTGATAACCGTGGTCGAACGCCACCACCGCCTGTCGCTTCGTGTACGCGCGAGCGATCTTGACAGCGTTCTCGATCGCCTCGGCGCCGGAGTTCAGGAGGATCGAGCGCTTGGCATGGTCGCCGGGCGTCAGCCGGTTGAGCTGCTCGCAGACCGCCACATAGCCCTCATAGGGCGCCACCATGAAGCAGGTGTGCGTGAAAGCGGCAACCTGCTCCTGCACCGCGGCCGCCACCCGGGGGGCACTGTTGCCAACGCTGACCACGGCTATTCCGGCTCCGAAGTCGATCAGGGAGTTGCCGTCGACATCGACAACCACGCCGCCCGCCGCTCGCGACACATAGATGGGCAGCGTCGAGCTCACACCCCGCGCCACCGCCGCGCCCCGCCGCGCGTGCAGCTCACGGGATTTAGGCCCGGGGATCTCCGTGACGAGGCGACGCTCCTGCGCCAGCTCCGCAGGAATGGTTGCCGACTGGACCATCGAGCTCATCGGTTCTCCTCCCTGGTCGCCTGGTTGGGCGACTGCAGCTGACTATTTGCGGCCGACGAGGAACGGTTCGGGATCGAAGACCAGGCTTTCGCTCTGAATCTTGTTCTCTTCAACTGCGAAGTAGTCAGCGCAAAGCGCCGGGGCTCCGGTACCGGTGAACAGCTTGTACAGGACGAGCACTCCGCGGGCGTCTTCGACGGCGGCAACCTTTTCCCAGCGCGGCTCGATCCGTTCAGCGAATGCGGCCAGCATGGTGAGGACGTCGCCGCTGGTCGTCAAGTGCTGTTGGCCGCTGCTCTGAAAGACAACGTCTGGAGCCAGGTAGCGCCCAGCCGTGGCGAAGTCCTTGGCCGTCCAGGCATCCTGATAAGCGGAGATGATCTCCAACGCAGAACCGTCGCTCATCTTGCCTCCCTCAGTGGAACTGACCTCCGTTCACACAGCCGATTATGAGCCGAGAGTGCAGCAGCTGCTGGGCACTGCTGGCTTGATCGCGTTGGCCCACCGTGTTGCGTTTGCCGCCGGAGGCCGGCCGGAGCCTGGACTGATCGCAGCTAGCACACTGCGCGTCGTCCAGTTACAGCCTGGTGGGCACACTAGTGCAACAACATCACCACAAGACTCGGCGACCGCGTGCAGCTGACTTCGGTCGAGCGGGGGAAACGGTTCATGCTAGTTGAGACACGCTCCTGATAGACTGCACTTTCTAGCGTCGCAGCGGCTCTTTCAGGGGCACAGGCTCACCACTTCGGCGAGGAGGTAGACATGGCAGTGATCGCGCAGTCCTTCGGCCGAGCTTTTGACGCCCACGAGCGGGGTCGGCTCCTGGGCTTCTACGGGGGGATCGCGCTCATCCACGTGGTCGGCTGGGGCGCCCTGCTGACCTACGGCGTCGGGCACCCGGCATTCCTCGGCCTGGGCGGGCTCGCCTACACCTTCGGGCTGCGACATGCTTTCGACGCCGACCACATCTCTGCCATTGACAACACGACGCGCAAGCTCCTCCAGGAAGGCAAGCGACCTGTGGGAGTCGGATTCTTCTTCTCACTCGGTCACTCCACAGTCGTCTTCCTGATCGCGCTGGCGCTGGGACTGGCAGTCAAGACGCTGGTCCAGGGCGTGGTGAGCGAGAACGGGCAGCTGAAGAGCCTCGGAGGGCTGATCGGCACCAGCGTCTCCGGTGTCTTCCTGGTCATCATCGGCCTCCTCAACCTGATGATCTTCCTCGGCATCGTCAGGATCTACCGCCGGATGAGGCAGGGGAACTACGACAGAGACTCTCTCGAGCATGAGCTGATCACCGGGGGCTTCATGGTTCGAGTATTCGGCCGGCTCTTCAAATTCGTCGGCGCCAGTTGGCAGATGTATCCCATCGGCTTCCTGTTTGGACTCGGATTCGATACCGCTTCCGAGGTGGCGCTCCTCGCCATCTCGGCTGGTGCCGCTGCTCAGAACCTGCCCTTCCTGGCAGTGGTGTCGCTGCCGATCATCTTCGCCGCCGGCATGTCGTTGATGGACACCACCGACGGAGCCTTCATGTCCAAGGCATACGCCTGGGCCTTCTCCAGTCCCATCCGCAGGGTCTTCTACAACCTGACGGTGACCGGTCTCTCTGTGTTCGTCGCCCTCTTCGTTGGCGTTGTCGAGCTCTCGCAGCTCCTCATCGGTCAGTTGCAGCTCGGGGGACAGCCCTGGGACGCCATCGGCGCCCTCAACTTCGCCAATATGGGGTTCGTAATCGTCGGTGTCTTCATCTTGACCTGGATCCTTGCCTTCGCTGTCTTCAGGCTTCGCCGCGTCGAGGACCGCTGGGGCCAGTTGGTGGAGAAGACCTGAGGCACAATGGTGGACCAGAGCAGTGCCTAGGAACGATCTGGCAGTGGCTTCCCGAGCCCCGACTGAAGCTGAGGTCCCGCATCTGGATCCAGGGCGGCGCCGCACTCGCCAAAGGCGCCTGGTGTGGCAGGCGATCCAGACCATCGAGCCCCACTGCACGGCCGAGCAGGTAACTGCCTGGGTCAAGGGCGCCGACCCGCGGGTCGCGCGCAGTACCGTCTACAGGATCTTGGCTGACCTGTGCAGTTCGGGCGACGTGGTAGTGGCACGCCTTGATGCGGGCGGGCTCAGGTACGAGCTCGCCGCGGCCGAGCACCCACACGCCGTTTGCCAGGTGTGTGGCAAGGTCATCCACGTCGGCGACGAGTTGCTTCAGACACTAGAAGAGCAGCTAGCTGCAACCGTGGGCTTCCGCACAGTGCGGATCGACCTCACTGTGAACGGAGTCTGCCGGGACTGCGCAGCGCCCAGCCGGAGAACGACTGGCCGACCTCAGCACAATCACATCTAGCCGAGAAGGTGCATGAACTCTCGATTGCGGAGAGCATCGTCGACATCGTGACGGAGACTGTCGAACGACGCGGCGCCGGCCGAGTGGCCGCTGTGCATTTGAGGCTGGGCGCCCTGGCCGGCGTCGTCGACGAAGCGCTGCTCTTCTCATTCGATGTGGCCGCCGCCGGAAGCCCGGTCGAAGGTGCGGAGCTGCGCATCGAGAAGGTGCCGGTGACCGTCTACTGTCCCAGCTGTCGAATTGATCGCGTCCTGGCAGGTGTGCAGCCACTCTGCTGCCCGACCTGCGGGACGCCCACGCCTACAGTGATCAGCGGCACCGAGTTGGAGGTGACCGCCATGGAGGTGGAGGATGGCTAAGAGCCTCAGATCGATCGAAATCCGCGAACGTGTCCTGGGCAAGAATGACGCCCTGGCCGAATCTCTCCGGAGCCGCTTTCAGGAATCGGGGACCTACGTCGTCAACCTCGTCTCCAGCCCCGGCACCGGCAAGACCGCGCTCTTGGAACGCACCTTGAGCGAGCTGAACGGGGAACGGCGCGTCGCGGCATTGGTGGGCGACCTGGCGACGGAAAACGACGCCCAGCGGCTCTCCCGATCCGGGGCGCCGGTGCGTCAGATCACAACCGGTGGCAACTGTCATTTGGAGGCGGAGATGGTGCGGTCGGCCCTCCAGGATTGGGAGCCTGCCGGCTCGGAGGTGCTCTTCATCGAGAACGTCGGCAACCTTGTCTGTCCAGCCAGCTACGACCTGGGCGAGAACCTGCGGGTTGTCCTTCTCTCGGTAACCGAGGGGGAGGACAAACCGCTCAAATATCCGCCGATCTTTCACAGTGCGGATCTGGCGCTGATCACCAAGGTCGACCTGGCCGAAGCTGTCGGATTCGATCGGGCTGCGCTTCAGGCGAACATCGCGGCAGTGAATCCAGGCCTCCCCGTGCTCGAGCTCTCGGCCCGAAGTGGAGAGGGCATGGAGGCCTGGCTCGAGCTGTTTCGCAACCGTTAGGTAAGGTCGCTGGGGACCGGGGCCTTCAGCCCCGGTGACAAACCAACCGAGGCGTCAGTGGGCGTGACCACCGCTCATCTTGCTCTCACCAGTCTCGGGCGCGGCGTCCATCATCCGAAGCATCGCCATCCCGCCAGTGCGCAGGAACCTGATGAGAATCACACCAACGAGGACCAGGAACACCAGGTCTAAAACCGTCGTGTAGTTCCAGGTTGGGGCCGCATCCGCGAAGTTGAATGGATGGCGGGCGGGGACCCAGCCCAGGGCCTTGAAGGCGAGACTGATGAGAAAGCCGGCCAGCGCCATCGCCAGGTAGGAGACCACCGCCAGGTAGAGGGCCACCCGGCCCCCGTAGTACTTCCGATAGATGTTGAGGATGGGCGGGATCAGAAGGTCCGCGAAGATGAAGGAGATCACACCGCCGAAGCTGATGCCGCTGCCCCAGAGCACTGCCGCCAGAGGCACATTGCCGATCGAGCAGACGAAGCTGAGCATCGAGATGACCGGGCCGATCAGCGGACCCCAGATCTCGGCCAGGAGGGGATGCCCGGTCAGGAAGAAGGCGCTCCAGAAGGAGTTGGGAATCCAGGCGGCGACCGCCCCGGCGATCAGGAAGCCGCCGGCCAGGTCCAGCCAGATGCCGTAGACGTCCATCACGAAGTAGTGGCTGATGGCTGTGAAGGCGGGGCCCGAGAACAGCCGTCTCAAGAAGGGACCGTCCGTCACCGCCATGTCCATCGCGGCGTGGCCCTCCATCTTGCCGACCCGCCCCTGCTCAGCTTGAGCGCGCGCCTCCTCAACCAGCCGCCGGCGCAACGTGAGGCGGAATGCGAAGGCGAGCAGCACTATCATCAGCGCGCCCCCCGCGTACTCGGCCGCGAGGAACTGCCAGCCCAAAAGGACGAGCAGTATCAGGCCCAGCTCGATCACTAGGTTGGTGGAAGCGAACTCGAAGATGATCGAGTTGGCGAGAGTCGCTCCCTTCCTGAACAGAGAGCGAGCGACAGCAACTGCCGCGTAGGAGCAGGAGGAGGAGGCGATGCCAAAGCCGCTGGACACGACTACCGAACGGGGCGAATCCTGACCCAGGGCGCGCACGATCGCGCCCTTGGAGATCACTGCCTGGACGGCGGCGGAAAGCAGGAAGCCCAGCGCCAGCGACCAGAGCACCTCCCAGAACATGAAAAAGGCGATCCTCAGAGCGTCGAGGAGGAACACCTCTACCTCCTGACCAGCCGCTCGACGGCTTCCGAGAGTTCGCGAACCTTGTCGGTGCCCTCGCCCGCGCGGATGGCCTCAGTCACGCAGTGCTGCGTGTGGTCGCGAAGGAGCAGGAGCGCCACGCTCTCAAGGGCGGATTGGACAGCGCTCACCTGGGTGAGCACGTCGATGCAGTAGCGGTCCTCCTCCACCATCTTCCGCAGCCCCCGGACCTGGCCCTCGATCCGGCTCAGGCGCTTTTCGATCTGCTGCTTGTCCTTGACGTAACCAGTCACGCCTCGAGTATACTAGTTAGGGGTATCTGGTATGGACCCGCTGATGCCGGTTAAATCGGGCCATTGCCGCAGAAACCTTCGCAGCCCACGCCGCCACATCTGCTTCAGCGGACTGCCGATGGCCTTGGAGGTTTCCCGGGAACTGAATCACCGCAGCGGTCCAGCGCGTCTGCGTTCCGTTTGAAGCCTCTGAGCGTTGATACCGCTATGAAACCCTGGCTGGCGCTCCTTCTCGCGGCGGTGCTGGCGCCTGTGCTCGGCCTTTTCGCTGGTGGCTCGGGAGCTGCAGCTTCATGCGCTGTCTCACCACAGCAGACGCCGAGTTCGTTCGCGACAGCTCCGGTTGTCTTTGTCGGGACTGTAGTTGCCACCAGCAACGGTGATCGTGAGGCCACGGTCAGGGTCGAGTCGATCTGGCGTGGGACTGAGATGCTGACCTACGTTCGGATAAGTGGGACGCCCGAACCGGGAGCACAGGCGACCTCCATCGATCGCACCTACCAGCTCGGTATGCGGTATCTCTTTGTTCCTGAGAACTCGAGCTCACCGTTTCAGGACGACAACTGCACAGCAACCCAGCTCTACACGACAGCTCTGGCTTCACAGGCTCCATCAGCAGCCCGCCCGCCTCACCCGGGCGGCGACCCGAGTCCGCCAGGCCCCAATGTGCTTCCCTGGATTGAGATGGGTGTTGTCACACTCCTGGTGGCCTTGGGTCTAACTGCCTGGCGGCTGAGACCGCGAGGCCGGTCCTGAGGAGCGCGCCATCCGTGAGCACCGAGACCGAACGTGTTCGCCACATCTGGGAGAAGATGGCTCCCAGGTACGACAACGGCATGGCCTTCGTCGAGCGCATCCTGTTCGCCGGCGGCCGGGAATGGGTCTGCGCGCAGGCCGAGGGGCGCGTCCTGGAGATCGCTGTTGGGACTGGTCGCAACCTGCCCTTCTATCCACCGAACGTGTGCGTGATCGGCATCGAGTTCAGTCCAGCAATGCTCGAGATCGGCCGCCGACGCGGGGCGGAGCTGGGAATCGAAGTCGACCTGCGCGAGGGGGACGCGCAGGCTCTCGATTTCCATGACGAGAGCTTTGACACCGTAGTCATCACGCTGGCGCTCTGTTCAATCCCAGATGATCGCAAGACGGTGGTTGAGGCGTGGCGGGTGCTCCGGCCGGGCGGCCGTCTTCTACTTCTGGAGCACGTTCGCAGCCCGCTGCTGGCAGTTCGGTGGCTGCAGCGCATCGTGGACTTCTTCACAGTCCGCTTCGAGGGCGACCACCTGCTGAGAGAGCCGCTCGAGCAGCTCCGGGTGGCCGGCTTCGTCGTCGATCGACTCCAACGCTCGAAGCTTGGGATCGTCGAACGGGTCGCCGCGCGCAAGCCGTCGCTCTAGAAGCAGCTCGCGAGCGGACGCCGCATGGTTCAGGGCTGGTGCTCGTGCCTGAGTTCTGAACCCTTCACCCTGGGGCTTGGGGCGACGGCATGAGGATGGTTGTGCTGTCCCACGGAGTGCTCCAGCGCCGGATCACAGGGATGGCAGGCCTCGATCTGGACGGTGGTATGTCCGATCTCGAATCGATCACAGAGCTGCTGCTCCAGCCGCCGGACCAGGTGCTCAGCATCTGCGGTGAGAAGGCTTTCCTGGACCACCACGTGACAGCTCAGCGCCAGCTGCTGGGCGTCCAGGGACCAGACGTGAAGATCGTGGACCGAGGCGACGCCGTCCGCCTCGAGAATCGTGGCCTCCACCGAACCCAGGTCGACGCCTGAAGGAGTGCCCTCAAGAAGGACATGGCCGGTGTCCCTGACGATCTGCAGGGCGGCCCAAGCGATCAAGGCTGCGATTCCCAGAGAGATCAGGGGGTCGGCGTAATACCAGCCAGTCAGCAGGATGATCACCCCGGCCAAGATGACCCCCACGGAGGCACCAATGTCGCCTAGCACGTGGAGCATTGCCGCTCGCACGTTGAGGTTCCCACCTGTCTCTCGAAGCCCGACCGCGATGAAGGCATTAACCGCAATCGCGAGCAGAGCGGCAGTTATGACTAGGCCGCCCTGTACCGGTTCGGGGCTGGCGAAGCGGCGGACGGCCTCGACTGCGACAAAGGCGACGATGAGAATCAGGCCGGCGCCGTTGACCATGGCGGCGAGGATGCCGACGCGGTGGTAACCGTAGGTCCGGCGCGCGTCGGCCGGACGCTTCGCCTGCTCAACTGCGAACCAGGCCAAGCCCAGGGCGACGACATCGGTCAGGATGTGGCCGGCGTCGGCAAGCAGGGCCAAGGAGTGTGCGAGCCAGCCGGCCGCGGCTTCGACCAGCAGGATCACCAGAGTCAGCCCAAGCGCGAGGCGCAGACGCCCGCCGATCACCTCTGTCTGGCCGTGATGGTGGTCGCTCATAGCAGTCTTCTTCGCACCGATTCTTCCCAGATCGCACGGGCGCAACGCGGCGCGCCTGCGGCATCAGGCCGGGCTAGGCGATAAATGCTGCCAAGTACTGGGCCCGCCCCAGTTCCTGAGCGCGTTCATAAGGTCCTTAGAGGCGTCCAGACAGGCGACGCAAGAGGGCGATGTCGGCTCGCCGCGGTCCGGGGCAGGGACGTTCTGTAGCGGGACATTGCCACGCCGCGGCGGGCGCTGGCCGCCGTCGCCATCATTTGGCTGCTTGTACCGGTTGCCGGAGCACCGTTGCGAGCTTGGCTGGGTCGGTCCTGCGGCGGTCGCTGAGATAAATTTCGTGGTGTAGCCCGGACATCCGTTGTTGGCCTGAAAATACTCATGGTGCCCGGCCAGCGTGGGCCCTTCGTCGTCATATGGCCCGGTGTGTAGGAGTTGGGCGCTGGCTCCCTCGTGCAGGATTTCGCGGCGAACGTTGGCGATGGCGGCAATTCCTTTCTTGGTTTGCGCCGTACGTTTGGCGTCCTCAATCATGTCCTCAGTGATCCAGTCGGGCTGGCTGATGAGCATTCGCCATTGCCAAGTCTCCTTCTCCCGAGTCAACTCGGCGGGCGTAAGGCGAACGTACACCTGAGTATTCTGGTACTAGAATAGCTTGTACCGGCTGGAGAGATCTATGTGATCGTGGTGGCAGCCGGTGAGGTTGGCTGGATTGGGGCAGCCATAGACGCCTGAGCGCCTCCACGCCGGGGTGAAACGACTACAGCGTCACGGGCCGCACCGACAGTGACTTCCGGCTGTTAAGGCCGTCGATTTCGGAGCCAGCGATACGCTTGTAGTCGCCTGCGATTTCCTCCAGTTCCCGCGGGGTCACGACACCCGACAGATCGGTGAATCCATTCGGTGCTCGTTCCTCCACGAGGTCCTGACATAGATGAGGGCCCGCGCGACGGTTCGACTGGACCAGCGCGGCGGTCGCCGCCCGGCGCTGATCGTCGTAGGCGGCGACCGCTGCTTCGATCGACGGCTGCAACGCGAGCTCACGAGCAAAGACCCGGGCATCGATGATCGCTTGAGAGGCCCCGTTTCCCCCCACCGGGTGCATGGGGTGGGCGGCATCGCCGAGAAGCGTCACCCGCCCGAAATTCCACGACGGGAGCGGATCTAGATCCACCATCGGGTAGCGATAAATGACTTCGGCACCACGAATGAGTTCGGGCACGTTGAGGAAGTCAAAGACGAAGGGCGCGAACGCCGCCAGGACTTCATCCTTGCGCGCGAAATTGGTCCAGTCTTGCGCTGGCATGTCGGCACTGGCTGCGATGTGCAGAGTCGCCACCCAGTTGATGAGCGCCTTTCCCTGCTCCTCCTCGACCTTGGAAATAGGGTAAACGACGACTCGCTGTCTGGTCGATCCGGCATTGATCATTGTGCGACCGGACAAGAAGGGCTTACCCATAGTTACACCCCGCCACATCGTGACGCCATTCCACTTTGGCGGCCCTTCCTGAGGAAAGAGCGTTCGTCGGACGATTGAGTGAATCCCGTCACAACCAACCAGGAGGTCCGCCTCAACCCGGTCGACGGGCGCACCTGTCGCACGGTTGACACAGTCCCCCCACGCCCCGGAGCGCGGGTCTTGCCCAGCGCGAACGAGGTGATGTCCGGTGTGGATGCGATGCGCACCGAGTCGGTCCGTCACCGCCCGATATAGGACTGCGAGCAATTCTCCGCGATGAATCGAGAACTGAGGCCACCGATAGCCTGCCGCTAACCCGAGCGGTTCGCCCCAAATCCATTGGCCCAGCCTTGAGAAGTAGGAGAAATCGGCGGTCGGGATACCGACGGCCGATAGCTCATCGAGGAGACCGAGCTCCGTCAGCTCGCGGATCGCGTGGGGCAGGACGTTAATCCCAACTCCGAGTTCTCTGATATCCGGTGCCGATTCGTAAACGTCGACGTCGTCGAGCCCTGCCGCCACCAGTGACAAGGCGAGACTCATGCCCCCAATCCCGCCGCCGATGATGGCGATCTTCATCCAGCTTCTCCTCGGTCGCGTTCAGAGGTGGTGTGAGAGTCGGCCCCTCATGCTCGTCGTCAAGGGAATCGTAATGGGTGCGAGACCGCACCGATGGCCTGTGATGAGGTGTGGCGCCACGTGAAGCGATAGCGAAGCCAGGAAGCTCGCCTCGCCGTCGTCGTTGATGTCCTGATGGGTAAGCCCGCAGAGCTGGTAAGGGCGCATCACCGTGCGGAGCAGCGCCCGTCGACTTGAATTCCGAAACCGGCCGAAACCGGCCGGTTTCGCCTTTTCTGGCTCCCTTACAGCAGGGGTCGGGGAGAGCCAAGCTAGCCCTGGAGGTGCCCTTGAGAAAGCGCTCGGAGTGGTGGGCCGGGGGGGAGTCGAACCCTCACAGCTTTCGCGGCGGTTTTACAGACCGTTGGGCTCGCCACATGCCCTTTGCCGACCCATGCGTCTACTCCTGAGGGAAGCGCAGCAGCAATGGTACCGCCCTGCGCGGTAGGGCACGCATCTACGTCCTCTGCGTCTCAGCCACACCAACTTGCCAAGGCGCTCGGTGGAAAGGGCGGCCGCGCCCTCTTGAGCGAGCCAACTCCTTTCGCTCAGCAGCGACGAGTCCCCCATGGCCTAGCCAATCTGGCGGCGAGGGCGCAGCGAGTGCGACTCTACCGCCAGCGCCGCAGCTTCCATGCGCCGCCGGGCGTGGGTGTAGGTGCGCTGCGCCACCCCGATGAACAGGCAGTCGAGGATAAGCAGCGGCGCATGGCGAGCGATCATCGCGCTCTCCCTGAGCGGCGAGCGATCGTGGGCGGACGTGGTCAGCATCAGCTCGGCGACGTCGGCGATGGGCGAACGCGAGTGGTTGGTGATGGCGATGGTGTGCGCGCCCCGGCCGCGGGCTTCGCTCAACACCTCGACGGTTTCTTTGGCAGCGCCGCTGTGGCTCACACCCACCGCTACGTCTCCCCGGCCCAGCTGCGCGGCGCTGACCAGTGCTTCATGAATGTCCAAGGAGTTGCTCGCGTTGAGGCCAATGCGGCGCAGCCGCGTTTGGAAATCACGGGCCAGCAGTGAGCTGGCGCCAACCCCGTAAACGTCCACGCGCCCAGCGCGCACGAGTACGCTCACCGCCGTCTGCAGCTGGCCCAGGTCAAGCTGGGCGGCCGTCTGCTGCAGCGCGCGGAGGCTTCCATTCAGCACGCTGGCGACGACCTCGTCCAGCGGATCCTTAGGCGTCAGGTCGCCGGCGTCCTTGGCCCAGAGGTGGTTCTGAGCCGCCCCGCCCTCAGCAGCCAGGGTGAGGCGCAGCTCGGGATAACCGGGAAGGTCAAGGCTGCGGCAGAGCCGCGTCACCGTGGTGGCTGACGTGTGCGCTCGCTGTGCCAGCTCAGTGATGGTCCAGCCGGACGCCGCCGCAGGGTCGTCAATCAGCTGTTCGGCCACGCGCCGCTCTGCGCGGGTGAGATTGGGCAGCACACTCTGGATGGCGGCGGTTATGGGCGGCCGGCCGGAGTCGGCGTGGCCGTCCAGATCGACACGCGTGCTGCCGGCGCGCCTGAACGCTTGTGAACTCATTAGAGTCGTGCGGTGAATTTACACCCTCAGCCCCAGCGCTCGCGCTGACCTAGAGCCTTGCAGTCCAAGCCGAACCGACGGCCGTGCTGGCGCAATCGTGGTTCGGCCGGATGAAGCGCTGGTCGGGCCTGCTGCGCGCCTGCCACCCGGAACCGGCCGTGGCAGTAACCCTATGCGCGGGCCTGCTCGCACTGACCAGCGGACGAGGCGCCGGCTCCCTGCTGGTCCTCGCCGCGGTGGGCGCAGGTCAGCTCGTCGTCGGCTGGTCCAACGACTATCTCGACAGGGATCGCGACAGGCTGGCCGGGCGCAGGGACAAGCCGGTCGCCAGCGGGTTCGTACCGGCCGCCAGCGTCCGGCTGGCTGCGCTGCTGGCGCTGGCCGCCTGCGCGCCGCTCTCCCTGCTGCTGGGCTTAGCCGCCGCGGCAGCCCACGCCGGAGCGCTGGTTTCGGCGCTGGTTTACAACTGGCGCGGGAAGTTTGCTCCTTGGAGTCCTCTCCCCTACGCTGTCTCCTTCGGCCTGCTGCCGGCGATTGTGAGCCTGAGCCTGCAACCGCCGCACCTGCCTGCCGTCTGGGTCATGCTGGCCGGCGCCTGCATAGGCGTGGGCGGCCACTTTGCTCAGGTCCTCGCCGACATACCAGAAGATCGCCGGCAGGGCAGCCGTGGCTTACCACAATTGCTCGGTCAGCGAATCTCCGTCAGCGTCTGCGCGGGCTCGCTTCTCGCGGCGACGCTGCTGGTGACTCTCGGGTCTGGTGGCCCAGGCGGCTGGCGGCTGGTGGCTCTGGCCGCTGCCACCTGCGTCACAGCCGCTGTCCCGGTGACCGGGTTTGCAGGCCGGCTCAAGCTGGCCTTTCGCCTGACCCTGCTGGTCGCGGGGCTTGCCGTCGTCAGCTTCGCGCTGGGTGGCGGTTCGGTCTAGCTGGCGCCGGGGCTTCCGCTAGGGACCGTAAATGAAGCCGATGAGCGGGACGCCGCCCGGGTGGATGGTGCGCCCGGAGACGATGTTCCAGCCCTTGTAGTTCATCTCGGAGACGGTCCAGGAACCGTCCGGAGCCACCGACTCGACGTAGGCGACGTGGCCCCAACCGCTTTCAGCGGTCACCATGATGGCGCCTGGCGCCGGAGTCTGGCCGGTTCTCCAGCCAGAGGCCTGAGCCTGGCCGAACCACTCCCGGGCGTTACCCAGCCATGGCACCGGCTTGCGGTTGTAGACATACCAGGTGCAGTAGCCGTAGGCAAAGCGGTTGCCGCTCGTGGGAGACCAGTTACTGGCAGCCGGCGCGGGACCGGTGGCAGCCGGCGCGGAACTGCTGGCGGGGCGGGCCGGCGCCGCGGGGGCACTTCCGCTCGTGGGCCTGGTCGGCGTGAACGCCTGGGCCGTCGCGGCTGGTCGATCGAAGTCAGGACCCCTGCCGCCAGGTATCACCAGCGAGCTGCCGGCCGCCAACTGAGCGTCGGCGCTGCCGCGGATGTAGTTGAAGTCGAGGACGACGTTCGTGTCCGCGTGGTAGGCGGCCGCAAGGCTGTGCGGGGTGTCGCCCGCCTGGGCAGTCAGGGCCACCCCGTTGACAGGTGGGACCACCAGCGACTGACCGGCGCTGACCTCGGTGGCCAGGCTTTTCAGGGTTGCGTAGTTGGACCAGCGGATCGACTCGACTGTCAGATGGAAGCGATCGGCAACAGCTTGGAGGTTCTCTCCCTCCGCCACCTGATAAGCCTGGGCCGAGTGGGAGACGACCGCTCCGCTGGGTAGGGCCGCGGGCTTCACTATCGTCCCCGCCCGACCGAGGGCAATGCTTCCGGAGGATCCACCCTGACCGCTCACCAAGCCCTCGGCATTGACGGCGCCGAGGCGAAGGTTGACGCCGGCAGTCACGCTGTGATCGAGCGACGCGTATCCGGAGAGGACCAGCGCTACAACGAGCACTAGAACGTGCGTGATATACCGACTAAACCGCAATAGAACTACCCCCGAGTGGTTTGGGTGACCGGTGTCACCGACGACGTTGGTCACCCTACCAGGCTGGGCCGAGCGGTGTCAAACCGCGGCTGTGTGAAGAAAGTTGAACGCGCCAGATCGCTGCTTGGTTTCACACACTGGGATCCGGCCGGGCTCAGCCGGACGGCTCGAAGGTTGCCTGCCGTCTCGATCTCGCCCAGCGCGCCCAAGCTCGGGCGGCCAGCAGCAGCTGAAAGCCGGCCGAGGCGAGGCGGGTGACTTGCGGACGGGGAACATCTATGGCCCGCGCGGCACCGAAGTACCACACGATGAGGGCTGCTGCCGGCGTCAGCCAGAGGCTCAACGCGAGCCCTCGGAGCAGGCGGCTGGGCTCGTGGCGATACGCAAACCAGGTCCAGAAGGTAAGGTCCGCCAGGGCATCGGCATAGGCGCCAAAGCCAGTCTCGCGGGAGCCCGCGCGGGCGATCCATCCATCCGCCAGGTCAGAGCCGAGCGCGGCGGACGCCACCCACGCTCGGTGGCTGCCGCGGAGGGCAGGCAGGTTGGCCCGGAGAAGCGTCAGCAGGTTGGCCACGCCGAGTGAGCGCGGCTGGTCGCCCAGCAGGCCGACGTGGCTCCAGGCGAGAAGCCAGGAGCCGATCACCCAGCGGGGCGTTCCCAGCGTCAGCAGGGCCAGGTGAAGCAGGTGGACTTCCAGCGCGGCCCGGCGCTGGCGGCGGGCGGCTTCCAGGGACCTTCGCCAGGAGCGCCAAGCGAAGCGGAACCACGCGGCGGGCGAGTAGGCGCCAGCGGCCAGGTCGCCGAGCAGAGAGTCGACGAAAGCCTGAGTCGAGGCTGAGCGGACGATGGGGGGTCTGGGGCCAAGCATCTCAACCGTATGCTGCACCGCGGTGAGCGACGAGTACGACCTGGCGGTGATCGGAGCCGGTTCGGCCGGCCTGTCGGCGGCCGGCTTCGCCGTGCGGCTGGGAGCCCGCACGGCGTTGGTGGAGGCTGAACGGATCGGCGGTGACTGCACCTGGACCGGGTGCGTGCCCTCCAAGGCACTCCTCCACGCTGGCCGCATTGCCCACGAGATGCGTACCGCAGGCCTCTACGGGCTGCCTTCCTGCGAGCGCGGCATCGATCTCCGCGCCATCCTGATCGCTGCGGGGGAGGCGGTGGCGCGCGTTTACGAGCTGGAATCGCCGGAGCGGCTTCGTGCAGCCGGAGTCGAGGTGAGGCTGGGCGCAGCACGCTTTATCGATCCTCACACAGTGGAAGTCGAGGGCGAAGGACGGCTCCGGGCTAAGCACTTTCTGCTCTGCACAGGCGCTCGCCCCAGCCTTCCTGCGGTTCCCGGCCTGGAAGCGGTGCCCCACGTCACCTATCGCGATGTCTGGGACCTGACTGAGCTGCCCCGCCGGCTGGCCGTGCTCGGCGGCGGTCCGACCGGCTGCGAGCTGGGCCAGGCCTTTCAGCGGCTGGGTTCGCAGGTGACCTTGCTCGAGGCGGCCGCACACCTTCTGCCCAGCACGGAGCCCGCAGCTGGCGAGCTGCTGCGGGCTGTCTTCGGGAGCGAGGGTATGGATGTCCGCCTGGCCACCAGCGTCCAGTCTGCCGCTGTGGGTCAGGTGGGACTCCGGCTCTCCACCACCACTGGCGAGATCGAAACGGACACGCTGCTGGTGGCCGCAGGAAGAACTCCCGTCACTGATGGTCTGGATCTGCACCGTGCCGGCGTCGAGCTGACTGGCGCTGCTGTGAAGGTCGATGGCAAGCTCCAGACCAGCCAGCCTCACATCTATGCAGCAGGCGACGTAACAGGCTCCTTCCAGTTCACCCACTACGCCGGCTGGCAGGCCGTTCAGGCCGTCCGCAACATCTTGTTGCCAGGCGGCGTCCAGGGCACGCGCGCCGCGGTGCCATGGGCGGTCTTCACAGATCCGGAGGTGGCGCAGGTCGGGGAGCTCCGGGGGAGCTGTCGCGAGTGGCCCGTCGCCCGAGTTGACAGGGCCCAGGCGACCAGGCGCCGCTCAGGCCTGATCCGCGTCTATCTCGACGGCAGGGGCCGCATCAACGGCGCGCTGATCTGCCTGGAGGCAGCTGCTGAGCTGATCAATGAGCTGTCCCTGGCGATGCAGACGGGCACTAGGTGGGCGGAGGTGGCCAACGCCATCCACACCTACCCCAGCTACGGGATGGCGCTCCAGCAGCTTGCCGCCCAGGACGCTGTGGCAGCTGTCACGAGCGGGTTCCGAGGACGTCTGCTGAATCGCCTGGCCAAGCGCTGAACTGCCGGTTCCGGCGAGCGGTTTAGAGTGAAAGTGATGACCAAGTCGGTGATAGTGGCTGGGGCTCGCACCCCGATCGGCAAGTTCGGTGGAGCGTTCAAGGCCCTGAAGGCAGTGGAGTTGGGCGGCGTTGCCATCAGGGCAGCGCTGGAACGTTCAGGAATCGCCGGCGAGGACGTCGAGTACGTGATCATGGGTCAGGTCCTGCAGGCGGGGGCCGGCCAGATCACGGCCCGCCAGGCGGCGATCCTGGGCGGTATCCCGATCGAGGTGCCCGCGATCACCATCAACAAGGTCTGCCTCTCCGGTCTGAACGCCATCGCCATGGCTGACCAGATGATCCGCGCCGGCGAGGTGGACACGGTGGTCGCCGGCGGTATGGAGTCGATGAGCCAGGCACCCTACCTAATGCCCAAGGCCCGCTTCGGAGCCCGCATGGGCAACGTTGAGATGGTCGACTCCATGATCCACGACGGTCTCTGGTCGACCTTCTTGGAGCAGCACATGGGCGAATCTTCTGACGATGTCAATCGGGAGCTGGAGATCAGCCGCGAGGAGCAGGATGCTTGGGCGGCCCGCTCCCACCAGCGCGCGGCGGCTGCCTGGGAGTCCGGCCGGCTGGCGGAGGAGAGCGTGCCCGTCAGCGTTCGCCGGCGCCAGGGGGACTCCGCCCTCGTGGAGCGAGATGAGGGAGTTCGCCCCGACACCACCGCCGAGGCTCTGGCCGGCCTGAAGCCCGCTTTCCAGAAGGACGGCACCATCACAGCCGCCAACGCCTCGCAGGTTTCCGACGGCGCTGCCGCGGTGGTAGTGATGTCGGCTGGCAAGGCGGCGAAACTGGGACTGCGGCCACTGGCGGAGATTGTGGCTCACGGCATGAGCGCCGAACGCTACGCGTGGCTGCACACGGTGCCCGGCCTGGCGCTCAACCGAGCCTTGGAGAGGGCCGGGCTGAGTGCCGATCAGCTCGACCTGGTGGAGTTCAACGAGGCGTTCGCCTCCGTCGCGCTCAACGCCACTCGCATGCTGGAGTTCAACGAAGAGCGCGTCAACGTGAACGGTGGCTCGGTCGCGATCGGTCACCCGATCGGCGCCAGCGGAGCCCGGCTGGTGCTGACGCTGGCCCACGAGCTGCGTCGGCGCGGTGAGCGGCTGGGCGGAGCCGCGCTCTGCGGGGGCGGCGGCCAGGGCGATGCGCTCATCATTCGCAATCCCGCGGCCTAAAACACCTTTCCCGCCTCCCGAGCTACCCCGCTCGCCTGCGCGGAAGGAGCGACGGCTCAGCCGGACTTACCGCCCGACGTCTACCGCTCAGCTGTTGAACCTCGTCGCCGCAGCCACCTCCGGCTGGGGGAGCACAGCCGCCTCCCGCTCTGGGTGCGCGGCCAGACGCCGCCGGGCCGGGACCGCCAGGCGCTGATGGCCCCGAGCAGCGACAGGCCAGCGGCCAGCGCCAGCGCGTGCTTGAACCCCTCGTTGATGCTGCCCGACGCCAGATGGCCGTTGGCCCCAAAAACCGCTGTGGTCGAGGCGATGCCGAACACGCCGCCGAAGCGCTGAAGGGTGCTCGTCGCCCCGGACGCCTTGCCCAGTTCGGTGAACGGGACGGCACTCAGGGCGGCTGTCGCGGTGGTTGGCAACACCATCGAGGCACCTATCCCAGCGACCAGCAGCGGAAGGAGCAGCTGCTGGTAGCCGCTGACGCCACTTGCGACCTGGGCGAGCCAGGCCAGGCCGCCGCCCAATAGCAGCATCCCCGAGACCAGTACAGGCCGTGGCCCTATCCGGTCGGCAAGGGCTCCCGCAGCAGGCGCCACCAGCAGGGGGGTCGCGGTCATCGGCAGGAAGTGCAGCCCCGCGCTCAGGGGCGAGTAGCCCAGAGCGACCTGCAAGTACTGCGAGATCACGAAGGCCCCGGCCATTAGGCCCCCTGTCATCAAAAAGCCTGTTGCATTCGCGGCCGCAAAGCTGCGATTCCGGAAGAGCCGCATCGCCAGCATCGGCTCGTGAACGTGGCGCTCCCAGGCCACGAACGCAGCCATGAGCACCGTGCCCACTACGAGGGCGGAAATGATCTCAGCACTGCTCCAGCCGACGTCGTTGGCTCGGACCAGAGACCAGACGATGCCGATGGCGCCGCCCGACACCAGCGCTGCCCCGGGTAGGTCGAGTCGAGTCGCGGGACCGCGGCTATCGATAAGCCGGCGGACGGCCAGGATTGTCGCTGCCAGCCCGATCGGCACGTTGACCCAGAAGATCCAGTGCCAGTCGAGGCCCTCGGTAACCGCCCCGCGGACCGCTCGCGATAGCAAGGCCGCCGATGCCTCCCCAGAGCCCGACGATGGCACCTCGGCGTGCCAGCGGGAAGGTCGCGGTAAGGATCGTCAGGCTGAGCGGCATGATCAGCGCGCCGCCGAGGCCCTGGATCGCCCTGGCAACTATCAACAACTCGGCGGTCGGCGCCACTGCGCAGGCAGCGGAGGTTGTGCTGAACAGGGCCAGGCCCGTGGCAAAAATACGACGCCGCCCGAACCGATCGCCCACGGAAGCCGCCGTGATGATGCCGGCGCCGAAGGCCAAGCTGTAGGCGTTCACCGTCCACTGAAGAGTGGCCAGACCGGCTCCCAGATCACGGTGGATCGCCGGCAGCGCCGTGATCACCACCAGCGCATCCAGGGCCACCATGAAGAACGCGAGGGATGTGAGCGCCAGCGTCCAACCGCGAAGTGATCGAGTGGCTTTCGAGTCCGCGTTAACCATCAGCTGCGATAGCTCCTCCTGAACTTCAGATCGCCGTGCCCGCCATCTCTCGGGGGGGCCTAGACAATAGAGTAAAGTCATGAGATTAGAAAGTCAAGTGCCTAGTAGACATGCGCAAGCGATTACGTTAGAATGTGAGCATGCGATCCTACGGTGAGTACTGCGCCTTGGCCAAGGGGCTCGACGTCATCGGTGAACGCTGGACGCTGCTCATCGTGCGCGAGCTCTTGGTCCGGGGACCCTGCCGCTACACCGATCTGAGATTCGGCCTGCCTGGCATCGCGACCAACCTGCTGGCGGAGCGACTTCGGGAGCTAGAGCTTGCGGGCGTCATCCGCCGAGAAGCGGCCCCGCCGCCCGTCGCTACAGCCCTGTTTCATCTCACCAAGCGCGGCGAGGAGCTCGAGCCCGTCATGCGGGCCATCGGAAGTTGGGGCGCTCCCCTACTGGCGGAGGCCCGGGACGAGGACGAGTTTCGCAGCCACTGGCTCGCGCTGCCTGCCAACTACAGCCTTGTCGACGGCAGGCCGGACCTTGCGCCGATCACCATCCAAGTCCACACAGGCGACCAGCCGATGGTCCTCGAGGTCGGCGGCACAGTCCGCGCGCGACCCGGCGTCGCGGAGCATGCTGACGGTGTTCTCACGGGACAACACAAGCTGATCCTGGGCGTGCTGCAGGGCCGCCTGGACCTCAGGCAGGCTCAGGCTGAGGGGCTCCAGTTCGAGGGAGATCCCGAAGTCCTGAGCCGGTTGAGACCCCTGTCTGCAGCAGTCGTGTAATAGCGGCCTGAGAAAAGGGGGATGGTCGTTGCGGCGCCGCCTCTGCAGGTGAGTACCGGATCGCCGCCGCGAGTCCTGCGGCCCGGCTCTCGCGCCGACGTTCGTTGACCCTGCCGCGAAGAACCCGCGCACGCTGTTGTGGCAAATGCTATAGTGGTGCTATCAGGTTTTACCTTGAAGCGTCGACCTCGGGTCTTAGCGAATCAAATCCTCCCCCCTACTCCCAAAGCGGCCCACCACCCGGTGGGTCGCTTTGTTTGGTTAGAGTCTGCGACGTTCGCCCCGAACAGAACACGAGAGGGCGCCTCGCTGAGGACGCCCTCCAGAGTTGGCACTAGGAAGCGCGGCTCAGTCGCGATTGTCCTGCGTTGAGCGCGTCCAAACGTCTGTCGGGTTGACGGTGTTGCCTGAGTTGGTGGTCACGTACAGCGGATGGAAGCTCTCCCCGGGCGCCACCAAGCCCTCGTAATCGCCTACGAAGAAGCCGCCGGCGACCGGCGCATCCGCCATGTCAAACGGGGCGTCGACCATCTCGCTGTCGCTGAAGTGGAGGTTGCGCCCGCTGGTCACCTTCATGAAGTAGTCGGTCATGTAGGTGCGCGGGTAGCTCTGCAGCTGGTAGTAGGTGACGCCAACCTTGCCATCCGAGTTGACAGCCACGGTGGCCGTGAAGGCCGACTGCCCGGTGGGTTGATTCACTCGCTGCGGTTCGCTCCAGTGCCGACCGCCGTCGGTGGAACGGCTGATCGCGATCTCGTCGTACTTGCCACCGCTGAATCGCGAGTCCTGCCAGACGATGTAGAGCCAGCCGGTCTCCCGATCGATGGTCGGGATCGGGATGATATCACCGGTGCGGACGTGCGGTACGCCCACCGACCTAAGATCCTGAAAGAGAGTCGGCTTGGTCCAGTGGTCACCCCGATCGGTGGAGGTCACAAAGCCGAGGTGTGAACTGCCGTCGGCGGTGATGTAGTCGAAGAAGTCGTAGAGCCGATCGGTGCGCGGGTCGATGACCATGTAGTTGCCGATCGTCTGCTCGTTGACTCCAGTCTTCACGATGGGGCGCGCCGTCTGCCAGGTCTTGCCACCGTCGGTGGTGCGGGAAAAGAAGGTAGGGCCCGTGAAGGCCGGGAGCTGGGCCTGAGCGGGAGCCGCCGTATTGGGTCGGGCTGCGCCGCTCTGGCTTTGCAGGGCAGGCATGTCGCCCGCTGGCTGGCGCACGCGATTGCCGGCGCCCGGGACGTCTTCCAGCCGGTCCCAGACGGCATACGCGGTGCGACCGCGGGTCGGGTCGGCGAAGATCAGCTCCTTGTCGTTGAAGGGGTCACCGGTGAGGGGATTGGCGACGTCCTGAATGATCGGCACCACGTTGGTCCAGCTCCTGCCACCGTTGGGCGAGGTTGCCGCCACCACTGCGTTTCGGATGCTGTCGGCGTCGAACGAGATGGCAATCGCGTACGAATTGCCGTCGCGGCCGATTGCGGTGCCCGGATCGGAAGCTCGCTCATAGTTCACTCCACCCGGAGCGCACTTGGAAAAGGGCAGGGCGCTGTCGTTCCAGCTGCGACCGCCGTCGAAGCTGGAGCCGGCCACCAGGCCATGGGCGCCCCCGTCGGTCCAGCGATCCTGCTGCCAGGCGCTCAGAAGGTGGGAGTGCGAGCTCGGGTCGTAGGTCAGGAACGGCTCCACCTCAGCGTTGAGGTAGTTGGTGGCGCCCTTGGCGGCACCCACCTTGCAGCCGGCGTAAGGATTGACCTTGCTTACCAGCACCGGCCCTCCGGCCAACGCCGTGCCGGTAGTCACAATCAGAGCGACGCCCAACAGGGCGACCACCGACAGAAGCCTTCTCATACACCCTCCACACGCAACAATCCGACGGGACTGGCAAGAAGATACGACATCTGCGAGGGCTTGGCAACCCGGTCTCGCCCGGCAAGCCGGTCGCAACCGTCTTGACGTCCTCTGGACTTTGGCGCTAGGCTAGCGCTGGTCAGTCGTTCGCCGCGGCTCACGCGACGATCCGGCATGGGTGTGGAGCGAGGAGGCACAGGTTGCCAGAAGATGCGCCCCGGCAAGGCGTGATTGGCTCGTGAAAGTCCTCAGGGGGAAGTCTTTGAAAGTTCATCTTCGTCTACTGCTAGCCCTTCCGGCGGCCCTGGCGCTCGCCCTCGTGGCCAGCATGGGACCGACTCCGGCCGTCCACACAGCGAATGCCATGGATCTTTCGAAACTCGATCCAAGACTTCGCGCCCACGTGTCAGGCACCGTTGACGTGGAGGTCGGTGCCCTCGCACCTCGTGCCGCGCAGCGTAGCCAGAGCTCTTACTTTCCGACCAGCGACGACGGCTGTCCCAGCAACCGAGACCACAACATCAAGGTCAACCAGAACTGCCTGAACATCGCCGACCCTGATCTTCAGGGCCGTTCGCAGGCCCAGAACGAGACAGCGATCGCGGTGAATCAGTATCACCCGCAAAGCGTGGTCGGGTCCTACAACGACTACCGGCGGGGCGACGGCACCTGCGGCCTCTCCTTCAGCCGGGATGCAGCTGGCTCCTGGACCGACAGCACGGTTCCCAACGGCTTCACCCGGGGGGGACCGTTCAACAAGCCACGCGAGTACTGGCAGGCCGGCGGCGACACCTCTGTCGCCTGGGACACCCGCGGCAACGCCTACCTTTCCTGCCAGGTGTTCAACCGCGGCAGCGCGGTCAGCCCCAATCCTGACCAGTCGAGCGCCTTTTTGGTATTCCGCTCGACTCAGAACCAGGCCGCCTCCTGGAACTTCCCGGGCCGCTACGCCACCGTCGCGAACGACACTGCTGGCAGCGGCGCCATCCTCGAGGACAAGGCGCTCCTCTCTGTGGACAATCACGTCGGCAGCCCCTTCCGCGACCGCATCTACGTCACCTGGACCGAGTTCACAGCCACGACTGCCTACATCTACGAGGTCCATTCCAGCGACTACGGGGAAACGTTCAGCGCCCGCCACCTGGTCAGCAGCGTGAGCGCGCTCTGCCAATTCCCTGTCAGCGGGCCCACCGGGGGCTGCGACAACAATCAGTTCTCCCAGCCATTCACCGGCTCGGATGGCGCCCTCTACGTCGTCTGGTCCAACTACAACACAGTTGATTTCAGCGTCACCCGTCCGGGACCCGCCCGCTACCAGGTGTTGATGGCTCGCTCCACCAATGGCGGCGACAGCTTCGGCCCACCCCAGCGCGTCGGAACTTACTACGAGCTGCCCGACTGCGCCACCTACACCGGCCAAGATGCCGGTCGGGCTTGCGTGCCCGAGAAGGCCAGCACGAGCAACTCGGTCTTCCGGGCCTCGCAGTATCCCAGCGGCGCTGTGAACCCGCGCGATCCCAAGGAGATCTCCGTCTCCTTCGGTTCTTACATAAACCGGCACTCCAACGAGCGCAACGGCTGCATCCCGACCGGCTCCGTGACACTCAGCGAGGCAGGTCTGTACACCGGCGTCAGGATACCTGGCGCCTGCAACAACGACATCCTGCTCAGCGCTTCAAGCGACGGCGGGAACACTTTCACCGGCTCTGCGGCCGATCCCCGCAACCTGACGAGTCTGACCGTCGCGCGCGGGCAGAGGACAACTGACCAGTGGTTCCAGTGGCTGGCTTATAACCGCAGCGGCAGCCTTGCCGTCTCCTACTACGACCGCCAGTACGGCAGCGACGAGCAGACCGGCTTCTCGGACTTCAGCATCTCGGGTTCAGAGGATCTGCGCCACTTCGCAGTCCGGCGGGTGACCAGCAGCTCGATGCCGCCACCTACCCAGTTCAGCGGTCTCTTCTGGGGCGATTACACGGGCTTGGACGCCTCTGAGCGGGCCTATCCCATCTGGTCCGACACGCGCTCACCGGAGCTGTTCGTATGTCCGGGGACGGCCACCGGCCCTGGGAATCCACCGAAGCTCTGCGGCATGAAAGATCCGCAAGGTCCCGCGAACGACCAAGACATCTACGCCTCCGGTGTCCAGATCCCGGCCGGCGATGACGACAGATAGATGACAGGGAAGCGGCCGGCCGGGGCGGCCGCTTCCCCTACCTGGCTGACCGCTGCTCTACCTGGGCGGGCAGGCCGGCTGGGGACCCTGCCGCCTGAACTGCCCAGCGCATGGGTCGGCGCCAGCTGTGGGGGCGGTCGAGGGTGACGGCGTGTTAGCAGTGGGAGTGGCTAGCGGGTTATCCGGAGCGCCGGGGCGCTGGATTTCCATGCAAGCAGGGCCGGCGAGGGCAAAAAGCAGGGTCATTGCCAGTAGCTTCGTTCGCACTTCGGTGACCGGGCCGGCTGGCGCCGGCTCCACGCGCACAGCCTACGCCGCTGACCGTGGGTCCAGCGACCTCGCGCTAGGGTGCAACTGAAGCATCCGGGCGAGGGCAGCCGCTCTGGCACTGAGCGCTGTGCTGACAGCACACCTGGACCGCGACACTGCCCTTCCGAACAAATGGTGCAATTGGGAGACTCCCAGCGTTCCCGCTCCGTACTCCGCTAGCGAACGCTCGACCCGACCGCCTCTACGGTTCCTCGGCAGCCCTAAATTTGTCCACTATGTCGTGAGACACCCTTCCACTATGGGTTGAACTCACACAATGGTGCCCCGCGAGGTGTGTGAGTTCAGCACATAGAGGACAGGTGTCTCGGGACATAGTGGACACCCAGCAACGCTGGGAGGTGCGGGATGTCTCGAGGGCGCTACTTGGTGGACGCGGTCCTGCTGGAGGGCCGGAGCCCGTCTGAGCTGGCCCGG